>CAYQTE010000024.1:0-61567 GCA_964420285.1 uncultured Tepidisphaeraceae bacterium
CCGAAAATCGGCGCGAAAAATCCCGAAACGCACTCAACGTGCGAAGGTTGGGCTAGGACGAACCGTATGGAACGCGAGCCGTCCGGCAGCCACGCGCCGCCCCGGTGACATGCGAGGCGAAATGAATGGGTGGAACATAGTTCGGTCCAGGATCAATTGCCGGGCCGCGGCGACTTCAGTTACGCGGAACGCCCCGCTCGTCCTTGCCGGAGAAGCGATATGTCCGAACGTGATGAATTCCTGAGGAGCATCAGTGGCTCTCATGGCGAAGCTATTCTTAAGGGCGGCGAGTTTGCGTTTCCGCTTCTGACTGATCCGGATAAGAGAGTTCGAGGTGCCGCGTTAATTCAACTTAGTAACAAATGCCCGGGCGAGCTGCGTGGTGCATTTGCGGAAATGTGCCAGGGCATTGCTGAAAATGACCCAGACTGGGGCAACCGGGTTACAGCAATTGACTGGCTAGGACGCCATTACCAACGCACTCGCAATGCAGCCATCGCACACTTCCTTGCACGGCTAATCTTATCTGAAGACTCTTGTATTCAAGTGCGATGTTTTGCGTACTTGGCGCTACGGGAGGTTCAGCTCGGTATGAAGGCGCGCAACACGATAAGACGCCTAGAGCTTTTGGAAAGGTGGTTATCAAGATCACAGCCTGGTGGACTGAGCGGCCAGGCGCCGTCGGACGCCACAAATTACCCTCTGGGAGCGGACGATAAAGACCTCAAGGAAATCGATTTCGATTTCGTGCGGCGCATCCTGGCTTGAAGCAGAAAATTCAACGGGCTCGGGAGACTTTGATGCATTTCGGCTCATCAAAGACTCCCGCTCCTTTGATTCGATAACGCTCGCATGCCCCTGTTGTCGGCCGGTCAAAGCCGCATGTGAGGGTTCCACGCCTGGCGCACGGCCTGTTGGTCGGCGACGGTGAGTTGCCCGAGCAGCCGGCTGAGAACAGTCTTTTCCGCCGTCACGAGACGGTCAAGCCGGGCTACGGATGGCTTCAGCAAGCCCGCCGCGTTCCAGTCGGCCGGCGTGATATCCAAGCGCCCTGTCCGTGCGACGGAAGTGATCCGGCAAATCACCGCATCCGCCGCCAGGTCAAACAAGACCAACGCCGGTCGCGGCTTGCTGACCGCGCCGGATTTGAAAGGGAATTGGCACAGATAGATGTCGCCGAACATTGCTTCCTATTTCAGCGTGCCGTAAACGGCGTCTTCCGGCGAATCATCCCTGGCGAATTGCTTGTACGCCCCCAGCCGCCATTGCCGCTCCTGCTCGTCATTTCCCGTCAGAATGATGACCCGGGCCAGCCCGCTTGCCGGCAGTTGCGCAGCCGCCTCTCGCGGAATCGCCACCACCGGTTTATCACTCAATTCGACGGTAAATTCGACGGCTTGCATAAATCGAGTATACCGGCCCGGCAAGAGACGGGTCAAACGCCGATGACCTTTTGCGACGAAACATAACTCCAAAATCGCTCCCCGATAACCCGCGTTGGCCGCGAGCGGAATTCGATCGGCTTGATCCCCCGAAGAATCAACTCAGCATACGGCTGGCGGATCGATAACGCTTGCATGGCCGCTGAGGCTAATTGACGATTTGCTCCCCCTGCTATTCGCGGGCCGGGGAGATTTGTCGTATCATGGCGGGCATCGAACTCGGCCGGATTGATAGCCGGCCGGGGATTGCGCACCGAGCGTCGGCGGTTGGATTCCTGGACGCGTTGCCGGGCTGGCCGTCGTCGTGTGCGAATAACGCAAATCTGGAGTTTAGAGTCATGGCAGCAACAACAAAGGTGCAGAAGCCGACGGCGCTGGGAACGCGGGCGAGTTTTGGGTTTGGCGATCGGCTGGGATTGGCGACGGAGGGACACGCGGTGGCGCTCAGGCGCTGCGGCGGGTCGATCCTGCCGATCTTCGCCCAGCAATCCATCCGCGAAATGACGCGGACCAACCGCACGCCCACGGGCGTCATGGGCGATGCGATGAACGCACTGGCGATCGTCGGCTACACCGGCGAGCATGGGGCGGATGCCGACCATCTCAAGACGCCGGCCGATATCGAGCGGACGGCGGCGGCCGGGTTTGTTTTCTTCACCATCGATCCCTCCGGCGAGGTGGATGCACAGGCGGATGATTACACGCCGCAGCAGATCGAGGAGAAGTTCAAGCTGGTGGCGGGCGTGGCGCCGTGGGTTGCGCAGTACCAGGGCAAGAAAATTTCGCTGGGTGCGGCCGGGACGATCGACCTGACCGAAGCGGCCTGCAAGCGTGCGGCCGTGAAATATGGCAAGGCGATCCAACTGGCGATTTCGCTGTCGAAGCACATCGCCAAGACCGCGACCGGCCTGAAGCAGCCGTTCGAGATCGAATTGAGCGTGGATGAGACGCCGCAACCGACGACGACGGCCGAGCATTACATCATCGCCGATCAATGCCTGAAAAGCGGGATGAAGCTGGTGAGCCTCGCTCCGCGGTTTGTGGGCGATTTCGAGAAAGGCGTGGATTTCAAGGGAAGCAAGGCGGCGTTTGAGAAATCGCTGGCCGAGCACGCGGCCGTCGCCAAGCTGCTGGGGCCGTATAAACTCAGCCTGCATAGCGGATCGGACAAGCTGACGGTCTATAAGTCGCTGGCGAAGATCACCAATGGCGTATTCCACGTAAAGACGGCCGGGACGAGCTATCTGGAAGCGCTGCGCGTGGTGGCGCAGACGGACGGCGATTTGTTCCGGCGGCTGATCGACTTCTCGCGCGGGCGGTACAACACGGACCGGGCGACGTATCACGTGTCGGCCACGCTGGATTCAGCGCCGCCGGCCAGCGATGTCAAGGATGTGCGGAAGCTGGAGAAGATGTACCTGGGCCTGTGGTCGGATGTACCGGCCGGCGCGGGGCTGACCGATCCCGGCCGGCAGATTCTCCACTGCACGTTCGGATCGGTGCTGACGGACGCGACGTTCGGGCCGCTGTTCCGACAAGTCGTAACAGAGAACAAGGCGCTGTATACGAAGATTCTCGACGAGCATTTCGGCCGGCATCTCGATGCGCTGCGGTCCGGCATGTAACACATGATGGCCGGCGATTGGCGGATGAACCACAATTGGTATCATGGTCGGCATGCGCCGGCTGGGGATTTTCGTTCTGCTCGTTCTCCTGAATTGGCCGGCTTTGGCCCTTGGGGCAACACCGTCGATGGCTCAAAGCATCGAACTGCGGGTGGCGGCCGCGGATTGCGTCGTGATTGGGCATATTCAGGAAACGGTCAAGGCGTTGCCGCCGTCGGCGCCGGTGAATACGCCACTTTGGTGGAAGGTCACTGTGCGGGTGGATGAATCGCTGGTCGGGAGCGCGCGGGGAGCGAACACCGTTTTTTGGGTTGCCGATTATGGCTGGGTCACTTTTTCGGCCGGCGATGCTCAACAGCTCTTTGTCATGGTCAAGGGAAGCCGCTATGCCAGAGCCGAGCCGTTGTGCGCGAACGTTCCGCTGACGCTCGACAGGAACATGTTCATGGACGATGTGGGCTTGCCGATGGACCTGACTGCGCCCGGCGTGGCGGACATTCCCAATATGAGTTTGCGGAGTTTCCAGACCCGCGATGAATTGCTGGCGGCGATCGCGCCGTATTGCGTCCGGCCGGCCGGTACCGTCGTCGGCGAGGCGATTTGCACATTCGGACGGCCGGCGAGCTGGTCGAAAAGCGTTCTTTTCGTTCCAGTGGACGCTCGCAGCGAAGAGCTGGCCCAGGGTTGGATTGGGTCTTCCGATCCGCAATTGCGCTGGGACGGCGTCCGCGTTCTTCGATCCCTCAAATCGGATACCAACGCCCGCTTGCTGCAAGCCGCTGCGCAGTTGCCGCCGGACAGCGATGCGTCCGAGGTGACGCGCGAGATGGCAATGCTGACGCTACAGTCGTGGGGAAGGCCGATTGCACCACGGGCGCGATTCGAGGCCGAGGGCGGCCGGGCATGGAGCCTGGCGTCGCTGGCGGCGTGGGTGCTGGCGGTTCCCGCGATGGTTCTGTGGGGATGGCGCCGGCCGGATCGTCGGCCGCACGGAGCGCGTGCGGCCATGGTGCTGATATTGTTGACGATGGCTGGCGCGATCGCCGTGTTGTGGGGACGCAGTTTCTGGGCAATGGACGGCTACAGCAGTGGTACATGGGAGTTCGGCATCGTCAGCGGCGACGTGATCGCGGTGAAGGCCACGCGCTTCGAGGGCAGCGTCAATTGGCCCTTCATGTATTGCGAGGCCTCCGAGTTACGGCTGGTGTCGGACATCGCTCGACAACGATGGGGATTTTCCTGGGACTATCCGCTATATATGTTTCTCCGAGCCGACGAGCGGTTCGACCTGCTTGAGGACACGTGGCCCGATTGGGGGGCGACATACACTGTGAGGATTCCGCTTTGGCTGATTGGAGCGGCAACGGTGCTTCCATGGATGGGTCTGAGCGCCGCCAGACGCCTTCGGCAAAATCGAATGCGGCGCTGCCGGGGCTTTCCGATTCAGCCGATCGGGGGCAATTGATCCGCTCGGGTTGCGCAGGTGGTTGTGGCGCGGTTGCCGGGCGTTCTTTGGACGCCGCGATTTCTTTGCCGATGCGAAAATGGGGACTCCATTCTTGGCGGCCAAGCGGTTATGGTTGAATTTTTCGAGGAATTCGCATGTTGATGCCGGAACAGGTTGTGCCGTTTCTGCAACACGATGATCCGATCGTGCGCCAGCACGCGCAGAGATATTTCCGCAATAGTTTCAACTTCGGACCGCTGACGGCGGACCATTACTGGGCCGTCCTTGATCGCTTCGGAGAGAGTGAAGAGACGCTGAACTTTGCCACCGAGTTGAGCCGTCTTCCGCAGACGGAGGGTTCGTTCCGCCGGCTTGTGCAGGCGCTGGCGTCGAAAGCTCAGAAGGATTTTGAATTTCATTACCAGCAGGCAATCCGCGATTTGGAATTGGCTTTGGTGGCGCGTAACCGGGATGAGTTGCTGGCGTGCCAGCAATTGCCGGCGAAAGTCAAAGAGCATTTGAAATTGCGGCTCGGTCTGCTCGACGAGCCGGCCGCCGCAGCATGGGATCGCCTCATGCAGCACGGGCGGGATGTAGGCGATGGATACAACGGCAAGTTTGACGTCGGCCTGAGCGATGCGCTCATCGAAGCGGCGGCGCGCGGCGGCGAGGCGGTCTGCCAGCAGGCCATATCCACGCTGGGCGATGAGTCGGCCGACAACGGTTGGCGGTCCATCTTCGCCGTGCAGGTTCTGGGTCGGGCGCGTTACGAACCGGGCATTGACGCAATTGTGGAGAAGCTGGCGATCGACACCGACGTGTTGCGGGAGGAAGTGAATCGCTCGCTGCCGCGCATCGCCACTCTCCGCGTCGTCGATCGCATCGTCAGCTTCTATCCGGGCAAACCCTGGCATGTGCGGCTGTATGCGCACAATTCTTTGGCCGCCATTAAGCTTCCAGAATGCGAGGCCGCCCTGCTGAAGTTGGTGGATGTGGAGAAAGCGATTGAGGCCGATCCCAACCATCATGATGAGGGTGAGCCCCTTATTGACACGTTGTTGGTTGACCTGACCGAACTGGGTTCGCTGGCGGGGCTGGACGAATCCCGCCCGCTTATCGCGAAGTTCCCGAAGGATCCTGAGGTAATGGACTTCTGCCAAGGTCTGATTGCCGCGGCCGTCATGGCGGGAGTGACGTTGCCCGAGGAAGCCGCCTGGCGAGAGCTGATCGAGGCTCGCGCCAATCGAGCGGCCGAGCGGCGTGCCTACTTTGGCGGGCTGTTCGGCCGCATTGGAGAGGGCTTGGGCAAGAGCGGCAATAGCCTCCCGGCTGGCGACGATACCCGAGATCAAGGGAAGTGGGACAGTCCGCTTCCGGCCGGCGACTTTTCGAGCGAATATGCCGAACCGGTGAAACCCATCCGCAACGCCGCCCCGAAGATCGGCCGCAACGATCCGTGCCCGTGCGGCAGCGGCAAGAAATACAAGAAATGCTGCGGGAAGTGAGGGTCTGGCCGATTCTCACGATTTGGAAAGTGCCAGCACGCGGTCGTGGCCGGCGTGATCCTTGAGCAGGCGAGGGTTACTCAAGTCAGGATACTGGGTCGCAAGTTCCTTTGCGCGCGGACCCTGGTCGAAGGCGATCTCCAGAAGGATGTGGCCGGCCGAGGATAGGTGGGCGGCGGCGCCGGCGAGGATGCGGCGGTGGATGGCCAAGCCGTCGGGGCCGCCGTCGAGGGCCGGGAGGGGTTCGTAGTCGCGGACGCTTTTGTCGAGCGTGGGGATTTGAGCGGTGGGAATGTATGGCGGGTTGGCGACGACCATGTCGAAGGGGCGTTTGTCGGCGGCTGTTTCCAATGGAGAGTACAGATCGCCGATGGCGATTGTCACGCGGTCGGAGAGTTTCAGTTGTTCGATGTTCTTGACCGCGATGGCGGCCGCGGCCGGAGCGTTGTCGATCGCGAGGATGGTGGCGGATTTGCAGTTGGCGGCCAGGGCGGCGGCGACGCAGCCGCTGCCGGTGCAGAGGTCGAGGATGCGCGGGGATTCAATGGCGGGCTGCTTGCGGAGGAGGGACAGAGCGGCTTCGACGAGCGTTTCCGTGTCAGGGCGGGGGATCAGGACATCGCGGGTGACGTGAAAATCGAGGCTGAAGAACGGGGCGCGGCCGGTGAGATAGGCGACGGGTTCGTGATCGGCGGCTCGGCGGACGAGATCGCGGTAGGTGGCCAGGGCGGCGTCGGGGAGCGGGCTGTCGTATTCCATAAAGAGGCGGATGCGCGGGACGGCCAGGACATGGGCGAGGAGCATTTCGGCGGAGAGTCGCGGGGAATCGACGGCCTTGCGGGCGAGAAACGGGGCAGTCCATTCAAGAATGCGGCGGACCGTCCACTGGCCGTCGCTTTGTGTCATGGAAGGGATTGTATGGTAAGGGGTTAGGGGTTCAAGTCAGCGGGAGACGGCAAATTCGAGGTTCGAGATTTCCGATCCTGGGGCCGGGCACGGGGCGGCCAAAAAAGATGCCGCAGCCGACGGGCTAGGTACGGCTGCGGCATCGTGGTAGGATACGGGGAATTCACCCATCCGAGGGCGCACTTATTCTTCAGTCATTACGGCCGCAAAACCATCGTCATTAAGCAGTTACGACACCTATCGGAAACGATTGCAAACCAAGATCGCTTCACTCACTTCACAACTTCCCCTAAATTACCCAACCGCCCTGTATTTTGCAACACAGACTTTTTCGTTTTCTTGGCCGGTTTGTAAGTGCCATCAGGACAACAAGATATGAAGATGCACCTCGCAGAGGCGCAAAGGCGCAGAGGAAATCCGGGGCATTGGATGCGGGAATTCTTCCTCTGCGCCTTTGCGAGAGATATTTTGTCTGCTCAATAACGGTAGTGATCGCTCTTGAACGGGCCGTCGGGGTTGACGCCCAGGTAGTTGGATTGGGCGGGGGTGAGTCGGGTGAGTTTCACCCCGAGCTTGTCAAGGTGGAGGCGGGCCACCTTCTCGTCAAGGTGCTTGGGCAGAACGTAGACCTTCTTTTCGTATTTGCCTTTGTTCATGGCCAGCTCGATCTGCGCGATGGTCTGGTTGGTGAAGCTGGCGGACATGACGAAACTCGGATGGCCGGTGGCGCAGCCGAGGTTGAGCAGGCGGCCTTCGGCGAGGATCAGGACGCTGTGGCCGTCGGGGAACGTCCACATGTCATATTGCGGTTTGATGTTGGTCTTCTTGATGCCCGGCACCTGCTTGAGGCCGGCCATGTCGATCTCATCGTCGAAGTGGCCGATGTTCCCGACGATTGCCTTGTCCTTCATCATGGACATGTGTTCGGCGGTGATGATGCTGGTGTCGCCGGTGGCGGTGATGAAGACGTCGGCGGTGCCGATGACATCTTCGAGGGTGAGGACCTGGTAACCTTCCATGGCGGCCTGGAGGGCGCAAATGGGATCGATTTCGGTGACGACGACGCGGGCGCCCTGGCCGCGAAGCGACTGGCAGCAGCCCTTGCCGACATCGCCGTAGCCGCAGACGACGGCGACTTTGCCGCTGAGCATGACGTCGGTGGCGCGCATCAGGCCGTCCACCAGCGAATGGCGGCAACCGTAGAGATTGTCGAACTTGCTCTTGGTAACCGAGTCGTTGACGTTGATGGCGGGGAAGAGCAGCGTGCCGGCCTTCTGCATTTCGTAAAGGCGATGCACGCCGGTGGTGGTTTCCTCGCTGACGCCCTGGACGGCCGCGGCGACTTTGTGCCAGCGCTGGGGCGATTTCTTCATCTGATCGGCCAGGAGTTTGAGGATGACCTTGAATTCCTCGCTCTTGGCGGTGTCGGGAGAGGGAACCTTGCCGGCGGTCTCGTATTCGACGCCCTTGTGGATGAGAAGCGTGGCGTCGCCGCCGTCATCGACAATCTGGTTGGGGCCCTGGCCATCGCCAAAGTCGATGGCGCGTTCGGTACACCACCAGTATTCATCGAGGGTCTCGCCCTTCCAGGCAAAGACGCTGACGCCGGCGGGATGAGCGGCCGTGCCGGTGGGCCCGACGGCCACGGCGGCGGCGGCATGATCCTGCGTGCTGAAGATGTTGCAGGAGCACCAGCGCACATTGGCGCCCAGTGCGGCGAGAGTCTCGATGAGCACGGCCGTCTGGATCGTCATGTGCAGCGATCCCATGATGCGCAGACCGGCCAGCGGCTTGCGGGCCGCGAATTCGGCGCGGACGGTCATCAGGCCGGGCATTTCCTGCTCGGCGAGGAGGATTTCCTTTCGGCCCCAATCGGCCAGAGAAAGATCGGCAACTTTGAATTCCAAAGACGACAGGCCCTTGGTGGGCTGGGTTGCGGTGGCGGTCATGAATGAATCTCCTTGTGGTTGTTGACGTTGTTGACAGCGGAACCTGACGCGACAAAAAGCGGCGGACCTTTGGCGGCCGGTTCTATGGGAAGTTCGCGAAAGCGAATCTGGCCCAGTCCGGCCTGTTGCATCATCTCGACGATCTGCGTGGAGTCAAACCCGCGATGCTGCTGGCCGGTCTGCTGCTGGAAGTCTTCGCGATCGTGGGCGAGCAGATCGACGATGACGAGTCGGCCGCGTGTGCGGAGAATGCGCGACGCTTCAAGCAGAACGGCCGGAGGCGAGGCAACGTATGTGACAGTAAGCACGAGCAATGCGGCATCGCAGGATTGACTATCCAGCGGAAGGGATGGGAGGGTCGCCTGGCGAAGTTCGATGTTGGGAAGTGAAGCGGTTCGACGCGCCGCGGCGTCGAGCATGGCGGGGGATTGATCGACACAGATGACGCGGGAGACGAAGGGGGCGATGGCGGCGGCGATCGAGCCGGATCCGCATCCGAGATCGGCCACGACCCAGTCGGGTGACAGGATCGAGAGCGTGGCGGCCTGGCTGAAATAGTGGCCGTAGAGTTCGCCGCGGAGTTTGTCCCATTGCCCGGCAGCGCCGGCGAAGAAGGCGGCCTGGGCTTGCTGTTTGCGGCGATGCAGATCGGCCAGCCGTTGCTGATCGAGACGGTTCACGGGCCAGAGATCACTTTGCTGGCGGGCGATGGCCCAGAGTTGACGGGCGTCGGACGGCAGTTGGTCGGCGTTCATGCGGAAGAGATGGCTGGTCCCCTGCCGTCGGCTCTTGAGCCACTGCATGTCAGCCAGCATCTTAAGATGCCGGCTGACAGTAGATTGGGGAAGCTGGAGAATATCGCAAAGATCGGCCACCCCCAGCTCGTCGCGTTCGAGCAGGAGCAATAGGCGAAGGCGGATGGGATCCGACAAGGAATCCAACCGCTCAATCAGCACCCTTGGCGACGCCGTCGTTTGTTCCATCCGTTAATCCGGATTTTATGATACTCCAAGATTGCCACTCCGTCAAACGTCTTGACGGCATATCCTTATGCCGAACAACCGGACCGCCCAGACAGTATCATTTCTGGGTGGCGATGATGGTGGTGCCATGAGTTTGCCGCATGTCCATTATCTGATCGTCGGCGGTGGGCTGGCCGCAAGTGCCGCGGCTGGGGCCATTCGTCAGCGCGATTCCCGCGGGTCCGTGATGATGATCGGCCAGGAATCCAGCCGGCCGTACCATCGGCCGCCCCTCAGCAAGGGGTATCTCCGCCGGACCAGTTCGCGCGAGTCGCTGTTTACGCTGGCTGCCGATTGGATGACCGGCCATGACGTAGCGCTGCGCACGGGACGGCGGGCGGTTCGCCTCGACAATGGCCGGCACACGGTGACGCTGGACAGCGGCGAGGAGATTTCCTTCGACCAGGTGCTCTTGGCGACGGGGGCAAGTCCACAGCCGTTGAGCATTGCCGGCCATGCGTTGCCGGGCGTTTTCTATCTGCGAACGATTGAGGATGCCGAGCGGTTGCAAACGGCAGTGGCCAAGGCGGTGCGCGAGGGCCGGCCGCATCGGCTGGATGGCTCGCGAGGCGTCTGTGTGATCATCGGAGGCGGCGTGCTGGGCGTCGAACTGGCGGCATCGCTTCGGCAAATGGGGATGGAAACCGACCTGATCGCGCGAAATTGGCCGTGGGCGAAATTCGCCGGCGAATCAACCGGCCGGTTCATGACGCGATACCTGGAAAAGCACGGAGTCGTGGTTCACACGGACCAACCGGCGCAGCGCATCGAGGGCGATGGTCGGGCGCAGGGCGTTCAACTGGGAACCGGGACGAGCCTGCCGTGCGATTTTGTCATCGGTGCCATCGGGGCAACGGCCAACAAGGATCTTCTCCGCGGCACGCCGCTGGGCGCGGGCAAGGCAATCATCGTGGATGACCATTGCCGCACCAGCGATCCGGCCGTGTATGCGGCGGGCGACTGCGCGGCGGTGTTCGATCCGCTCTTCGGCAAGCACCGCGTTCTGGATCACTGGGACAACGCGACGGTGACGGGCACGATCGCCGGCGCGAATATGGCCGGCGGTGAGGCCAGATACAATGCCGTCAACTACTTCTTCAGCGATGTATTCGATCTGTCGCTCAGTGTCTGGGGCGAGGGCCGGCAGGTGGATCGGCGGCTGATGCGGGGCACGCCCAATGTCGATTCGCCCGATTTCATCGAGATCGGAATCGCGGCCGATGGGCGCGTGGCACAGGTTATGGCCGTGGGACACGCCGGCGACGACCAATGGCTGCGGCAACTGGTCGGCAGTCGCGCCCGCATCGACGGGAACGAGGAAGCGTTCAAAGATCCGGCGACAAATCTGAGCGAACTGGTTCGATCATGCCCCGCCGGGGTGTGAATCACTTGTGGGCGCTGTCCGGCCCTGGAGGACGGCCAGCGTATCGCTCTGGAGGTATCTGGCGCCGAGCATCCAGATGGCTCCGGCCACGGCCATTACGATCGTGACCAATCCCCATGCGGCGTTCCACCCTTGATGAGATATGATCGCGCCAAGCAATGGCGGCGAAACCAGATCACCCAGGGCGTGAATGACCAGGATGTTGAGCCCGAACGCGGCGGCGCGGATGGACGGATCCGTGACGTTGGCCAGAATCGTGTTGCTCGGGCCGGTATTGAAGAACAGGAAGAAAGCGGCCGCGAACAGCCAGATCCACGACCATGTTCCCAGCGTGTAGACCATCAGGATCACGCACGGGCAGGAGATGAAAATCGCCACCCCCGAGACCAGGAAATACGCACCCGGCCACCGCGTCCGCAGACGGTCGCCGGTCCATCCGCCGATGAAGGTCGCGATCAGCCCGGCGGCGGCGACAATCGCGCCGAAGACGAGATTGGCGTGTCCGGACGGCAGGCCGCGCTCCTTGTGGAAATAGCGCGGAATCCAATACTGAATTCCGCCGATGGCGAAGGTCATGGCGGCCATGCCGAGGGTGTCGAGCGTAAAGGACTTGATGCGGAAGATCTGCAGATAATCGCCAAGCCGCGCGCGGGCCGGGGCATGGGCGTTGGCGGCCAGCGCAGCGCCGGCGGGACTGATCCCATCGACCGCGCCGCGGGGCGGGTCTTTCATGAACATGCAGACCAGTGCGATGAGCAGCCCGGGCGGGACAACGGCATAGAAAGCCCATTGCCAGCCGAATCGCTCGGCCATTTTTCCGCCAAAGGCATAGCCGATGGCGCTGCCGACGGGGATGGCCATGTAGAACCACGCCAACACCGAACCGCGGCGCGAGACCGGATAGAGATCGGAAATAATGGCCGGTGCTGCCGGCCCGTAGCCGGCCTCGCCAATGCCGACGAAAAGGCGCGTGATGAGCAGGGCCGTGAACCCGCCGGCCAGGCCCGATGCGCCGCTGGCCAGACTCCAGAGCGCGACGCTGATTCCGATGAGAACCCAGCGCGACATGCGATTGCTGAGCCAGCCGAACAGCGGCGCGGTCACCATGTAGCCGACGAGAAACGCCGTGGCCAGCAGGCCCATCTTGAACTCGGCGTTGAGGTCTTTGGGAAGGAACTGCTGCTGTACATCCGGTTCGACGGCGGCCAGGATCTGGCGATCGACGTAGTTGAAGAGATTGATGGCAAGCAGAAGGCCGAGGCTGAGCCGGGCGGCGCTGATGGGACTGTTCGGTTGGGGCGCGGTAGAGCCGAGGGCCTGGCCGGTTGAATTCATAGGTGTGCCTAGCCTCAGCGCTGGGGCGCGATCCGTCAATGGCACAGATGGAAAACCAACAAAAGCGCCCCGGCCATTGGGTGGGCCGGGGCGCGATGGACGGGAGAATTTCCCGGCCGTATGGATTTATCCATGCGGCCGGGGTGCGATTACGCGGGGGAATTATCCGCCGCGGAGCAGAGTGAGGGCCTGCTGCGGGGTGGTATTGGCCTGGGCCAGGACGGTGCTGGCGGCCTGGGTCAGGATTTGGGCACGAGTGAGATTCGAGGTTTCGGCCGCGAAGTTCGTGTCCTCGATATTTGAATCGGCGGCAGAGGCGTTTTCGTAGGCGACCGACAGGTCGTTGATCGTGGACCCGATGGTGTAATCCTGGAACGCGCCCAGCCGGCCGCGGAGATTGCTGACCTGGGAAATCGAGTTGGCGAGGATGACCTGGGACGTCGGCAGGTTGCCGCTGGTGAGCGAGTTAGCGCCGCCAGTGCCAAGCGAATTGAGATACCCGTTGATCGAGTCGCCGAGGTTGCCGGTGGCAACGGACCCGATGCCGATCGAGGCCTTGTTGGTGGTGGTGACCTTGTCGCCCAGGGCAAAGGTGGCGCCGCCGCCGGTGATATTGAAGCTGGTCGTGCCGGGTTTGTTGAACGTCTTTTGCAGCGTAAGGGACACGTCCAATGCGCCGGTTCGGTAGTTCACATCCAGACCGGCGACTTCGGCCTGGGCGCCGTTGATGTTGACTTTGGCGTCGGCGCCGTACGAGGTGTTGGAGCTGAGGCCGCTGAAGGTGCCGGTGATCGCCTGAATGGCAACGAATTGACCGGAACCGAAGGAGGTGCTGTTGACCTGCAAATCGCTGTTGACGATGGCGGCGGACAGGCCGGTGGATGTCGAGATGCCATTGATGGCGGCGGCGATGGCGCTGACGGCGGTCCCGGAGGCGAAGGAGAGTTGCTGCGTGCCAAGATTCCCGGAGACCTCCAGTGTGACTCCACCGTGGCCGACGGCGCCGCCGGTGTAGGTGATCTGGCCCGTCGCGGCGCTGGCGACGACCTGGACATTGACGGCGACGGAGCCGCCGGACGGGACCAGGGCGCTGTTGACCTCGACGTTGGCGACGGCGGTGTTGGAGATTCCGCTGGTGGTATAGGCCAGGGCGCCGTTGAGAAGCTGCGTGCCCTGGAAGGTCGTGCTGTTGGCGATGCGGTTGATGGTGTTGAGGATGGAGTCGACCTGGAGCTGGTCAGCGCCGGTTTCGGCGGCGGAGAGCCCGCCGGTGTTGGCCGCCTGGCTGACCAGGCCCTGAAGTTGCACGAGCAGGGAGCTGACTTCGCTGAGGCCGCCTTCGGCGGTGCCGATGACGTTGTTGGCCTGATTGGCGTTGTCGATGGCGGTGGAGATGCCGGTTTGCTCGGCCTTGAGGTTCTGGCTGGCGATGAGTCCGGCGGGATCATCAGCGCCGCTGTTGATCTTCAGGCCGGTGCTGAGGCGTTGAAGGCTGGTATTGAGTGCCTGATTGTTCTGCTGCAAAGCCCGTTGTGCAATCAACGAGGCTACGTTGGTGTTGATGACGCTCATAGTCTGTGTCTTTCCGTGACGTTGAACGGTGGCCCGTGAGGGGGCTTGGTCCGTATGATGGATCCCGGGCCCAAAACGCGGGGGCACCGAGCTTCAATCCCTTGAATGCGTCCGGTCGTCGGCAAAGGGAAACATCGCCGGCGTCCTGTACGTTCCCGGCGAGCGTGGCCAAAGGCAGGCCCGTCAAGGCCGGCTGCGGCCAGCGCGTTCAACCGGGAGGTGATTCGAGTGCGACCTGACACCTCCTTTCGTGAGTCAGGCGATGGCTCGGCGATCAAAGTCCGCTTTTCTCAAACCGCCCATACATCGGCGCGTCGGGTCGTCAGGCTATAGCGGTCCAAAACATCTTTCATTTTCTGCGGGTTATGGGTCTGTGAAGGCTCGCGGACGGCCATTTACGTTAGTGAATTATGCACATTATTATCGGCCGCTCATGGCCGCGGCGCCCGGCGGCCCGGCACGGGCGAACTCTCCTTTGCGACCCAACAGAAACCCCCGGTCAAGAGACCGGGGGAAGAGGAATCATGGATGGAGCGAGCCGGAGGAGCGGCCGGCTGCGTGCATCAGCCGAGCAGCTTCAGCACGTTGGCCGGCTGTGAGTTGGCCTGCGACAGCACGGTGGACGCCGCCTGGGTCAGGATCTGTGCCCGCGTCAGGTTGGATGTTTCCTGCGCGAAGTTCGTGTCCTCGATGGCGCTGGTCGCCGCACTGGCGTTTTCATACGCAACGCTCAGACTATTGATCGTGGACCCGATGGTATAGTCCTGGAACGCGCCAAGCCGGCCACGGAGATTACTGACCTGCGATATCGCATTGGTCAGAATGGTCTGGGCGGTATTGAGATTTCCGCTGCTCAGCGAGTTGGCGCCGCCGGTGCCGAGCGAATCGAGATAGCCGTTGACGCTGTCGCCCAGGTTCGTGGTGGCGACCGACGAAATGCCGATCGACGCCTGGCCGCTGGCGGTCACCTGTTGGCCCAGCGCGAAGTTCGCCCCGCCGCCGGTGATATGGAACGACGTGCTTCCAGCGGTATTGAAAGCGCTCTTCAAGGTCAGCGAGACGTCCAGGGAAGAGGTTCGGAAGGTGACGTTCAGGCCGGAAACCTCGGCTGCGCTGCCGTTGATGTTGACCTTGGCATCTGAGCCGGTCGCGGTGTTGGAGCTGAGGCCGCTGAACGTGCCGTCGATCGCCTGAATGGCGACGAACTGGGTGGAACCGAAGCCCTGGCTGTTGACCTGGAGGTCGCTGTTGACGATGGCGGCGGACAGGCCAGTGGAGTTGGTGACGCCATTGATCGAGGCGGCGATGGCGCTGATGGCCGTGCCGGAGGCGAAGGAGAGCGATTGGGTGCCGAGATTGCCGGCGACTTCCAGAGTGACGCCGCCGTGGCCGACAGCGCCGCCGGTGTAGGTGATCTTGCCGGTGGTGGCGCTGGCGAGAACCTGAACATTGACGGCGATGGTCGAGCCGTGGGCAACGACAGCGCCATTGACCTGGAGGCTGCCGATGTCCGAATTGGACACGCCGCTGGTGGTGTAGGCCAACGCGCCGTTGAGAAGCTGCGTGCCCTGGAACGACGTGTTATTGGCAATGCGGTTGACGGTGTTCAGGATCGAGTCGACCTGTAGCTGATCGGCCGCCGTCTCCTGCGGGGACAACGCACCGGTGTTAGCCGACTGGCTGACCAGGCCCTGAAGCTGGACCAGCAGGGAGCTGACCTCGCTGAGGCCGCCTTCAGCGGTACCGATGACGTTATTGGCCTGATTGGCGTTGTCGATGGCAGTGGAAATGCCGGTCGATTCGGCCAACAGCGCCTGGCTGGCGATCAAACCGGCGGGATCATCCGCACCGCTGTTGATCTTCAAGCCCGTGCTCAGTCGCTGAAGGCTCGTGTTCAGCGATGCGTTGTTCTGACTCAGCGCCCGCTGTGCGATCAGCGAGGCGACGTTTGTGTTGATGACGCTACTCATACCATTTCATGCTCCCGAACAGCCCGCTCTTTGCGGCCGTCCACTGGTTCCGGCTCTGTCCGCTCGTGTCCAGCGACCACCACACGTTGTCGCGCTCGGCGGAACACCTGCTCCATCGACGATGAATCTGTGGCACTTTAGGGGAGTTGTGCAATTTCTAACGACGGGAGGGACCGCACGGCGCATGTGGTAAGAAAGGGCCGGCCTTCTCGGACGTGCCGGCGGCTGCGGAAAAACGGACGATGGCGAACCGATCGCACGGTCCGCCATCGTCCGGTGTGTGGCTTGTTATTCAGACGTTGCCGGAGCGAATTCTTACTGCAAGAGTCTCAGCACATCCTGCGGCGTCGAGTTGGCCGTGGCCAGAACGCTGGTGCCCGCCTGCACCAGAATCTGAGCGCGGGTGAGGTTCGAGGTTTCGGCCGCGAAATCGGCATCCTCGATCTGGCTGTTGGCGGCGGTGACGTTTTCCACCGCGACGCTGAGGGAGTTCACGTTGGTGGTCAGTGTGTTGGTCTCGAAGGCGCCCAGCCGGCCCTGCAGAACCGCGACCTGGTTGATCGCCTCGTCGATGATCTGGCTGGCCTGCGCGGTCTGCCCGCCGATCAGCGTCGCCGTGCCGCCCGTGGCAACCTGGTTCAGGAATCCGTTCACCGAGTCGCCCAGGTTGTCGGCAGCCACGGACTGGATGCCGATGCTCACCTGCTGGTTGCTGTTGACGGCCGCCCCGAGTTGGAACAGCGCTCCGCCGCCGGTGATGGCAAAAGTCGTCTGTCCGATGCCGAAGGCCTTGCTCAGCGTCAGGTCGAGGTTGAGGCCGGAGGTATTGACGTTGATGGACAAGCCGTTGCCGACGGCCAGGGCCCCGTTGACGGTGGCCTCGACATCAGCGCCGGCGGCGCGTTGTTCGACGTCGCCCTTGGCGTCGGTGGTGTCGAAGCTGCCGGTCTGCGCCTGCACCGAGACATAGCTGGACGAACCGTATCCCAGGCTGTTGAAGACGATACCGGAATGGGCGTTGGCGGCGTTGAGCAGCGAGGCCGCCACGCCGGTGCCGTCGCTGATGCGGTTGACGGCGAAGGCGATGGCGCTGGCGGTGGTGCCGCTGGTAAAGGAAAGGGTTTCGGTGCCGTTGTTGCCGGCGATTTCCAGAGTGATGCTGGTGGTGATGGCGCTGGTGCGGAATTCCAGGGCGGCGGTCTTGGCGCTGGCCAGGACATTGACGTTGACGGGAAGGGTCGCCTGTGTCCCCAGATTCGCCTGGGAGACCTGGAGACTGCTGATATCCGCGGTGTTGACGCCGCTGGTGATATAATTCAGGCTGCCGTCCAGAAGCTGCAATCCCGCGAAATTCGTGGTGTTGGCGATGCGCGTGATGCTCTCGACGGCGGAATCGACCTCAAGCTGGTTGGCCTGGATTTCGGAGGTCGACATCGCGCCGGTGTTGGCGGACCCCACGATCAGACCCTTGATGTTCTGCAACAGCGAGGAGATTTCCGACAACGCGCCGTCGGCCGTCGAGATGACGTTGCTGGCGAGGTTGGAGTTGTCGACCGCCTGGTTCAATCCGGCCAGTTCGCTCTTGAGGGACTCGCTGGCGATCAGGCCGGCGGGATCATCGGCGCCGCTGTTGATCTTCAGCCCCGTGCTCAGTCGCTCCAGAGAGGTGTTCAGGGCCGACTGCGACTTCTGCAACGAATTCTGGGCGATGAGGGCCGAGACGTTCGTATTGATGCTGGACATACAATCCTCCGTGATTGCGTACAGGAGAGCCGTCCGTGGCCCGCCTGTCAGCGGCCCCGATGTCGCGGGGCGCCGTGTTCAATGGCGAATCCGATCCGTTCCGGGCGGCCGCGTGGCCGCCTCATTTTTTCTCCTGGCCTTCCGCGCTGCGCGGGGCGGGGACAACGCTGCCCAGGCCCGGCACGTCTTCCGGCTTGACCTGCGCCGCCGCGCGGTTTTCGCGGCGGATGGCGTCATAAACTTCCTTGCGATGGACGCTGACTTCCTTGGGGGCGTTGATTCCCAATCGCACCTTGTCGCCCCGAATATCCACGATCGTGACTTCGATGTCGTCACCGATCATGATCGTCTCGTCTCTCTGACGCGACAAAACCAACATGGCTGGCTCCTTCCTGCGGCAGGCCTTTTTGCCTACCTTTGGTCCCTTTTGAGGACTTAGCTTCCTCGTGAGACCATCCTGCGCGACATCCGTGTCGCGAGGCGCCGCCCGGCCCGCTGGCCGGATCACGGCTGCCGATGCATTCGATCCGCCGCCGCCCCCGGCCGCTCTAGGCCGACTTGGCCAGCGGAACGTCCGAACTGAGCCGCAGCAGCGGCTGGCGCGTTGTCCACTTCTTCTCCGTCAGCACGACCTGCTGTCCCAGGTGATTGGTCAGATTGACCACGATCGGACCCAGCAGGTTGCCGGTGAGCCAGTCGCCGACCTTGTTGCAGATGACGAAGACCTGGGCGCCGGCCGGGTCGGCCAGTTCCAGATCGGCCGCCGTCTCGGGCCGGATCGGGACGTTGTAGTCCTTGAAGAAGATGCTGGGGTCGGTGACGACGAACGCGAGGTTCGCATCATCGACCGATTGCAGCCAGAAGAAGTAGTTGCCTTCTCCGCCCTGAATGAGGGCCAGTCGCGTACAGTTGGGGAATCCGAGCAGGCCGCGTGGGAACGTCATGATGCGCTGGTCGTCGACGTTCAGGCGCCCGAAACGTGTCGTCTGGATCTCCATTGCGATCTCCATTGCCTTCCGCGCGGCTGGGCCGCGCATCCCCGCGGCATCCGCCGCGGACCTTTGGTACACCGAACTCCCCGCCGTCGCGCCGTCCTTGCGCGACCGGCGGGCATCTTTCGCCTCCACCCCCGCTTAACTGTATCTAATCCAATCACACTCTACGTCTCATATATCGGTCAGCAAGGCCCGTGCCGATTAGGCCAGAAAATTCAAGAGCGTCATGCTGAGCGAAATCGCCGTCGATTGCAGGCTGGCCTGCAGCGTCGTCTGCAATGTCTGGAACCGCGTGACGGTCGCCGCGTAGTCGGCGTCCTGCAGATTCGAGATCAGCGTCTGCGTCGCCGTCGTCTGGTTCGCCACGTCGCTCTGCTGCGCCTGCAGGTTCTGCACCTGGGCGCCGACCTGGCCGTTGATCTGCACCACGTTGTTCAAATCCTTCTGCAGGGCCGCGCCGGCGGCGGTGATGCCGGCCTGATTGTTCGTCTGCAGCGACGAAATCAGGTCGCCCAGGTCGCTGAACACGCCATTGGTGGTCAGCGGATTCAGCGGCGAACCGTTGATGACGTTGCCGCTGGCCGGCTGGTTAAGCCCCAGGTCCGCCGCGGCGGTCGAGCCGTTGATCGACGCGACGACGGGCGAGCCGCTGCCGCCGGCGGTGTCGGTCAGGACGATTCCGCCGGTGGTCGGCGAGAGGCTGGCGGTGACGCCGCCGCCGGCGTCGGCGGCATTGATGTCGTCGATGACGTTCTGCACGGTGGTCGCCCCGGCGAGATTGACCTGGAACGAGGTGCCGTCGCTGCGCGTGATGGACAGATCGTTGCCGCCGACCAGTCCCACGCCCTTGCCGCCGTTGAGGCTGGCCAGCGATGTCGAGCCGGTGCATGTGGCGACGCCCAGTTGGGCGGCGGTGGTGCCGCCGTTTTCGCCGACGGCCACGGACTGTCCCTGCGTATTGCCGACGATCTGGATGCCGGTGCGCGCGGCGTCGATCTGCGCGGTGACGCCCGCGCCGGAGCTGTTGATGTCGTTGAGCACGTCCTGAACATCGGTGGCGCCGGCAAAAGACACGGCGTAGGTTTTCGAATTGGTGGTGAGCGTCAGGCCGGACAAATCCAGCCCCGTCCCGTCCAGCAGTTGGGAAACGCCGGTCAGCGGAGTGATCAACTCGCCGATACTCGACCCCATCAAGGGTGTTCCCGCGGGAAGAGCAGTGGACTGGAGAATGCCCAGCGATGCGGCCGTTCCATTGTTGCCGACCTCGTTGACGGAAATAGTTTCCGACGGCGAACCGGAAAGCACCAGGCCGTCGCTGTCAATGCTGGCCGTGATGCTTCCGACGCCGGCGGAGTTGATGAGATTGACGACATCGCCGACGGTGGTGGCGGAGGAGAGATTGACGGTCTTGGTGACGGTGCCGTCGCTGATCTGGATGGAGCCGGACTTGAAGCCGGCGCCGGTGGCGCCGGCGATGTCGCTGAGGCGCGGCACGCCGGTGAGGGCGGGGCTGAGACTGGCTCCGCCGAGCGTGCGCGTGGAAAGTCCGCCAAAGACGGCAGCGCCGTTGGCCTGGATGGGGACGGTGGTTCCATCGTTGATCGCATTCTGCAGCAGCGTGGTCGAGCCGACGAATTGCATGCCGCTGGCGCCGGCGACAAAGGGAGCGGTGGTGGCGTTGGTGCCACCGAACAGATAGACCCCGCCCAGCGATTGATTGCCGATCTGCTGTGCCTGGGAATAGAGGGTCTGCACGACGGCGGCGGCGTCCTGTCGCTGGGTGTCGGTCACGTCCGAGCCGACATTGGCCGACGCCGCGCTGATGGCCTGCTGAATCACATTGGTCAGCGTGGACAGTGAGGAACCCACCTGGCTGAGGCTGGCGCTGGCCTGGTTGATGTTCTGCGTGTAGGCCGTACCGCGGTCGAGGGTTTGCTGAAGCTGAATGATGGTTGCGGCGGCGCCGGGATTATCCGACGGCTCGTTGACGGCCTTGCCGGTGGAAAGCTCGTTTTGGACACTGAGCAGTTGCTGCTGGGTCGAGTCGATCGACTGCGTGGCAACACCGCTGCTGAGCAGGTTGCTGACTCGGTCCATTTCCAGTGGGAGGATGGCCATAACGGTTCGGTGGCTTGGGGGTCAGGTGATGGCGAGCAACGATTGCATCATGGTATCGACGGTCGAAACCAGGCGCGCCGCGGCCTGGAAGGATTGCTGCTGCTGCAACAGGTTGATGGTCTCCTCGTTAATGCTGACGCCGCTGAGCGATTGCTGCTGGGTTTGCAGTGTCGAGGCGATGCTGCCGGTGGCGGTCGCCTCGTTCTGCGCCGTCTGGGCGGTGGCGCCAATCTGGTTGATGAGTGACTGGTAGTTTCCGTTGATGCTCTGGCCGTTCAGGGTCGCCGACGCCGTCGTGCCCAGCGACGCGATGGCCAGCGCCGTTTGATTGTCGCCCGCTTCGCCGTTTTGAGCGGCGGCCAGGAGCTGGGGGTTGTTCTGCACGGCGGAATTGACGGCAATGGTGCCGCCGCTGTAGCCGTTAAAGAACGTATTGATTCCCAGCGCGGCCAGCGTGCCGCTGTTGTCCTGACTGAAGGTGATCTGGGTGCCGGCCGCGGATTGAATCTGCAATCTGTTCCCGACGATGCTGGCCGAGACATTGCTGACGTCGTTGAGACTGCTGACCAGGCTGCTGAGCGTGGTCTGACCGGTGCTGGCGCCATTGAGCGTGACGGGAATCAGCGTGCTGGATTGCTGGCCCGTGCCGGTGTTGGTGACGGTGACGACGAAGCTGCCGTTGGTGGGCGGGAACTGGAGCCCCGCGGCCGAACTGCTGAGTATCGCTGAGGAAGATCCGACCGGATTGGTCCCCGTAACGGTGGTATAACCGCTCTGGCCCTGGCCGGAGCTGTAGACCGTATTGACGCCCTGGATGACGGCGGCGGCGATTGAATCGACCTGGCCGGAAACCTGGTTGATCTGGTTTTGCGCGGTGAGCAAACCGCCGATCTGTCCGCCGGTGACCGTCGCCTGGGCGCTGTTGTCCGCAAACTGGATGTTCGAGACGATGGTATTGTTCATCGCCTGCTGGTTGTCGACCAGGGTGCGGCTGTTGAATCCGCTGACCAGGGACTGCGAACCGAGGAACACGCTGACGGTGCCGTCGGACTGAGGAACGGTGGTGATGTTGGCGAGCTTGGCGAGGGAGGCGACGGCCGCGTCGCGCTGATCCAGGAGACTGTTGGGCGTGCCGCCGCTGGCTTGCGCGGTGACCACCTGCTGGTTGAGGGTCGCAATCTGCGAGGTGAGCTGGTTGGCGTTGCTGATCAGGTCGTCGACCTGGGTGAGGCTGCTGGTTTCCAGGCCGGTCAGTTGTCCCGAAAGCGAATTGAACTGATTGGCAAGCGTCGAGCCGGCGTCGACCACGTCCTGGCGAAGGCCCGCATCCGTGGGTGTGTTGGCCAGATTGCTCCAGCTTGTGAAGAACGAATCGAGTGTGGTTGACAGCCCCTGGCCGTTGAGCTCGTTGAAAGCCGACTGAACCTGTCCGGCCCAGGTGGCGGTGGTGCTGGCGCCCTGCTGGTCGCTGACGGCGTTGTTGAGCCGGCTGTTGAGGGCCTCATCGACCTGGCGCTGGATGCTGTCCAGAACAACGCCGGTGCCGACGGAAATCTGGGTGGTGAGCTGCTGATCCGGAGCCGGCGACTGATCAACGGTTTCGCGGGCGTAATTGGGATCGCCGGCGTTGGAGATGTTGTTGCCGGTCACCTGCAGCGCCGCTTGCTGCGTCGCCAGGGCGTTTTGACCGATGTTGAGCGCTGCGAACAACGACATAAACGTTCACCAAAGGGGAGCGGCTCGCCGGGAGCCGGCCCCTGTTTCATCCGTTTTTCAGCCGACCGCATCCATGACGCCCAGCCTCGGCGCGTTGCGCGACAATCCCTGCCGGGTATACACGCCGCTGCGCTGGATGGCGCCGTTGAGCAGTCGCACGGCGGTGTTGAGATATCCGAGCACAGCGCCGGCAAGGCGGCCGCCGTTTCCAGCCTGGCGGGCAATTTCCTGCATGACGTTGCGCAGCTCATCGCGCTGGCGGCGGAGGGTCGGCTGCTGGGCCCTCGGAATTGCTTCCAGCAGTCGCGACAACGTGATCGGCGGCGTCAGCCGCAGCGGCGTGGCCAGTTGCGTCGTGACGGTCTGGCGGCGGACTTCGAGCGTCGCGATGCGGAGGCGCAAAGCCTCCTGCTGGGCGGTGGCGGCATCGATCGACTTGAGATCCAGCGCCTTCATGGCTTCATGCTGCGCGATCACCTGCCGCAGCAGCCGGCGATGCTCGATGATCAGCGCCGCCAGGACGCCTTCAAGTTCCGAAACCGGGAGCGACATAGATCCTCACGTTGTTGGCCGCCGGGCGGGTTGCCGAACCAGCGGGCGATGCGGTCTTTGCCTGTGTTCCATACGCGGCGGCGGCGCTGCGGCGGGCAAGGCCGGAGTTCTTCTCGATGCGATTGACGATGGCATTGACGAGCTTGTCCCCGCCGCCGCGGCACATGCGCGTCGAGATCTGCTGATCGAGCATCGAGCCGAACATCTTGCCGCCCTGCCCGCCGTCCAGCGTGTCGTTGCGGAACGGCTCGTTGCGGACCTGCTTGAGCAGCGTGCCGTAGAAGGTCATGCCGACCCATTTCTGCGTCTGGCGGACCAGGGCCTCGTGGGCGCTGCCTGCTCCCGCGTGTCCGGCCGTCGAATTGAGTGTCACCGTCGCCATTTTTTGTTTTTAATATATTCGTATTATTCCATGATGAGCTTCGCGTGGAGCTTTCCGGTCTTGTAGAGTTCGCTGATGATCTCCACGCGATCCTCGGCCGAGACCTTGAGCATTTCCATCGCCGAGATCAGATCCTGGAGATTGCCGCCGTCGGAGCCGCCGGTACCAACGGAGACGACGTCGTGGGTGGTGACGACGGGATTCTGCGGGGTGGCCAGCGGAGCGGGATTGATGGTCGAGATGGAAAGCCCCTTGTGGGTGATGACCACCGGGCTGATCTCGACGTCGCCGGTGATGATGATCGTGTTGGTCTTGGTATCGATCTGAACGCGGGCTTCGGTGGGCAGCATCGGAACCGGAAGTCTCTGGATGCGGCTGATGAAGCTGTCGGGGTGGACACGCTCGTTTTTCGGAATGGTGACCTGTATTTCCGTGGCGCTGACGGCCACCGCCAGGGTCTGGCCGGAATCCGATTCCGAATCGTTGATGATGTTGGCGATGGTGCTGGCGGTGGTCCAGTTGGCCGACGGCTCATCCAGGATGAGCGCAAATCGCCCGGTGCTGTCGATGACCGGGGCCTGGAGTTCGATTTCCATGACCGCCCCGCCGGCCGATGCGCGGATGACGCCGCCGGTGGGTGTGCTGGGGTCTTCGATGGTAAGCGGACCTTCGGCCAGGGCCAGGGGCGAACTGTTGGGCAGCGCGGTGCGCATCGGCGAGACGAAGAGTCGTCCGCCCTTGAGGCTGGTGGCGGCGCCGAGGCTCATGACGTTGACGTCCAGGTGATCGCCGGCGTGAACACCGTTGGCCGGGACCGTCGCCAACAACGCCACCACCGCAACGTTGGACGCCGTGGACAGTTCCTTGACCGTGACCGGGTCGTTGAATTTCGAGAGCATTTCGCGAAGGGGATTGATGGCGGCGGAGAATTCGCCGCCGTCGCCGGTGCCCTTGAGCCCGTAGACCAGTCCCAACCCGGTGAGGATGTTGGTCTGCTGGCCGCCGATGCGCGTGATGTCGGCGATCTTCACCGCCAGGGCGCATGGCGGCCGCGCCGCCAGAAGCGCCAGCGCGACGATCGCGGCGACCGCGACGGCGGGGCGTTTGACGATGCCGGTCTGGTATTTGCGGCGGACGGTCATTCGCGAAACGCTCCTTAGAACGGATTGATCGTGTCGATCAACTTGGGAATAAAGCCTCGCTGGGTGGTGTCGTGCACCGTGCCCATGTGATTCTTCTGGAGTTCCAGGTTGTACAGTTGGGTGCTGAGGATCGTGTTGTCAGCGCCGACATCCTCGGCGCGGCAGACTCCGGTCAGGACGAACTGCTGAACCTCGTCGTCGGTCTTGATGGTCTTGAGGCCCTGAAGCGTCAGCGTTCCGTTGGGCTTGACGTCGATGATCTCGGCGGTGATCTGGGCGGTGAGGGTATCGGTGCGGTCAACGGTGGCGCTGCCGGTGAAATCGCGGCTGTTCTGCAAATTCAATTCCGGCGGGGTGGACGGGTTGACGCCCTCGATCTTCAACTTGGAAAGATGGGCGGTGATAAAATCGTTGAGCTTGGTGTCATAGTCGCTGGTCTTGGAGAGATCGGAACTTCCCTGCGAACTGAAGGCGCTGTTTTCACGAACCACAACGGTGACCAGGTCATGTTTCTTGAGCGTGCGCGGCAGCGGTTCGGGAACGGCGAAGAAGCTGACCGCGCCGCTGCTGGCGGCCTCGGGACCGCGCGGGGCCGCCATCGTGGCCAGATACAAAGACCCGCCGTTGCGGCTCATTTGCGCCGCGATCGCGTCGGCCGAGGCGGCGCCGGTGAGCGGACTGCCGCTGGATCCGGGCGCAAGGGCCGAAGCGGCCTGGCCGCGCGCGGATTGAGCCGCAAGACCGCCCGCCATCACCGCACATAATGTCCATCGCCACATCGGGCACTCCTTTGACATACGATTCACCTCGTTACGGAAGCCGCGCCGAGGCCGATGCCGCGGCGGCGCTGACTTCCGGCACAGCGCCCACTCGCCCTTCCTGCGGGCCGGTCAGCACAACGTCATAGGTATCGCTGGTCTGCTGGTCGCGCACGCGGACGGTCTGGCCATAGCCGCCGGCTTCCATGGCGCGGGCGACGGTCTTGAGTTCGACATTTCCTCGCCGCACCGTCACGGTGATCAGGTCATCGCTCTTGCACAGCGGCACGGGATCGACCAGGCGGGCGGTGAGAATCGTGCCGGGTTTCAGATCGCGGGCCGCCTCCTGCCCGACGGACTGGGGCTTGGTCAGCAGCGGATCGTCGGGAAGATGATCCACCAGCGTGCGATGCTCGATGATGTCGGAATCGCGAATGACCTGGCGGGCCGAAATGCTCCTGGCGACGATCAACTGGTTCTGCCACTGCCGCGCGGTGGCGGTGATATCGACCGTCTTCTGAGCGTCGCCGGCGACAATCACAACCTGCCATTCCACGTTACCGAGATCGCGCACGCGAACGGCGTCGATACTGAACCGGAACTGCGGCTCGACCAAGTTGATGATCTTCTCGTCGGCCGGGTTGAATGTGATCTGCAGGGAATCCAGTGGTATGCCCAGTCGGGTGGCGCAGTCCTGCTCCAGAAGCTGCCCCAGCGTGTGCAACGCCGGCCGATCGGCAGACGGAAGTGCGGCGGCCAGTGTCGCCGACGATCTGGATGATTCAGTCCCGGCACTGGATGCGATCGAAGTTCCGGCGGGACGCGGTTCGGTCGGCGGTGCCGCGGTCGTCGCATCCGATGCCGCGGGCCGCGACAGTGAGGGGTCGCGGCTGGCGAGCCACTGCTCCAGAGCGGCACGGCTGTCCATATTGACAGCGCTGGTGGAAACTGCGCAGGTTTCCGAGCCGGCAAAATTGATCATCGCCACGTTCACGCCGGCGTCGCGGAGCATTTGACGGATTTCTTCCACCGTGATCGATCGATAGGGATGCGAACTGGAAAGCCGCAGCAGGGTCAGATCGCCCAGCGGCTCGAACGCCGCGGCGTCGGCGCTTGACCAGCGGCACACCGCGCGCAGCTTGACCTCCGTGCCCACGATCGTGGCTTCCGATCTCAATTCCAGCGTCCCGGCCGCCACCGCTGCCGGAGAGGGCATGAACTTCTGGCTGGCTTGCGGAACGTTGGACAGTGCGTCGGCGGCCAGGGCGTCGCTTGCCGCCATGGCGACATTGACGCTTTGACCGAATGCCCGCCGGTGCATGAACATCTGCGCGACCATCACCATGACCAGTACGATGACCAGCAGGCGGATGGTCTCCCGGCGGCTCAGCGGACGCGGGTTGTTGTTCATGGCGACCTCCCTGTCGCGCCGTCCGGCTCAATTGGCCGGGTCGGCTTCCAACTACGAACGCCTCAGGTTTGAGATCGTCTGCAACGCCTGGTCGGCCGATTGGATCGACTGGCTGTTGAGTTCAAACGATCGCTGCACCTTGATGAGGCTGACCATTTCCGTGACCGGATCGACGTTGCTGGCTTCCAGGTAGTTCTGGAGGATGGTGCCGGCTCCGTTCACGCCGGGCAGGCTGTCGATCGGGGCGCCGGACGACTGCGTTTCCTGATAAAGGCTACCTCCCAGGAGATTAAGACCCTGGGGATTCACGAACTGTGTCAGCTTGATCTGCCCCACGCTCGACTGGGCACTGGCGCCGGGCTTGATCACGCTGACGTTGCCGCTCTGGCTGATCGTGATCTGCGTGACGCCGGTCGGGATGGTGATCGGCGGAATCAGTTGGTATCCATCGCCCAGTCCCAGGACGAGCATGCCGTTACTGTTGATGTTGAAGTTACCGGCGCGGGTATAGGCGGTTCCGTCGCCCAGAGTGCTGAGAATCTTCACGCGGAAGAATCCGTTGCCCTGGATTCCCAGATCCAGCGGATTGTTGGTGTTCGACAGCGAGCCCTGGGACATGTTCAATTCCGTGCCGCTGATCTTGGTGCCAAGGCCGACGAAGATGCCGTTGGGCGAGATATCGCCGCTGGAGCTGACGGTGCCGGGTGCGCGGTAGGTCTGGTACATGAGGTCTTCGAAATTGACCCGGCTGCCCTTGAAGGCGGTGGTTTCTGCGTTGGAGAGGTTGTTGGAAATGACGTCGATGCTGGTGGACAACGCCCTCAGCCCCGACGCCGCTGATCCCAGTGCGGTTATGGCCATGCCCTATCCCTCGTCCCGGCGCAAATGCGCTAAGACACCTTTCCGACCGTGTTTACCAGGGCCGCGAGCGTCGCGTCCTGGTAACGGATCATGTTCATGTTGGCTTCCAGTTGCCGCTCGGCATCCATCAGGTTGGTCATCTCTGTCGTCGGATCCACGTTCGATTGCTCGAGTGTCTGACTGCGAATCGTGCTGGTGGACGGCGTCAGCGCCTTGAGATTGCCGTACGAGTACAGCCCGTTGCCGTCCTTGCGGAGATCACCCGGCTTGGGCACGTCGAACAACCCGACCTGAGCCACGTTCTTTCCGCCCTGCTCAATCTGGCCGGTTGGGCTGATCTGGATCGGCTGGGACGGATCGATCTGGATCGGCTTGGAGTCGACGTCCAGTACCTGCTGGCCGTGATCGTTGGACAGGATGAGATTGCCCTGGCTGTCGATCTGGAACTGGCCGTTGCGGGTGAGCCGGACATTCGATCCCGATTGGACCTCGAAGAGCCCCGGCCCCTGAACGGCCACGTCGAAATTACTGCCGGTGTTGACCAGTTCGCCCTGGGTCATATCGATCTGCGACGGCATGGCCAGCAGGCCGCCGCCGATGTTGTCCAGAAGATCGTTGGACGAATCGCCGGCGTGGGCGGTTTCCTGACTGGCGACGGGCCGTTCCTGGAACAAGGCCAGATCCTTTTTGAAGCCAACCGTTTCGGAGTTGGCCAGGTTGTTGGCAATGACGTCCTGACGATAGGTGCTCGTCAGGACGCCCGTGGCCGAGAGGTACAGCCCGTATATCATGCGGCCGCTCCTTCGGCGGTGGCCGGCCCGGGAAACCCGATGCGGGCCAGAACAGGCAGCGTGTCATCCATGACCAGGCAAGGGCCGGCTCCGCCGGTCCTGACTCGCTGCCCAAGATCGTCTCTTGCATCTGCCGCGCCGGTGTGCAGCGCCACGGCCAGGCGCACAGCCTGTACGATTCGCTGCCCCAGATCATCCTTGACCTGCACCATCGCAAGAACCTCCTGTTCACAGACCGACTCTCTCCCCTTCAACCGGAGCCGTTAGCAAGAGGCGGGCCAATGCGATGGCAGGGAAATCCGATGCGGCCAATTGTGGCTGCAAAGCTATTTGTATCAACAAGTTACGAGAATTTCGGATTGTCGAGCACGTGGCCGGATTCGGGTTCGGACGAGCTTTTCAGAGCGCAGGTTCCGGTCTATGCCGCGCAATTTCCGCCTCGAACCGCACAACGGCGTTGATCATCCGTTGCAACAAGATGATATGATATGTGGCATGAACCCCACAAATCCGGCGGCGATTCCCGATATCGTGGCCGCCGAGCCAGTCGTGAGGGGCCGACGCAACGGGGATGAGGTTATTGGCGCATCGCTTTCAATGCCATTGTCGAAGGCTTGGTTCGTCATTCTTTTGCTGGTTCTGTCTGTCGCCGTCAGGTCCGCCGCCGCACCGCCACCGGTAACACACGCCAGCCAGCCGCTCGTCCTGGAGCCCGAGCTCACCCCTATCGCGCCGGGGACGATTACCCTCACGCAATCAATCCAAGACGGCTTCGACAATTACACACCCAATTCGTCTGCCAACTTCGTGATCGACATCCCCCCTTCCGCGTGGGGCAATGCGTCGCCGATCCTGCTGGCGAATGCTACCGGCGGTCAATTCGGTTGGGGCTCGGCTCTATCCGATTCCGGTAGCATCGATTTCGACAATCCCGCGGTCTCCGGCGTCATCGACGCACAAGCCGCCCCAAATATGCTCACCGCCGGGCCAATCGCCACACGTCACCTTCACATCCGATGGCTGCTTTGGGCGGCGCTTGCCGGCGGCTTTCTGGTGCTCGTCCTGTTGGCCTTGCGAGGAACCGCCGCGGGCAATGCCCAGAGCGGGAGCCCGGCCACGATCGCGCCCGCATCGGTCTCACAGTCGACTTTGGGAGTCATCATGCGCAATGCAATATCAAACGCCTGGATCGTCATCGTCATACTCATCCTCTCCATCGCCGGCGGATATGGCGTGAACTGGTGGCGTGAAACGTATCGCCCCCGCTACACCGCCACCGGCTGGGTGCAGGTCGAGGCGCCCACCATCATCAATCCGGTAATGGGTGGTCCGGCAACGGAGGATCTTGGCGCATTGGCGCTGGAGCAACGGACCACCGCCGGCCTTCTCAAGAACGCCACGCTCTTTGCCAACGTCATCAAGCGCGACGAGGTGCAGAAGACCACTTGGTATCAGCAATTCAAGGATGGTCCCCCCGGCCAGGCCGCCGCCGCCGCTGCCGATCTCGCCGAGAATGTCACCGTCAAATCGCTGCCCGGCACCAGCCTCATCACCGTCGCCATGACCTGCAACGATCCCAAGGACGCCAGGACCATTGCCGAAGCCGTCGCCACTCAGCACATGATCGATCAGGATGAAGCCAACCGAACCGAGCGGAACGAACGGACCACGGTGCTCAACAATGCCAAGAAGAACTACTCGGCACAAAAATCCGAGATTAGCGCGATGGTCCTTGCGTCGGCGGCCAAGCTCAATATCAACGCCGACGGATCATCCGCCAAGATAACGGCCATCGACAACGATCTGGCCAATCTCACCAGGGTGCAGACCGATTTGCAGATCGCCCTCAACAACGCCCAGGTCCAGCAGGATGACCTCACCGGCCAGATCAGTGACGGCGTCGATCCCATTCAGGTTGGCAAGCAGGCCGACGCCGATCCCCGGGTCTTGATGGATCTGAAAACCCTCAACGAACTCAAGCTCGACGAACTCTCCGCCCCGCCTGCCAGCGAACCGGCCGACGCCGCGAGTAATTTGCAGGCCCGCATCAAGGCCGTACAGCAGATGCTCGACGACGACACGGCCCGCGCCAAGAACGAGGCCCGCGCCGAGTTGCTCGGCACCCTGAAGATTCAGATCAATCAGATTCAGCGATCCCTGTCCAGCATTGCCGCGGAGATGAGGGACAAGCAGAACCAGCAGACGGATCTCTCGCTCGAAATGACCAAATATCTCACCAACAAAAAGACCGAAGCCGGGTACACCGACCTCATCGACAGCGCCAACAGGCAACTCGACCAGATCAACAACATCCTGCAAACCAAGTACGCCAGCGGCGTGAGGTGGGCCCGCCTGCCCGTCACGCCCGACAAGCCGGACAGCCCCCGCAAACCCACGCCTCCGGTCACCATGGCCATCGCTGTCGCGATCGGCCTCTTTCTCAGCCTCGCCATCGCGCTCGCGCGAAGACATCGAGGGTGAAGTCTTGCGTGAAAACGGACTGCTGGCTGGCTACTACTGTTCACCCGACTGCGCTGCGCGCAACACGACCACCATGCCCTCCACCGGCTGGCCCTGGTCTTTACGCAGCACGACCGGACGAGCGCTCACTTCTGTAAAGCGGCAACCTTGCGCCAGACGGCGGACGTAGGCGATCGACTGCGCGTAGCGCCGCGTGCGGCGCAGGATGTAATCGCCGGTTTCGAGGCTTTCGATAGTGAACGCAAATAATCCGCCCGGCCGCAGGGCCTGCGCGGCGGCGGCGAATACATCGTCCAGAGCGCCCACGTAGATGAACACGTCGGCGGCGAGGATGAGATCGGCGCTTTGCGGCCGGGTGCGCAGAGCGCTGGCCGCGTCGTCTTCGATCAGTTCGTCATAGACGCCGCGTTGCCGCGACTTCTGAAGCATCCCCGGCGACAGGTCAACGCCGGTCAGCCGCCGGGCCATCGGCCGGAAAAGCACGCCGCACAATCCCGTACCGCAACCCAGGTCGAGAATGTCCATCGGCAGCGGCGGGGCCGCGGCGGTGACGGCCTCGTGGAGCAATTGCGGGGCATGGTAATTGAGGCCGCCAACAAGGTGCTCGTCGAAATATCCCGCGTAGGAATCGAAAAGCCGGGCCACATACTCCCGCGGCGGAGCGGACGGCGCCTGCCGGGCGCCCATGGCCGCAAGGTGATATCCGGTGCTGGGCTCCGACGGCGCCAGATCGTGCGCGGTTCGGAATGCCTCAATCGCCTCGGGGATCTTCTCCTGGCATTCCAGTGCTTCGCCCAATGCCTCATAGGCCGGCCACGCACGCGGATTCAGGGCAATCGAACGGCGATACGAAGCAATGGCTTCTTCGACGTTCCCCTTGATCTTTAGCGCGCAGCCCAGGTTGTAATGGGATTCGGGACAGTTGGGATTCAGGGCAATGGCCTGACGAGCGGCCGCTATCCCCTCGTCGATGAACGCCCCGCCGTGCAGGATACCGGCGAGCTTGCAGTAGGCTTCCTGATAGTCCGGCTTCAGCGCGATGGCCCGCCGGAATGCGGCCGCGGCCTCGTCCGGCTTGCCCTGGTCTTTCAGCACGCAGCCCAGGCAGAAGCAGGCGACAGGAAAATTGCCATTGATACCGATCGCCCGGCCAAAGGCGTCGGCCGCCTGGTCCAGACGGCCACTCTGATGCAATGCAACACCCAGGCTGAAGTGGCCATTGGCATTGTCATACTTGATCGCCACGGCCCGCTTTAGGGCGGCAATAGCATCGTCGAGTTGACCCAGCTTGCACAAGACCGTGCCGAGATTGCCGTACGCCTCCCAGAACCCGGGTTTGAGGTCGATGGCCCGACGATACGCAACGGCCGCCTGATCCAACTGGCCCCGATCTCGCAAGGCGTTGGCCAGATTGTAACAGGCCTCGGGGTAGTCACCCTTGACGGCGATCGCCTGGCGAATCAGATCCAGCCCGGCATCATGCTGTCCCATTTGGCAGAGGACCACGCCCAGCATATGCAGCGCATCGGCATGCCGTGGCTGCCGGACCAGAACCTGCCGGTAAGCCCGCACCGCCTCCTGCAACCGCCCAGCCTTCTGATGCTGAACGGCCAGATCAAACGACTGCTGGGGCGTCTGCTCGGTCATGGGCGATTCGCATCATACAACCGATTCATTCACAGCCAGCCCGTGCGCCTTGAGCGTGTTCAACTGCACCACTTTCGCACTGTCCGCATCCGTCACATTATCCGTATGGCACGCCGCCTTCTTCCCCTTGTGGGCAAGGGCGTGAATCTGCTCGGGCGTCAGATTGCCGCGTTGCGACAGCACGGCCGCGCCGATGTCGTTTACGCCGGGGGACGCCAGCGCCGCCTTGGCCGGCTGGGCCTCCTCGGCCTTGCCGCTGTAGAAATCGGTGATCTCCTTGCTGATTCTCACCGAACACCAGTCGTGGCCGCACATGGCGCAGAAATCGGTGTCCACGTTCAAATCTTCATCGTGATAGGCTCGGGCCAGGTCGGGATCGAAACTCAGATCGAAATGCCGCTGCCAGTTCAGCGCGGCGCGAGCCTTGGTCAGTTCATCATCCCGGTCGCGCGAGCCGGGAATCCCCAGCGCCACGTCGGCCGCGTGCGCGGCGATCTTGTACGCAATACATCCCTGCTTGACATCATCCTTCTTGGGCAAGCCGAGATGTTCCTTGGGTGTGACGTAACACAACATGGCCGCCCCGTGATAACCGGCCGCCGTGGCGCCGATGCAGCTTGTGATGTGGTCGTAGCCGGGAAAGATATCCGTCACCAGCGGCCCCAGCACATAAAACGGCGCCCCGTGACACAGCCGCCGCTGGAGCTTCATGTTGTATTCGATCTGATCGAACGGCACATGGCCCGGCCCTTCCACCATCACCTGCACGCCCTTGGCCCACGCTCGCTCGGTCAATTCACCCAGCGTCTGCAATTCGCGCAACTGTGCCTCATCGCTGGCATCGGCCAAGCCGCCGGGGCGCAGTCCGTCGCCGAGGCTGAAGGCTACATCGTATTGCCGCATGATTTCGCAGATATCGTCGAAAATCTCGTACATCGGATTCTGTTTGTTGTGATGGATCATCCACTTGGCCAGAAGCGATCCGCCGCGCGAGACGATCCCGATCAGCCGCCGGCGCACAAATGGCAGATGCTCTTTCAGCACTCCCGCGTGGATGGTGAAATAGTCCACGCCCTGCCGGGCCTGCTTTTCCAGTTCCTTGAGGATAATGTCGTAGGTCAGGTCTTCGATGCTCCGGCCGATGATCATCGAATAAATCGGGACAGTCCCGATGGGCACAGTGCTGTTCTGGATGATGGCGGTGCGGCATTCGTCCAGATCGCCGCCGGTGGAGAGGTCCATGACGGTGTCCGCCCCCCACTTCTCGGCCCAGCGGAGTTTTTCGACTTCCTCGTCGGTGCCGCTGGACACCGGCGATGCGCCCATGTTCGCGTTGATCTTGGTCAGGCCGGCCCGGCCGATGCACATGGGCATGAGTTTGTATTTCAGATGCACCGTATTGGCCGGAATAATCATCCGCCCCGCCGCCACTTCCGCGCGGATTTGTTCGGCCGTGAGATGTTTCTCCCGCAGCGCCACCTTACGCGCCTCCGGCGAGATGCGCCCGCTGCGAGCGATTTCAAGCTGCGTGATCCCGGAAGCATCGCGGGCAGATGCAAAATCATGTGCCGTCCGAGGCGAAACCTCCGGCATCCCCGGCGTATCCGGACTGGCGAAGGTCCATGGCGTCCCCACCTGCCCGGGTTTGGCAAACGATCCCGGCGTCGTCCCCTGCCCATCGGATGATGGATTATCCCCCAACGGCGGAAGCTGATACGAACGATCGGCAGCGGTGGACATGGCAACTCCTTACGTCAATCAACAGCCACGAGCAAACCCGGAAAAACCGGCGATGGTTTCATTCGACTCAGAAATCAGGAGATTTAGCCACAGAGCACACAGAGTCCACAGAGTTGCCGGCATTGATTCCCTCGGTGTTCTCTGTGACCTCTGTGGCTAAATTCTTCTCAACAATCTGAGGGGAAGCGCAACCGGCAGGCCGTTCGCTTCCCTACGCCGGTATCAACCGGATCAGGTGCCAAGGGTGTGTTCTCAGAGCCAGGCCAACACTCGGCCGCTCACCCCTAGCGAACTGCAAAGAGTGTAGGCGAGGAGCGTCAGGAGGGCAACGGGTTCTTTCGGGCGAGGCACGTTTAGAGTTTGTTCCGCCAACCGGAAAACGATCCGCTCGATTCTACTCAGGTGCCGCTCCAAACCGACACGCTCGCCGCCCTCGCAGCTTGTTGCAATTTCGTGTCAAAGGTGGCCAAAGGGAGCGACAGGCGTATTGCCAAGTCAAGATACATCGCGTCGTAGAAGGTCAGACCATATTTTTGCGCAAGCGGCGGCACGTTGGTCAGAGCACGCCGGTGGTTCAGTGGTTCGATTATAATTGGAATGCGTTCAAGTGTGGCAAGACTCTTGTGCCAGTCGAATTCACTGATTCGGCGCCGACGGAAACCCACCATCAGCGCGTTGCCAACCTCAATCGGCCAAAGGACTGGGACAGTCGCGCCATCACGGTAGGTTTCAGTCAAGATTTGATCAGCTTCGCCGCACCTCTCGTCAGCGAAGAACCATGGCAAGGCGACAGACGCGTCGATGACAATTCTCAATATTTTCTACCTTCGTCAATCAGTTCCTTGAGCGCGTGGCCAGGCTCCAATTGGGTGCGGGAACGAATATCGTGCAGCGTCACCAGCACTTGTTCCAGCGACATATCGCCTTGCTGCGATTCGCCGGCGGGAATCAGCTTCGCCATCGGCCGGCCGCTTTCTGTGATTAGAATGGTCTCACCGCGACTGGCGCGGAGAACCAGTTCCGCAAGCTGGGCGCGAGCCTCATCGGTGGCGATGTGAACCATACAGCTCCTGGTCAATCCGATCCATTATACCCTGGCGACGAACCTTGCGACATCGCCAATCATGGCAGCGGCAGGTCTTTCAAATCGAACGGCACGGTGAGGTCGTTCTGGCCGGGGACGATGTGACGGCACTGAGGCACCCTGTACTCAGTCAAGACCCTCACCCCAACCCTCTCCCAGAGTACGGGGCGAGGGGGAAGAAGGGGTCAATCGCCCGGTCGGCGCGGTTGACCCGCGGACGGTGTTCCGAATAGGATGCCGCCGTTAGGTTCATTTCATGGGCATTTTACGGAGAGGTACCGTGAACGCAAAATCGAAACTCTTGATTCCCCTGCTGGCGGTTGTTGTTGGCTCGACGGCATTGGGCGGTGACTGGCCGCAATGGCGCGGGCCCGGTCGGGATGACAAGGTCGCCGATTTCAAAGCCCCTGCCGCGTGGCCCAAGGAACTGACCCAGAAATGGAAAGTGACCGTCGGCTCGGGCGATTCCTCGCCGATTCTGGCGGCCGACAAGATTTTCACGGCCGGACGCATCAATACCGATGAAGTCACGCTGTGCCTCGATGCGGCCACCGGCAAGGAAATCTGGCGCGACGCGTATGCCGCTCCGGCGCCGACCGGTCCGGACAAGAACCACCCCGGCCCGCGCGGCACGCCGGCCGTCGCCGATGGAAAACTCGTCGTTCTGGGCGCCAGCGGAATGCTGACCTGTTACGACGCCGCCACGGGCAAGATCATCTGGCGCAAGGATGAATTCTTCAAACTCACGCCACCAGTGTTTGGCAGCATGTCCCCCATCGTCACCGAGGGAATGGTTGTCGCCCATCTCGGCTCGCCCAAGAGCGGCGGCATCTTCGCATACGACCTGGCCACCGGCGAGCAGAAATGGAAATGGTCGGGCGAAGGGCCGGGTTATGCCTCGCCGTCGCTGCTGACCGTCGAGGGCACCAAGCAGATCGTCGTCGAAACCGAAAAGAGCATCATCGGACTCGCACAGGCCGACGGCAAACTCCTCTGGCAAATCCCCTTCGCCGGCACCACCTTCAACGCACCCAGCCCCATCGTCAATGGCACCAGCGTCATCTTCACCGCGCAAAACCGCGGCATCACGGCCGTCAAGATCGAAAAACAGGGCGACACATTCGCCCCCAAACAGCTTTGGAAGAACGCGACGACCGCGACTCAATTCAACACCCCGGTCATCAAGGACAACCTCCTTTACGGCCTGAGCGACAAGGGCACGTTCTTCTGCCTCAAGGCCGACACCGGCGAATCCGTCTGGGCGGACACCACCGGCCGTGGCGGGAATTTCGGCGTGATCCTTGACGCCGGGAGCGTGATGCTGGCCCTGTGCGGCAATTCCAGCATGGTGGCGTTCAAGCCGGGCGAGAAATTCGAGCAGGTTGCGGCGATCAAGGTGGCTGCCACGCCGACCTACGCGCATCCGATCATCACCGGAAATAGCGTCTATGTCCGCGACGCGGATTCGGTCATCCTGCTGACCATTGAATAGGCCGCCGTACGCGACGGAAATCGCCCGCCGGCAACATGGGCCATATCCGGCCCGTGCGTTCGTCCCCAAAGGAAGGGTCCATGTCCCAGGGAAAGGGAGATCCGCGTGCGCTCTTGCGGCGTATGCGGCGACGGTTGGCGACTCGGCAATTTGCGTCAAGGCAAATCGACTTCACACATTTCGTCCCTATACTGTTCCCCGCCGTCGGCGGCCGGTACACTGGCCCACCGCCGGAAACGTGATCTTTGTTCGGTTTGACTGGAAGGATCCCCAACATGCTGCGAGTCTCAGTTGCCATCAGTCTGTGTACGCTCGTCTTCTGGATCGCCGGGTGCGGTCTGGAGGAACCCGGGACGTTCGATCCCAATCTACTGCAATCGCCCTACCGCGCCGGCGCGCAGAACGATCAAACCGAACCGCTGCGCCCGCTGCCCACCGGTCGTGAGCCGGCCTATCCGAGCGACGTAACCGCCGCCGAAGCCGCCACCCAACCGGCTCCGACCACCGGGCCGTCGCTGGGCTCGGAATCGACGATCACGCTGTCGCTTCAGGACATCATCCACCGGGCTATCGTCAACAACCACGACATCCGCGCCGCCGGTTACCAGCCCGCCATCGACGCCGCGCGTGTCGTCGAGGCTGAAGCCCATTTCGATCCCGAACTCTTCAGCGATGTCGACTGGGAACACAAGCACGAACCCGACGCCGGCGAACTGTTCACCGATCCCATCACGCAGGCGCTGATTCGGTCGAATTTCACGGCCTCGGATACCATGACTACTGATATCGGCATCAAGCAAACCACTCCGTCGGGCACGCAGCTTCAACTGGATGACAAAGACTCTTTCAACTACAACTATCCCCGCCTTTACACCCTGGATCCCTTCTTCGAGAACCAGCTCACTCTGCAAGTGACCCAGCCGTTGCTCAAGGACTTCGGCGTCGAGGTCAACGAGGCCCGCACCGTCATTGCCCGCGACAATCAGAAGATCAGCACTCTCGACTTCCGCAAACAGATAGAGGACACGCTGGACAAGATCGAGAAGGCGTACTGGCAACTCGTGCAATCCCAGGCCGATGTCAAGTATCAGGAACAGCTCCTGGACATCACTCAACAAACCTGGAACGTGCTTTACCAGCGCTTTCTCAACCACGTGGACGTGACGGATCTGGAACTCGCCCAGGCGCAGACCTCGCTGGAACTTCGCCGCACCACGCTCATCGATGCCAAGCAAAGAGCCCGCAGCTTCAGCGATACGCTCCGGCAGTTGATGGCCGATCCCTCACTGCCGGTATCCAAGGATATTCTGATCATCCCGGCCGACAAACCCACAACGGAGCCCATCGAATTCAACGTGCAGGAACAGATCGATTCCGCGCTGGACAACCGGCTGGAACTGACCGAGCAGCTTGACAAAATCGACATCGCGGCCGTCACCGCCAAGGTCGCCGAGAACAACCTGCTTCCGGAACTCGATTTCGTTGGCCAGGTCGGCAGCGAGGGCCTGGGCGCCAACGAAGGCGACGCCATCGGGCGTCAGGCCATTTTCCGCGACGTGGATTACGGCCTGGGCATTAAATTCGACTATTTCCTGGGCAACCGCGAAGCCCGCGCGATCTGGAAGCGCACACTGCTGGCCCGCATGCAGGCGATCGAAACATACAGAGGCGCCATCGATCAGGTCACGGCCGATGTGATGACCGCCAGCCGGCAGATCACCAGCGCCTGGGAGCAGATGGTCTCGACGCGCCTCGCTCGGGATCAGGCTCAAAAAGCCCTGGACGCCTACCAGGCCCGCCAGGATTCAGGCGTGCCGCTCACGCCGGAATTCGTCAATACCAAGCTGGATATTCAGGACCGTCTGGCGTCGGCCGAACAGGAGGAGGATCGCGCCACCGCTTCCTACAACATCGCGATCGAGCAACTGGAGAAGGCCAAGGGAACGCTGTTGCGATACAACAACGTCCTCCTGGAGGAAAACCCCAATCTGTTCACGGGGAAGGATTACCTGCATTGATCGCAACGACAGGCGGCAATTCCGCAATGACGCGAAGCAGTTCATCGTACAGCGTCGTGATCGCCTCGGGGATCACGCGGACCTCGCCGACCACCTGCATGAAATTCACGTCACCGCCCCAGCGCGGAACCACGTGCTGATGGATGTGGCCGGGAACTCCCGCCCCGGCCACGCGCCCGACGTTCATGCCGATGTTAAACCCCTGCGCCGAAACCGCGCGCCGCAGCAACTGGACCGCACGGAACGTTTGCCGGGTCAGGTCGGCGGCTTCGTCATCAGTGAGGTCCGTGGGATCGGGCTTGTGGGCTTTGCTGGCGATCAGCAGGTGGCCGTTGGCGTAGGGAAATCGATTCATCAACACGACGGACAAGGGGCTGTCCCAGAGCACCAGGCCCTCGCGCCGCTGGGAAAGGCCTGCCGCCGCGGCCGCCGCGCACAGAAAGCACGGGCCGGAGGCGTGTCTGTCGATCGAGCGGATGTAGTCCATCCGCCAGGGCGCGCTCAGCGACTGGCTCATGATGCCCGCGCCGCGCTGCGCGGCTTCTCCTTGAGCGTCGCCCCCAGGCGCACCGCCAGCCGCAATGGATCCACGGGGTTCACCGTCACGCGCACCGCCGCTGGCGGCGCCATGGACGGGACCGTCGCAACCGCGGGCGCCGTCACGGCCGCGGCCGGCGGCATGTCCGGCTCGCCCATCACCTCGCGGGCCAGCGCCCGGTAATCCGTGGCGCCGTTGCTCGTCGGCTCATACTGAAAAATCGTCTTGCCGAAGCTGGGGCATTCGGCGAGCTTGATATTGCGGCGGATTCGCGTCTTGAACACTTTCGCCCCCGACCAGGGCAGATCCTGTCCATTGGCCGAGTCAATGAACTTGCACAAATCCTCCACGACTTCGCCACTGAGCTTGGTCTGCGAATCGAACATCGTCAGCGCAATCCCCGACACCTTCAGTCGCGGATTCATCCGCCGGTTCACCAATGCCACCGTCTCCAGCAATTTCCCCACGCCCTGAAGAGCAAGGAAATGCGGCTGCATGGGAATGATCACGTCATCGGCCACCGCCAGGGCGTTGATCGTCAGCAACCCCAGGCTCGGCGGGCAATCCAGCAGCATGTAATCAAAATCGTGAACCGTCACATCCAGCCGTCGCTTCAGAATCATCTCCCGCCCGAGCACGGCCACAAGCTCCACTTCGGCCGCCGCCAGATCGATGCTGCTGGGCACGACGGCGATCCCCCGTCCGACGTTCTGCACGGCTTCCAGGAATCCCTTGCCGTCAACCAGCACATCGTAGAGCGAGCAATGCTCGCCGCGCGGCTCGATGCCGTAGTTGATCGTCAGGTGCGCCTGCGGGTCCATATCGACAAGGCAGACACGCTGTCCCGCCTCGGCCAGCGCCGCGCCCAGGTTCACCGTCGTTGTTGTTTTTCCGACCCCGCCCTTTTGGTTCATCATCGCGATGATTCGCATGGCCGCCTCCGTGGGCTGTGTCGCATCCGTGCCGGTTCCCGATCCATCGGCCCGATTATCCCCGCCCAAGCCGGCATTACAAGGCCGGGCGCGCCCGACCGGACATGCGCGACACCCCATAAAACAAGAAAACTTCCGCCGTGGCAGGGAAGCTTTCTCGGGTGTTCCTGCCCACGGATTGGAGCCAGCGGGCGGGAAAAAGAATTTGAAACGAATCGACCAACCGACCGGCGGGCGTTACAAAAAGGAGCCACGCGCCGCACCGGTTTAGGCAAGCTTTACTTGGCTTTCTTGGTCGTTTTCTTGGTCGTCTTCTTGGACGACTTCTTGACAGGAGCCTTCTTGGCCATGGCGCACACCTCCTTTCTGATGTCACACAATACGGGCTGCGAAAAATAACGTCAACGCTTTTTTGCCGCATTGCGCCGATTTCTTCGTCGAGCCATCCGCGCGCTTGTGACGACGCCGACGGCACGTATCATGGTGCGCGACGCTTTTGTGAAAGGAATTTCATGGCTGCTCAGGCAATTCGTCCCGTGCTTTTGATCGTTCGTGATGGGTGGGGAAAGAATCCGTTCCCACAGTGGAACCACGCCAACGCCGTCTATCTGGCCAAACATCCCGTGGCCGATCGCATCATGGCCCAGTATCCCACCACGCTCATCCACACCAGCGGCTTCGATGTCGGACTCCCCGAAGGAACCATGGGCAACAGCGAAGTCGGTCACCAGAACATCGGCGCCGGCCGGATCGTCGATCAGGAATCCGTTGCCATCACCAAGCAGATTCGCTCCGGCGAGTTCTTCAGCAACCCGGTACTGGTGGCGGCCGTCGATCGCGCCAAGGCGAACAAGGGCGCGGTGCATCTGTTCGGCCTGGTTTCCGACGCCGGCGTGCATGCGATGCTCGAGCATCTCTACGGCTGCCTGGAATTGTGCCGTAAACGCGGCCTGAATCGCGTGTTTCTGCACGCCTTCACCGACGGCCGCGATACGCCGCCATCGTCGGGAATCAACTACATCCAGCAGATCGAAGACAAGATGAAGGCCCTGGGCGTCGGCCGGATCGCCACGATCAGTGGCCGGTATTATGCGATGGACCGCGATCTGCGCTGGAACCGCGTCGAGCCGGCCTATCGCGCCCTGGTGGCGGGCGCGGGACCGAAATTCAAAACCGCCCACACGGCGATGCAGGATTATTACGATCACCCCAGCGATCCCGGCCTGAAGGGCGATGAGTTCGTCACGCCGCGAATCATCAGCGACGACGGCAAGACGCCCATCGCGACGGTGCGCGACGGCGACAGCGTGATCTTCTACAACTACCGCGGCGATCGCCCGCGCGAGATCACCAAGGCGTTTGTACTCGACAATTTCGACGGCTTCGATCGCGGCAAGAAACTCGATCTCAATTACGCGACCATGACCGCCTACGAGCAGGGGCTTCCCGTTCACGTCGCCTATCCCAAGCCGCCGAAAATGACCAACATCCTGGGCGATTATGTCTCGAGGCTCGGCGTGACGCAGTTCCGCTGTGCCGAAACGGAGAAATTCCCCCACGTCACGTTCTTCTTCAACGATTATCGCGAGGAGCCGTTCCCCGGCGAAGACCGGCAGATCATCCCCTCGCCGCGCGATGTCGCCACCTATGACCTCAAGCCGGAAATGAGCGCGTATGGAATCCGCGATGAAGTGGTCCGGCGGATTGATTCGGGGAAATATCAACTCGTCGTGGTCAATTTCGCCAACGGCGACATGGTCGGGCACACCGGCGTTCTCAAGGCCGCCATCAAGGCCGTCGAGGTGGTCGATGAGTGTGTCGGCAGCCTGCTGGACGCGATGGCCAAGCAAGGCGGATCGGCCGTTGTGCTGGCCGATCATGGCAATTGCGAGCAGATGATCGACCCGGCCACGGGCGCGCCGCACACATCGCACACGACGTACGATGTCGAGCTGATCGTCGTCGATGACCGCTACAAGGGCCGGCCGCTGCGCTCCGGCGGGCGATTGGCCGATGTGGCGCCGACGGTGCTGGAACTCATGGGTTTGCCCAAGCCGTCGGAGATGACGGGGCGGTCGCTGCTGGAGATTTGAAATCGGGTATTTGAGATTTGAAATCCGCGGCTGCACTCTGTCTCGATTGCTCCCGCTGGCCGATGATCTATAATGCGTCAGCGACCTTTTTTCGGAGTTTGTTTCATCATGGCCCATATCATTGCTCAACCATGCATCGGGACGAAGGACACGGCCTGTGTCACGGTGTGCCCGGTCGATTGCATTCATCCGACCAAGGATGAGCCCGATTTCGCCACCGCCGAGATGCTCTATATCGATCCCGACACGTGCATCGATTGCGGCCTGTGCGTGGATGAATGCCCCGTGACCGCCATCTTTCCGCAGGAAGACCTGCCCGCCGAATGGGCGGCGTTCATCGAAAAGAACGCCGCCTACTATAAGAAGTGACCGATGCGGAAATCACCCTCGCCGTTTCGGGCATGGACTGCGCCAGTTGCGTCAGCCATGTCGAGAAGGCGGCGTCACGCCTGCCGGGCGTGAATTCCTGCCGGGTGAATCTCGCCACCGGCCGGGCCGTCGTCCGATTCGATTCGCAAAGTGTAAGCGCCGAACAAGTTGCACAGGCGATTACCAGCGCCGGCTATGGCGCGACACCGCAAACGAGCGAACTGGCCGTAAGATCGACGCGCGAGGATGCCCGTCACGCCGCCGCCCGCGCATGGCTGGCTCGCGCCATCGTCGGGGTCATTCTCTGGTTACCCGTCGAGTTGACACATTGGATACTGCACGCCCGCGGCTTGATGCCCGTGTGGCTTGACTGGACCGCATTTGTTACCAGCACCGTCGCACTGATCTATGTCGGCTGGGGATTCTATTCCAGCGCCCTCCGCGCATTGCTCCATCTCACCGTGAACATGGACACCCTGATCGCCATCGGGGCCACCGTCGCCTGGCTGTACAGTCTGGTCGCCTTTGCCGGCTGGCAACTTGGATACTTCGGCCGGCCGGCCGCGCTTTATTTCATGGAATCGTCCGGTCTGCTGGCTCTGATCAGCCTCGGCCATTGGCTGGAGGCCGAGGCTCGCGATTCGGCGGGATCGGCCATCCGACAACTTCTCGATCTGTCTCCGGCCACCGCCCTGCTGCTGGACGACGCCGGGCAAACCCGCGAAGTCCCGCTGGATCAACTTCACGTCGGCGACCGATTCCTGGTGCGGCCGGGCGATCGCATCGGCGTTGATGGCATCGTCCTGGAAGGCTCCAGCGGCGTGGATGAATCAATGATGACCGGCGAGCCGCTGCCCAAATTGCGCACGGCCGGCAACGAGGTGATCGGCGGCACCCAAAACGTCGACGGGCGGCTGGTGGTGCGTGCCACCAAGGTCGGTCGCGATACGGCCCTGGCTCAGATCATCGACCTGGTGGACAACGCCCAATCGTCCAAGCCGCCGGTGCAGCAACTGGCCGATCGCATCGCCGCCGTCTTCGTACCGGTAGTCCTGCTCATCGCTCTGCTGACGGCCGTGGGTTGGCTGATCGCCGGCCGCGCCGCCGGCCGGGGCGAAAGCGCCGCCTGGGCCGCCGCCGCCAATGCATCATGCAGCGTACTCATCATTGCCTGCCCCTGCGCGCTGGGGCTGGCGTTGCCGGCGGCGGTCATGGTCTGCACCGGGCGCGGCGCCAAACGCGGCATCCTTTTCCGCGACATCGACGCCGTGCAGCGGGCCGGCGCCATCCGCGTTGCCCTGCTGGACAAGACCGGCACGCTCACACACGGCAAGCCTACGCTCAGCCGTATCTGCCCCGGTCCCGATATTGACGAAAATGCGCTGCTGCGATTGGCGGCGGCCGCCGAACAGTACAGCGAACACCCGCTGGCCAAGTCGATCGTCGCCACCGCCGTCCAGCGCGGGATCGACATGCCGGATCTTGAGTCGTTCTCCAACGAAGGCGGCTTGGGCGTGGTCGTTCGAGTTAATGGCCGTGACCTGCTCGTCGGCAACAGTGCCCTTCTGGCCAAATACAACGCGCCGGCCCCGGAGCAGGCATCCGGCTACAGCGGATCGACCGTCCTGGTCGCCGAAAAGCGCAGCGCCGACGGACCGTGGCGATCGCTGGGAGCAATCGAACTGACCGACCAAATCCGCGACGAGGCGGCCTCGGTCGTCGCCGCTCTGCGCGATATGGGCATCCGCGCCGTTCTCCTGACCGGCGATTCCGCCGCCGCCGCCAGCGCCGTTGCCACGGCCGTCGGAATCACCGACGTCCGCGCCGATGTGCGCCCGCAGCAGAAGGCCGAGGTTGTCCGCTCGGCGCAGGCCGACGGCGGACATGTGGCGATGATCGGCGACGGGATTAACGACGCGCCGGCGCTGGCGGCGGCGGATCTGGGCATCGCCATCGGCACCGGTTCGGACATCGCCAAGGAGGCCGGCGGCATTGTGCTGGTGGGCGGTCTGGGCGCGTTGCCGGCGGCGATCCGGCTGTCGCGGCGCACGATGCGCACGATCCATCAGAACTTCTTTTTCGCGTTTCTTTACAATGTTTTGGCGATTCCGCTGGCCGCGGCCGGGATGCTGAATCCCCTGATTGCGGCGGCTGCAATGGCCTTGTCAGACCTGACGGTGCTGGGCAACGCGCTGCGGTTGCGGCGGGGCGAAATCGACTGAGACCCAACAATTGGCGCCGCCGTCTTGACGACACCCACCCCTAGCCTATAAATACCGTCACTTCGCCCAGCCGGGGCAAAGCTCGCCGGCGCCTGGATTGCCCGCTTTCGCGACGGATCGCGCTGCTTCCGCCGCGGCAAACCAGGAATCCGGTCGAGTCGAGCGCGGACTCGAAAGCGCCGGCTGGGATGTGCGTACCTTTAACGGATTGACCATGACATCCACATCCAAATGCGCCGGAATGGCCGTTCTGCTCGACAGGTCCGATGCCATCCTGTTCCCGATCCCGTCGATGATGGGCGGACTTCCCGCGCTGTGGTTCCTTGACCTTCTCGACCCCGACGTCCTTCCGCAGAACGCCAAGAAGCGCCCGCCGGAGGATGAAGATGCAGAAGAAGAGGACGAGGAAGACGAAGAAGACGACGAGGACGAAGAGGACGAGGAAGAGGAAGACGAAGAGGACGACGAGGACGAAGAGGACGAGGAAGAAGAGGAGGAAGAGACCGCCGAAGAAGAGGAAGAGGACTTCGACGATCTGGACGAGGAAGAAGAAGAGGAGGAGGACGAAGACGAGGAGGACGAGGACGACGAAGAAGAGGAGGAAGAAGAGGAAGAAGACGAGTTCGACGATCCCGATGACGACGACTTTGACGACGATTTTGATCACGCCCAATAGGGGAAAGCGAACTTGACCTGCCGACGATGGGAAGAGGCTCTCTGCGGCCCGGAGGCTCATGCGCGGCATTGAACATCAATGGCTGTCGCGCGACTCCTTTTGTTGCGGTGAATCGGCCGCCATTCAGGCCGCTCGCGGCGACAAGCAGCCTGCGCGGTAAACACGCGATGGATGTGCAGTCCTATTCGTCCGTGGTGCGACGGAGCGATTTGACTTGCGATCGTTGCCGCTTGCCCGCCAGACGGCGTTCGCGCGCGGCTTTGCCCGGCCGCGTCTTTCGCCTGGTCTTGGGACGCTTTTGTGCCTGCACGATGAGTTCGCGCAGCCGATCCATCACCTCGCGCCGATTGGCGGCCTGCGTGCGATGGGTGTCGCTGGCAATGTGAATGTCGCCGCCGGCGGTCAGGCGCGAACCGGCCAGCCCGCGCAGCCGTGCTTTGGCGTCGAGGGGTAATCCCGACAGATCGGCCAGGGCGACCCAGAGCTGCACCTTGCTGTTGATCTTATTGACGTTCTGCCCGCCGGGTCCGCCGCTGCGCGAAAACTGAATCCGCAGCGCCGCCGCCCGCACGCCGGGAGCAACTTCGATCCCGCCTTCGGTCGTCATGGCATCGTCGTGTGGATCGATCATGGTTGCACCACCGATTGCCGGCTGGCCGCCGCGTGCGAATCCCGCCACCATTTCAGCGATGACGCCGCCAGAATCACCGCCAGCAGAACGGCGACATTCACGGCCATCAGCAGCCGATGCCGCTGAGGCGGCCACTTGCCGACGAGAACATAGAGAGCGATCGCAATCGCCACCGCGGCCAGCATCACGTGCGTTCCCCAGAGCGACTGGGCCAGGGGCGATGTCGTGTACGTCGCCCAGTTTCGCCAGGTATTGAAAATTCCGCTGACGAGCAGCAGCAACACGGCGCTATGGACGATCCGTTTGAACACCCGCCGGCAGGCCAGAATCGCTGCCTCCGCCGCCGGGCCCTCCAATTGGCTCAACCCCGCCGGCAGCACAAAGCGCATTGCAACCGATCCCCCCAGCACCAGGCAGGCGGACAGCACGTGCAACCAGCGGAACAGTATCACCAGGATCATCATGCCCCCATCATACCCGCGGCGGCCGCGACGTCATCGTGACAGATTCTCTCGGATGTCAGCGGCAAGCCGCGTGATGACCGGATCCCATTGGCCTATGGCCGGCTGACGATACAAACGCAGGCTCGGATACCACGGCGTATCGGTGCGATTCAGGAGCCAGCGGAAATCGGGAACCCAGGGCAGGAGGACACAGGTCGGACGGCCCAGCGCACCGGCCAGATGCGCCGTGGCCGTATCGACCGTGACGACCAGGTCCAGTTCGCAGACAAGCGCCGCCGTGTCGGCAAAATCCGCGATGTCCGCCGTGAGATCCAGCAGATTCATTCCCGGCACCGGACTGCCGGCCTGTCGGGCCGCGGGGCCGATCTGCAGACTGACGAACTGCACTCCCGGCGATGCCAGTGGCGCCAGCCGCGCCAGCGGTATGGAACGGTTGCGATCATCCAGATGCGACGATCGCCCGGCCCAGACGAGCCCCACCGTCCGCATGCCCGGCGCCAGCTTCGCTCGCAGCCGATCCCGCCATGTCGCCTGCAACGCGGGATCGACGCGCAAGTAAGGCGGCCGCGGTATCGACGGCAAATGCGGATCAACCTGACCCAGTATCACCGGCAGACTGGCCAGCGGGCAGTGAGCTTCAAACGCCGGCAGTGTCTCGGAGTTGTCGTCGGTCCAGGGGATGACTGTGTCAATCCGCAATTCGGCCGCCGATTGGTTCATAAGGCGCACCAGCGATGTCATACTGTGCAAGGCGACGCGCCAGCCGCGCTGCTGCACCTGCCGGACGAAGCGAACGAATTGAATCGTGTCGCCCACGCCCTGCTCGGCGGAAATGAGAATGGTCCCGGTTCCCCGGCCGGGCGAGCCGTCCCAGGCGGGGCCGTTGATCCTGCGTTCCAGTCGCATGAACTTGGAGGTCTTGCGGCGCCATTCGTATTCGCGCCAGCCTTCGGCGAAGTGGCCCTGGAGCATCAGAGACAGCGCGAGATTGACGTGGGCATCGGCCATTTCCGGCTCAAAGGCAATCGCCTGGCGGAAAGCGATAACGGCTTCATCGTAACGGCCCAACTGATGCAGAGCGGCGCCCAGGTTCGAATACGCCGCCGGAAATTGCCCGCGCAAACTGATCGCCTGCCGCGACGCGGCCACCGCCTCATCGAGGCGGCCCAGCAGCCGCAGGGAATTGGACATGTTGTTGTACGCGTCGGGCATGGTCGGGGCCAGGAGTATGGCCCGGCGGAACAGCGCGACGGCCTGTTCGTATTGCCCGTCGTCGTGTACGAGGTTGCCCAGATTGGAAAGAGCCTCGGGAAAATCGGGCTTGAATTCCAGCGCCTTGCGGAAGGCGGCCTCGGCCTCGCCGTGGCGTTCGCCGGCTTTTATCGCCGTGCCCAGGTTGTTGTACGCCGATGCGTTCTTCGGATCGATCGCGATGGCCTGCCGGCACATCGCTTCGGCTTCCTCACGCTCCTCGAGCGTCACCAGCGCGTGCGCCAGGTTCGACATGATCCCCGCCGAGTTGGGAGTTATCGCCAGTGCCTTGCGATACCACTCGACCGCTTCGCGCGAGCGGCCCTGCGATTGGTACGCGCTGCCCAGGTTGTTCAGGATTTCGCTGTGATCGCCGGCGAAAGGCAGGGCGGTGCTGATCAGATCGATCGCCGACGGATGCCTGGCCTCCAATGCCAGCAGGCCGAGTCCGTAACTGGCTCTCACTTCGTCCGGTCGCTGGGCCAGAATGTTGCGAAAGATGGCTTCGGCCTCGCGCAGCTTGCGATCCTGATAGAGCTGCCAGGCCTGGAACAGAGCTTGATCGACGGTGACCTGAGTCATGGTTGCGAATTTCGTTCGGATGGTTGCGCGGCGCCGGCCAGTTGATGCAGATCACGGGCGACGCGCTCGATGACCTGTTCCCACTGGCCCGCCGCCGGTTGACGATACAGGCTCAGCGATGGATACCACGGCGTCTGATCCCGATCCAGACGCCATCGCCAATCGGGAACCCAGGGCAGCAGCGCCCAGGCGGGCCGGTCCAGCGCACCGGCCAGGTGCAGCCCGCCGGTATCGACGCTGATCACCAAATCCAGCCCTGATACGATGGCGGCCGAGTCGGCAAAATCGGAGATGCGCGGCGTCGGGTCCAGCAGATGCATCCCCGCCGGTGGAGTGTGCGCCTGCTCGGCGGCGGGACCAAATTGCAGACTGAGAAATTGAATCCGCTCATCGGCCAGCTTGGCCATCATGGACAGTGGCATCGACCGGTTGCGATCGTTGGTGTGCAATGGATTACCCGCCCATATCAGGCCGACGCGAAGCGCGTGCTCGTTCCACTGAGGGTCCAGCTCAGTCAGTATCTCGTTCCATTGCTGGATGCGCTGGGGCGTGGCAATCAGACAGTTGCCGTCCGGAGCCGCTTCCGGCTCGAAGACCCGCAGGGCCAGTGGCAGACTGGTGATCGGAATGTGCATGTCAAAGGCCGGCAGCCTGGCGGCAAAATCCTGACCCGTCCATTCCACGATCTCGATATCGCCCAGGCTGTCGCGAAACAATTGCAACAGTTCCTTCTGGCACTCCAGTATCACCCGCCAGCCCAGAGCGCGAACCAGCGGCAGATAGCGCACGAACTGGATCGTGTCCCCGATGCCCTGTTCGGCGTGGACGAGGATCGTGCCGCTCCCGGCCGACCCGTCCCATTGCGGACGGCCCAGAGCCCGGCGCGGGCTGGGGAACGCGGGCGCTCGCATGCGCCATTCCCAATGGGTCCAGCCTTCCTCATACCGGCCCGTCAACAGCAGCAGCATCGCCAGATTGAAATGCGCCTCGGCGTAGTCCGACCGGATCGCCACCGCCTGTCGGAACGCCGACTCGGCTTGCTCGTACGCGCCGATCGTCTTGTATTCCACGCCCAGTGAATTGTGCGCCTGCATGACCAGCGGCTGAATCTCGATCGCCCGCCGCAGGCATCGGATCGCGTCGGCGGTGCGGTCCTTCATGCTCGACAGGATGCCCAGGTTGCACCAGGCCTCGGCGTAATCCTGCCGCAGTCCGATCGCCTGGCGAAAGGCCTCTTCCGCATACGACAATTGCCCGGCAGAGATCAGCGCGTTGCCGAGATTGAAAAACGCCTCGGGGAAATTGTTGCGCAGCGCGATCGCCTTGCGGTGCGCGGCGATGGCGTCGTTGACCCGGCCCTTGGCCTGCAAGGCCACGCCCAGGTTGTTGTGCAGTTCCGCAACCGTCGGACTGGCCGCGATGGCGCGATTGAGAGCATCCAGGGCCTCGTCAATACGGCCGGTATTGACCAGAAGATTGCCGAGATTCGTCAAACCCTGCGGAGAAGTCGGGTCGATGCGGATGGCGTTCTGGAAACAACCGATCGCCTGTTCGATCTGCCCGCGAGCCTGGAGCACCACGCCCAGATTGTTGTGCGTGTTGGCGTCGTTGGGCGACAGCGACAGCGCCCGCTGGAGAATCTGCGCCGCTTCGGGACGACCGGCCTGCATCGCCAGCACGCCCAGCCGCGATAGCGCTGCGGCGTTGTCCGGCTGTTGCGACAAAACCAACCGGCAGAATTTTTCGGCATCGGCCAGCCGGCCGAGGCGATAATTCTGATCGGCCTGTTCCAGAGCTTGTTCGGCGTTCAGTTGCGGCATGAAAATTCCGGCAATGACCCCTGCGCGGGATCGGACACAATTTCAGTTGCGGGGAGCGGGCCGACGGGCTGGTTGTGCGATCGCTCGGCCGCCGACCTCGCCAGCGCCGCCAGATCGTCGGCCACGCGCGCGATGACGCTCGCCCAATCGCCGCGACCTGGTTGTCGATACAGACGCAGCGACGGGTACCACGGCGAATCCGTTCGATTCAGTAGCCAGCGGAAATCCGCCACGTGCGACAGCAGCACCCACGCCGGCCGGGCCAGGGCGCCGGCCAGATGGGCCGCGGCTGTGTCCACCGTGATCAGCAGGTCCAGTTCGCTCAGCAGCGCCGCCGAATCGGCAAAATCGCGAATGTCGCCGGCCAGGTCGATAATGGGCAATGGCACATCCGGCCCCGACGCGCTGCCCCAAACCGCCGCCGTCGGTCCGACTTGCAGGCCATACAGCGTCACGCCTTCCATCGCCAGCGGCTTGAGATTCGACAAGTGGATCGACCGCTTGCCGTCAGCGCGATGCTGGGGCCGGCCCGCCCACACCAGGCCGACTTTCAATCCCGCGCGGCCAGCCAGTCGCTGGTCGCGATGCCAACGCTCGCGCCGCTCGGCGCTAGCGACCAGATACGGCGGCTTGGTGATCGCCGGCGAACTTGGCGCATATTCCCCCAGCGCCAGCGGCAGGCTCATCATCGGCACCTGCACATCGTACGAAATTCCGACCGGCGGCAGCGGCGTCCCGGAACTCACCCTCGGCCGGGCAATGACCTGGTCGATACCAAGCCCGGCCGCCGATTCCGCCAGAAGCGATTCCTGTCCGGCGACGCATTCGATGATCACCCGCCAGCCCCGCTGTTTCACGCTTGGCAGATAGCGGGCAAATTGCAGCGTGTCGCCCAATCCCTGTTCGGCGTGAACCAGGATGGTTCCGCGGCCGGGCGATCCATCCCACTGCGGCTGCGGCAACTTGCGCGGCCCGGGCAGGTCGGCGCGCTTCCAACGCCATTCGTATTCCGCCCAGCCCGCCGCGAATTCTCCCCGCATCAACAGCAGAAGCCCGAGATTCTGATGGGCTTCGGCGTATGTAGGTCGCAGCGCGATGGATGCCCTGGCGCTGTCCATCGAAAGCTCGTATTGGCCCAGTTCCTGCAATGCCACCGCCAGGTTGTTGTGCCCCTCGGGAAATGTCGGGTCCAGCGCGATCGCGCGGCGATGGCACTCCATCGCCTGCTCAACCCGGCCGGCATCGAAATGCGCGTTGCCCAGATTCGACCACATCAGGCCCGAATTCGGGCGCAAGCGGAGGGCGACCTGATAGGACGCAATGGCATCGTCCGTCCGGCCCAGCGCCGCCATCGCCGAACCCAGGCCGTTATACGCCTCGGGCATGTCCGGCGCCAGCGCCATCGCCCGGCGGAAGGCATTGACGGCATCGTTGAGCCGGCCGGCGTTTTGCAGCAAATTTCCGTAGTTAAGCTGCGCGTCGGCCACATCGGGCCGGATCGCCAGGCTGGCCTCCATCAGCGCCAGGCTGTCGGGGCGACCCATGTGATGCGCGATAGCGCTCAACCCATACAGGGCATCGGGATCGTTGGGATGCTGTGCCAGGATCGCGCGATAGGTCGATTCGGCGGCGGCAAGTTGACCGGCCTGCTGCTGGCGGCTTGCCAGTCCAAGAGCCTCTTGGAGTGTCACGGAAGTCATGTCGGCACTCGCTCCACGGCAAATCAGGATCCGCTCTCAACGGCCGCCATCGGAGTTCCGGTGCGGGCCGCCTTCTCCAGATCGCTCGCCACAGTCCGCACCACCCCACTCCAGTCGCCGACTCGCTGCTGACGAAACAGACGCACGCTGGAATACCACGGCGTGTCGTTTCGCCCCAGCACCCAGCGAAAATCCGGCACGAACGCGATCATCGCCCAGGCCGGCAGACCCAGCGCACCAGCCAGATGCACGGCGGCGGTATCGACGGCGATAAGCAGGTCGAGTTGCGTCAGACACGCCGCAGTATCGGCAAAATTGTGGATCAGCGGGGTCAAGTCGGTCAGTCCCATCTCTCGCGGCGCCTTGAGCATCTGATCGGCCGCCGCCCCGAACTGCAGGCTGTATAACCGAACCCCGTTCATCGCCAGCGGCGCCAGTTCCGCCAGCGGCATCGATCGCTTGGCATCCGCCCGATGCGTCGGACGACCCGCCCAGATCAACCCCACCTTGAACGCGCCGTTCGCCGCCAACAACGGCTCTTCCCGGAATCGCGCCACCAGCTCCTCGTCGGCTTTGAGGTACGGCGCGCGGGGAATGGCCGGATCGGCCGGGTCGAACACCCCCAGCGCCCGCGGCACGCTGAGCAGCGGGATATGCGCGTCAAACGGCGGCAACGCGGCGTCCGCCTGTTCGATGGGCGCATCCTCGATTCGCGTCATGATCTGGTCGATCCCCAGCGATTCGGCCGATCCGGACAGCAGCCGCTCCTGGGTCACGATGCATTCCATGACGATCCGCCAGCCAAGCTTCCTCACCAGCGGCAGATAGCGCACGAATTGGATCGTGTCTCCCAATCCCTGTTCGGCGTGAATGAGTATCGTATTGGCCCCGTCGGGAGGCGGGCCGCCGGTCCAGACCGGCTGCGGGAAATGCCGCGTCGGGCTGGGAAATCCCGGCACTTTCCATCGCCATTCGTATTCCTGCCAGCCATCGACATAGTCGCCGCTCAGCAGCAGCAGCATGGAGAGATTGTTGTGGGCCTCGGGATAATCCGGCCGCAATTCGATCGCCCGTCGAAACGCGGCGATCGCCTCGGGCACGCGCATCTGATCGAGATGGGCGACACCCAGGTTGTAATGCGCCTCGGGAAAAAGCTCGCGTTGCTGGATGGCTTTGCGATGGACCTCAACGGCCTGATCGAGGCGGCCCAGATGCACCAGAGCGTTGCCCATGTTGGTCAGCGCCTCGGGATAATTGGGCTGGCACGCCAGGGCGCGTTGATAACACAACAGCGCCTGCTCATCCAAATTCTTGAGTTGAAGCAGGTTCCCCAGATTGCTGTGCGCCTGCGCCAGTGACGGTTTCCACGCGATCGCCTGCTGATATGCCGCGATCGCCTCGTCCACCTGTCCGACCGTGCCCAGGGCCGTACCCAGATTGTAATACGCTTCGGCCAGACCCGGCTGCAAGTCGATCGCCTGACGCAATGCCCCAATCGCCGACGCGTGCTGGCCCAGGGCCAGATACGCGTTGCCAAGATTCACCAGCGCCTGCGGAAAATTCGGCCGCAGCGAAATCGCCCGCTGCAGGTAACGCGTGGCTTCCTGATAATCGCCGGCCTGCTGAAGAGCATTGGCCAGATCAGCCAGCACATCGGGCGAATCCGGCCTTGCCGCCGCCACCTGCCGCATGATCCCCAGCGCTTCGCGATGACGACACTCCAGGGCCACCTGGCCCAGCCCGTGCAAGGCGTCTATCGAATCCGGTTTCTGTGCCAGAACGTGGCGGTAGATCGTCTCCGCCTCGGCCAGTCGGCCGGACTGCAAACGCGACATCGCCATCGCGATCGCCTGATCGTGTGTGACTTGGGTCATGGGAGGTTTACGAAGCGCCCGCGGCGGAATCCGAACCTGCGGCCGCCAAATCATCGCCGACGGCCGCGTCCGTCGCCGCTTCACCGCTCGACTCGCCGCTGGATTCGCCGCAGCAGCATTCTCCGCAGCTCGATTCATCGCTGGCCGCCGACGTCTCGACGCCCGGAGTCTCCGTCCGTGATTCGGCGACGGCAGCGGCGGGAGCGGCCGTTGTCGCCGACAGGCCGCGGCTCTCCAGCATCTCGTCCAAAGCGGCGTTGATACGCGACATCACGCCCGGCCAGTCGCCTCGCGTGCTCTGGCGGAACAGCCGCAGGGTCGTGTACCACGGCGTGTCCTGGCCGTTCATCGTCCAGCGGAAATCCGGCATGAACGGAATGAGCACAAACGTCGGCTTGGCCATCGCGCCGCCCAGGTGACCGACGGCCGTATCCACCGTCACGATCAGGTCCAGGTGCGATATCAGCGCCGCCGTATCCGCAAAATCGCCGATGCGGTCGGTCAGATCGACCAGATCCATTCCCTCCGGCGGCGTCTTGGCCTGTTGGCTGGCCTTGCCCAGTTGCAGGCTGAAGAACTTCACGTTCGGCCGCACCAGCGACTTGTACAAGTCCAGGGTCACCGACCGGTTCAGGTCGTCCTTGTGCGTGGGGCTGCCGGCCCAGACCAGGCCCACCTTCAGTTTTCCCGGCGCGTCGGTCAGATCCTTCCATCGGGCGGCCAGGCGAGGATCGGCTTTCAGGTATGGATTACGCAGCCGATCCGCCAGCTTGGGATCATGAATGCCCAGCGCAAACGGCAGGCTCGCCAGCGGCAGATGCAGATCGAACGGGGGCAGCCCGCGGCCGTCGGCGCTCAATCTCTCGCCCAGGAATGACACGCCCAGATCACCGGCCGACGGATCAAACAGACGCCGCAGCTCCGACTGGCATTCCAGCACCACGCGCCATCCCAGCCGTTTGACCAGGGGGACGAACTGGATGAACTGGATTGTGTCGCCGATGCCCTGTTCGGCGTGCAGGAGGACGGTATTGCCCGCCTCCAGAGCCGGCGTTGGCGGCGCCGAGCCGTCCCACATCGGCTTCTTGAACGTCCGGCGAAGACTCGGAAACGACGGAACCTTCCATCGCCATTCGTATTCCTTCCAGCCTTCCGCCCATTGCGCCGTCAGCAGCAGGATCAAGGAGAGATTGAAATGCGCCTCCGCATAGGCCGGTCGCAGTGTGATTGAATGTCGATAACTCTGCTCGGCCTCGGCCAGCCGGCCCGCACATTGCAGCGACACGCCCAGATTGCTGTGTGCCTCGGGAAACTCCGCGCGTCCGGCTATGGCGCGACGGAGAAATTCCGCGGCCTCATAGATATGTCCCTGCGCCTGGAGCGAGATGCCCAGGTTGTTCAGCGCATCGGGGAATTCCGGACGGATCGCCAGTGCCTGGCGGCAGGCAACAATGGCCTCATCGAACCGGCTGCACGCCTGCAGGGCGTTGCCCAGATTGCTGTGCGCTTCGGCAAACTCCGGCCGCTGCGCGATCGCCTGGCGGAAGCACGTGATCGCGCCGTCAATGTTTCCGCTGGATTGCAACGCGTTGCCCAGATTGTTGTACACCTCGGGAAAGTTCGGCCGGATTTCCAGCGCCTTGCGCAATATCGGGATCGCGTCCTCGTTGCGGTTGAGGTTGATCAGGGCCACCGCCATGTTGCTGTACGGTTCGGCGAACGAGGCCTTGGCATTGATCGCACGGCGATACGCTTCCAATGCCTCTTCCAATTTGCCCATCGATTGCAGGGCGATGCCGACGTTGTTATGGGCCTCGGCGTAATCCGGCCGCAACTGCGCCGCCCGCAGCCCGCACGCCAGGGATTCATTGTGCATTCCCTTGAGGTGCAGGGCGTTGGCCATGTTGCTCAGCGCCTCGGGAAAATCGGGTTGCAATTGCAGGGCACGCTGAAACGCCCCGATCGCCGCGTCAAGCTGGCCCGCCGACTGTAGGACATTGCCGTAGTTATTGAATCCCTCGGCAAAGTCCGGCCAGAGCGACAGCGCCCGCTGCATCAACTCCATGCTGTCCTTATGTCCCACCTGGTACGCCAGCAGTCCCAGCCCGTACAGCGCCTGCGGCTGATTGGGATGGGAAGACAGAATCTGGCGATAAATGCTCTCCGCCTCCGGAAGCCGGCCCGCGCCGTGATGCTCTCTCGCCAAACGCAGTGCCTGATCGACTGTGACTTGTGTCATGTATTCCATCCGCCCGGAATTTGTTCCGGCATTGTGAATTTCCGCTGCCCGCCTGGACCATTCGCACCGAGTGAGACCGCGCAGCGAGGCATTCTATGCCAATCGGATACCACGTCCGTCCGCCGCCGTCCAGATTTTTCCCTCTCCATCATCCGCCGACAACACCATCCTCGCCGCGGACCATCGATCCGCGCGCCGGCCTTCTCTCCTCTTCCCGCTGGTTCATCGACCCGGCCGGGCCGATTTCTACTCTGCCGCGACGGCCACACCCGATAACCGCCCTCCCTTGCGCCCGACACTAACTCAACCTGCCCCCTCACGTCCAATAAAATCCGCCCTCCCTGCGTATCGCCACCGATACGCGGCATCATGATATTGTGACAACCCGCCTGCGGGGTACAATCGCACTTGATCTTCCACGCAGGCTCCCGGGCAAGCGCCGGACGGGGTATCCCGGCTCATGGGTCGCAGCGTCGGGCGACGCTCTTGCGACGGCGGCCCCGGAAGTCCGCGTGCGACGCCGGGAGACTCCACCATGATGCGTATCCAGTTCTTCTTCACCACGGCAATAGTTGCGCTATCGATCCTTTCCAGCGGCTGCGCCGATTCGGCCATGCAGGCTGGCGACGCGCCGAAAATGGGCGGTACCAGTTTGGGGAACCTCGGCGCCTTTAACGCTGGCACCCCGTCAGACGCCACCAGCGGCTATACCGCAGCCCCCGAATCGGCTGCGCCCGATACCGTCGGCGGCGCCACTAGCCCCATCACGCTCTCGGTTTCCCCCGATGCCACGACACAGCCTGCCGCCGTCGGACGCCTGATCATCTACAGCGGCGCTCTCAATCTCGTCGTCACCGATGTCGCCTCCACGCTCGAAGCCATTCACCAATTGGCCATCTCCGACGGCGGATACATGGATGAAATGACCGCCAGTGACATCACCGTGCGCGTCCCGGCCGCCAAATTCGATCCGGTCGTCGCCGCTGTCGCCAAAATGGGCGAAGTCACCAAACGGCAGATCAAGGCGTCGGACATCACCGAAGAGATGCGCGACCTGGACATTCGCCTTGGCAACGCCGAGCAGACCCGCCAGAGGCTGCTGGCCATTCTCGCCAATGCCCAGACCGTCGATGACACGTTGAAAATCGAAACCCAGTTGGAACGCGTCACCGAAACCGTCGAACTGCTCAAGGGCAAGATCCGCTTCATGCAGTCGCAGGTCGATTACTCCTCCCTGCACGTCGCCGTCAATTCGCCCCTGCCGCAGACTCAGATGGTCGCCGTCATCCCCTTCGCCTGGGTCCGCGATCTCGGCCAGGGGCTGGTCAGCGGCACCGCCGAAACACGCACCGAAAAAGGCGGCTGGTTCAGCGGCGGCGTCGGGATCGACCTCCCGTCCGGCTACATCCGCTACTATCAGCTCGACGACCTCACCGAAGGCATGTCCGCCGACGGCGTCATGATCAAGGCCCAGCGCCACGACAACTACGCCGGCGGCGACGTCACCTTCTGGTCGGGACTGGCCCATCGCGCCATGGTGGAAAATCGCTCGGTCGCCATCTCCAGCCAAACCGATTTCCAACTCCACGACCACACACCGGCCAAGCTCATCGACGGCACCAAGGACATCAACGACGCGAAGAACCGCTATCTGCTCCTCGTGGCCGTCACCAAGGACAATGTCTATACCGTCGAAATCTGGGGCCCGACGGCTCTGGTCGATAAGGATCGCAGCGCTCTGGAAAAATCCCTCGCCACCCTCGACGCACGATAGGACGCACGCGCCTGGCCCACGACGAGGCGACTGGCTGTAGTGCCAGTAGTTAATGCAACGGCAAGATAGTCTGCCTGTCCGGCCGCTTCGCTGTCGGGGACCGAGGGCGTGCGGCGTCCATTTCAAGTCCTGATTTTTTTCCGAACACGGCCCAGGCCCAGTTCACGCTTGACCTCCGCCAACGGAATTCGATGCGCATTCGCCTGTCGCTTCCTGGACTCTTTCATGATCCTCGAAAGTCCCTTGTCTTCGGCCAGGTCCTCCAGCCGCCGAAATTCCTTCAGCGTCAGAACCACGATCTTGTCGCCGTTTTCCCGAGTCCATATTCCGTGCTTAATCAGGCCCATCGTGGCTCCTTTATTCATACGCTTCCGAACGATGCACGACCCTGTGAATGATAATTACTGCACCGGCCGCCTCGAACAGCACGCGCCAGTCTCCAACTCGGAGTCGAAGGCCTGGCGTGTAATGCACCAGCCGCTTGACGTTCCCGGCAAGATCATCCTGCATCGCGATGATCTTGCGCGTGATGCGCCGAGCGATCTCTGGCGATAGCCGTCTGAGATCGTGCCGGGCCTCAGGTAGAAATTCTATCTCGTAACGCATGATGATCCCACTTCACGCCGTTTAGTCGTCGCGGAATGCCGCTCAAGCCACCCTCCGTTCGCATGGCGCATCCCGGCGGAGGCCTCGGATGTCCTGCAAGAGTTCCTTGCGCAGGACATACCGCACCGATGTCGCCACCGTGAACGGGATCGCCAGCGACTCGATGTCGCTCGGCGGCGGATTGGTCAGGCGATGGCCCAGCCACGCGGCCGTCAGGATGCAGGCCAGCCACTCGACCGCGGAAATCAGCACGAAATCGCGCCACGGCGCCGGGCGCGGGAGGAATTGCCGTTGCGTGCGCACATAGCGCAGATGAAACAGCCAGGTGGCGACGATGACCGCGCCCCACGCCGCCGCCGCCGAGGCCGGGCCCGGCGTGCCGTGCCATCGCAACAAGCCGAACATCGCCGCCCCGGCCAGCCATCCGATCGCCGTCGCGATCAGGAATTTGACCACCGGAGACAATCGCGGAAACGTGAAGTCGTAGAGCCGACTGAGATGTTCCAGATAGCGGAACTGCTGCTTGAGCGATAATTTCGACTGCCCGCGGTTTCGCAGAGCAAAATGAATCGGCACTTCTTTCAGCGCCTTCACCCGGCACTTGCACATCAGTTCCAGCGCGATCTTGTAGCCCAGCGGCGTGAGTTGGCTGGCGCCCTGGAACGTCGTTCGGCGCAAAGCGAAAAACCCGGCCATCGGATCGGTCACGCCCGGCGCAAACGGCCGGGCCAGGAGCGTCGCCACCGTCGAATTGATCCGCCGCAGCACGCCCCAGGTTGTGTCCGTGCTCCCGCCGGCAATATGCCTTGAACCCAGCGCGAAATCCGCACCGCCGTCCAATGCCGCCAGAAGCAGCGGGATCGATTCCGGCGGGTGCTGCAAATCGGCATCCATCACCACGAACGTCGCCCCCTGCGCCGCCGCGATCCCGTGCAGCACCGCGCCGCTGAGCCCGTCGCGCGGATGCTCGCGAACCAGCAGCCGCAGTGGATATTTCGCCGCCAATTCACGGCACACGCCCGCCGTCCCGTCCTGGCTGTTGTCATCGATAATGATGATCTCGTACGAGCGCCCCGCCATCGCGGCGGCTATGCGCTGGGTCAACAACGGCAGATTCTCCGCCTCGTTGATCGTCGGAACCAGGATCGACACATCAGGCAAGACTGCGTCCAGAGGAAACTCCCGCTGTTTGTGCAACATCGCCGGGCGCACCTCTTCCCCCTCGCCCTGTATTCAGGGAGAGGGCGGGGGTGAGGGTTCCTAAGCGCCCCTCGCGCACACGGACACCTCGCGCACGCGGCCCTCACCCTAACCCTCTCCCAGCGTACCGGGCGAGGGGATCTGAGAGCCGGTCCATTCTCCGCGCCAATTCACCGCGGATCAACCGGCCGGGTGCTGGCCTCGTCGCGAATCACCACTCCCAGCGCATTAGCCACCGGCCGGGTCACGCTCAGCGCCGCCAAGAGCGTGTGCCCGTCGCTGGGATGATTCATGACCTCCCAATCGGATGGCGATCGTCGCCACACCATCGTCGAACTGCCGCCGCTGTCCAATGCGATCGCGTCCCGGCAGCCCAACTGGATGAGTTCATCGGCCGTCTCCGCCAGCGTGAAGCCCACCGATTCGTCCGGCCGGTCGCCATCGACGACGAGGAACACCAGTTGCTTGCCGTCGGCGGAAATCCCGACGGCCGAGCGAGGATCGGCGCCCGCTCGCGAAATCGCAACGTTCTTCCCTTCGCTGACCAGCAGCCACACGCCCGAGACCACCTGCGTCGCCCCATCAGGCAGTTTGTCGAATTTCCCGATGCGAACCGTGCGATCACCGATCACCACCAGGCTGGGCGCTTCAATGCTGGCCGGGTGATCCGACCAGACCTTTCCATCGCTCATGGTCCAGCCCAGTGCCCGTGCCCAGTTGCCGGCGAAATAAGGATCGTGAATCCCCGCGATCGTCTTATTGTCCTTGCATTCGAACATGCTCCCGTTAACCGCCGCCGCCAGATTCTCCCGCTTGGCAATCTCCGGCACCGTCGCCAGCGTTGTTTCCCACGGCCCGTCCCCATCCGGATCGTCCCCGCCCCGGCACAAGCGCACCGACACGCGCGGATCGGTCAGGTCAACGCTCACGACATGAATCCGCTGCGCCGGCTTGGATCGCACGATGAGCCGATATTCGACCGGCCCGCTGCGGATGCTCTTCTGCGCCGGCTCAGTGATCGGTGCATCCCCGCCCGCCCACGCCACGATCGCAACCAGCAACAGCCCCGCGATCCACGCCCGATATGCGCGTCCCGACGGCCGAACATGGTCCTGAGGCCAATCCATGCCCACAGCATATCATCGGCCCGCGCCCCCGCGAGCTTTCCGGCCGGCTAAGTCTCTTTGCGGTTTGTAGTTACGACGCTTTTCGCCGCTCACGGCCTCCCAGCGACACCCCGGTTTCCAGCCGGATATCGCGGATTGTGGCAGAAATCGTGCCGAAAAAACGGCCCAAAAAGGCCAAAAAAGTTCGAACTTGGCCTGTAGGAGTTCGGACTTGGTACCAAGCCGTGCGAAAATAGTTCAGTCTGGGCGCGCGTCATGCGCGCCCGGCCAAATGGTCGCGGATATTCTGGATCGCCGCCTTGCGATCCGGTTGGTCGAAGATGGCGCTGGCGATGACGAACCAGTCTACGCCGGCGTCGAGGGCTTGGCGGATGTTTTGCG
>CAYQTE010000025.1:0-56538 GCA_964420285.1 uncultured Tepidisphaeraceae bacterium
CCTGAGTACAAGGGGAGGGGTAAGAGGTTGCTCCGCATCGAGTTACCCTCGCCCGAAAATTCGGGCACACTCCATTTCGGGGGGCCACCACCGCTTGCTTGCGGGGCGGCGTTGGACGCAGGTAGAATCCCATTTCCATTTGCCACCGGCGGATTGGGGTGTGCGGCTCATGCGATGGTTTGTCTTGTTGATCGCGGTGATGGCGGCGCCGGCGGCGGCTCAGGTGACGCCGCAGGTGTCGATGAGGGTCGATGTCGGATTCGGCGGGCTTTATCGCCAGGGGGCGTGGACGCCGGTTTATGTCACCGTGACCGATTCACGCACCGAATCGGCGGTATTGCAAATCACTTCGCCACACGGGTCGATTTCCGCAATGCATATCAGCCAGGATATAACCATCGGGCCGGCGCCCACGATGTACGAGGTCTTCGTGCCGCTGTATCAGTCGATGGGAAGCACGCACGTGTCGATATCGGCGGGCAATCACGAACTGGCGTGGAAAGAGATCGCCGACTATGGATCGGCCGTCAATGGCGCCTTTCCGGTACCGCCGGCGGACAATGGGGATGTGGTGGTGGCGCTGAGCGGGCGGGGCAGCAGTGCGGCGATTCTGCAATCCGATCTGAACATGCCGGCGTGCAAGAGCGGTTGGGTGGCACAGAGCCATCTGCCGTTTTCGGCGATCGGATACGACGGTGTGGACGCGCTGATTCTGGACAGTCCGACGTGGAGCCAGATCGATCCGGATTCGGAAAAGGCGATCGTGGATTGGGTGAGGGCGGGCGGGAATCTGATTCTGTGGCCGGGCCAGGGCGCTGCGCCGCCGCCGGGTGATGTGCTGGCTGCGGTGCTGCCGGCGCAGATCGGTCTGCCGCGGACGTTCAGCGTGTCGGCGGCGGATCGGGATGTGCTGGGCCTGGGCGAGCGATTCGCGACCTTGACCGGCCATGACTTGCAACCGCGAGCGGGCGCGGCGGCGATCAGGTTCTTTGGCGAGAATTCCGGTTCGGATGCGGCCGTGGGATATCGGCAGCGCGTCGGTCTGGGGAACATTCTGATTCTGCCGGTCGATCTGGGTCTTGCGCAATTCATCGACGGTCAGAAGAGGGCCGCGTTCTGGTCGCTGCTGATCGAAGACGTGGTGCCGGACGCGGCGCAGCGGCTATCCAGCCCCAACGGCGGCTACGGCGGGAACATGGATCAGGCGTATTCCAGCGCCGTCACCAACGCCGCGCAATTGACCGGCGATGTGCCGGGATTGGGCCGGTTTGATTTCTCGTACATCGCGATCTGCCTGATCGGATTGATGATCGTGGTCGGGCCGGTCGATTGGTTCGTGTTGCGCAAGCTGGGTATGCAGCCGTGGACGTGGGTGACGACGGCGGGCTGGATCGTTCTGGTGACGACGGCGGCGATCGAGGCGGGATATTGGCTCAAGAGCGGGGATTTGTATTTCAACACGGTGCGGGTGGTGGATGAAGTGAACGACGGCGACGCGGTGCAGGTGGCGTCGCGCGGCGTGGTGGCGATCTATTCACCACAGTCGGCGCGCTACGACATCGAGCCGGCCGCGGGAGGCTGGTGGGAGCCGCTGCTCGGCGAGAGTTATATGGGCGGCCAGCAGTCGATCGAGAACATGGATTTCGTGCAGCATCGCGACTCGACCGTTCCGGACAACGTGCTGGTGCGAATCTGGGATATCCGGTTTCTGCGCGATGAGGCGATCCAGAGCCAGCCGGCGATGATTCGGTCGCATCTGGCGCTTGACGCGGACAACCGATTGCGCGGAACGATCGCCAATCTGGGAACGACCCGGTTGCAGGATGTGACGGTTCGCGGCGCGGGCACTGTGTCGTGGAGCATTGGCGATGTGCCGCCGGGCACGATGAACGTCAACGCGAGCGCCAAGATGGCAGGCGGCACGAGCGGCGGTCGCGGTTCAACGCCATTTCAGGCCTACGCGGGAATGTACGGCCCGGTGCAGAAATCGGAGAGCTTTGACGTGATCGGCGATCTGGCCGATTATCGCACGAAGCAAATCGAGGCGGCAATGCAGAAGGATCATCGCGTGTGCGTGTACGCGCGCGTCGAGAACCCGTCGCCGCTGGCAACTCAACAGAAGCCCGGCGCGAAGATGCAAAATTGGGAAATCATCCGGTCTCTGGTCACATTGGAACCCGATGCGGCGGCAACGACCGCGCCCTGAGGTATTCATGGAAACCGAATCTCCGGCCGCAACAACAAGCACGCCGTCCGCTCCGGTCGCCACGCCGCCTCCGCTGCCGGTGGAAGCCGCTGCGCCGGCGCAGGCGGAGGCGGCGACTGCTGCGAGCGTCGTGATTCCGCGGATTGTACTTCCATCGCCGGGATCATCGGGTCTGGCGATTCAAACGATCGGGCTGACCAAGACCTTCGGCAAGCTGACGGCGCTGGAATCGCTGAATCTCGAGTTGGAAAAAGGTGATCTGTTCGGGTTCATCGGCCCCAATGGCGCGGGCAAGACGACGACGATGAAGATACTCGCGGGGCTGCTCAAGCCGACAAGCGGCAGCGCCAGGTTGCTCGGCCGGGAGGTGTTCAGCAACGGCCAGTTTGTCCGCCGCAATGTCGGGTATATGCCCGATTTCATCGGCGTTTACGAAGATTTGAAGGTCAGCGAATACCTCGAGTTTTTTGCCAGCGCCTATGGGATCAAGCGATCGCTGCGCCGGAAGGTCGTGGCGGATGTGCTGGAACTGACGGACCTGAATTACAAGAAGGACGCGATGGTGGAATCGCTGTCGCGAGGCATGACGCAGCGGCTGAGCCTGGCAAGGGTGCTGGTTCACGATCCGCCGGTGCTGCTGCTGGACGAACCGGCCAGCGGACTGGATCCGCGTGCGCGCATCGAAATCCGCGAGTTGCTCCGCGAATTGCAACGGCTGGGCAAGACGATTCTGGTGTCCAGCCACATCCTTTCGGAGTTGGGCGAATTCTGTAATAAATTTGGCATCATCGAACGCGGCAAGCTGCTGGTCGTGGGAACGCTGGAGGATCTGATGGACCGCGCGCGGGCGCGATCGGCGATCGCGATATCCGTGGTCGGCGACAGCGAACCGGCCGTGCTGCTGCTGCAAAGCGACAACCGCGTGCGGTCGGTCGAAATCCGGGACGGGCAGATCATGGTCACGCTGGCCGACGAAACAGTCCATCACCATTTCCTGATCGAACTGCTGACGAGCCGGGGCTTTAAGATCGACAGCATCGCGCCGTATAAGCTGCGGTTGGAGGATGTGTTTGTGAGGCTGACGAAGGGGATTGTGCAGTAGGATGACAGGGTGACAAGGTGACAGGGTGACCGATCGCTGGACTTTGGGCGCTGGGATCAGTTGAAATCGCGCCAGCGCGTCACCATTTGCGCTGTCACCTTGTCACCGTGTCACCAAGTCACCTTGTCATTTCCCCGCTTCCGCCCGCGCATCGCGGACGAAGCCCCACAACAAGTCAAGCAACTCATCCAGTCCGCGATGGCTGGCGCCGCTGATGGCGAGAATATCTTTACGTTTGAGGCTTCTTCGCAGCTTTTTCAGGGCGACATCATCAGTGGCAAGGTCCATTTTGTTGGCTGCGATGATTTCGGGCTTGGCGGCCAACGTGGGGCTGAATGATTCGAGCTCCTTGCGGATTGTGCGGTAATTCTTGGCGGGATCGGAGCCGTCGCTGGGATACATGTCCAGCATGTGGACGATGACGCGGGTGCGCTCGATGTGGCGGAGGAAGGCGTGGCCGAGTCCGGCGCCGAACTGGGCGCCTTCGATCAGGCCGGGGATGTCGGCGACGACGATGCGGCGCTCGCCGGTGAGTTCGACGATGCCGAGTTGCGGGTCGAGGGTGGTGAAGGGATAGTCGGCGACCTTGGGCCGGGCGTCGGAGATGGCGCGAAGGAGCGTGCTCTTGCCGGCGTTGGGCATTCCGACCAGGCCGACATCGGCGATGAGTTTCAGTTCGAGGCGCAGCTTGCGTTCCTGGCCTTCGGTGCCGGGTTCGGCGTAGCGCGGGGCCTGGTTGGAGGCGGACTTGAAATGCCAGTTTCCCCGGCCGCCCTTGCCGCCCTGGGCGACGATGACGGATTTTTCAGCGGCGTCCAGATCGGCCAGGAGGTTCTGGTGCTCGGCGTCGTAGATCAGCGTGCCGGGCGGAACATGGATGTAGAGATTATCGCCGGACAGCCCGGCCATCTTCTTGCCCATGCCGCCCATGCCGCGTTTGGCTGTCCAGTGGTGCCGACCGGCGAAATCGAGGAGGGTGTTCTTGTTGGTATCGGCGACGAAGATAATGCTGCCGCCGTCGCCGCCGTCGCCGCCGTCGGGTCCGCCCTTGGGGACGTATTTTTCACGGCGAAAGGAGATGCAGCCCGCCCCGCCATCGCCTGCTTTTACGTGGATGACCGCTTCATCGACAAACATGCGGTCGTGTTATCCGTTGGGTGCGCGAATGTGGACCTTGCGGCCCTGGAACTCGACGGTGCCCTCCTTGAGAGCGAAGAGCGTATCGTCGGTGCCGATCCCGACATTAAAGCCGGGTTTGAACCGCGTGCCGCGCTGGCGGATGATGATCGACCCGGCCGGAATGACCTGGCCGCCATAGGCCTTTACGCCCAGATATTGCGGATTGGAGTCGCGCCCGTTCTTTGTGCTGCCTTGACCCTTTTTATGTGCCATACGTCACCTGAGCAAAGAGACCATTCCGCACAACCGAGCGCGGATCGTCAACTATAGCGATTTGCGGCCGATCGGCAAGGGTTGGGGTTGTAGAAATGCGATTGAACCGCCAAAAGCCGCAAGGACGCCAGGGGAAATCGTGTTTTCTGCGGGTCCAAGGCAATCGAAATCCCACGTGGCAGTCTAGCTGCCGTACGTGTTTACGCAATATAGCATCCCCGCAAAATAGCCCGGCACTGACAGGACGATGCTTGCCAGAATCAGGAGCAGAGGCGACAGATGGCGGCGAAGAAAAAAGGCGTTTAGCGCCACTGGAACGACCCACGGGATAAGAAAACGAATCGAATCGTCGTCGATACGTGTGTAGGCCACAATGATATAAAGTGCCTGACAAATCATTACGGTCGCCAGGGGCAACCAAGGGACTCGCTCGACGGGATCGCCGCGCGGCTCGTAGTCGAGAATGGGATTCTTGCGTTGAAACACCGGTCTGCCCTGGAAAATTCAGGACTCACTGTGGACCATCATACAGAGTTGATGAACCCGTGGGGTATCCTCGATAAAGAAACGCCCGACAATTTCCTGCCGATTGAACGGGTGAGCTGCCGAGGACGCCAAGAAGAAATCGTGCAGCGGCGGCGCCGGCATGTTTCGGAAGTAGCGCCTGGCTATTGCTTTACCGGGACATTCGGGATGACGACTTCCTGGTTCCAGAAGCTGTACAGGTCGAGCGTCTGCCGCGCGAAGGAGTCGCTGGGTCGCAGGACGATGTCCACCCACGCGGGCGGGATCGGCATAGCAGCGATGAACTGGAAGTGAAGACGATTGCTTTGCTGGTCCGCGTACTCGCTACTGCTCTTGGTGGAAAACCCGACCGATCCGGCTCGCACTTCGGACCCCGCGTACCGGAAGAAAACATCAAACGCCAGGTCCGTCGGCGCGGAGGTGATATTTATTCTGCCGCCCACCGTTCGCGACTGGCGGTTATAGGCAAAGGCCGACGTGGCGATCGCCGCCTTCACGCCGGCCGCCATCGCGGGGTCGAAAACCGGCTTGATGATGCTGCTGTCCGCCGGCTCGATGTCGAAATCCGCAGTCACCGTACGCACGCCGGTATAGACGGGCGCCATGGGCCCTCCGGTCGGCTGCTGGGTGAGAACGGAGAGTTGCATGTTCACGCCCATCGTATGTTTTCCGAGCGCATGGCATTCGGATGCGGGGATCGCCGACCGGTCCACAACGCCTCCGGTCCGTCCAGTCACGCTCCCGCTGGCTGGCGTGGGATCGGTCTTGTCGTCAACGGCGATGCCCGCCACCGCCACCTTGGTCATGATCAACTGCGTCGACGTCCACCATTGACAAGACATAAAGTACGGCACATCGTCGCCGGCTTTGACCTTCGGGCGGACCTCCAGCGATAGTTTCATCATTTGATCGAGGAATGCCTTGGACTGAGCCGGAGCCAGTGCCTTGGCGACGAACTGGTTGGCGAGATAATCGACGACGGCCGTGTCGAAGGCATTGGCCGGCCGGAGAGACCGTGCCTGCCGCGCCAGGGCGAAATTCGCCAGAACGTCGCGCGTCTGGCCGGACAGCGATCCCGCCGCGTCGCGACGCATGAGTTCGGTCCATGCCTTCTGGGCGGTGGCCAGTCGGGCGGATTGCAGGTCGCGCAGAACAAGAAACGTCGGGATATGTTCGTACCACTGCACATTGGAATAGAGCGAATACCCGCCGAGGCAGACGGACGTGCCGAGCACTAGCCACCCTGTCACGAACGCTGCGCGGCGCCGTCGGCGATCGCCGTAAACGATGTTCGCCGGCGAGCGAGCCATTCCGCATTCGGGACATCGCTCGCTGGTGATTCCAATCAGCAGATAATCGCACTGGCGGCAATGCGGTTCGGCTCCAACGCGCCGACGTCGGCCCAGGTAGAGCAAGTCGCAGCCGACAAGAAACGCCGGCGTGTAGATCAGCAAAATCGGCAACCAAGTCGGATGGGAGTTCAATGGTCCTCCCAGGTCAAGGTTGATGCCACAGAACGCGGCCGCAGTTCGTAATTACGCCCAGCCCCATATAACGACCTCAGGCATTATGGTCGGCACATCCCGCTCGAATTGCAAGTCATTGCATGACTCTCGCGACTATTGAGAGTGCCCGATTTTCCGGGCGAGTGTAAATCCATGCGGGACCGCCTTTTATTCCCCTCTCCCTGTACCCAGGGGGAGGGTTGGGTGGGGGTTGACCGCTGCGGCGTTCGTCGCGGCTTCGACCTGGCAGAGCCACTGGCGAAGAACCCCCACCTCCGTCCTCCCCCTGAGTACATGGGGAGGAGGAAGAGGCGGTTGCCCGGAATTTCGGGCACACTCCGACTATTCGCGTTCCCCTCGGCGCCGACGGCACAGAAGAAGCCCCATCGCGCCGGCCGCCATCAGGCTCACGGATGATGGCTCGGGAACGATGATCGTCTCCGGCAGCGACAGGCCCACCGCGTCGTTGGCGTTGGTTTGCGAATTGGTCCCGTAGATGTAGTCGTAATCGTTCCAGCCGGTCGTCGAGGGAGCGGCCGATGTATTGGTGATCTCCATCCGCAGCGCATCGTACATGACGCCTTCGCTGGAGGAGACGCTGAAGGTCAGGTCGTTATCGGCGCCGACCGCGGAAAGATCGGCGACGGGAAACTGGTAGGCGAGCATTTGATAGAACCCGGCCGCACCGCTGCGAACCATCGCGTCGCTGGCTTCGGCGGTGTTGTAATGCCAGGTCTCGGCGTGGCCGTTAAGCGACACCGTCAGGCTGGCCTCGAACGCGGCCAGGCCGACCGACAGGACGGCGTATTGGCCCTGGGCCTTTTGGGCGCTGGTGACGGCGAAATGGACTTCCCAGGGCGAGCCGGAATATGTCGCGGGATTACCCACATAGGTGGGCGCGATGTAGGTATAGCCGTCGGTGGTGAGATCTGTTGAACTGTAGACGCCAGCATACAGACCCGGATCAAACGTTCCCCACTGATTGGCGATCCAGGCCTGGGTGTTGTTGGTGGCCGGAGTCGCTCCGACGGCCGTGGCGTAATAAACGACCTTGCCGGGGTTGCCGAGATTCTGTTCCTCCAGCCAGTAGTTGTAATCGCCCTGATATTGGCGGATTCCGCCGCCGGCGGTAACGCCGTTGGTTGTGCTGGTGTTTTCGCCGTTGAGGAACTCATGGGCCGAGCGATCGGGCGTGCCGATGGTCCAGATCGGAGGGGCCGTGCCAAAGTTTTCCGGCGTGAATTTCAGGTTCTGTGGGATGGTGATATGGCCGCCGTCTACAGTGACGCCATCCACGCGCGTCTCACCCCATTGGCCCAGTTCGTACAATGTCATCCGATAAGTACCCGGAACTATATTACCGATGGTCGCATCTCCGCTGGCCGGAAGCTGCGCCCAGTATTGATATCCGCTGGCCGACTCCTGAAAGTTCTTGCCGGGATCGGACAGGACGACGGTGTTATTGACGGTGTTGCTGCTCCAACCGGCGGAATCGCCGGCGCTGATCTGAACCGACCCGCGCTGCGCCAAGGGCACATAGCCGCTGGAGATGAGCTCGTTGTCGGTCTGGTAGTCGGCCAGATAGGTGGGGATGGCGTTGATGGCATCCTGGTAAAGTTGGGCGCCGGTCTGGGTGCCGGTCTTGCCGAACTGAAACGCGAACGGGCCGAAAAGCCGCGATGAATCCACGCCCGTGGGTGGATTGTAGGAATCGGAATTGGTGAGGTGCCCGGAGAGGAATTCCTGCATCAGAATGTTGTTGGTGAACATCAAGTTCTGCTTGGTGGGCCCGCCGGACATGGTGTCGGCCGATGGTATGACGGCCGCTGCGGAATAGGTCGCGCCATATTCCACCGACGCCTGCCAGAATTGGGTGTAGCTCGAGTAGTCGTATTTTGTGTAGACCTCGCTGCCCCAATCACCCGCCAGGCCTGTCCCGTTAAGATCGACGGCCGCGTTCTGCACCTGACGTCCCGCGACGGCGGCGGCGGTGTTGTAGGCGGCGACGTTTTGCAGCGTTGAGGTCTGCGGCCCAATGTTGAACGGGCCGACGTTGTATTGATACGTGTTGTTGAAGTCCGACCCGTTGAGCCGGGCCAGAAACTGGCCCTGCCCGACACTGGTTGCCGGATCGGTCGACGCGTGATTGAGAACCTCATACGCCTGGATGGTCGGGTCGTTGTTGAACATCACATAGTGGAACGAATACGTGATGGGATTGGTTGTGCCAGCCGACGCCGTGGTGTTCCAGAAATCGATGTAGTTGCCGGTCTGCTGATAACCGGCCGTGGCCGTGCCGGAACCGAACGGCGTGCCGGCGAATTCCGGATACAACTGCGAGTCGCTCGGATCGAGAAGATTGCCGCTGCCGCTGAGCGAGATGGATGTGAGGTTATTGCTGGCCGGATCGAACGTGACGGAAAGCGGCCCGTTGCTGATCGACCAATTCGTGCCGCTGTGTTCGGTGATGCTTATGGCCGCCGGCAAACGAGATTCGGATATGCACACCATCGCCGCACTGGCGCACGCGATCTTCACCGCACGCGCCATCCGACGACCCACCCGCAGGGCCGGAATAACCATCATCCGCTTCCTTGTCCCCACGCAGAGTAATCAACGCCATGGACCGATAATTATTGTCCGGCGGCGTTGATTTGAGGGCAACGGTCAAATCTGGTGATTTGCTCGATCGTCGCGAGAGTTCGCCCATCTCGCCCCTGTCCCGTAGAATCAAATCCAGCAAACGCCCAAAGCGAGGCACCGCATGAATCAACCCCATAACGCCGACCTCAAACTCCGATGGACCACTGCGGCCGACTTGGATCTCATAAGCCAAACGCGATGGCTGGCCTTCGGACGTGTCAGCCGGATGCTTGAGTATTACGCCGAGCGACTCGCCCAGGATACTCGCTGTGCGCCGACCGATCACATTCTGGCCGAACGCGAGGGCCAGGCCGTCGGCACAGCCACAAGCCTGCCCATGACGATGTATATCCGCGGTGCCGCGATGTCCTGCCAGGGTGTGGCCTATGTCGGAACCATACCGACCGAGCGACGACGCGGCGGCGATGATCCAACATCCGGCGTCGCATCGACGATCATGCGGGCCGTTATCGAAGAAGCCCGCCGCCGCGAGCAGGTCGTCACGGCGCTGATGCCGTTCCGCGCCAGCTTCTACGAGCGCTTCGGCTACGGCATCGTCGAGCGCCGCGTGGAATGGACCGTGCCGACAAGCCTCTTACCGCAAGGCCCCGCCGACGGCTGGCGACATGCCACGGCCGCCGACGCCCCAGCGCAAAAAGCATGCCGCCAGCGCGCCGTTGAGATCGGCCAGTGCGACATCGTCCGCACCGAAGCCGGTTGGCGGCACATCGAGCCGACTTACGAATCCGCCATGACGTTCGTTCACCCCACCGGCAATGCTGATGTGATCGACGCGAGGTTGATCCTCACGACGACCATCCGCCACGACCGCGATGTTCTTGTCGTCGAAGAATTCAGCACTGGCTCCCCCGCCGCGATGTTGTCGATCCTGCACTTCCTGGGAAAGTTCTCCGATCAATACCACGCCGTCCAGATCACCCTCCCGGCCGATTTCCCGCTGAACCGCATTCTCCGCCAGACGCAGTTGCCGCATCGCCGTGTCGCGCACGCCTTCGCCACCGCCCGGCCGTTCACGCGCATGCAGGTTCGGGTTCTGAACCACCGCCGGTTGATCGAATCAATGCTCCTGCCGCCGCACGCGCCCTTCGCCTCGACGATCGCCATCCGCGAATCGGAAGGCACGATCACCCGCCTTCGGATCGAATACGACGCCGGCCACGCCACGGTCACCGACGGCCCTGCCGATGCTCAATTCACCTGCAGCGACAGCACATGGGCCGCCATCGTCACTGGCGATCTCCCCGCATCGACGGCCGTGCGACTCGGCCTTGCAACCTCGTCCGACCCGGTCGCCGCCGCCAATCTCGATATCCTCGCCGCCGGACCGGTGCCGTTTTGCAACGAATATTTCTAATTGCGCATTCTGATGTAAGATGCCAACCATGACCGCGATCTCGCCGTCTCGACGAATGACTCTTGTGGCTTTGGCGCTCTACATCCTCTCGATGTGCCTGAGTCCATTTGGTGCAGATCCCAGCAGAGGACTTCCGTCGGGTTTTTCGGCAGCCATTCTTAGCGTTTACGGAAGCGTCATGTTCACGGCCGGGCTCGTGCTCGATCCCGCCGACGCATGGGCTGATCCGAAGGGCGTCCTTGCGTGCTATGCCGGCGCCATCGCCAATGTCGGGTTCATTTTGGCCCTGATACTTTCATTCATCCTGCAATCGCGATTTCACCGTGTGATGATCCTGTCAGGAATGAGCGTCTTCTTCGGCATTTTCTCCCTGCTGTTGATCGTCAAGGAAGTCGGCATTGGCCCGGGGTTCTTCGTCTGGATCGCGGCTCCTTCCGTACTCTTCTACGCCGCAATTCAACAGCGCCAGCCGCCAAGCTGGCGCGGGCCCTTTCCCGTCATTCCCATCGCCGAGCGGCCAATGAAATCCGAAGACTCACCGCCCATTGAGTAGGTGACGCCCTACGGCCGCGACCGTGGAAATCTTCGACGCCGAACAGATAGACCACAGCAGCTGGGCCATTATTCCGCTTGTACACAATACCATTACCGGCGAGAATGCGGCCTGTTTCCACAATTGGAGGATCGAGATATGTTTGTTCGCCGGCGAGTTTTCTGGATGTTCATTCTGTGTGCGATTAGTTCGTTGGCCGGCGGCGAATCGCTTTTTGCAGCGGCAACGACGCAGCCGCTGGCGTTTCCGGGGGCTGAGGGGTTCGCCGCCCGCGTCACCGGCGGGCGCGGCGGGGAGGTTTATCATGTCACCAACCTGAACGATTCCGGGGCGGGATCGCTGCGCGATGCGGTCAGCAAGGGTCCGCGTGTCGTGGTGTTCGATGTGGGCGGGTATATCAATCTCAAATCCGCGCTGGCTTTCGGCAGCGATCTCACCGTGGCCGGGCAAACCGCGCCGGGAGAGGGAATCGCGACCTACGGGTACGAAATCTCCCTCTCCAACAGTCACAATCTCATCATCCGGGGCATGCGATTCCGCCAGGGAATTACCGTCGATACCCAGCAGAAGAAGAGCGCGATCAACATGGTCAGCGCCCGCGATGTCATCCTCGATCACGACTCCGTTGAATGGGGCCGCTGGGACACCATCGACATGAACCTGTGCAACAACGTGACGGTGCAATACTGCATCGTCGGCCAGGGCGTCGATCCCCAGCGGTTCGGTTGCCTCTGCCAGTCCGACAACATCACCTTCAGCCACAACCTCTGGATCAACAACCAGAGCCGCAACCCCAAGGCCAAGGGAATCGTCCAGTACATCAACAACGTGGTCTATAACTGGGCGGTGTGCGGATACGTCGGCGGGCATTCCGGGGCCGATCACGAGGCGGACCTGATCAATAATTATTTCATCGCCGGGCCGGATTCGGGCAAGGATTTCGTCGGCGAGTTCGCCCCCACCGATCACATCTATCAGTCGGGCAATTATATCGATGCCAACAAGAACGGCGATCTGGACGGGCGGCTGGCCGTGCCGGACGATTTCGGCAAGGGAACCACGGCGGCCACGCTGGTGAAAGAGGCGACGGTCCACTCGCCGGTTCCGGTGACCGTGGATAGCGCGCAGGCGGCATTGGAAAAGGTGCTGGCATCGGCCGGTTGTTCGGTGCACCGCGATGCGATTGATGTAAGTCTCATCGCCCAGGTCAAGAGCTACGGCAAGGAAGGAAAGATCGTCCACAACCCCACCGAAATCGGTGGCGAGGGCCAACTGAAAGGCGGAACGCCGCCAACCAGTTCGGCCGGTGATGGAATCGCCGACGCATGGAAAGTCGATCACCACATGGACCCCAAGACCAAGGCCGATCCCGCCGCTCGCGACGCCGACGGGCAGAGCCTTATTGAGCAATACGTCAATAGCCTGATTCCGTTACCGGAGAGTACACCGGGCGCCAAGACTGCCCCGGCCGCGAAATAATCCGGTTTACGCGCGGCAGGCAGAAAGGCGCGTATGCGATCCATCGTGCTAGCGTTGGCATCCGTGTCTGTGTTGGCTGGCGCGGCCTTGGCGCAAACTCCGCCGGCCGGTGTACCAGCCGATGCCACTGTGCATTTTACGATCGACGCCACGCGCGATGCCCGGCCGATCTCGCGGCATATCTACGGGATCAACCAGTCGATCGAGGGCGTCTGGTCGGGCGCCACGATGACCCGATGCGGCGGCAATCGCTGGACCGCTTTCAACTGGGTCAACAACGCCTCCAACGCCGGCAGCGACTGGCAATTCCAAAACGACAACCTCCTGGGCGGCAGCGACGTGCCCGGCGGGGCGCTGGTCAAGAGCCTGGCCAATGCCTCCGATCATCACGCGGGAATCCTGCTGACCATTCCCATGGCCGGCTATGTCTCGGCGGACATAAATCCCCCCGGCGATGTCCGCCACAGTGGCGCCAATTATCTTCAGACCCGTTTCCGGCCGGAATTGCCGGCCAAGAACGCGCCGTTCACGCTCGCGCCCGATCCGGCAGCGCCGGCCGTCTATCAGGACGAATTTGTCAATTGGATCAAAACGAAATATCCGTATGGCACGAGCGACGCGCAGCGGCCGATCTGGTTTCTGCTGGACAATGAGCCGGACCTGTGGTCCGAAACCCACGCGGAAGTTCATCCGAAACCCGTGACGTACGAGGAACTGACGCGCCTGAGCCGCCAATACGCCGCCGCCATTAAGGCAGTCGAACCCGACGCACTGGTCTTCGGCCCGGTCAGCTACGGCTGGAACGGTTTCGTCAGTCTGCAAAATGCCCCCGATGCCAACGGCCGGGATTTTCTCGAATTTTATCTCACCCAAATGGCCGCCGCAGAAAAACAATCCGGCAAGCGGCTTCTCGATGTGCTGGATGTGCATTGGTATCCCGAGGCGCAGGGCGGCGGAAAGCGGATCATCGAATCGGGAACCGACCCCGCGCTCATCGCCGCGCGCCTGGCCGCGCCGCGCTCGCTGTGGGATCCCAATTACGTCGAGAAGAGCTGGATCACGGACTCGTCCACCAAAGGCCCCATCCGTCTGCTGCCGCGCCTCATGGACAAGATCTCCCGCTGCTATCCCGGCACCAAGCTATCGATCAGCGAATACAACTACGGCGGCGGCAACGACATCTCCGGCGCGATTGCCGAAGCCGACGTTCTGGGCATTTTCGGCCGTGACGGAGTTTTTTGCGCCAACGAATGGCCCATGAGCGGCGGCGAGCCGTTCATAGCCGGCGCGCTGAACATGTACCGCAACTACGACGGCAAATCCGCCGCGTTTGGCGACACCACGGTTTACGCCCAGACCAGCGACGTTGAGGGCACCAGCATCTACGCCGCCGTCGATTCAACTGATAAAGAACGCCTGGTCCTGATCGCCATCAACAAGCGCGACAAGAGCGTCCACGTCGATCTGGCCATCGATCATTTCAACACCGCCGGCCCCGCTGCTGTCTTCCATCTTGCAGGCAACTCCCCCAAACCCGCGCCCGCCGACGCGATCAACATCCCGTCCATCGGCAACGCCACCTTCGATCTGCCCGCCAGAAGCGTCAGCACGATCGTGATGCGGGCCGGACCGTCATGAGCGGCGGTCACACGCTCCCCCTCCGCAAGGCTATAGAGATGAAATATCACTCGCAGAGGCGCTGAGGCGCAGAGAGATATCAAAATGAACCAAGAACTCTGCCCCGGCATCGCCTGCCCTCTGCGCCTTTGCGCCTCTGCGAGAGCTATTCTCTTCAGAATTCAGATCTCCGGCGACCCCGATTCGCTGGCGATTCTGCGGTTGATTTCGTCCCTCAGCCGCGCGGCCTCCTCGTATTTCTCGAACTTGATCGCCCGGTCGAGCTTGCCGCGCAGGCGGGTCATCTCGTCGACGGGGATCTTCCCTTTGAGTTGCCGGGCAAATTTGCGCAGGACGCGAACTTCGTTCGACTCCGAATAGGCCCGCAGCGAATTGAACTGCGCGAAGAAATCGTGAATCCGCTCCAGACCCATCTTCACAATGTTCAGCGCCTCGGCCAGCCGGTTGTCGCGCTCAAGTATGCCGGCCTGGGCCCGGCAATTCAGCATGATCAGATAGGGACGGTATTGCTCGAGAATAAGCCGATCGTGATCGTCCATGGCGTACTTGCCGCACAGGTCCAGTACGCGGAGATTGCGCTCGGTGTCGCGCACCACGCCGGAAAACTCCTCAAGGAAGAACAGGCTCAGATACCGGTGATAATACATCACCGCCTCTTCGCGAAGCGCCTGGCATTGCTCGGCGGTAAGGTGGAATCCCAGGTCCGTCCCGTTGCGGTGGCGATGCTCGCGCAGTTCTTCCTCGTAAAAATCCAGCAGCGACTCGCACCCGTGCGGGCGGCTGCCGTCGGGCCGGCCGGTCATCTCCATCTGCAACACCCCCAAATCCAGGCGCATTTGCAGCTTGGGCTGGCCGTCCAGCCCGAGCACCTTGCGGACGTTGATAACACCCGGTTCGTAATCCCACCCCCGCAGAATCGGGGCGATATCATGGTCGCCGCGCCGATCCGGCCGCCTTCCCAACGGGCTTTTCTCGCTCATAACTACAAGCCCTCCAGCCCGCAGCAATCTCCTTCCCGGCACGCCCGTCGCGGGCATCCCGGCGTGTGCAGGATTATAGCATGCCCGCCTGGAATTTTCGCGCCCCGACTGCGTGCGTGACAGGTTTGAGGATTTGGATAAGGGACACACACATTGACCAGCAGGGGTCCACCGGACGACAATGCCGGCCATCGAGGTGCTCCATGGCTCAGCCGATCAAGTGTGCGTGCCCCAGTTGCCATTGCACGGTCGAACCCGACAAGGGTGTCGTTCGCGACGGAAAAGTCTATTGCAGCACGACCTGCGCGTACGAATGCACCGCCACCACGTGCGTTTGCGTTCACGATCGCTGCGAGGAAAAATAGCCCGCGATCCCTTCGCCCGGATGCAAAGCCTACATGGACGCCCTATCCCCCAATCCGCTTCACGAAGTACACCGCCAGGCCGAGGCGGACTTCCAACCCTACGGTGACATCGACATTGTCTCGACCTATGGCCAGCCGCAGGCGGAATACGCGGCCCTGGCGCGAACGTGCGGCCTTTTCGATCAACCGCACCGCGCGATCCTGTCGCTGACCGGAACCGACCGCCTGGATTTCCTTAACCGTATCCTCACCAATCAAACGTGGGACAAACAAACCAAGTCCGGCCTTGCCGCCGGCGAAGGATGTTATGCGTTTCTCCTGACCGCTAACGGCCGGATCGTCACCGACTTGAATGTTCTGGAGCGTGGCGATTCGACGCTGCTCGAAATGGAATTCCGACAGCTCGCGACCGTCCAATCGTTCCTCCAGAAATACATCTTCACCGAAAAGGTCCGCCTCGAATCGAAGATCGGACAATGGCATCAAATCGCCCTGCACGGTCCGGGCGCGGCCAAAGTGATCGGCGATTGGTCGGATAACGCCACTGATCTGACAAGTCTGCCCCAACTTGGTTCGCTGGCGACAACCGTTCGCGGCATCGCCGTCACGTGCTGGCGCGACGATGTCACCGGCGCACCCGGCTATCACATGATCATCCCGGCCGATTCCGCTCGCGTCGTCTGGATGGAATTAATCTCCCGATTCGGCCCGACGCTGGCGACAGGTTCCGACGAGCAGCCGCGCCGACCTGCGCTGCGACCCGTCGGTTGGGCCGTGTTCAACGCCCGCCGCATTGAGGCCGGCCGGCCGTTGTTCGGGATCGACTTCGACGAAACGGTTCTGCCGGCCGAGACCGGCCTGCTCGACCGCGCCGTCAGTTTTGCCAAGGGCTGCTATCTTGGCCAGGAGATTGTCGCCCGTATGCACGCCCGGGGGCAATTGGCCCGCAAGATCGCCGGCTTCCGCATGAGCGACGACGCACTGCCTGTCGCCGGCACCGGCGTGCTCGACGCCGACAAAAACCCCATCGGAACCGTCACCAGCAGCACCATTTCGCCCGTACTTTCCAACGCATCCATCGGCCTGGCCATGCTGAAACGGCCGTCGTTCGAGATCGGGTCCAAAATCGCCATCCCGGCCGAAGGCGCCATCCGCCAAGCCACCGTCGTTCACATCCCCTTTTTGGAGAACACACCGCCATGATCGAATCACCCTACGCCGTCGAGCCCGGCGCGGCCGTCAATCTCGACAAGATGTCCACCGACGACACCGGATCGTTCAAGGACAAGAAGGATGCTCTGGACGACATCGAGAAGAACCTGAAAGAGCTTCGCGAATTGCAGGCGGTGTTTTATGCCTCGGCCAGCAAGGCGCTGCTGGTGGTGCTGCAGGCGATGGACGCCGGCGGCAAGGATGGCGTGGTGTCGCACGTCTTCAGCGGCATCAATCCGCAGGGATGCATCGTGCAGAGTTTTAAGGTTCCCACCGAACTGGAATCGCGGCACGATTATCTGTGGCGGATTCACGCCGCCGTTCCGCCGCGCGGCATGTTCGGAATCTTCAACCGCTCGCACTACGAAAGCGTTTTGGTCGAGCGCGTCGAGAACCTGGCTCCCAAATCGGTCTGGTCGCAGCGCTACGATTCGATCAACGCCTTTGAGAAGATGCTCAATCAGGAAGGCACGATCATCCTGAAATTCCATCTGCACATTTCCCCCGACGAACAAAAGAAGCGGCTCAAGGCTCGGATCGACGAGCCCGACAGCCGCTGGAAGATCAGCGCTGCCGACATGAAGACCCGCCTCAAGTGGGACGCCTATCAGCAGGCCTACAACGATCTCCTCTCGCGATGCTCGACCGCCCACGCGCCCTGGTTCGTCGTCCCCGCCGACCACAAATGGTTCCGCAACTGGGTCGTCTCCGACACCATCGTCCGCACCCTCGCCAAGCTCGATCTCAAATACCCCAAGCCCAGCGAAGACCTCTCCAGGATCAAGATTGAATAGCCCTCGCCAGGCTGACGGCCTACCGATAGTTCTTGAACTGCACTGGAATCTTGGGCGGGTTCGCCCGGAGATGGGCGATCACGGCCTGAAGCTCGTCCTTCTTGCTGCTGCTCACCCGCAGCGCGTCCCCCTGAATCGACGCGTTAACCTTGAGCTTCAGGTCTTTGATCCCGCGTTGGATTTCCTTGGCCGTGTCCTTGTCGATCCCGCTCTTGAGCTTTACCAGTTGCCGCACGGTCTTGTGCGTGGCCTGCTCAATCTTCTGCGGATCCATCGCCTTGGGATCGACCCCGCGCTTGACCATCTTCTCGACCAGCACCTTCTTGACCGCATCCAACTGCGGCTCGGCATCGGCCGTCAGCGTCAGCTCCTTGCTCTTGCGATCAAACGACAGCGATGCGGCCGTCCCCTTGAAATCGTACCGCGTGCCCACCTCCTTGATGGCCTGGTTGACGGCATTGTCCATTTCCTGAATGTCGATTTCCGACACGATATCAAACGAAGAATCCTGTGGCATAGCCCACATTAAACCACGCCGGGCCGTCCGTGTACACTGGGTCCATGCACACTGTGTTGTGTTGTATGCCGCATCTTCAGAACGGCGGCGGCTGGCCGGTCTTCCACCAGTCGCCTTCGTCGCGGGTGTTGTCGCCGGGGCGGGAATCGTGGTCGTTGTCGCCGAACGGGCGGTCGTCATCGTTGCCGTCGGGCTGTTGCGGCCCGCGGACGATCGACGCCAGCGCCAACGAGAACACAGGCGCCAGCGACCGCACGATCGACTCCTGCTCGTCGGTAAACGGATTGCGCGCGTCGCGGAACAGAATCATCGTCGCGATCGTCTCCCCCAGATACGTGCAGCCGCATCCCAGCACCGCCTGATCCGACAACAGCGGCTTCTCCGCGTCATTCAGCACCGGCCGCAATGTCTCACCCTCCAGCCGGATGAGCCCCTTCTGGTTGGTCAGCGGCACCAGGCCGTGTTTCATCGCGTCGGTCAGCTTCGGCTCGCCGGGGATCGAATACTTCATGTACGCGCCCAGGTGGAAATCATCATCGGCCGCCAGCCAGATCGCCAGATTCGAATACCCCAATTGGCGCAGCATCCAGTCCATCGCGTGACAGAGAAGTTGCTCCAGGTCATTGGCGCTGTGGCAGGCGGCGCGAAACGATTCGGTCGTCCGCACGATATCCAGTTGTTTTGCCAAATCCCCATAGGCCCCCACCAGATCGTTGCACAGCAGATCAACCTTCCGCGACACCTGCCGCCGGGCCGAGTTCAGTCGCTTCACCGCCTCGCGCAGGCGGTCGAATCTGCGGTCCTCGCGTGCCACGACGGCCTGGCGGGTCAGCGCCTTGCGCACGCCGTCCAGCAGCGTGTCCATCGTAAACGGCTTGGCCAGGAAATCGCTGGCCCCCCACCGCAACGCCGCAATGGCCGTGTCCACGCTGGGCGAGCCGGAGATCACAATCGAACTGCTCAGCGGCTGATTCCGCCGCAGCGATTTCACCAGCGAAATCCCATCGCCATCGGGCAGGCGAACATCCGTCACCAGCACTTCAATGGGCTCGGTGGCCAGCAGACGGCGAGCCTCGCGAACGGAATTCACCACGTTCAGCCGGCAATGCAGCGATCGACCGATCGCCTCGCCTATCAGTTCCGCCAGCGATTGCTCGTCCTCCACGATCAGAACACGCGGCGCCCTGGATTCCTGGCGAAGCTTATCGGCCGGCGTGACTGTCATGAACGAATACCCTCCGGAATCGGATCACCGCCGCGCGGCCGCACGGAACTTCCGCGTGCTTAGCTGTGGCTCTCCCAACTCCATACAAACGCACTTTCCCTACGATTTCTGCACAAGCATCGGCTGGCCCGTCGCCGCCGCGGTTGCGGCCGGCAACACCAGCACCGCTCGTGTGCCCACGCCGACCTGGCTTTCCAGCCGGATCGACCCGCCGTTGCATTCCACCCACCGCAACGCCTTGGGCAATCCCATTCCGCGCCGCCGTCCGGCCGGCTTGCTGCTGAAAAACGGATCAAACGCCCGCTTCAGCGTGGCATCGTCCATTCCCGAGCCCGTGTCGGTCACCGTCACCACGACCCGCATCGAATACGGATCGGGATCGGCCGCAACCGTCACCCGCCCGTCGCCGGTCTCTGTGGCGCGCAGCGCGTTATCAATCACTTCGGCCAGCGCCGCGGAAATCTGTTGGCAATCGACAAACGCGGCGGGCACGTTGGCGACGATCACCTCAATAGTCCTATCGGTCGATTTGCCGTGCTCCTTTGCAAGCCGCACCGCCTGTTCGATCAACTCGGCAACGTTGCATTCTGCCGGCCGCGGCGGCACCGGGCGGGCAAAATCCATCATCTCCGTGATGATGTCGCTGAGTCGCTGGCTCTGATCGAAAATCTGCTTGGCCGCCGCACGGTGCCGCGCGTCGGACAGTTGAGTCGCCAGGATTTGCGACCGCCCGGAGATCACCGCCAGCGGATTGTTCATCTCGTGCGCCGCCCCGGCGGCCATCTCGCCGACCATCCCCATCATCTTCGATCGGACGATTTCCGACTGAGCGGATTGAAGCTGGCGATTGGCCTCGGCAAGCTGCTCGCTGAGGGTGCGGGCCTCGTCGCGAATCTGTGCCGTCCGCAGCGCCAGAGACCATCCGCCTGCGATCGCGGTCAATTCCTGTACCTGCGCCGCAAGACGCTGCGGCTCGCTGGCCGATGCGCCCCACAACACGCCCCCCACGCAAATGCCGTCGGCTTCCATGCAGATCCAATGCCGCCGGTCGTGCGTCAGCCGCGGCGAAACCGCCGCCAGCAGCCAGTCCATCTCGTCACCGGCCACGCGCACCGGACCTTCCACGCCGTCGCTGGACGCCTGCGGCCCGCGCACCGGCGGGCGGGTGGGACAATCCACCAACGTGCATTCCAGCAAATCGCCGGCCGCATCGCACATGATCACTTCCGCAAACGCCTGCCCCGGCATCAGCGAAAACGCCGCCACCACCTGCGCATCCAGCACGCCCGCCGCCGTCTGTCCGATCGCCTGCAACACCGCCAGCGGCGGCCCATCGGGTCGAAGCTCGGCCTGGAATCCGCTCAGTGCATCAAAGAACCTCGCCCGCACCGCCAGCCGGCGGTTCTTGGCCGCAAGCTGGCCGCTCACCCGGCCCAGTTCCTTGTTCGCCTGCACCAGCGCCTCGCGATACAGTTCGCTGCTGGTCGCCTTCCCCAATCGCAACGTCGCCGCCCTGACCTCGATCCGATCCACCAGCGACCGCATCGCTCGCTCGACGCCATCGGCCGACAGACCCACGGCTTCGGACAGCATGGTCTTCCCCGCCGAAAAACTGTAATTCCCGCTGTAGCCCAGGTGCTGCTCGCGGACCAGCAGATCGGCCAGCGATACCAGATTCACCAGCCGCGGATTTCGCGTTGCCGGCGGCAGGGCCGATGGAGTCTGACCGTGCAGCCAGATGCACTCGCGAATGTGAATCGGCAAACGCCACCGTTCCGCCAGACGCTTGCCCACCACCATGTGATCCAGACCGATCAGCGATCGCTCCAGATCCGCGATGTTCCCCCGCAGCAGATCGGCCGCCTCCACCACGCGCGAAAAGCTCTTGGGCAAAACCGTGTCCAGCGCGATCTTGCCGATGTCGTGCAACAGCCCGCAGACGAACGCTTCGGATGTGTCGATCGCCTTGCCCCCGGCGGATTGATTCAGCGTCTCGGCCAGCAATTCCGCCGCGCACGCCGTTGCCACTGAATGTTTCCAGAATGCGTCGCGGCTGAAGACGGTTCCGGCCGACGGACCGCTGAATGTCTCGAAGACTCCGATGGCCAGCACGGCCGAGCGGACGGCCTCGAATCCAAGGAGAACCACGGCGCGGTCGATACTGGTGATCTCGCCGCGCACGCCGGTATCGGCCCGGTGAACAAGCTGAAGAATTCGCGTCGTCAGGCTCGGATCGGCGGCGATCAATTTGGCCAGCTCGTCCACCTCCGCATCGGGGCTGCCCATGATCTCCAGGACGCGCACGGCCACGGCCGGCAAAGTCGGCAGTTGATCGAGCTGTTGCAGGATCAGTTCGACGCGCTTGGCGGGAAGTTGTTCGGATTCTGAGGGCATGGAAAGGCAATGGATAATTGAGAATGGACAATGGACAATTGTGGCAGCGAATTCTTCTTCGCTGTCCATTGTCCATTATCCATTGTCAATTCGGCGCTACGGCCCGGCGAAATCGGCGCATCGCACCGGGCGTTCATCCGGCCTGACCCGTTCTTTCACACCACCAGAAGCTGCCCAATCCGTTCGATGAGCTTCTCGATGTTGAACGGCTTCTTCACGAAATCGTCCGCCCCCGCCTTCATCAGGTCGTTGATCTCGTCCTGATTCACCACGCCCGACACGATGATGATCTTCATGTGCTCGAAGTTCGGATTCTTCCGGATCGTCTGGCACACGATGTTCCCGTTGATGTCCGGCAGCATGTAGTCCAGGATCACCAGGTCCGGCACGAATTCCTGCGTGAGAATCCCGGCGTCGTAACCGGTCGATGCGGTCTTGACCTCAAACCGCCCGTCACGCTCCAGCACGTCGACGAACAATTCCACGATTTCCGGATCGTCGTCCACCACCAGCACCTTCTGCTTGCCGCTGTCGAGCGTGTCCGGCGGAATGCCGTTGTCCTTCATGAATGCGATCAGGGCATCGCGCGGAATGCGCCGGAACCGGCTCCCCGGAACCCGAAACCCGCGCAACCGGCCGCTGTCAAAGCAGCGAATGATCGTCTGCTGAGAAACCTTGCAAACCTCTGCCGCTTCGCCGGTTGTGAATACCGATTTCATTCCGATTCTCCGCAAGGGCGCTGTACCCGCATTCACATTATCCACGCGCCAACTCCTTTGGCTAAACTACGTCAACTGTGCGTCTTATCCAGATTCTCCAATTATCCACAAAGTCCATCGTCTGGCAAACTCGGTAACTTGAGATATGGAGTGCAATACGCCCTGTGCAGGTTGCACAGGTCGTGCAGCCGGATAGGTTATCGGACGTTGCAGCCTCTCAAGCCCGCCCGCAGCACACCCCACGGCCGATCACGCGATTCCTAATCTTGCTCCTGCTCCCGCTCTTAATCCTCTTCATAATCCTACTCTTCATCTTGCTCCGGCTCCCGCGTTTTCCGGCGTACCAGATCACAAGCACACCGGCCGCAGTTGCGGTTGTCCCCCAACCGGATAACATTCACCAAAGCCAATTTCGGGGAGGTCCATCATGCGGCAAATTTCACGGACGGCCGGAATCGCCTCTCTGGCATTTCTGGCGGCATTGACTTTCGCAGTTTTCACGCAAGCACAATCGCGGCCGTCGCCGGCAGCCGCTGCAACTTCAGCAAACGAGCCGCTGGCGCTGTCAGCCGATCCGTCGCTGCCCGCCCGACAATTCAACTCGACGCTGCCACTCGCCGTGTTCACGGTCGGCACCGACGACGGCATTCTTCCTCGGCATATTGAGTCGCTCGGCACGACGCCGGCCGACAAGCCCTTAGCCATCCCGCAAGGCGCTCTTTGGTATGTCGAACCACGTTCGAATATTGATTCACGTGCTCTTGCACAGGAGATGTTCGCCCAGCAGATTCCCGGCGTGGACCTCGGGCTTCACGCCTCGGACGGCGACTTGGCGGCCCTCGCGGGCTTCGGTAGCCTGCGCGTGCTCAACGCCCGCGGCTCTGACGTGACGGACGCGGGCATCGCTCAGATCAAGGGGCTGACATCCCTTCGCCTGCTCGACCTCGGCGGTTCAAAATTGACCGACGCCGGGATGGACCGGATCGGCTCGCTGCGGCAGTTGGAGCGGCTTAACCTGGATAATACGCAAATCACGGGCGCCGGTCTGGCGCGGCTCAAATCCCTCACGGCCCTTAAGACACTACTCTTGGAATCGGACAACATCACCGTTGCGGACGTTGAGAAACTTACGGCGTTCGGCAACCTTCGGTCGCTCGACATCGGGCGGACGCAGGCAACAGACCCGGATTTGCAGGGGCTCGCTGGTGCTACGGGGCTGCGGGAACTTGACCTTGGTAATCTCAAGCTGACCGACGCCGGGCTTAAGCCGCTGGCGGGGCTCACAGGCTTGCAAGTCCTCGGGCTGCGCTCGACGCCGATCACAGACCTCGGGCTGGCCCACCTCCGAGCGATGACGCGGTTGCAAAGCCTCGACATAAGCATGACAAAAGTAACGGATGCTGGGCTATCGAATCTCGCCGCGCTCTCCGCATTGCAAAAGGTCTTCCTCGCGGATACGCACATTACGGGCCTCGGCCTGGGCAACCTTAGCGGCTTGGTGGCCCTAAGCGACCTTGACATCCGGAACACACGAGTTACGGACGCCGGGCTTTCGGGACTTAGCGAGCTGCGTGCGCTCCGATACCTGAATATGGCGGACACGCTAGTGACGGACGGCGGCATGCAATCAATTGAGAACGTTGCGACCCTGCAATATCTTGACCTTGGCGCTACGAAAATCACCGACGCCGGCCTACTGCACGTTGACCGCCTAACCTCGCTGCGGGATCTTTCCCTAATCCGCACGCTTGTGACCGATATGGGCATGAAAAGTATCGCGAATTTGGCGTCGCTTCAGTGGCTCAGTCTTGACCGCACGAATGTCACCGATGCCGGGCTAGCGAGGCTTCAGGGGCTTCGGTCGCTGCACATGCTTTCCCTCACGGGTACCAAGACGACGGATGTCGGAAAGGCGGCCTTGAAGCAAGCGATTCCCGGCCTAATGATCGTTGAAAACTGATCGTCCGCCCGACTCCCAGAGCGACTGCCGAACCCAATCACCGATAAAATTCAATAATCAAATTCATATTCACTTCAAACGGCACATCCTCCGGCACCGGAAGTGACTTGATCGACGCCGTGAGCTGCGCCGGGTTCCATTCCAGCCAGTTGGGGACGTTGTGGCCGGCATTTTGTTCCATGTTCTCGCGCAGGACTTTGTGGATGCTCTCGCGGAACGTGACTTTCTGGCCGGGTTTGACCAGATAGCTGGAGATGTCCACTTTGTGGCCGTCCACCAGGACGTGACCGTGCGCCACGACCTGTCGGGAGGCCCAGATCGTGCGGACGACGCCCAGACGCCGCACCACGTTGTCCAGCCGGCATTCCAGCAGTTGCATCATCGTGTTGGCGGTGTTGCCCTTGGATTTCTTGGCCATGGTGAGAAACCGGCGGAATTGCCGTTCGAGCATGCCGTAATGGAACCGCAGCTTCTGCTTTTCCTGGAGTCGGATGCCGTATTCCGTATGCCGCCGGCCGCGATAGCCGTGCATGCCGGGCAGTTCCAATTCCTTGGCCGTGTGTTTGGGGATATCCGCGATGGGAACGCCAACGCGACGGGACAGTTTGACCTTGGGGCCGAGATAGCGACCCATGTGACTCTTCACTTTCCACGGGCCGCAGAAAGGCCCGTCTCAAAACATGCGCGGCGCCCGCGACAGCGAACGACTGATGCGCGTTTGGCGGGTCGGATGGTTCTGAGGCATCCAAAACCCGTCCCGGCCGCCGCAAGCGGTGGCCGGTAAGGAAGCAGTATATGGATTTGCGGGCCGGTGGCAAATCCGGCCTACAGGCGACCAGCACGGTCACATATTCGGTTTGCGGTATGATTGCGCGCGATTCGCGTTGGCTTGAGCAACGGAGTCTTATTGGTGAAAATCGAGCTTGGCGGTTGTCGCCAAGAAAAATGGAGCCGTACGCGTGAATACTCGCTATAATGTCGGCGCTGATAACGGCGAAACAAAGAATCGATGAATGCCTGCTTTTGGGCCAGGGTGCATGCTGCGCCCCGCTGGTATTCCGGATTCCGGACCATCGAACCGTTGTCCCACGCGGCAACGAGCTCCGCAACTTTGTAAGGCTTCTTTTCAAATTCCATATCAGTCACTCCGCTACCTGCGAACCGGGCGGGCTACTCGGGTAAGCGCCCGGAGACCGGCGCGAACTAAGGGCGATGCCCGATAGCCGCTGCACACGCACGAAATTCAGGCGTCCGCGATCCTCCTCTTTTCCGCCAATTGTCGCTCGATCGTCGAAATCTCAGCATTCGCGGCGGAGATTTCTGCTTCCATACGCCTCTTAAATTTACCGTAAAATCCCAAGGCCATGATTATCCCGAAAGGACCCTCCAATACCTTCTTATACTGTGTTCGGCGAGCCGCACGATGCAGGCGAAGCTCTTGTAGCCTACGCTCGTACCGTACGATCGCCAATTCCGCCGCGGTCTTATCCGTGCCCACCTGGACCTTGGCGATAGCCTCTGTAACTCGCTGGAGGCTGACAGTCCCGCCACGGCGCTCCACGAGCATCTCGGACCCGCAATGGCTGCAGGCGAACCGATCGATGTCGTTGTGGACCTCGAGCTTCCCGCCGCAGTTGGGGCAATTCAGCATGACGAACGGACTGGCCGCACCAGATGTTGCTGGCGCCGCCGTGCGCGCGATTCCCGACAATCGCTGGTGGCATTCGGCGCAGACGATATTCCCGGTCCAGACGTACGGGGTCTCCAGTTTGCCTATGACACGCCCGCAATTTTCACACTTTTCCATCGCCCGCTTTCCCGAATGTGCGGAGTTTACACTCCCAGTCGCCGCCGGGAAAGCCCGGCCGGCGCCGCGCCCCGCGGCGGGCAACTCACGCCCCACGTGTTTGAGCCTTGCCCCGCCTTCCGCCGTCGCCTATTTCGCTTATAATCCCTCACCGCCCCGGAACGGGATCGCGTCTGATGTTCCGGGCGGGCGTAGATGGACGCGGTGCAACCTCTTTCCCAATCTCCCTGTACTCAGGGGGAGGGTCGGGGTGGGGGGTTGCCCGCGGCGGCGAATCGGCTGGCGCGAGAGGTGCGGCGCCGCACAGGAAGAACCCCCACCTCATTCCTCCCCATGAGTACAGGGAGAGGAGGCAGGGCCGGCCGGTGCGGAGATTTGGGCACACGCCAAGAAAGGCCTTCGCATGGACAGCGAGCAGATCACCCGACGCCTGATCGAAACCCATCGGCTTCGCGTCGGGCCGAATATGGCCGAGCATTGCCTCAGCCGGCTCCAGCAGCCGGATACCCGCGTCATCACGCTCATCGGCGGCGATGCCCTGACCGGCGTGCCGCGAACGCTGAATGTCGATCCGTCTCAGTTGACGCCCGCAACTACCACCAACCCCCAAACACCCCCTTCGAGGCCGACATGATCATCACCACCCACGCCTACGCCCGCGCCGGCCTGGCCGGCAATCCGTCGGATGCCTATTACGGCAAGACCCTCTCGTTCATCATCCGCGATTTCCGCACCACCGTTCAGCTCTGGGAAAGCCCCAACTTCCAGATCATGCCCTCGCACGGCGACCTCACCCAGTTCGACACCGTCCACTCCTTCCTGAGCGATCTGAAACTCCACGGCTATTACGGCGGCATGCGGCTCATCAAGGCGGCCGTCAAACGCTTTCACGACTATTGCGAGCAACAGGGACACGAACTGAGCAAGGGCAGCTTCACCATCCAGTTCAACACGACGATCCCGCGCCTGGTCGGCCTGGGCGGCAGCAGCGCCATCGCCGTCGCCACGCTTCAGGCTTTGATGCGCTATTACGACATTCACATCCCCAGGCACGCGCTGCCGTCGCTGGCCCTGTCGGTCGAGACCGAGGAACTGGGCCTGAACGCCGGCCCGCAGGATCGGGTCATCCAGGTCTATGAAGGAATCGTGCTGATGGACTTTGACCGCCGGCTGATCGACCAGCGCGGCTACGGGCAGTACGACGAGTTGCGCCCGCCGGCGATGCCGCCGTTGTACGTCGCCTACGATCCGGACCGCGCCCAGATCAATGAATTTCAGAAGCGCAACCTGCGGAACTTGTTCAACAGCGGCGACCGCGCCGTCGTTGACGCCATGCAGCAGTTCCGCGCCCTGGCCGAGCGCGCCCGCGACGCCCTGATGAGCGGCGACTGGATGGAACTGCATCGGATCACCGATGAGAATTTCGATCTGCGCCGCACGATCGTCACTATTCCGCCGGAGAATCTGCGCATGGTCGAGGTAGCGCGATCGACCGGCGCCAGCGCGAAATTCGCCGGTAGCGGGGGCGCGATCATCGGGCTGTTCCACAGCGCCCGCCAGTACCAGGAACTGGTGGACGCCATGGCCAGCATCCGCTGCAACGTCTTCCGCCCGCTGATATTCGATCCCGCCGCGGCAACCGCCGGCGCGTGAGCCGTTGGCACATCAATTGAAGAAGACCCCTCGCAGAGGCGCAGAGGTAAAGACAAAACAGCGTGTGTGACTTTGTCCGTTTGATTTTCTCTGCGCCTTTGCGCCTCTGCGAGGGATATGTATTTTCTTTTTATTAAATACAGTATTCAGACCGGCCGCCGACGTTGGGAAGCGATGCGGCATTTTCGCTTCGCTCCGTCGGCGACTCTCCGACTCGGCGCCCTGGCGCCGCTGAATTTCTCTCTTGCGGGTATTGACGGGCAAGCGCCCGGCGGTATCTTTCCCTGCATCAAGTTGTCGGCGATCGGACCGGAGGCGGTGGCTCCCCTTCGGTCCGTTCTTTTTTTCTCGCCCCGCTCACCGGCACATTATCGCTTGCGGGAAATGAACTGCGTCAGCCGGGCGGGAGTCATGCAGTTGACGATCTGGCCCGACGTCAACCACGCACGCCGGGCCACTTCGACCCCGAACATCATCTGCTCCAATCCGCCCACGCTGTGTGCATCGGTGTCCACCGCAATCATCACGCCGGCCTCGGCGGCGCTGCGGGCGGCAACGTCGTTCAGATCAAAGCGCGGATAACTTCCGTTGATCTCCAACGCCGTCCCCGAACCGGCCGCGGCCCGGAAAATACGGGCGAAATCCAGCGGCAAGCCCTCGCGCTGATCGATCATCCGCCCGGTCGGATGGCCGATCACATTTACATACCGGCTCTCGATGGCACGCAATATCCGATCTGTCGCCTTGGGCCTGTCCTGCCTCAGCGCCACGTGTGGACTGGCCACCACCCAGTCCAACTCCGCCAGAACCTCCGCCTCAAAATCCAAATGCCCGTCGGCCAGAATATCGACCTCGCACCCGGCCAGCAGCGTCAGTCCCTTCACCTGCTCGGCCGCCTTGTGGATCGCCTTCACATGCGCCAGCAGTCGCTCGGCCGTCAGACCATTGGCGATCACCGAACTCTTTGAATGATCCGTGATCGCCAGGAACTGGTACCCCTTCTCCCTGGCAGCCTGCGCCATTTCCAGAATGGAATTCGCTCCGTCGCTGGCGGTCGTGTGGCAATGCAGATCGCCGCGAATCTCCGCCAGCTCGACGAGTTTCGGCAGCTTCCCCGCCGCCGCCGCGTCGATCTCCCCGCGATCCTCGCGCAGCTCCGGCTCGATATACGGCAAACCCAGCACCTTGTAGACATCGGCCTCGGTCCGGCTGGCCAGCGGTTTGACGCTCGGCGCCTCGCCGGTTTTCTTGGCGGACTTGTCATACTCGCTGGTGCGATAAATGCCCCATTCGTTGAGCGTCATACCCTGATCGATCGCCCGTGAACGCAGTCGCACGCCGTGCTCCTTGGACCCCGTGAAATAGAGCAAGGCCGCCCCGAAATTCGCCGGCGGGACGATCCGCAGATCAACCTGCAGACCATCAAAAGTAACGATGCTGGTCTTGGTCACGCCCTGCGCCAGAACCTTCTGCACCTGCGGAAAAGCCGCAACCGCCCGCCCGATCGACTGCGGATCGGCCCCGGGTTTGGCGGCGCACAACAGATCGACATCTCCGATCGTCTCGCGAAATCGCCGCAAACTGCCGGCGATCTTCGCCTCGACCACGTTGGGCAACGCGCCAAGCTCTTCGAGAATCGGCAGCGCCGCCGCCAGCGCCGCCGGCAATCCCACACGCCCGCCGGCCTTGGCGCGAAGCTCGATCCCCTCCTTGATCGCCGCAATCTTCTTTTCGCCAATGCCCTTGAGCCCGGCCAGCTCGCCCTTCTCGATCGCGCTCTTCAGCTCATCAACACTCGTGATATTGCGGCTCTTCCACAGCAGCGAGATCGTCTTGGGCCCGAGGCTGGGAATATCGAGCATCCCGATCACCCCGGCCGGAACGCCTTTGGACAACTCCTGGAAATCCGAACTGCTTCCGGTGCGGATGAATTCCTCGATGATGCGGCGGCTGGACGGGCCGATGCCTTCGACATCGGCGAGCTTGCCGGTGGCGACCAGATCGGCCAGGTCGAGGGTGGAGTCCTTGAGCCACCGCGACACTTTGGTAAACGCGATCGCCTTGAAGACGGGTTCGCCCTTGATTTCCAGGATGGCCGCCATGGTCGCGAACAGGTTCGACAGGTCGTTATTGAGGGACATGGTTCAATGAGCCTATCGAGCGGACGCGGGGTTTGGCAACTGCAAGCCCGATTGAACCAACTGAAGCGTGCCTGGAATTTCGGCTCCGCGCCAAAGCCCCTGTCGCCCTACCAGGAACAACCGCCGTAACCATCTGTCATCGGGCAAACAAATCGACTGACGGCCCTGTCGCCCTACCAGGAACAACCGCCGTAACCATCTTGCGCCGGTCTGCAAAATCGCGAGTTCTTCCCCTATCCAATTGTCCGTTCGAGAGTTGCGTCAAAATCGCCCTCCTTTCGCATTCCGGCCGACCCACGTTTCCAGCCAGATATCGCGGTTTCGTGCCCCGCCCGCGTCGAAAAAACGCGCCAAATGTCTCGAAAAAGTCCGAAGACGTGCTGAAAAAGTCTGAACTCAGCCCGGCCGAGTCGAATCTGGGCGCACCGAATTGGGCTCGCCGGACAATTCCCTACTTAATCGCTCGACAATATCGTATTTACCGGCCTTCGCCGGTGGCGCCCGCTTGGTAACAGAAGAAAAGCAGGCCGCAACGAGCCAGCGGGACAACACCGCCAGCATGAACTCCATCCGCTGCTGGGCGATTGGCCGGTGCCCCGACCCGGGGGCTGGCTGGCGAGGGTGAACTTGCCGGCCGATGAGCAAGAGGAGACAATGATCCGCGATGCGATCAAGCGCAACCGTCCGGTGGGCCGCGCGGCGTGGGTCGAACAGACGGCTGGCGCCGGAGGGCTTGGAGCAGTCCCCGCGGCCGCCCGGTCGGATGGCGCAAACGCACGGGTCCGAGCGGGAAAGGCATCTAACGGTTCGCGGGACCTTTATTTCGTTCCAATGAGCTACCGGCTGGATTATTTTCATGACGAACCGAAACCGCGGCACTGGTGGGAGGGCGCCCGGGGGATTCGGCTGGTCCTCCTGTTGGGTTGCCTCGTGGCGCTGCTGGTAATAGACGTCACGCCGCACTATTCGGGGCGGGTCGGCCTCACCGCGGCCGCCCAGCAAGCGGATTCCTTCTGGACCTTGCGCACCGGAATGGACATCTATGCGATCTATAATGGGCGATATCCCGCTGGCCCGAAAATAGGCGATGCGTTGAATGCAATGGGAATTCCCGCGGCTGACGGCCCCTCGCGCGGGCTCGACGCGTGGGGGAAACTGCTTGTGTACTGGGTCTCCGCCGACGGGCAGCACGCGATGATTTATAGTTGCGGGCCAAGCGGCATCGACAGGCATGGCGCGGGCGACAACATCGCAATTCACTGCGACATCGCCCCGCCGACAACCGCGACGGCCCCGAGCACTCAGCCGCGTTGGGGTAACTGAAGGGGACACGATCATTCGATAGGAAATGGGGCGACGCGGCGTGGGCAATGGCGGGAACCAAGCCGATAGCGGCCGTGTCGGCGCTGCTTTTCGCGGCCGCGGGGAATTTTTTCGCGGGCCGGGGTGACAGAAACACGAAAAAGTGTCACCTTCTGTCACCCCACGCTGCGAGAGAGGAGGTCGCGGGGCTGGCGGATTGGAGATGGGGGGAGCCGGGAGCGGGATCGGCCGCTTGGCGTTTCTGGCCGCTGGCGTCAAATCCTTGGCGCCTCGGCGTCTTTGCGGTTTATTCGCCTTTTGTTGCGGAGCCAAGGCGATGCGGCCGGGGCGGGTTGCGGGGGGCGGGGAACATCCTTATCATTTCCTCCGGTCAAGTCGATCTGCGGCGCGTTGAAGGAGAACAACATGAAGGCGAGTCGAGCGGTGGCGGCGGCGTTGGCACTTCTGGCAGGAGCGTGGGCAGCGATGGCCCCGGCGCAACCGGCGGCAACAAGCGGGCCGATCGCACAGCGGCCGTATGTCTGGCGGAATGTCGAGCTGGTCGCCGGCGGGTTCGTGCCGGATGTCGTCTTCAGCCCATGTCTCAAGGGCCTGGCCTTTTGCCGGACGGATATCGGCGGCGTCTACCGCACCGATCCGGCCACGGGCAAGTGGCTGTGCATGACCGACTGGGTGGGACCATCCAACAACTCCAACATGAACGGCGGGGAAAGCGTCGCCCCCGATCCGCACGATCCCAACACCTTCTACATCGCCGGCGGCATGTACAACGGCGCACAGGCCGCAATCATGCGGACCCATGACATGGGCAAGACCTTCGCCTTCACCAATATCACGCCGCGGATGGGCGGCAATGAAGACGGCCGTGGCATCGGCGAGCGATTGAACGTCGATCCCAACGACACCAAAGTCCTCTATTTCGGTTCGCGCCACGACGGGCTGTGGCGCAGCACGGATGCGGCCGTGACTTGGGAGAAGGTCGCCAGCTTTCCGTTCGCCGGCAGCGCGGGCGGCCGGGGCGGAGGCGGTGCTGGCGGCGGCGCTGGCGCCGGCGTGGGATTCGTCATCTTCGACCCGCGTTCATCGACGGCCGGTCAGCCTTGCCGGAAGATCTACGTCGCGGTTTCCGAGCATCAGGATCGGACGCTGTATCGCAGCGAGGACGCCGGCGCGACATGGTCGGCCGTCGCGGGCGGGCCGACCGGCCTGCTGCCCTATCACGGCGGAATGGACGCCGACGGCGTGCTGTATCTGACCTTCAGCAGCGGCCCCGGCCCCAACGGCGTGACCAGCGGCGCGGTCTGGAAACTGAATACCGATACTCAAGTATGGACCAACATCACGCCCCCGCCGCCGGGCGGGCGGCAAGCGGCCGGCGGGTTTGGCGGACTTTCGCTTGATGCCCAACACAAGGGAACGCTGGTCATCTCCACGATGGACCGCTGGAATCCCATCGACGATCTCTATCGGACCACCGATGGCGGCGCCACGTGGAAATCGCTGTCGGCCAATTGCCAGATGGATTGCTCCCTGTCGCCGTATCTGCTGCCTCTCAGCGGCGGACGCATGGCGAAATTCGGCTGGTGGATCGCCGGTGTGGCCCTCGATCCGTTTGATTCCGGGCACATCATGTTCGGCACCGGCGCCACGATTTGGGGAACGCACGACGCCACCAACGTTGATAAAGACCAGACCATCCACTGGTCGGTCGAAGCCGACGGCGTTGAGGAGACGGCGGTGCTGGCCCTGTTCTCCCCGCCGGCCGGTGCGCCGCTCATCAGCGGCGTGGGCGACATTGGCGGGTATACGCACGACGATTTGACCAAGTCGCCGGCGTCGGGGATGCAGACCAATCCCAAGTACACCAACTCCAGCGGCATCGACGTGGCGTGGAACAAGCCGACGGTCATGATTCGCAGCGGCAACGGCGCGCACGGATATTCCGTGGACGGCGGTCACACGTGGACGCCGCTGACGACGCCCGGCGCCGCACCCGCCGGCCGTGGCGGCGGCGGTGGTGGTGGCGGAGGAGTGGTGCTTTCATCCGATGGCACGACGATTCTGGCCACCGGCGGCACCGGCGCGCAACTGTCAAAAGATGCGGGCAAGACGTGGACGGCCTGCCAGGGATTGTTCGCGGGCGCTTCCCCTATCGCAGACAAGTGCGCGGGCAGCACGATCTTTTACGCTCTGGACGCCGCAACCAACCAGATGTACGTCAGCCACGACGACGGCGCGACGTTCACGGCCAAGCCCGTCACCGGACTGGCGGCCGCCGCGGCGGGTGGGCGGGCCGGCGCACGTGGCGGCGGCGGCGGCGGTCGCAGCCGTTTGATATCGCTCCCTGACGCCGAGGGCGATCTGTGGATGGCGTCCGGCCGCGGGCTGGTGCATTCCAAAGACGGCGGTGCGACGTTCACCGCGGTGGATACCATCACCAACGTGGGCCCGCTCAGCTTCGGCAAAGCGGCGCCGGGACAGACCAATCCCGCCCTGTTCGCCAGCGGCCGGGTTGGAAACGTCAGCGGCGTTTTCCGATCCGACAATGACGGCCAGACCTGGGTTCGCGTCAACGATGATGCCCACCAGTTCGGCGGATCGCCGACAGTTCTGTGCGGCGACCCGCGCGTGTTTGGACGGGTTTATCTGGGATTCAACGGCCGCGGCATCCAGATGGGCGAGCCGCAAGGCGCCGAGTAAGATCGATCAATCGTCGATGAATTCCTCGTCCGGCAGAACGGGGATGCTGACGCCGCGCGGGGTCGGCGGCGGTTGATCCATCACGATCATCGGCACTTCCGGAAGCGAGCGGACCACGGCGATCTCGTCGCAGCCGTCGCGCTTGGCGCAGCGGACGCAATCGCTCCACACCTTCAGCGGCAGCGTTTCCTTGGCAACCACCTCGAACCCGACCTTCTCGAAGAACCGCTGCTCGTACGTCAGTGCCATCAGCCGGCGAATCTGCAAATGCCGGGCCTCATCGACGGCCGCTTCCACCAGGCGACGGCCGATGCCCCGCCCGCGAAAGGCCTCGTCCACCGCCAGCGACCGCACCTCGCACAGATCGGCCCACAGCACCGTCACCGCCACGCACCCCACGACTTTCCCGTTGAGATCGTAGACCAGGAACTCGCGCAATCCCTCGTACAACTCGGCCAGCGATCGAAACAGCATCCGCCCCAGTTCGGCGTGACTGTTGATGATCTCCTGGATCCGCGGAATGTCGTGAACGGTCGCTGGTCGAATCATGTTTATCCGTCGCCTCGTCGGGCCGGCAGATAATAGCATAGCCGGCCCCGGCGCAAAGTCGTTCCCGGAGGTTTGTTTCGCGTCTCACCCCGAGAGCATGAAAATGGAAGCCAAGCGATGGAACCGCAGATGAACGCCGATGAACGCAGATAAGGCATCTGCGCTTACCTGCGTTCATCTGCGGTTGATCCGTCCTTTCTTCGGAGCAGTACAGGGCGTCGGGGAACGAGAAGGCCGGCGGTTTGGTTTGCGCGCAATAAAATCGCCCCGAGCCAGTGCATATGGTCGGGGCGACAGGCGGCTCAATATCGGGAACGGGCGGGGCGATGGGACCGGACCGGTCCTGATCGACGCCGTGTATCCGATCACTTATTGTGCGGAAGAGCCATGTCCGTCGAGGAGACGGTGCCGTCCTTGGTCAGCGTCGGCCGCGGGGCGGCCGGCGTCACGACGCGCGGGGCCGGGCCAACAACGGCGGGCGCCGGACGCGAAGAGGATGTCGTCGGCAGCAGCATGATCTCGACGCGGCGGTTCATCGCCTTGCCCTGCTCGCTGGCGTTGCTGGCGATGGGGCGTTCATCGGCGTATCCGGCCACCGCCAGGCGCTGGGCGCTGACGCGCTCGGTGCGAAGCTGCGAGGCCACGGCAATCGCGCGATGGGCCGACAGATACCAGTTGTCGATGTTGCCCGCCTTGATGGTGACGGGGTTGACCACCGGCGTGTTGTCGGTGTGGCCGGCGACCATCAGCTCATAATTGGCGGCCACCGGGGAATTCAGGATGGTGGCGAACTTGGAGATGATATCGCGGGCGGCGGCGGTCACTTCCGCGCTGCCGGGAGCGAACGTCACGTCGCTGCGGAACTTCACGATCCCGCGCGCCGCGTCAAAATCAACCAGACCCGGGTTCTGGCGGGCGAATTCCGACAGGGCATTGCTCAGCGGCTGAGGCAGTGCCACCGCGGTTTGCGGCGGCGTGGCCAGGGCCTCTGCAAGGCGCTTATTCAGGTCGCCGTTCTCAGCCGTGAACTGCGCGATCTGGGCTTGCAGGTTCTGAATCATCGCCTGCTGAGCGGCGGCGCTGGCGGCGCCCATCTGCCCCTGCTGCTGACGGGCATTGGCTTCAGCCTTGGCGGCCGCCGCCTCTGATTCAGCGACAGAAAGCCGCTGCGTCAAATCGTCGTTGGCAATCTTGAGTGAATTGTATTTGTCCTGGCTCACGCAGCCAACGAGGGACAAAGTCAGAAGTGAAAGACCGATCCAGTGGTGCATCCGTGCCATCTAGAGCCTCCATGCGGTTAAATTGTGGGGACCAGTGTGCCAATTCTCTTTCGCAATTTCAAGGGGCTGGTCCGATAAAAAATCAAAAAAAACGAAATTTCTTGCCGAACCTGCCAGGACGCCCCCAATCCTCGCCTCAGCGTCACCCGCCGGGCGCTACGGCCGGGTGCGGGCGTACATCCCCAGCATCACGCCCTGAAAGCCGCCGGCCACATCGGTGCTCAGAAACGATCCATCCACGCCCTGGAGCAGCGATTTGAATTCGCCCGGTATCGCGCGGTACGAAAACGCATACGGCCGGCCGGCCCCTTCAATCCTCAACTCAACCCGGCCGGCGCCGGCCGGCAACACGGCGCTGGCAAGCACTTTGGCAACGACGGCGGCGTTGGCTCGCGGCGCGGCAGCAGCGGCCTGCTCAAGAAACACCTCCGACGCCTTGCCCGCATTGATGCGGATGCCCAGGAAGTAGTAATGCGTCTCGTTCTGGAACGCCGCCAGCCCGGCGTCGCACGGCGCAGTGGCGTCGGCTATTGATATTGCCGTAGTCGCGGTAAAGGTCGCATGCTGCTGCCGGCAGGCGATCAGCGAGGGATTACCGTGCGAACTCAAGTCGACGCCGCGTGGCGCGATCCGCAACAAACCGGCCGCATCGTCCAGCGAATACCACGTCTGCGTTGGCAGTCGCAGGAAGTTCCATCGCAGATTCAGCGTTGGACGATCGAATTTGTCCGTCCATGAAATCGTCCCGTGCATCGGCGTCTTGACCGGTTCAGCCGCCGCCGGCAAGTCCGGCCGCTTCACCACCGCCGGAACCGACACATTCGCCTTGAGCACGATCGGCCAGTTGTTCTCCCATTGCACCGGCAGCAGGAATGTCTCCCGCCCCGTGTTGAACCAATTCCGCTCATACGGCTGGCAGCCCAGAAACACGGCCCACCATTGGCCGGTTTGCGTCTCCACCAGATCGGCGTGCCCGGTGCAGGTGATTGGATTGGGCCGATCGGCCGGAAGGTCGCGTTGAGTCAGGATCGGATTATCCGCAAACGGCGTGTACGGCCCCCAGAGATCATCCGCAGCAAACGCCACTTCCGAATGATTGGCCTCGGTTCCTCCCTGCGCGGCGATCAGAATGAACCGGCCGTCGTGCTTGAAAATATGCGGGCCTTCGATCCACTGCGGCTTCTTCGAGATATCCGTGCCGCCGCTCACGAGAATTTTCTCCGGCCCGGTCATCTTGCCGGTCTTGAGATCAAGCTCCCGCAAGCGGATGGAGCGATGCCCGTCATAGGCCGGCCGGTTGTCCGGCGCGGGGCCGCAATGCACGACATACGCTCGCCCATCGTCATCAAAAAAGAGTGATGGATCGATCCCATCGACATCAGGGAGCCAATTCGGCTCCGACCACGGCCCGGCCGGATTCTTGGCCGTCACGTAGAAATTCCCCCCGCCGTTGACCATGGTGGTGATGACGTAGAACGTGCCATCGTGATAGCGGATGGTGGCCGCGTAGATGCCGCGCGAGACATCCCCATCGCGCAGCGTGCTGAATTGAGACCTCTGATCCAGCACGTATCCGATCTGCTCCCAATCGACCAGATTCCGGCTGTGGAAGATCGGAACGCCCGGAAAATACGAAAACGAGGAATTGACCAGATAGTAATCCTCGCCCACCCGGCAGACGCTCGGATCGGAATAAAACCCCGCCAAAACCGGATTGGAAAACTCCTGCCCCGGCGCTTTCACTAACCCGGCCGCCGTATCCACGCCCGCGTAACTGAACGACGTAAACTGCACCCAAGCGCTCTTATCCGGCAGAGCCGGCTCGGCGGCCGCCGCCATGCGTGCGCCGGCAAGGAGCAAGATCGCCAAAGTTCCCGCACGTAACGTTTGCTGGAGCATGTCCGCAATAGCCTCCAATTTCATGGCGTCGCCGCCGCCGCCGCGACATCAGGTTTGCACGTCACGCGGCATATCTGGCCGTCCCTGACGGCCAGGTAGATCAGTTGGCCGTTCGTGTCAAACCGATAGGGCGTCGCGAATTTGCCGGAGTAGGCATAACGGGGAGCGTTGGCCTGCCGTTCCAAGGGAGCCGGAACATACACAGCACTGGATAGGACCAGATCGTACACCATTGGCAGCGCCCGGCCATCGAGCATCATGTACCACGTATCACCATCCTTGGCGGCATACGCGAGATGGCGCCCATCAGGACTGAATACAGGGGCGCGAATGTCGGTGTAACCCCGCCCCTCGGCCCCATTGACGACGATTGTGCAGTTGTCGGCGGGCTCGTTCGCCTGCCATCGCTTAATGGCGACGTATGCCAGCCTTGTCCCGTCGGGGCTGAACGTAAGGTGGTCCACCGTGCCGTACCCATGCCCTTCGACCCCGTCGAGCGATACGTGATGGGACCAAGAGGAGCGACCGTTACCGAACGTATTGCTTTTCTGATCGAACGCCATTCGCTTGCCGTCGGGGCTAAACGTCAATTGCGAAATGGTTGATTCCTCATTGTGTGAATCGTGTTCCACGATGGGTGGACCCTGCACCCCGTCTACGACCAAGCTTGTCGTGCCATTGCCAAAGCCAGGATTACCCAATGTCACTATGGCATAGGCGAAATGTTTGCCGTCATCGCTGAAGGCGAGATCATCAATGACGTCATAGTGCCCCAGCTTCTGGCCATCAAGCAGCACAGCAGATTCCGCAAGCGAGTCCCCGAGCACAGCGGCGAACCTCCGCCCGTCCTTGCTGAAGCAAAAGCCACATTCGGGCTCAGTCGCGCCCACAACCTTTCCATCGCACACTAAATCCCAGCCATCGCCGTTGTCCCCTACGTACGCATAATGGCCTCCCTGTTCGCTTAACAAGACATAAGGTCCGCGCGCTTCGCCCTTCAGGCCTTCAATGTTTGGGTACACAGATCCAGCGACCCCATCCATGACCACGAACTCCTTGCCGGTCGGGTGCAGCCCGGCGTCCAACTCTTCCTTCAACGTGGCCGGTCGGGGGAATATGTTACCGCCCTTCTTGCCGACATAGGCAAAATGCTTGCCGTCGGGGCTGAAACCCAGCATGGCCGGTCCCATTTGGTCCAGCCTGGCGTCGTAAGTTTCGCTGGCGACGCCGTCAATCACAACATGCCAGCGGCCGCCGCCTTCGTTCACGACATAGGCCAGCCGTTTTCCGTCGGGACTGATGGCGGCAACGGGAATATCCAGTCCGCTAGCGACGCCCTTGCCGTTCAGAAGGAGCGTCGATTTGCCCGGCGAGTCATTGACGATCATTGACACATTGCGGCAATCCCCTGAGACAACGGACATCACAAGATGCGCCGAATCAGGCATCGGCCCCAGCGGTTCGGCGGTAAGCGCCTGCCCACGAGCGGCCGTCGTCGTGCCCAGCGGCAATAGACCGGCCGCAAGCACAATCAGCCAGAACCCCCAACGCACGCCCCGCAAGCTTGACGAATCCCGATTTGGCATGGAGCACCATTCCCTTCGGCCGTCCACGTGTCGCGACTTCCGCGAGATTATACCGCGCCGCGCCAGATTGCGCTGCGAGTGCGGCCGCGCAAATCGCTCCCACACCATCCCTCCGCTCTTCGAGCCTGAGCGGCGAGGCGCTCAGCCTCAGAGCCGAAGGCATGGGTACAGGCAGAGGGGTTTAAGAGGTGGCCCCGCATGGAGTTACGCGAGACCTGAGAATTCGGCACTCTCGACGAAGTTCTCTCTTGCAATTTGTCTTAAGTTAGGTTAATGTAAGGTAAAATGCCCACGCCACAGCGCCCAATCGCCACTCCAGACGCGCGACCAGCCCCCCCGGCCGCGTGTCACACCCTCACCTTGTCACCCTGTCACCAAGTCACCTTGTCACCCCTACCCCCCACCCCCCCCTCCGGGGCATTCGGGGACATTCCGGAACACCCCCCACCCCCCCTCTGCTGCATTCGGTTTCATTTGGTGGCATGGATGGAAATGGATAATGGACAATGGATAATGGATAATGAACGCGGCCTGCTTGGCGTTGCTTGGTGGTTGGCGGTTGGTATCCCGTTTCTGGCGCGCCCAGGTTGGACTCGGCCGGGCAAAGTTCAGACTATTTCAAGCCAAGTTCCAACTTTTTCGAGACATTTGAGGCACGTTTTCGACGCGATCTTTGGCGTAAACCGCGATATCCGGCGGAAAACGAGGGTGGGCGGCAATGGGGATCGTGGCGTGTTTGTGGCGTAACCATAGTGCAGAAAATCACTTAGGAGAAATCTCACGCGGAGAACCTGAAAATGGAACCGCTGATGAACGCGGATGAGCGCTGATAAGACAAGAACCAAAATCCATCTGCGTTTATCCGCGTTCATCTGCGATTGATCCGTCCCTCTCTCGGAGCAGGCCGCGGAGCAAATGCATGTTGACCACGGATTTCACGGATGCCACGGATAAGAATGATGCGTTTGGGTGGGCGCCCGGATCGGACTCGGCCGGGCGAAGTTGCAACTCCTGCGGGCCAAGTTCCAACTTTTTCGAGACATTCAGGGCACGTTTTGGACGCGATGTTTGGCGTAAGCCGCGGTATTCGGCCAGGAAGCGGGATGCCCCCGGTGCGGGGCGCGGGGTGGTTTTGAGCGTAAACTCAATCCAGCAAGCCAGTTGGGTGGGATTTCCCAGACGGGGCGTGTCCGAAATGGCGGGCGTACTCCGAGATGGCACAAGCGGCCATCCGTGGAAATGGACGGCTTGCTTTGTTATCGTGGCGCACTGTCAGATCGATTCCCTGGCCGAGAGGACTTCACGTGACGACGACGAGTTTTGTGCTACCGCAGAGCGGCATTCCAACCCACTGGTACAACATGCAGGCGGACCTGCCCACGCCACTGGCGCCGCCGCTGCATCCGGGAACCAAACAGCCGGCATCGGCGGCGGATTTCGCGCCCATCTTTTCCCAGCCGATCATCGAGCAGGAGATGTCGCCGGAACGCTACATCGCGATCCCGGACGAGGTTCGGCAGATTTATGCCCTGTGGCGGCCGACGCCGCTGCTGCGGGCGGTGCGCCTTGAGCAGGCGCTGGGGACGACGGCGCACATTTATTACAAGTACGAAGGCGCCAGCCCGGCCGGGAGCCATAAGCCCAATAGCGCCGTACCGCAGGCGTATTACAACAAGAAGGCGGGTATCAAGCGGCTGGCGACGGAAACCGGCGCGGGGCAATGGGGATCATCGCTGGCGCTGGCGTGCAAGCTGTTCGGGATCGAATGCGTGGTGTACATGGTGAAAGTGTCGTTTCACCAGAAGCCGTATCGCAAGATGCTCATGAACACCTGGGGCGCCACGGTGCATGCGTCGCCGTCGAGCAATACCAATTACGGAAAAAAGGTGCTGGCGGAAGATCCGGAGTGCAACGGGTCGCTGGGGATCGCGATATCCGAGGCGATCGAGGACACCGTGACCCATCCGAACACGAAATACGCGCTGGGCAGTGTGCTGAATCACGTCTGCATGCACCAGAGCGTGATCGGACAGGAGGCGCTGAAGCAGATGGAACTGGCCGGTGAATATCCGGACGTGGTGATCGGATGCGTGGGCGGCGGGTCAAATTTCGCGGGGATCGCGTTTCCGTTCGTGCATCGGAAACTGCACGAAAACCGCAAGACGCGGATCGTGGCCGTCGAGCCTGTCGTCTGCGCCAGTCTCACGCAGGGGCAGATGCGGTATGACTTTGGGGACACGGCCGAGATGACGCCGCTGATGATGATGTTTACGCTGGGGCACACGTACATGCCGCCGAAGATTCACGCCGGCGGGTTGCGATATCACGGCATGGCGCCGACGGTGAGCCATCTGTTCAAGCACAAGCTGATCGACGCGGTGGCCTATCCACAGACGGCGGTGTTCGAGGCGGCGATGCAGTTTGCCCAGACCGAGGGGATTATCCCCGCCCCGGAAAGCGCGCACGCGATCAGAGCGGCCATCGACGAAGCGATCGAAGCCAAAAAGACTGGCGAGAAGCGCGTGATCCTGTTCAATCTGTCCGGCCACGGGCTGCTGGATATGGCATCGTATGATGCCTATCTCAGCGGGCATCTGAACGATTGAGCGCGATATCAGGCGGCTGTCGGCGCGGCTGGTCCGGGAGCGCTCTGGATGGGAAACTGTATCTCGGTGAGATATTTTCGGGGATTGCCCTTGAAGATCATGCCGGGGCCTTTGAGATAGACCTCGCGCGTCGGCATGACGATGTTGTAGCCGTGATCCTTGACGTATTTCAGCACTTTGGCGTATGACGCGCTCAGCTCCTCGTACGGCCCCTTGTGCAAAAGTGAAACGCAGCGCCCGGCCGGAAGCTCGCGCACGGCGATTCCCTCGACCTCCTTGCGCTGGCGGACGGGGACGCAGGCTTCAAAGTCTGCGTCATTTTCCTTGTACTCGGTTTCGTAATGCAACATCAGAGGCTTGCCGGCAATGTGCCGGCCCATCGACCGGCAGATCCGCCCAAACGCCTTGCTGCAATCGCCGTAGCGACCCTTCATGCGAATGCCGGCGACCAACATGGCGTCGAGTGATTTCTCCCGGACCTCGAATGTGGTTTGTTCCATGATGTCTTACCGCCTTTCCTGGGAAATCAATTTGCCAAATAATTGTATTGATTTGTTGCATTGTGTCACGTACCGGCAAAGCGATGGGAGCGTGTGCTTCGTCATGCCGTCCGCCAAAATAGGAGAGCAAGAAATTTGGGAAACGAAACGGCGGCCAAATTGCTGTTGCCGAGTACGACGCGGCCGGCAACACAGAACCTGTCTGGAAGGGTCGCGTTTCCGCCCGCGATTAGAGCTTGCGCGAATCGTACGCCCAATGAAGCAAGGCCTGGCGCTGCCTGCGCCGGCACGTCAGATCGCCGCTCGGGCAGTTGGCTTGAACCTGCGCGGCGTGACGTCGAAAGGCCAGCCATCTGGTGATCTGCCGATCGTCATCAAGGCAGCGCCGGCCGCGGTAATACCGGCAATACCACTGAAACCAGCCGCGCGGATCGTCGGGGTGGATCCAGCCCTTCGTGCGCCACAGGGACAGCGGCTGAGAAGCGTTTACGCCGAAAAAGTTGATCTTCGGGTCGTGCCGCTCGGGGCAGAGTCTGGCGCTGCTGAACCAACTGGCGGGGAATTCCTCGCCGCAGTCGGTCATGTACTTGCCGCCGAACACGCCCAGTTCAAGCATCTGCTGAGGCGAAAGCTGCGGCCGGAATCGCGGATCGAAATTCCGTCCCGCCGGTTCGGTCAGGCGATATTCATAGCCCTGTTGCATCAGGTCGTGGACTTGAATGATGTGTCGCGCCATGGTCGCCTGGGGACGAAGCGCGCCGAATGCGCGCTATGCGGCGCATTTCCCAATTCCGTTATGCCATGGATCGATCATCTCCGAGATGACGTTTGTGTCGAGCAGGAACATTATTCAAATGCCGGTGGTTCGCGCATGTGTTCTCGTGGCGGCTGAGGAATATCAGCACCCCCGAGCGGTGCAAATCTCTTGCGTATCGCGGCGGCCAGACTGATTGGCTCACGACGACTGCGGCTCAATGCGGAACGAAGAATGTCGCGGGCTTCATCTTGCATCGATCGCCCATGATGTGCCGCTCGCACTCGCAACCGGGTTTTCAAGTCCTGATCCAGGTTTCGTATGGTGATGCTCGGCACAGTTCACCTCCATCATCAACGCTTGCAATATAATCATTGATTGCATTTGTGCCAAAAGGAAGAATACCTTTCACGCGGTCCGTTCTGATCACGCCGCGGCATCCAGCGATCTGGCCGCCGCTCGGCGGACCAGGCGGTCGACCAGCGGGCCGAACGCGATACCGGCGTGGTTGGCGGCCTTGGGGAGCAGGCTCTTGCTGGTAAAGCCGGGGATGGTATTGATCTCCAGCAGATAGGGATTGTTCCGTTTGTCGAGCATGATATCGACGCGGGAAAGATCGCGGCAGCCGATGGCTTGATGGGCGGTCAGGGCCAGAGCCTTGACCTTCCTGACGATCGCATCGTCAACGCCCAGGTCGAAATCGTAATGGGTGTAGTTGCCTTTGTATTTGGCCTCGAAGTCGTAGAACTCTCGCGTGGTGCTGATGCGGATGGGCGAAAGAGCCTGTTCTTCGAGGATGGCAACGGTTAACTCGATGCCGTCGATGAATGTCTCGACCAGGGCGCGTTCGTGTTTCGCCAAGACCAGCGAACAGGCCCGCCGGGCCTCGTCGGATGTCTTGCAGATATAGACGTCAATGCTGCTGCCGCTATCGACGGCCTTGACGACACATGGCGGGGAAATCCGATCGGGCGCCGATCCGGGGCGATAGTCCGCTCGCGTGATGAGCTGGCACGCTGGCGTGGGCAGGCCGGCGCCTTCCCAGACTCGCTTGCTCGCCAGTTTGTCGATGCCGATGCGGCTGGCCCGCGAACCGCTGCCGACGAAACGGATGCGACGGGATTCGAGGATTTCCTGCAACTCGCCGCTTTCACCAAACCGGCCGTGCAAAACGGGAAAGACGACATCGGCGAAATGATCGAGGCCGGTCAGATTGTCGGGAGCGACGTCGCTGGGAAACACGTCGTGACCCATTGACCTGAGCGCTTCAATGACGGCCGAACCGCTCACCAGGCTGATTTCGCGTTCGGCACTGGGGCCGCCGTACAGGACTGTGACTTGCATGGCGAATTCCCTTTCGCTGGAAACGAGTGTCATCGATCACGGCCACATCTGGACTTCGGTTTCCAGGTGAATCTGGTTCTTGTCGAAGACCTTTTCGCGGATGAGCTTGACCAGCCGGAGCACATCATCGGCTTTGCAGTCGGAATGGGCGATGATGAAATTGGCGTGCTTGGCGCTGACTTCAGCGCCGCCGACGCGCATGCCCTTGAGCCCGGCCTGGTCGATGAGTGCACCGGCGCTGACGCCGCGCGGGTTTTTGAACATGCAGCCGGCGCTCTTAGTGGCCAGCGGCTGGGTAAGCCGCTTGTACATCCAGATTTCCTTGGTGCGTTTCATGATGCGGTCGGGATCTTCGGCTTCCAGATCCAGCGTGACGCCGAGGATGAATTTGGCGGAGATATTGGTCGAGCGGTATTCGAAAACCAGATCGTCCTTGGTGCGTTCAAAGAGCGATCCTTCGGCGTCCATGACCTGAACTGTATTGACCAGGGCGCCGATGTCGCCGAACTTGCCGCCGGCATTCATGCGGATTCCGCCGCCCACCGTACCGGGGATTCCAGCCAGGCATTCCAGGCCCGCCAGACCCTGTTGAACAGTTCGCAAAATGAGCCGCTGGATATCGGCGCCGGCACCGACTTCCAGTGTGGTGCCGTTGAATTGGACGCGACGCCAATAGTCCTTGCACAGGCGAAAGACCGCGCCGTTGACTCCCTGATCGCCGACCAGAAGGTTCGCGCCCAAACCAAGAACATAAATGGGAATGTCGTTATCGAGGCAGCGCTGAGCGGCTTGGCGCAGGTCTTCCACGCCGGTCGGTTCGATCAGCCAGCGCGCCGGGCCGCCGATCTTGAACCATGTCATTGGCGCCAGCGGAACGTCGCTGCGGACGATCGCTTCAAGCCCCGAGAAGACGTTGGCCATGTGCAACATCGGCATCTGTCAGGCACCGCCAGACTTGAACGCCCTGGTTACCCGCCGAGAGGAACGCTGGCCTCGTGCCAGCCGCATCGCATCGCCTCCTGCGGTGAACCGCATTTAACCTGTTCTCTCCCGAACTGACAACGGGGCGATGGACGCGTTCACGATTTTTTTTCGCCTATAAGATCGCGACCGATCTCCCAGACATTGCCGGCGCCCATGGTGACGATCAGGTCGCCGCTTCCGGCCGTCTGGCGAATGTGGCGCGCGATGTCGGCAAAATCCGGCAGATAAATGGCCGATTGCCCTTTGGCGATGATCCGCCCGACCAGATCGCCGGCGCAGACCTGCTGGCGTTCGCTCTCGCTGTCGCGGACGAAATAGATATCGGGCACGATCGTCTCGTCGGCCAGTTCAAAGCTGCTGGCGAAATCCTCCAGCAGAAACCGCGTGCGGCTGTGCTGGTGCGGCTGAAAGACGCAGATCAGACGTCGCGGCGAATAATGTTCACGCAGGGCTTTGAGCGTCGTGCGGATTTCCGTGGGATGATGGCCGTAATCATCAACCACCGTCGCGCCGTTGTACATTCCGACCACCGACATGCGGCGATCGACGCCTTCAAAGCGATCCAGCGCCGCGATCGCCTTGGCCGGCACCATCCCGCAGGCCACGCACGCCGCCAGGGCCATCGTCGCGTTTTGGAGATTGTGTTTACCGGCCACTATTGGCGCCAGCGTGCCGACATATTTCCCTTTGTATAGGACCTCGCCGCGATAGCAGCCGTTCTCAATTCCGATGATCTTGGTGGACCAACTGAATCCCTCGTCCAGCGCCACAAATTCGATCGGTGCCGTTACACCCGCCAGCGCCGCGATCACCGAGCGGTCCTTCCCGCCCGCCAGGATCAGGCCGTCGTGCGGCACAAGCTGCGCGAACTTCCGGAACGACACGATGATCTCGTCGAGATTCTTGTAGCAATCGAGGTGGTCTTCCTCGATGTTGGTAATCAGGGCCGTGCGGGGATGCAGATTGTGGAAGCTGCGGTCGAATTCGCAGGCTTCGGCCACGAACAGATCGCTGGCCCCCGAGCGGCTGCCGCCGCCCAGTTGCGGGACAGTGCCACCGACCACGACGCTTGGATCGGCCCCGCATTCCAGCAAGGCATAGCCGATCATGGCCGTCGTCGTCGATTTGCCGTGCGTTCCGGCCACGGCGATGCCGTGCCGCTCGGCCATCAGCATGCCCAACAGTTCGGCATACTTGATGTGACGCAACCCCAGCGCCCGCGCCGCCGACAGTTCGGGGTTGTTGTCGGGAACCGCGGCCGTGCGGACGACCAGGTCGGTATCGCTCGTGAGCAACTGCCCGAGTTGCTCGCGTGAGATCTTCGCGCCGCGTTTGATAAGCTCGAAGGTTTGTGCGTTGGGTCGAAGCTCGGAGCCGGTAACGATCGCCCCATCGTTGATGAGCATGCGGGCCAGGCCGCACATGCCGCAACCGCCAATGCCGATAAAGTGAACCCGCTTGCCGGCGAACTTGCGGCAGGGTCGTGCATCCATGCACACTGTGGCCGTGACTTCCATGTCGTCAGACATCATAGCAACGTTTTTCGGAATCGCCAGCGTGGACATGATCGATTCTCCCACGAATTGCGCCGCGCGACTTTTGCCACGGGCGGCAAGGCCCGGCCAGTGTCGGGCACCCAACTTCTTATCGTCGAGTGAAGCGAGATTTGATGATGTCTCAACCGATTTCTTGAACGGCGTCGATCACGAGTCGCGCGATCGTGTCGGCCGCGTCCGGTTTGGCGATGCCGCGGGCGCCAGCGCTCATGGCGGCGCGACGGTCGGCGTCGTGCAGCAGCGGCTCGATCGCCACCCTCAGCTTCTCGCTGTTGCGAACGGCATCGCGCTCATCATCAATGACAATCGCCGCCCCGGCCGCCGCCAACACCGCCGCGTTCTTCCGCTGGTGCAAATCCTTATGGAACGGATAGGGCATCAGGAGCGACGGCACCCCGCACGCAGTCAGTTCCGCGCAACTGCTGGCCCCCGATCGCGAGATCGCCAGATCGGCCACCGCCCACACATCCGCCATTGCCGGCGTGAAATCCACCACCACGGCCGGTATCGCCAGATCGCGGTAGCCCGCACGCACACAATCGGCATGATCCCGGCCGCTCAAGTGCAAGACCTGCCAGCCGTTCATCGTCAGACTCGCGAAAACCGCCAGCGCCGCCTCGTTCACGGTCTTCGCTCCCTGCGAGGCTCCGGTGATCACCAGCGTGCTGAGCAGTGGATCGATCCCCAGCCGCCCCGCCGCTTCCTGACGTGGCGGCAATTCGCGAATGTCACGCCGGATCGGGCAGCCGGTCACGCGGACCTTGGACCGATAGATCGGCCGGATCGCCCCCTCGCTGGCCGCAAATTGGCAACAGATCGCCTGAACGTGCGGCAACAGATATATATTGGCCCGCCCGGGAACCACGTCAGGATTCAGCAGCAGCGTGTAGATCCCCGCCCGCGCCGCCATTTTGACGGCCACGCCCGCCGCGAAACCTCCCAATCCGATAACCGCCGCCGGCTTGTGTTCCCTCAGCGCCCGGCGCACCACCTCCCGCGTCTCGAACAAACTGGGAAAGAACCGCAACAAATTACTCGGCCGCGGCGGGACGATCGGCTGCTGGATCGACTCAAACCCGGTCGGCTTGAGAATCACTTGGTCGATCTCCCGGTTCGAGCACAGGAACACAATCCGCGCATCTGGAACCATACCGCGCACGGCCTCGGCGATGGCGATGCCGGGATACAGGTGCCCGCCCGTACCCCCTCCGGCCAGAAGTATTGTCAGTGGTTGAGACATTGATCGCCCCGCATTTTACCACCCCGGCCCGATTTTGCGCCATGCGTGCGCCGGCTGGCTGGAACTTACGTCTTGACAAGAAGTTACGGCAAGCACCTTTCCCTCCACTTCCCGTGAAGGGTCAATGGAATTGGATGGCAGATCACTTCGGCGGAACCGTCCCGCATTCCGGACAGCGGTCCGGCGTGGCGCGGAGATCGTAACCGCACTTGGCGCAAAGGCCGTGCAAGCGGCAGTATCTCTTCCCGGACCATCGGCAAATAGTCAGAATCTCGATAAGCGGCAGAACCGCCAGCGCGCTGGTCGCCAACCAAAAGGGTATACCAACCGCGCCCGAGTACAGACCCGGAGGTATCCGCGACCTGTCGTTCTGAAGCGAGGCCTGTTGCGATAAGAAGAAAATCCAGATTCCCATGTGGTGCCAATGTGGCACATCCGTTGCGGCACTGAAGTCGTCGTATAGCCCGTTGGGGTGACAGGCGAAACTTGAATGTTGCGGCACAAAATCGCCGTAAGCTTCCCATGCGTATTGGATACAAATCAGCCCATCATCGGACCCAATAACGATCGTCTTCGCAAACTGTTCGCCCGTACGCGGAAAAAACACGTACGCCCAACGATCCTGCCGCCAGTAGCTCAATATCCAAAGGCCCGCCGTCGCCACGCACAGCAACAGCGATATCGCCGCGAGTCTGCGGAGCAGCCATCGGCAGAACGGTTTCATCGGCGGCCATTATACCGCGTTGGCGCCGGACCAGCTTGCCGGCGGTGCCGGTCTCGGCGGAACCGTCCGGCAATTGAGGCAACGGCCAGAAGCCGGCGGATCGCCTCGGCTGGGCTTCCCCACGAATGGGCGGCGCCCCGCCACCCATCACCTATTCACTCCCCCCACCGGCACTTGCCCGATCCGGCCGTCGCCGTAGAGCGCCCAGATCTGGGTCTGCACGCTCGTTGGCCGTTCAAAGACCAGCACGCCGTGCGGATTGGCCGAATGCAGGTAAACAAACGACAAATGGCCGGGAGCATCGACTTGCGCGGCCATCATCTCGAGCGTCGGCCCCTGAGCGGGCGTGTCGCCCAAGCGAGGGTCGGCCAGAACGTCGCTCTCGATATCCCCTTCACGAACCAATATCGCCAGGTTCTCCGGCCAGGCGCCGTGCCGAATCTCATACCGCTGAATCGCCACCCAGATCGTCTCCAGCCGCTCCTGCGGGCTGGACGACGATCCCTGCGATATCGCCGGCCCAAAGGTCGTTCCGGCGCTCTCCCAGCCCGTCGACCGCTGCATATGCGCTGCACCCAGCCAGAAGAACGACAACAGGCCGAACATCAACAGCACCGCAACCACGATCAAACCCAGCCCGTGCCGCCGCGGCGGCTTCGATACCGCCTGGTTTGGTTTTGATGCCGCTTGATTTGGTTCTGTCTGGATCGCCCCCACCGCCGGCAGATTCACCACCCGCGAACACTGCGCGCAGCGAGCCTGCGTCCCCGGCACGCCGCTGAGCGGCCGGCCGCACTCCGGACAGTAGAACGTCTTCATCCCCGTCATCGGTCGCTCCTGGCCAACATCGTCCTCCATTCTACCCGCCCCAAGCCGCCAAGAACATCCAATTGCAAGACGCGCTCCCTCTCTCCCCTTCTCCCCTGCTCCCCGTTACATTGCCAAGATGCTCCACTACTTCAAATTCCGTCAGAACCTCTTGGACCCCCAGCCCGCCAAGGACATCTATATCAAGCGTCCCCCCGGCCGTGGCTGGCCGGAGCAATGCCCGCCCGTCCGCGCCGCCAATGGGTTCGGGTTCGACATCCTGGCCAATTTCGACATCACATTCACCCAGCGCGCCGGCCTGTGGAGCGTCAAGCCCGATGTCATCATCGCCAGCGATTTTGATTACGCCGCCAGCGACCAAGCCGAGCCCAAGCCACTGGTTCAGCAATACGCCTGGTTCTGGGAAAAGGGCCAGAAACTCCCGCACGTCATCGACGATCACGTCTGGGCGAAGATCAACAACCAGGTCAAGATCAGCAGCTTTCTTTTTCTCCGCACCGACGCCAATGAGCTGCTCATGATGACCGACATCCCCAACATGTCGCGCCCGTGGCGATCGGTGTCGGCCGTCATTGATACCGATTGGTATCCCGCCAGTTATCCCTGGCACGTCGCGATCGAACTCGATCGCCGCGAGAAGAAGATCCGCATTCGCAAGGGCGAGCCGCTGGCCCGTCTGGTTCCCGTCCGCCGCGACACGTATTTCTGCGCCCCGATGTCCCGCCCGGATTTTGACGATTATTTCACCCGCTCGCAAACTTGGCTGACCACCCACGGCCAGATCAAGAGCGAGGGCACCGTCGATATCACCAACACCTACGTCCGCCAGCAGGTCCGCAGCCGGTTCGTCGTCATGCGCTAGTCCGCGATGGCCGCTCTACATCGGCAGCCCTTGCGGGTAAGATAGGCCGAATCAAGAGAGGAGAAGTCCATGTCCCAAATCCCTCCGCCAGTGCCGATCCAGCCGCTGAACTACGCCATGGCCCCCACTCCGCGCTCCACCAGCAAGGCCGCCATCGCCAGCGTCGTGCTTGGAATAATCCTCTGCATTCCGCTGATCACCGGCATTCCAGCGATAATCCTTGGCTTCATCGGAATTCGCCAGACGCGCGATCCCATGGTTCGCGGCCGCGGAATGGCGATCGCGGGGCTGGCCTCCGGACTGGTTAATGTGTGCGTCTGGAGCATCTTTGGCGTGTGCCTGGGCGTCCTTTTCGTTGGCTCATCCGCGCCACGCCACGCCGCGCACGATTGGGTCTACGATCTATCTACGTCCCAGGCGGCCGCCGCCAGATCCCTGACGTCCGCATCGTTCGCTCCGCAGGATTTTTCGGCCGTCAGCACCCAGTTATCCTCACTTGGGCCGCTACAGGACATGACGAGCACAAATGTCAACATAACGGACACGAACGGCGTTACCTCCTGCAGATTGGATGGAGTCGCCACGTTCGCCAGCCAGCAGATTCGCGCGTTCACACTGACGCTCGCCCGCGAATCCGGAGTTTGGAAAGTCACCAGTTGCACAATCGGCCCCCGCCATCCCTGATTCGAGCACTCTCCGCGTTCTCTGCGGCTCTGTGGTGAGATCACTATCCTTCGCGCCGCGCCGCTCCCAGCCGCGCCGCGGCCGCTTCCACTACGCGCTGCACCAACGGCTCGACCTGCTCGGCCAGCAGCGTGCCGGTGGGCGATCGAAACGCCAGCGCCACCGCCACGCTCTTCTTCCCCGCCGGGATCGGCTTGCCCCGGTATGTCGACACATGCGTCATCGTTTCGAGATTCTCCAGCGATAGCCCGGCCACCAGTTCCGCCAGCTTCTCATACGCCAGCGCCTCGTCCACGACCAGCGCAACGTCGCGCACGATCGCCGGAAACCGTGGCAATGCCGCCAGCTTCGGCACATCCCTCGCCCCGGCCAGCAATTCCGCCAGGTCCAGTTCCGCGGCCATCGGCGCTGACCGCAACGAAACTTTCTCCGCCACCCGCCGCGATATCCGCCCCAGGTAGCCCACCGCGCGATCGCCCCACTCAATTCGCCCGCACGCCCCGGCGGCAAATCCTGTCCGCTCGTCAGCGATCACCTTCACGCCACGCAACCTGTCCAGCCGCCCCAGCAGCATCTCGATCGCCCCGCGCAGCTCGCCGAAATCCTCACCGCCGGCCAATCCCACCACCACCTTCTCCGTCACTGAATCATCCGCCTCGCCTACGAACGTCGCGCCGATTTCGAACAGTTTCGCATCAGCCGTCCCGTTCTTTTCATTCCGCGCCAGCGATTCCAGCAGTCCGGGAATCACGCTCGGCCGCAGCCGCGCATCCGCCTTGCGCGTCACAGATTCCACGCGCGCCAGCTTCGCCCCATGCGGCGTGAAATCCTCCGCCAGCACATCCGACACGAAACTGAACGTGATCGCCTCGAAATATCCCGCTCCGGCCAGAGCATCGCGGATCGCATCCACCGCTTTGGTCGAAGGCGACGGCGGCACCACGCGGATCGAAATTTCCTCGCGCACCGGGATCTTGTCGTATCCCATCATCCGCGCGATCTCCTCGACCAGATCGACCGCCACGCGCACATCCGCTCGCCACGAAGGAACATTCACCGACAGCCCACCCGCCGATCGCGACACGACAAATCCCAATCGCCGCAAAATCCCCTCGGCCTGTTCCAGCGGCACATCAATCCCCAGCACGCCGCGGATTTTGTCCGGCCGAAGTTCGATCGTCACCTTCTCCGCCGAATTACCCTTCCCATCGGCCGCCACGTCGCCGGCCAGCACGCCGCCGGCGATCTGCGCGATCAAGTCCGCCGCGCGCCGCCCGGCCGCATCCGCCTGCGTCGGATCGATCCCCCGCTCAAATCTATACGAGCTATCCGACCGCATCTGCAGTGCCCGTGCCGTCGAGCGCACCGACATCGGATCGAACCGCGCCGATTCCAACACGACCGCGTGCGTCGAATCCGTCACTTCGCTGTCGCGTCCTCCCATCACGCCCGCCAAAGCGATTGGCCGGGTCGCATCGGCAATCACCAGCATCGACCCCGAAAGCTCCCGCTCGTGCCCGTCGATGCTCGTGAGCTTTTCACCAGGGCGAGCCTGGCGCACGATGATCTTCCCGCCGCCGATGTGCGCCATGTCGAACGCATGGAGCGGCTGCCCCATCTCGAACATGACATAGTTTGTGACATCGACGACATTGCTGATCGGCCGCACACCGATCGCGGTGAGCCGGCGAATCATCCACTGAGGCGACGGCCCGATTTTCACATTTTGGATTACCCGGCCCGTGTAATAGAAGCACGCCGGCGATTCGATCGCCACGGAAATCTCCGCCGCGCCGGATTGTGAGACCGCAGAACCCGCCGTCGCCATCCCCGCCGGCTGTTTGAGCGGCCGCTGCAACAGAGCTGCCACCTCGCGCGCCATTCCCAGGTAACAGAGGCAATCCCCGCGATTGCTGGTGACTTCGACATCGAGAACGGTGTCACCGGCTACGGTCTCAATCGACTCGATGGGAAACCCGGCGCCGGTGAGCGCCTCGGCGATCACCTCGCCGTCCAGCGGGCCGTCCACAAAATCCGACAACCATTCCAGACTGATTTTCATTGCATCCGTCCACCCGCAAGCCATTTAGCAGCCTGCGCGGCGAACACTCTATTCCCCCCAGCCCCCCTGTCAAACATCGCGCCCTTGCGAGTCGGGCGTCGGGCGGAGAGTGCCCGAACTTCCCGGCAACCGCCTCTTCCTCCTCCCCATGTACGCAGGGGGAGCGACAAAGGTGGGGGTTCTTCGCCAGTGGCTCTGCCAGGTCGAAGCCGCGACGAACGCCGCAGCGGTCAACCCCCACCCAACCCTCCCCCTGGGTACAGGGAGAGGGGAATAGAAGGCGGTCCCACATGGATTTACACTCGCCCGGAAAATCGGGCACTCTCGTTGGGCGTGTCCCCGGCGCCGTTTCTGGCATCGGGCCTGATGTGGGATACATCGCCCCTTGGTATTATTTTCGCAGTCTCGGTATTATTGTCTTGGTGGCCGGGGCGATGCGCCGGTTGCAATACGCGGTGGCAGGTTTGGAGAGGGCAGCGATATGCACATTCCCGACGGAATTCTCAACGGCCGCACCTGCGCCACCGCGGGCGTGCTGTCGGCGGCGGCCCTAGGCTGGGCGGTACGGCAAACTCGCCGCGAGTTGCCCCCGCGCAAAATCCCCTTGATGGGCTTGTCCTCCGCTTTCGTCTTTGCCGCCATGATGCTCAATTTCCCGGTGGCCGGCGGAACCTCCGGCCACATGGTCGGCGGCGTGCTCTGTTCGGTTTTGCTCGGACCCAGCGCGGCCGTTTTGGTCATTACCACCGTTTTGATCGTGCAATGCCTGCTCTTCGCCGATGGGGGATTGCTGGCATTGGGGGCCAATATCTTCAACATGGCCGTCGTCTGTTCAGTCGGTGGATATTACATCTATCGCCTGGTCTACCGCTTTCTTCCCAATCCGCGCGGGCGACTGGCGGCCGTGGCGTTCGCCGGTTGGGCGTCCACCGTCGTCGCGGCGATTGTGTGTGCTGGAGAACTGGCGTTTTCGGGCACCATTGCGTGGCCGGTGGCGTTCAGCGCCATGGCGTCGGTCCACATGCTGATCGGCATTGGCGAAGCAGTCATCACGACGCTGGTGATCCTGGCCGTCAGCCAAACCCGGCCCGATCTGCTGGACTATACCGCCGCCGTTTCCATCGACGCAAAACCGAAGCTGGATTTCCTGATTTTCGGACTGCTGATCTCGCTCGGGTTGGCTCTGTTCGTCTCGCCGTTCGCCTGTCCGTGGCCCGATGGATTGGATCACACCGCTGAAGTTCTCGGCTTTGGCGCCAGCGCGCACCGCGTGGTGGCAGCGCCCATTCCCGATTATCTTTTCCCGGGCATCAAGTCGGCCGCCATCGCCACCAGCACCGCCGGATTGGTCGGAACCCTCATCGCGTTCGCCCTGGCCGTGGTTCTGTCTCGCATTCTCCTGCCCACACACTCACACACGGCCAGCGCCGCCCCGGGAGAAGCCCAGGGTGATTGAACATCGACACAATCCAGTGGCTGGTGAATATCGCCATCGCGCGCCCACGGCCCTGAAGGCGTTTTCCGCATTGGCCATGGTGGTGATCCTTGTGACTTGCACTCCATCGCTGGGCCTTTACGCCGGCGCGGCCTTCGCGCTGATCGTTTGCGCCCTGCTGAGCCGATTGCCCTTAATTCCGATCCTTAAGCGGCTACTCCTGGTCGAGCCTTTCGTGTTGGGCGTGGCCGTGCTTTCGCTGCTGCAACCCAATGGCCTGCACATCTTCGGCCTGCTGGTGGCGCGCACGACGCTGTGCGTCTTCACTTTGGTCCTGCTCTCGTCGGCGGCCAGCCCGGCGGAGTTGATCGATCTGCTTCGCAGGTTGCGCGTGCCGTCGCTCATGGTGACAACATTGGCACTGATGCACCGTTATCTTTACGTCTTGCAGGAGGAATCCCGACGCATGCGTTTCGCCCGCCAGAGTCGCACGTTTACCCCCGGCCGCCGGCGCATCTGGCGAAACCTGGCCACCGTCGTCGCGCAACTGTTTATCCGCGCCCAATCCCGCTCGGAGCGAATCTACGCCGCCATGTGCGCCAGGGGATGGCAATGATCCCCGCCGTCGAAGTCCGCAATTTGTCCTACCGTTACGCCGGCAGCGAACCGGCTCTGGTGGACGTGAATCTCTCAATCGCCGACGGCGAATGCGTCGCACTGATCGGTCCCAACGGCGCCGGCAAAAGCACATTGCTTCTTCATCTCAACGGCATTCTCCCCGACGCCGGTGCGATCGACGGCCAGATTCTCATTAACGGCCAGGCGATCGGCCCCAAGAACCTGCACGAGATTCGCCGGAAGGTCGGCCTGCTCTTTCAGGATCCGGACGATCAGTTGTTTTGTCCAACCGTGTTTGAGGACGTGGCGTTCGGTCCGCGGCAATTTCAAATCAACACCGTGCCGCTCGAGCAGCAAGTCACGGACCGCCTGGGCGAAGTCGGCCTGTCGGGCTTCGAGCACCGTTCGCCGCATCGACTCAGCGGCGGCGAAAAGCGTCGCGTGTGCCTGGCCGGCGTCCTGGCCTGCCAGCCCAGTGTTCTGGTTTTGGACGAACCCACGAGCAACCTCGATCCGCGCGGCCGGCGGCAGATTCTCAAGCTCCTCCAGCAAATCCCCGCTACGCGAATCATCGCGACACATGACCTTGAACTGGTCGTCCAACTCTGTCAGCGCGCCATCCTGCTCGACCAGGGCCGGATCATTCGCGACGGACCCGCCGTCGAGCTACTGTCCGACGAAGACCTGATGCTCAAGCACGGCCTGGAAAGGCCGCACATTCTGCAACATCATCATCCGCATCACTAGGCGCGACGCAGCCTAATCCTGAATCAAGCGTGATTTTCGCATAATTCAGTTGAATCGGCGCAGAAAAAACTC
>CAYQTE010000026.1:0-55778 GCA_964420285.1 uncultured Tepidisphaeraceae bacterium
TATTACTTCAACCGCGCCAGGCAATGGGGCAAGGACGTTGCCATCAGCGCCAAGACGCAGGCGTGGGTTGAAGGACAGGTCATGGATTACGAACGGCAAGGCCGGGCGCCCAAGCAACTTACCGACTACGTTTGGGAACCCGATGACCCCATCACCGACAAGTTCGGCTATGTGGTGGGCGTGCCGGTCAAGCCGGCGCCGGGGATCATCCGACTGATCTACACCAATGTGGCTCGCAACGGCAATTATCTGTTGAACATCTCGCCGATGGCGGATGGTACAATCCCCGACGCCCAGCAGCAGGTGCTGCTGGCCATCGGCAAGTGGATGGATGTCAACGGCGAGGCGATCTACAGCACTCGGCCGTGGAAAATGTCCGAGGAAGGCCATGTCTTCTTCGCGACCAAGGGCGATAGTCTATACGCGATCACCAGTGACTGGCCGACCGAACTGGCGATACCGGCGCTGGCGACGAGCAAAGTGACCGACGGGAAGATCGAAAAGGTGGAGATGCTGGGCCACGCCGGGCCGCTGGATTTCACGCAGGATGCGGCCGGGCTGCATGTGAAATTCCCGGCCCAGAAGCCGTGTGACGTGGCGTACGCGCTGAAGATCACGGGATTGAAGCTGCCGGCCGCGAAAGCGGCCAGCCAGCCGTCGAAATGACGTTTGATCGATTGATGTCATGGTTTGGGGTCAGATTATGAAGCGAAGAATCACGCGTCGGAATTTCATGAAGATGACGGCGGCGGCGGCCGTCGCGGCAAGCTGGGTGCCGGCACTGGGTCAAAACGCGACATTGCCGCCGCACGCAATTGCGCCGGGCCCGTTCAAGGCGACATGGGAATCGCTGGTGGCCAACTACAAGGCGCCGGACTGGTTTCGCGACGCCAAGTTCGGCATCTGGGCCCACTGGACCGCGCAGTGCGTTCCGGAAATGGGCGACTGGTATGCGCGGCGGATGTATATCCAGGGTGAGGCCGATTACAACTATCACGTCAAGACCTACGGACATCCCTCCAAGTTCGGGTTCATGGAAATCGACAATATCTGGAAGGCCGAGAAATGGGATCCGGAGCGGCTGATGTCGCTCTATAAGAAGGCCGGCGCGAAATATTTCTTTGCACTGGCCAATCATCACGACAATCTGGACATGTACGATTCGACGTACCATGGATGGAACTCGGTCAAGATCGGGCCCAAGAAGGACATCGTCGGCTTGTGGCAGAAGGCGGCGCGCGAGAATGGCTTGCGGTTTGGCGTGACCAATCACTCGTCGTGGTCGAGCCGCTGGCTGCAAACGGCATACGGCTATGACGGCGAAGGGCCGCTGGCGGGCGTGCGCTACGATGCCTACACGCTCACCAAGGCCGACGGCAAGGGCAAATGGTGGGACGGCCTTGATCCGCAGGATCTCTACACGGGCAACAACGTGCACATGCCCGATGGAATCAAGGGCGCCGCGGCCGTCAGCGCCTGGTACACCGCCAACACCAGCCTGGCCAAGAGCAACCCGATGCCGCCGGTCGCGTTTTGCGAGAAGTGGTATCTGCGCTGCAAGGACCTGGTGGACAAATATCAGCCGGACGTGCTTTATTTCGATACCAATGAACTGCCGCTGGGCACGGTCGGGCTGGATGTGGTGGCTCATTATTACAACATCAGCGCCAACAAGAACGGCGGCAAGGCGGATGTGGTCGTCAACGGCAAGCACATCCTGCCGGCACATGTCGGATCATTCGTCGAAGATATCGAGCGCAGCACCGCCAACGCCATCCGGCCCGACCCATGGCAGACCGATACGTGCATCGGCGACTGGCATTACAGCCGGGCCATCGCCGATGGCAATCGTTATCAAACCGTCGCCGCCATTGTCGCCATGCTGACCGATATCGTCAGCAAGAACGGCAATCTGATGCTGAACATCCCGCTGCGCGGCGACGGCTCGATCGATGAACATGAGGAGGCGTTCCTGGCCGGACTGACCGCCTGGATGGACGTCAATTCCGAGGGGATTTATTCAACGCGGCCGTGGAAGATCTACGGCGAAGGGCCGTCCACGACCGCCCGGCCGGCCGCGCGAGGCGGCGGTCGCGGCGCGACGGCGGCATCTACCGCGCAGGACATTCGCTTCACGACCAAAGGCGACACGCTGTACGCGTTTGTTCAGGCGTGGCCGGATTCACGCGTGGCACAGATCAAGAGCCTGGCCACCGGATCACCGCAAACAGGCGGGGCGAAAGTCACGGGCGTTTCGCTGCTCGGGTATGATGGCAAAGTCACCTGGACTCAGGATGCACAAGGGCTGTCGGTGAACCTTCCGGAGAAGGCGCCGAGCCAATACGCCGTGACACTGAAGATCCTGGGCGTGCCGACGAAATAATCGGTCGGTCGGCGTTCGATCCCTGCAGCCGCCGAAGTGGCGGCGAAGGCCGGCATTCCGTTCCGGTCGAAAAAAATTTGGAGGTTCACCATGCAGATATCCCGCAGAACCGCTATTCAACTTCTGGCCGGCGCCGGCGCAGCCATGTGCCTGCCCAGGGCCTTCGGCCAGGCCGCTGCGCCGGCCGTAGCCGCCGCCGGTGGCCCGGCCACCGCGCCGAGCCTGCCGCCGGCGCCGACGCCGATTGCTGCTCCGCCGGGTTTTGGTGTTGCCGATGGGCCGTTCAAGCCGACGCTGGAATCGCTTTCGGCGTTCCAGGTTCCGGATTGGTATCGCGATGCAAAATTCGGCATCTGGGCGCATTGGGGTCCGCAATGCCAGCCGGAGCAGGGCGACTGGTACGCGCAGAACATGTATCTGCCGGCTCAGGCGGTGTACAAGTGGCATGTTCAGAACTACGGCCATCCGTCGAAGTTTGGATTCAAGGATGTGATCAACCAGTGGAAGGCGGATAAGTGGGAGCCGGAGAAGCTGATCGCCCTTTACAAGCGGGCCGGCGCGAAATTCTTTGCGTCCATGGCGCACCATCACGACAATTTCGACAATTTCGATTCCACATATCAGCCGTGGAACAGCGTGCATGTGGGGCCAAAGAAGGACATCGTCGGCGGCTGGATGAAGGCGGCGCGCGATGCGGGGCTGCGTTTTGCCATCTCGAGTCACGGCGATCGCGCCTGGAGCTGGTATCAGGCGGCCCAGGGATCGGACACCACCGGCCCGCTGGCGGGTGTGCCGTACGATGGCATCATGACCAAGGCCCAGGGCAAGGGCCTCTGGTGGGAGGGTCTCGATCCGCAGGATCTGTACGCCCAGTGCCACAAGGTCGGCACGTACAACTGGCAGCAGGTGGGCAATCCGCCGATCGCTAAGGCTTTCAGTGAGAAATACTTCAACCGCATCATCGACCTGATCGACAAGTACCAGCCGGACATCCTGTATTTCGATGATTCGGTGATGCCGATTTATCCCACGACCGACGTCGGCCCGCGCATCGCCGCGTATCTCTACAACACGAATCTCAAGCGCAACGGCAAACTGGAAGCGGTGATGACAGGCAAGGATCTCACCGGCGCAAGCGCCCCGTGGCGCAAGGCGCTGGTGTACGACCTGGAAAACGGAATCTCCGGCGGCGCCGAGACGATCCCCTGGCAGACCGACACGTGCATCGGCTCGTGGCACTATAAGCGCGACCGGTTCCTGAATCACACGTACAAGGCGCCGGTGCAGGTCGTGCAGATGCTCGTCGACATCGTCTCCAAGAACGGCAATCTGATGCTGAGCATCCCCGTCCGTGGCGAGGGCACGATCGACGATGATGAAGTGAAGATTCTCGAAAGCCTTGCCACGTGGATCGCCCCCAACGGCGAAGGCATCTTCGCCACGCGCCCGTGGAAGATCTATGGCGAAGGCCCGTCCACGGCCGCCGCGACCGGGCGCGGCCAGGCCGGCGCCGCCAGGTACACACCGGCGGATGTCCGCTTCACGGCCAGGGGCGATACGCTCTATGCGTTTGTCATGGGTTGGCCGACGAACGGGAAGGCCGTCATCAAGACGCTGGCCAAAGGCTCGGCGGCGTTTCCCGGGGACGTGGCGAAGGTGGAACTGCTGGGCGTCGGCGAATTGGCGTTCACCCAAGACAATTCGGGCCTGACCATCAACCTGCCGGACAAGAAACCTTACGATTACGCCTACGGATTCAAGATCACTCCGAAATGACGTTTTTATCGAGGAGGCCAAGGTATGAAAGCGACGGTTTGCAAACGTCTACTTACATTCGCGTGTCTTACCGGCCTGCTTGCCGGCTCCGCCACGGCGATTGCCCAGACCCGACCGGCGGCGACATTCAGCAACGCCAGCCCCATCCTGTTCCGCGAAGGCGGGGCCGGATTGCCCGCTTATCCGGTGGTGGTCCGCGACGAAACGCCCTCCGCCCACGCCGACCGCATGCAGTGGTTCCGCGATGCGCGATTTGGCATGTTCATCCACTGGGGCGTCTATTCGGTCCCGGCCCGCGGCGAATGGTACATGAATAACGGCAAAGTCCCCGTCGCCACGTACAAGGCCTACGCCAAGCAGTTCACCGCGGCGAAATACGATCCGGCCGCATGGGCCGATCTGGCCAAGGCGGCGGGCGTCAAGTATGTCGTCCTCACCGCCAAGCACCATGATGGATTCACACTCTACGATTCGGCGGTTTCCGACTGGAACGCGGTAAAAGCCTCGGCGGCCGCACGCGACCTGATCCAGCCCCTGGCCGACGCCGTGCGCGCCGACGGACTCAAGTTCGGGCTTTACTATTCGCAATCGCAGGACTGGAGCAATCTGGGCGGCGGCACGGGCAACACAGCGCCGTGGGATGATGCGCAAAAGAAGGGATCATTCGACGATTACCTGGCGAAAATCGCACTGCCGCAGGTCCGCGAGATACTCAGCAAATACCATCCGTCTTATCTCTTTTTCGATACCGAATATTCCATGACGCCCGAGCGCGCCCGGCCGATCTTCGACGCCACCTGCGAGTATCCCGACCTCATCATCAACAACCGCCTGGGCGGCGGGGTGCTGGGTGATGTCGGCACGCCCGAACAACGAATCGCCACCGATCCTCTCGGCCGGCAGTTCGAAGTCTGCATGACCATCAACAATTCCTGGGGCTACAACGCAACCGACACGCGCTGGAAATCCGCCCAACAACTGATCCGCAACCTGTCCGACATTTCCAGCAAGGGCGGAAATTATCTTCTGAACGTCGGGCCGACCTCCGAGGGACTCATCCCCCAGCCGGAAATTGACCGCCTGCAGGCGATGGGCCGTTGGTTGCAAACCAATGGCCAGGCCATCTACGGCACCGACGCCGGGCCGTTCTCGATGTCCAAGCCGCCGGCCTGGGGTCGCGCGACGATGAAGACCAAACCGGCCGGCAGCACGACGCTGTATCTGCATGTCTGGAACTGGCCGGCCGACGGGAAGATCGTGCTGAGCGGTGTGCAGCAGGCGGCAATGTCCGGCCGGGTGCTGGCCAATGGCCAGGCCGTGTCGTCGGCGATGTCGCCAGAGGGTTTGGTGGTGACGGTGAGCGGCGCCGCTCCCGATCCGGATGTTTCGGTTGTGGCTCTGGAGTTTGCCAATCCGATCCGGATCGTGCAGACGGGCGCTCGCTCCGTTCAGGCGGAATCGTCCGGCACGCCCAATGATCCCAGCGGAGGCACGCAGCCAAAGTGATTTGAACGTCGAGGTAACAACATCTACGGAGACCCTATGAAACTTACACGACGACAGGCGATGGGCGCATTGGCGGGCGGAGCGGTTGCGGGACTTGCCTCGCAGTGGCGATTGCCAGGGGCCTTTGGCCAGGCGACCCGGCCGGTGTACGATATCGCGCCCGGCCCCTTCCAGCCCACATGGGCCTCGCTGGAGCAGAACTACAAGTTGCCGGATTGGTATCGCAACGCCAAGTTCGGCATCTGGATGCACTGGGGACCGCAATGCCAGCCGGGCGACGGGGATTGGTACGCCAAATACATGTACGACCAGACCCGGCCGCAGTATCAATTTCACGTGCAGAAATACGGGCATCCGTCGAAATTCGGATTTAAGGATGTCATCAACACGTGGAAGGCGGAGAAGTGGGATCCGGCCGGACTGCTCAAGCGATTCAAGGGCGCCGGGGCGAAGTTCCTGGTCTCGATGGCCTGTCATCACGACAACTTCGACAACTTCGATTCCAAATACCAGCCGTGGAATTCCGTCAACATCGGCCCGAAGAAGGACATTGTCGGCACATGGGCCAAGCTGGTTCAGGAGGCCGGCATGAACTTCGGTGTCAGCGTTCACGCCGGACGCGCGTGGAACTGGTATGAAGACGCCCAGGGTAGCGACAAAACCGGCCCGCTGGCCGGCGTTCCCTACGACGGCAAGCTGACCAAGTCCGATGGCAAGGGCCTCTGGTGGGAAGGTCTCGACCCGCAGGACCTGTATGCGCAAAATCACGCCATCGGGGCCAAACCCGACGCGGCGTATGTGGCCAAGTTCTTCAATCGCATCAAGGACTGCATCGACAAATATCGCCCCGACCTGATCTTCTTCGACGATCCCAAGCTGCCTCTGTTGGACACCAACCCCGAAACCGGGCTCAGCCTCGCCGCGCATTTCTACAACGCCAATCTGCAGTGGCACGGCGGCAAGCAGCAGGCTGTTATTATTGCCGACGGGCTTTCCGTGGTTGAGCAGAGCGCCATCGTCAACAATCTCGAACGCAACATGTCGCTGGATATGCTGAGAATCCCCTGGAGCAAGGGCAATTGCCTGGGCCCGTGGCATTACAGCGTGGCCGACTACAACAAGGGCTATACCAAGACCGAATCCTGGATCCATCTGCTGGTCGACGTGGTGAGCAAGAACGGCACGTTCCTGATTGCGATCCCGCTTCCCGGCCATGGCGAGCTGGACGACAAAGCCGCCGCTTATCTCGATGAGATGACCAAGTGGATGAACGTGAACAGCGAATGCATCTACGACACCAGCCCGTGGGCGATTTACGGCGAAGGCCCATCGGTGAAGAACGCCGGCACGGCCGTTGACAGCGCCGGCAACCCGCCGCGAGGATTGGGTCCGGTCCTGAGTGCCGCCGATGTGCGATTCACCACCAAAGGCGATGTGCTGTATGCGATCGTCATGGGCCGGCCGGCGGGCGGGAAGGTCAATATCAAGGCTCTGGCCTCACCGTCGGCGCATTACAAAGGCGAGGTTGGCAACGTTCTACTGCTTGGCTCATCAGCGAAGCTGACGTTTACGCGCGACGCCAACGGCCTGGCGGTCACCATTCCCGACAGCGATGCCAACAACTACGCCAATGCCTTGAAGATTATTCCCAAGACATGAATCAGTATTCAAACTGGCCGTAAAACGCGCTGTTTTCCTCGACCCGCTGCCACGGCTGGGCGATGGCGCCGCCGGTGTAGTTGGCCAGGAGCGTGTAGCCGACCTTGCGGTTGGGGACTGGATTCAGCGGCGAATACCAGACGTCGTTGGGCTGTTTGCAGCACTCGGCGTTGGGCATTGGATCAACCGTCATCGAGCCAAAGCCTTCGCACGATACGGCGTAATGATGGTCGGTGTCGCTGAAAACGATCGTACTGCGATGAACAGCGGCGATCGGGCCCAGTTGCGCGGACTCGCGGGCGCCGAGGAGTTGGGCGACGGCCTGCGCCTGTTCGCTGCTGGCCGATGAATCCACCAGCAGTTCGCTCTTTCGAATTGCGCTGGCATCACCGAGGCTCGAGTCGCTGGTGACGACGGCCATGGCGCGAACACCGGCCAGGGGCACCCCGTTCCAGTCACCCGACTGGAAGTTCCACGCCATGATGGCATCGTGGCCGGTCGTGACCAGTTCCCCGTTGTAATGGCAGGCGCCGGCGAAGACCGCGGCGGTGCGGGCCTCGATGTAGTCACCGGTTATTTTCGACGAAGCGACGGGCGACGAATTCTGGAGCAATCCGGTTGAGGCCGCTCCTGCACAAGCAAGCAAAGCCAAAGCGGAAAAGACTCTTGTTCTGGTCATGGGACACCTCGTTCATTCAACGGACCATGGACACGCTCTGCTGAGGACAACCATCAGCGCCGACTCGGGGGCGCCGGCCTGGGATCCAGGGCCGAGCGGTAGCACTTTCGGCCGGGCCGGCATTCTTCGGGCCCGGCGAACAGCCCGTCGGGCCCGATCGGCACCTGAGTATGATAGCACCAGACGCAGCCGCTGGCGTCGTAAAAATCGTCCGCGGTGGTCGGTATGACATCCAGCATGTAGAATTTCTTGGAGCGAAGATCGGCGCAGAAGGGCGTCTGGGCAACTTCCTGCCCGGCTGGCGATGGTGAACTCGGCTGCGGATTCATAGCGGTCTCCGGCACATGTACGGGATCAGGCGTTCAATTTGGTCAGGGCCCGGCGGATGAGTGTCTGCGTGAGCGGGATCTTGTATCCGTTCTTGCCCATCGGCGTCGCGCCCTTGAGGGCGATCACGGCGGCCTGCGTCACATTGTCGCCGGACAGCGGTTTTCCGGCGAGAAACTGTTCGGCATCGGGCACGCGCCACGGAATCGTGCCCACGCCGCCAAGAACCATGCGCGCCTGTCGGACGAGCTTGTCCGGCCCCAGTTCGACGGCCGCCGCCACAGAACTCATCGCAAAGTCCTGGCTTTCGCGTTCCTTGAATTTGAGATAGGTTGAGTGGGCGCCCATCGGCGAAGCGGGGATCTGCACTTGGGAGATAATTTCCCCGTCCTTGAGTGCGTTTTCGCGACGAACGTCTTTGTCCGGAAGGGTGAAGAACTGTTCCAGCGGCATGGTCCGCTCGCCGTCCGGGCCGTTGATGGTGATCGTCGCCGCCAGCGCGATGAGCATCGGGGCCATGTCCGAGGGATGAACGAAATTGGAATCGCCGCCGCCAAAAATCGCGTTGTATTTGTCCTCGCCGTCCACGGAATAACAGGTCTCGCCGCCTTTTTTGAGGCACTTGAAGTTTTCCAGGCGGAAATACCAGCATCGCGGCCGCTGGCAGAGGTTCCCGCCCAGTGTGCCGACGTTGCGAATCTGCGGCGTGGCGATGGAGGCGGCCGCCTCGACGAGGCCGGGGAAAAGCCTGGCGGCGTCGGCATTTTCCTCGATCTGCGAGATCGTAACGACAGCGCCGATCTTCAATCCGCCCTTGCCGTCGGGTTCGACCTTGTCCAGGCCGGAGATCGTCTTGAGATTCACCACCCGCGGCGGGCGTTGAATGTAGGCCTTCATCGTGCTCAGCAAATCCTGGCCGCCACCCATCGGGCGCGCCATCTCGTCGGGATCGGCCTTGGGATCGGCCGGCTTCAGCAGGCGGACAGCCTCCTGAACGGTCGAGGCATTGGCCCATTCGAATGCATTCATGGTCTCATCCTTTCTTGGCGGCATTGGCCATGAGGCCGCTGAGGATTTTGTCGGGAGTAATGGGCAATTCGCGCACGCGCACGCCGCAGGCGTTGAAGATGGCGTTGGCGATGGCTCCGACGCCGGGAATATTGGCCGGCTCGGCGCAGCCGATGACGACCTGCCGTGGATCCTCATCGTCAATGACCGGCACCGTCTCGGGAATCTCCAGCGTGCCGGGGATCTTGTATTCGTTGAGTGCGGGGTTGACCATCACGCCCAGATCGGCGTCCATGACCCGGCCCTCGAACAGGGCCATGCCCATCGACTGGATCATCCCGCCGTTGATCTGGCTTTCCATCGTCAGCCGGCTCAGGGGCAATCCGGCGTCCTGCACGTGAACCATCTTAATCACGCGGATGTGGCCGGTTTCGATGTCGACCTCCACCTCGGCAAAGCTCGCGCCGTGCGCGCCATTTCCGGAGAGGCTTGCGACAAACTGGCCCTTGACGGAAATGCCGGCGGCGGGAAGAGCCGCGCAGGCCTGCTTCCATGAGAGAGCCTTTCCGCCTCCCATGACCTGCCGGCCGTCGAAGAGCACGGCATCAGCCTCAGCGCCCAGCAGCGGTGCGACTCGGCGGCTCATCTCGATGCGGGCGTTGTAAGCTGCATCCTTGACGGCCGGCCCCAGCGATGCCGCCGTGGTCGAGCCGCCGGAACTGTTGGCGTTGCCGTAGGTCGAATTGCCGATGCGTTCGAGGACGTCGGGCATTTCCAAACCGAGTTCCTCGGCCACGATGGCGCGGATATAGGTCCGCGTGCCCGTGCCCAGATCCTGCGATCCGACGGAGGCGGTGACCGATCCGTCCTGTTTGATGTCAACGGTGACGACGCACTGGGCGCGCCCGCCGCCGCCCCAGGCGCCGATGCCGCAGCCCAAACCACGGCGGAGCGGGCCGGTACCGACAGCGCCGGGAACCATATTGCGTCGCTCCCAGCCGATCTCCTTGGCGCCGCGGTCAAGCTGCCGCTGCCAGGCGACGTTCATGCCGTTCCTGGGCGCGTTCTTCTTGCGGAATTCGAGCGGGTCGATGTTGAGTTTGAACGCCAGTTCGTCCATGAGCGATTCGCTGGCGAAATTGGCCTGCGGATGACCGGGCGCTCGAAGCGGCACCGAGGCATCCTCGTTGGTCAGGCATGGAAGCTGCTGTGAATAGACGGTCTTGGCAGCGTACTGATATGGCAATGCCGCGATGTTGGCACGTTGGATACCGCCCAGCGAGTATTGCGTCGAGGAGACGGCGACGAGCGTGCCATCCTTGTTGGCGCCGGCCTTGACCTTTTGAATCGAGCCGGGTCCGTTGCCTGTGGCGATGAATTCCTGGCGTCGGTCCATCACCATTTTCACCGGGCGGGACAGTTGTTTGGAGAGCCTGCACGCCCACTGTCCGACAATTCCGATGCTGCCGCCCTTGGAGCCGAACCCGCCGCCCATGTGCTGCACGATCGCGGTGACATTGCCTTGCGGGATGCTCAATTCGCGCGCCGCCTCGGCGATGCCGCCAAACGTGCCCTGCGTCGAGCAGTAAATCGTGGCGGAATCGCCGCCGTTGTAGTCGACCACGATGCTGTGTGTTTCCATGCAACAGTGGTGAAGGATCGGCGTGCGGTATTCAGCCTCGACAACGGCGTCGCACGTGGCCAGCACGGCTTCGACCTGTTCAGGAGTGCCCTGCGAAGTGCCTCCGCCACGGCCGGCGCGACCGGCGCCCATGCCGCCGCCCGTGCCACGCCCGGCCGCACCGGCCGGAAGCGATACCGGCGGCGCATCGGGCTTGAGAGCATCGTCCCCTTTGACCACGTGCGGCACCTGCGTGTATTCGACCTTGATGGCCCGGACGGCGTCATCGGCCAGTTCCGGCGTTGCCGCCGCAACTGCCGCCACGGGCGCGCCTTCGTAATGGAGCTCGGCGCCGACCGCGATCGCCATGACCGCCTTGTCGCCGACGATCTTCTTCGCCGCCGTCAGGTCGATCGACTTGACTGTGGCATGGGCATACGGGGAGAGCAGCATTTTTCCAAAGAGCATTCCCGGCACGCGAACATCGTGCGTGTACATGGCGGTGCCGGTTGTCTTGGCGGGGGCATCGGGCCGCGGCATGCGCGAATTGATCAGCCGGTGCTTGTTGTTGGGTCCCCATGAGGCGTTGCCGTAATCTTCCACCTGCACGTCAACCGCGGTGGTGACGCCGTTGACCACCTTCGGGATCTTGATGGTTTTGGTTGCCATATTCTCGTTGCCTCATAGCGGCCCAGGCGGCCGTCACATCGATGGGGTCTGCGACCCGTGACAAGTGCTTATGTTCCGGTCCTGCCGCCGCCGTTCTTGGCGGCCGTCAGGGCTGCCTCGAAGAGATGCGGATAGCTTCCGCAACGGCAGAAGTTTCCCTTGCATCCCGCCTTGACCTGATCGAGCGTGGGATTGGGATTGGTTCGCAGCAGGGCGGTGATGGACGTGACGAATCCGCTGGTGCAGAACCCGCACATCATGCCGTCTTTTTCGACCATGGCGGCCTGGACCGGGCTCATGTTTTCCGGAGTGCCGAATCCCTCAACGGTGCTGATTTGCTTGCCGACGGCGTCAATCGCCAGAATCGAGCAGCCGTAGACCGGCTTGCCGTTGAGAATCACCGTGCAGGCGCCGCAGGTTCCCATGTTGCAGCCGACCTTGGGGCCGGTCACGGCCGGTTCAAGCCGGTCGCGCAGCGCGCTGACCAGCGTGGTTCGCGGCTCGACGGTCACCTGGCGTGGCCGGCCATTGACGTTCAGCGTGATGGGGATCGAGCCGGAAATCGGCGTATCGACGGCGGCGGGATCAACGGTGTCGGCCGCCGCGGATTTTTCAACGCGTTGGAGAATGGTGTCGGCGGCGATGGCGGCCGCCCCGACTCCCTTAAGGAAATTCCGCCGGCTCCATCCCGAGTTTACAGGGGATTTTGGAATCGCGGGATCGTTCGAAGTGCCGGGCATCGATGCTACCTCCCAGTCAAAAACGAACCGAACAAATGCTATAAAGCAATGAGTGTAGGCCGGACTTTCTCGGGAATCGATCAAATCAGAAAAAACTTGTATGGGTCCAGGACGTAAGTTCATCCGCTCTTGTGACCACCCGAATGTGCCGACATATAAGCATTTGACGATTCAGTGCCTTGCAATGCGGGGGCGTCGAGATGTGCAGCGCATTGTTCAATTTCCTTTTATTTGTTTCGCCAGCGCGTTGTATTGATTGACCAGATCGTTGTATTTGTTCACCGCATCATTGCGCTGCGCGGCGAGCGTTTGGAGTTGGTCGTTGGCCTGCCGCAGCATGGCGTCGCGGTCCTTGATGGCGGCCTCGTCGGTCTTGACCGCGGCCTCCCATTTATCAAGTGCTCCTTTTAGAGCAACTATCTGTGACTGAAGTTGGTCGCGCGCGGCGGCGAGGCTGTCACGGTCGCCGGTCATGACGGCGAGCTGTCGCTGGAGGTCCTTCAGGAATGATTCGCTGGCGTTTAATCGCTGGCGAAATTCGTCCAGATCGGCGGTGTTCTCCTTGATGGTAGTGGCCTGCTGGTCGATCGTGTCGGCTTGATGTTGATTGGTGATCTGCAACGTGGCGATGTCCCGAGCCATTTGATTTCCGCCCCGCCATTGGACGGCGCAAAGCAGCGCCAGCGCCACGACGCCGACGAAATTGATCACCGCAAGCGCCCTGGTCATGGGGAATTGCTCCCCGAAATTTCGCTCACCTCGAAGGCAACCTTGTCAATCCCGGCGCTGCGGACAATGTCCAGCACGCGCATGATGTCGCCATGGCGGGCTTCGCGATCGCCGCTGATGATGACACGCAGTTTCGGATCGGCCGTGAGGCGACGCTGCAACTCATGAGCCAACTCATTGGACGCGATGGCGCTGGTGTCCAGGAACACCGCCCCGTCCCTGTTGACGGAAATATCGGCGAAGTCCGATCGGTTTTCCGGCGTGGCTGTGGCGGCGCCGGGGAGATTCACATTGACGCTCTTGAGATTGACCATGCTCAGACTGACGAGCATGAACGAGGCGAGCAGGAAGAACATGACATCGATGAGCGGCACGATCTCGATGCGGGGTTCGGCATGTTCGCCGGGCGGTCGCGAATCCAATTGGACGGGCATGAAGGCTTCTCCCAATCGACTTTCACGGCGACGCGTCATGAAAGCGAGGTCGTGGCGTCGGCCGGTTCGGCATCGACTTTTCCCAATGCGCGGCGGAGCGAAAATTCAGCGAGGTCGTGGCCGTGATGCCGGGCCGATTCGGTCAGGAGTTCGACGTGATTGATCGTGCGCTCCAGGCGCGAGCGAAATTGCGATAACTGGTGATTGAAGAAGTTGTAAGGGATCAGCGAGAGAATCGCGATGCCCAGGCCGCAGGCGGTTGCAATCAGGGCCTCGGCGATCCCGCCGCTCACGGCCGTCGGCGCCAGTTGGTTGTTTCCGATGACATTGAACGATCGCATGATTCCGGTGACGGTGCCGAGCAGCCCCAGCAGGGGGGAAAGCGTGATGAGCGTGCCCAGGATCCACTGCATGCGCTGGGCGCGTTCGATTTCCTCGCCGGCGCGAAGCTGCATGGCGCCCAGCAGCGAATTGTGCGCGTGCAGCAGTCCGGATTGGATGGTGGCCAGATAAGGATTATCGCTGTCGGCCGTCGATTCAATTGCCGAGCCAAATCGACCGGCGGCGATGTCGTCGTAAACCTGGTCCAGTTGCGTGCCGCGCGTGCGCCGGCGCAGCAGCCACCACCAGATCGTCCGATGCACGACCACGGCGGCCGCCAGCACAAAAGCGCCGAGGATCGGCCACATGATCGGTCCGCCCGCCTGAAACTGGCTCACAATGAAATTGGCCGGCAAAAATCCAAACATACGAGTCCCGGGTGACAAACCACTATTGTTCTTGCGTGAGTTTGTATTCGATGCTGACGTCGAAATCGCCCGGCGTGCCGGGTGGAAAACTCCAGGTCTGGCGCACCGAACGGGCCGCCGCCTGGTTGAGCAGCGGCCAGCGCGACGGCGTCTCCACCTGCACATTGCTGACCCGGCCGAGTTGGTCGATATGGAATCGGACCACGACGGTTCCCTCCTGACGGGCCATGACGCATTCCGGCGGATATTCCGGCGCCGGCTGAACGGCGGCGCCTTGCCCATAGATCATGTGCTGAATGCTCGGTGCATTTGGCGCAGCCTGGGCGCCGGTTCGCATCGGGGGTACGGCGGCTGCGGTGGTGGCAACGGCGACAGGTTTGCTGGTCGGCTTGGAGAATTCGTTGGGCCGGGGAAGCAAACCGATGAGGGTGGGCGGCGGCGACAGGTCGACAAGTGGCGGGGCCGCCGGTAATGCGGGCGGCGTCTCAATGGCCGGCGGCTGCGGGGGCTGCGGCTCGGCCGGCATATCCGGCGGCGCGGCGATCGCGGACGAAATGTCCGATCGCACGATGGGCAGGCTCGATATTGCGACATCGATCAACTGTACATCGGCCGGCGGCGCTTTTGTCGGGCGCGAAGCAGTCGTCCTGAGCAGAACGTTCTGTCCGAGGACGCCGACGGCGACGAATCCCGTCCACACCACCAGTGTGATGATCGGCATCAGTCCAATTTCAACGGTCTTGGTCTTCATCGCCGTTACCAGTCGTATGACAATCCGACAAGAAACGTCCGCCGCTGGCCGTATTGGGGGGCGTTGACTCCCAGCCCGGTGCCGCTGCGAAGCTGGTAGTCTTCATCAAACACGTTGATCACGTCAAAGCGCAGCTTGACGGCGTTCCTGCTGTTGGCGTCGGGATGAAACTGATGTTCGTAGCCGATGTTGATCGGATAGTAGACAGGCTCCTTTTGCAGATTGGCAAAGCCCGCCCGCAACCCTGAGCCATAGAGGAAATCGGCATACACCATGTCGTACTTCCATTGATAGGATACGCCGGCCGATGCGGTCAGGAGCGATTCGTGATCGAGCTTGATATCGTGCGTATCGATATAGGCCAGTTCGTCGCCGGCAAATTGGAATTGCTGGGAGACGATATCTTCAGCGGCCGTCTTTACGTATGCGAAATTGCCATAGGCGGAAAAACCGCCGTATTTGTACTGGCTGCTGATTTCCGCGCCATGCACGGAGCCGACGCGATAGTTGTAAGGCGAGAGGATGACGGCATCGCCAAACTGGCCCAGATCGAGCAGGTTGTGCGAGTATTTGTAGTAGCCGTCCAGGCCGATCTCCCAGTTGGAAGTGATCTGCTGCCGCACGCCGGTGTCGAAATAATCGGATGTTTCCACGCGAGGAGGGCCGTCCTCCGGACTGGCCGGGGCATTGGTGGTGTTGTTGAACCTGGCGATCGTGCCGGGGGGAATGTCCTGAACGGGCGGCGGGGCAAAGTAGCGGCTGTAACCGATATGGGCGGTGGTGTCCCTGGTGGCCTGCCAGACCAGATTGGCTCTGGGACTGAGCTGTTCCATCTTGTCGAAGTCGGCGTTGAAGAAATCGAATCTCGCTCCATAGTTGGCCGTCAGCGTCTTGGTCAGCTTCCATTCGTCCTGAATATAGATGCCGCCCTCATTGGCGTTGTTGGTGGTGTTGTCGCTGATGTTGATGGGCATGTCCGACGATTGATTCCCGGTCAGGGGATCGACGGAAAACACGCTGGTCTGCGTATTAAGCACTTCGGCCGTGTTGTCGAAGACCAGTCCGGCGCGAATGGTATGGTTCTGGCCAATCGGATCGGAGGCATCGATCTGCACGCCGTTGGTGAAGAAACCGTTGTACACCTCGCCGGCCACGCCCTGGAAGATGAGATCGCCGACCGGATCGGGAGTGAAATGGATTTGTCCGTAGCGCGAATAGGCCGAGGCCTGGAACGAGATATCGCCGGCCGTGTGCTGATAGGAAAGAACGCCGTAATAATCCTGTTCGTTCTGGTTTTCATCGAGATCGGATGAATTGGCGAAGGGGACGCCGGAGAGCGTGAATTGCTGCGGCTGATCGGGGATGTTGGGAATCTGGAAATCGGCGTCGGAGGCGTTGAAGATGATGCTGAATTTGCTGGTGGGATCGAGTTGGGTGGACATATAGCCAAAGAGACGCTGCTGGTCGGTGTCATCGTGGATGGCGCGCGGAAGGTCGGCCGCGTTCTCGATGCCCAGATCATCGTGTTTGTACGAGCCGGTGAAGAAGTAATCCCAGTTGTCCCAGGCGCCGCCGTATTCAAACGACGGCTCGAAGGTGTCGTCGCTGCCGCCGTAGATGGACAATTCGTTATTTTGCAGAGTTTCGCCCGATTTGGTGGTGACGTCGATGATGCCGGCGGTGCGGAAACCAAACTGGGCGGGAAGCGAGCCGTCGATGAGGGTGACCGACTGGATGAGATGGGTATCGAGTTCCTGCCCGAATCCATTGAGTCCCTCGGGGAGGAGCACGCCGTTGACGCGGTAGGTGAGGTCGCCGTGCTCGCCGCGCACGTGTTCCTGGCCGAACGAATCCATCACCACGCTGGGGAAGCGGACCAGCGCCTGTTGAAATGGGGCGTTTTCGCCCTGGGGTATCGCTTCGATCTGGTCGGGCCCCATGATGGTGGAGGTGGCGCCCAGACTCGGCGCGATCTGGGCCTGGCCGGATATGAAGCTGGGGCTGGTGACCACGACCGGATGCAGATGGGTAGTGGACGATTCGGTGGTTGGCTGTCCACCGGACGGCTGCGAAGTCGGATTCTGCGCGGCGGAGGTGGTCGGCGGCAGAACGCCGGACGAATCCGGTTGCGTGGTGGGCTGGGCGATAACCCATCGCCCGGCGGTCAGCGCCAGAGTCAGTGCCGCCGCCATCCAGAATGGGTGTCGGGTCTCCATGGTGTTCTCCCGGCCGTGGAACAGATCATCTCAACGTCGAATCGGCGGGAGATTTAGCACAAATGCAATCGACTTGCAAGAAAAAATCGCCCGTGCAAGCATTTTGCATAAATGGCCGCGATGCGGCCGTGCGGCGGCGGCGATGGGAATGCGGGATGGCGTCGGAGCAAACGGGATCAGGCGGCGGAATCGGACGGGGTTTGTGATGCCGCGCGTCGGACCATGTGCGTGAATGCGAAGTGTCCGACAGCGAATGCCGCCGCGCCGGTGGCCAATCCGACAACCATCGACCCCACCACCCAGTCCAGCAGGAACGGGCCCAGGCCGCCTCGCATACTGTGGTATGCCGTGCGCAGGTGATAGTCCGCCAAGTCGTGCAGGGTCTGGCTGAAATGGTAATCCGCCTGGACCGGGAACCGGCCATGGAGCATGACGTGTCCGGTGCAGAGGGCGGCTCCGATCAGTGCGAAGCTGATAGGCGGCGTTGAGATCTGGGCCCCGACGACGACAGGCAGGGGATGAAGATGCAGCCGTCGTGCAGAATAGAAGGCCAGAATGTTCTGCAATCCGTAGAGCGGGAGATTGGCGATGAACACACCGATGGCCAATCCGATGGCCAGGCTGTTCTGGCCGATGCCGTCGTCGCGAAGCTGTCGGGAGAACTCGGCGGGGCTGAGCCAGCCGAGGATGTCGCGGAAGGTGGCTTGGGCATTGGCGTGATGAGGTGCGGCGCGGCTCCAGCGTTTGCGCGGCCAGGGAAGCAGGGTGCGCGCAATGAGCAGGACGTGCATCGCGAAGCTGCGGATCGTATCGACGACCGGGCGAAAGTGGCTCACGCGCTGGCCGGGCGGGAGATACACACAATTGACCGGCACCTCGCGCACCGGACAGCCGGACCAGCCGGCGCGGGTGATGATTTCGGTTTCGTAGCAGAACCGGCCGCAGAAGCAGGTGATCTCGCGGGCGAAACTGACGGGATAGACGCGCAGGCCGCACTGGCTGTCACGAACTCTCAGGCCGCTTTCCATGCGGACCAGGAGATTGGAGATTCTGCGGCCGAGTCGGCTGCGTGCGGGGTAGTCGGCTTTCCTGTCGTCGCGAAAGCCAACGATCAGGGCATCGGGGCAATTGCGGGCCGCTTCAAGAAGATCGGGGATTTGTTCCGGATCGAGCTGGCCATCGGTATCGACGGTGACGCAATGCGAGAATCCGGCGGCCTGTGCGGCGGCGAAGCCGGTGGCCAGAGCGGCGGCCTTGCCGCGGTTGCGGGAGTGCGTCAGGACGCGGATATCGCCGCCTTCGTCGAGCAGATTCCGCAAGATCGAACTGGTCGCGTCGGTCGAGCCGTCATTAATGACAATGACCGGCAATCCCAGCCGGCGGACACGGCTCAGGATATCACCCAGCGTGGCGGCGTTATTATAAGTCGGCGCCACGACAACCGGCGCCAACGAGGAATCAACCGATGGACCAACCGGCGTGCTGAGCATGAGCGTTTCGAGCATGGATAACGAAGTATCGACCTGAGACGTTATCGCACGTGAGGGGTGGGGGTCAAATGGGTTATGGCGAATGGCCCGGCCGCCCGGCAGGTAACTACGGCGTCTTCTGGAGTCTCCGGCCGCCTGCCATTATCAAAAGCCCCCATCATCGCGGATTCTCGGCGCGACTTTTTCCGCGGCCAGTTTTTCGCGAAGGGCACGAACTCCTTCAATGGTCCCGTCAATCGCCGGACCCGTCATGTCACCCCACGAGGCCATAACGCTTGCCGCGGCTTGGTCGGTCGCGGCGGCAAAAATACCCCGGCGCTGGTCATAATCCTGTTCCACACGCCGCAGTTCGGCCCCAAGTCGTTCCAAGTCGTGGCCGAAGAGACCGCAAATGCTCTGGCGAATCTTCCGCACGTCGTCGACTATTGGATTTGGGGACGGTTCGTTGCTCATGGGCCACCGCTATTCTGGATGATAGTCCTCGTCGAGATTCCAAAGAACTTCCGGCGTGACCAGTTCTGGAATCGTCCAGCCAGCCCGCAGGCAGACCGCTCGCAGATGAGCTCGCTTGTTCGGGTTTGCCAAATGCTTGACATTCCATGTGAGAAGGAAATCCACAGAATTCAGTACACACGTTGCGACGTGGATTGCATCGCCTTCCTCGGCCGGACCAGGCATAACCCGCTCACGTACAAGGAGTCTTGCCAAACCCAACACGTCCGCCGTGATGGGCAGCCGAACCAACCCGGCCGTCAAAGCGATTGCATCATGGCTGTTGTAAAAGGTCGGGTCAGAGAGTTCCCGCAACACTTCCGCCGAGAGACACAAGTCATGCAATTTCCTCTGCTGCGCCCACCAACGCCGGCTTTCGTCTTGGTGTGCCAAGCTCCGGGCGTCTTTTCGCTCCCAAACGCAAGCGCTGAAAAAGCTCGTTTCAAGATACACCTTGGCCATCGCGGTAACTTATCACACTTGCCCTGTTGAAGAAATCGGTGGACGAGCGATGTTCCTGTTGCCGCGCGCCCTGTTGCCGCGCGCCGTTTACAAACCGCCCCTCGCACCCTACTGTTTAGCCCATGATGCACGAAAACCTGTCGCAGGCCGTTGAGGATCTTTACGCCCGGATGAATACCATCCGGGACTCTCTTTGACGTCCCTACCAAACGCACACGCTGGAAGGAACTTGAAAACCAAATGGGGGAGTCCGGTTTCTGGGACCGGCCGGATGATGCCAAGAAAGTCGTCGCCGAGGTGAAGGCGATCAAGGCCGCCGTCGAGCCGGTGGAGCAGTTGCTCAAGGCGATCGAGGATGTTCGTGCCCTGTATCAACTGGGTGCGGAAGTGCAGGACGCCGACACGCTGGCCGAAGCGGACAGGACGCTGACGGACCTTGAATCGCGGGCGGAGCGGGTGGAATTGCAATCACTGCTGGCGGGTAAGAACGATCCGCTGAACGCATTCGTGCAGATTCATGCAGGGGCGGGTGGCACCGAGGCTCAGGATTGGGCCGAGATGTTGCTGCGGATGTATCTGTTCTTTTTCGAGCGTCGTGGTTGGGATGTCAGTGAGGTGGACCGCACGTGGGGCGAACAGGCGGGGATCAAGAACGTCACGCTGCTGGTGAAAGGCGATTACGCCTATGGCTATCTCAAGGCCGAAGCGGGCGTGCATCGGCTGGTCCGGCCGAGCCCGTTCAATGCCCAGGGGAAACGTCAGACGAGCTTCGCCTCGGTGGATGTGGTGCCGGATTTTGAAGATGAAGGCGGCGAATTGGAAATCCCCGAAGGGGACATGGAAATCGTAGCATTCGTCCGGGCCAGTGGGCCGGGTGGGCAAAACGTCAACAAAGTTGCCACGGCCGTCCGCATCACCCATAAGCCGACCGGCATCCAGGTCACATGTTCCGTGGAGCGCAGCCAGCAACAGAACAAGCGACTGGCGATCGCGCTGCTGCGCGGCCGACTCGAACAGATTGAGCAAGCCAAGCGCGATGAGGAACTCAAGGCGCTGTACGGCGACAAAGGATCGATAGCGTGGGGAAACCAGATTCGCAGCTACGTGCTGGACGACCGGCGGGTAAAAGACCATCGCACCGGCACGGAGACTGGCAATGTGGAATCAGTTCTGGACCGGGGGATGTTGGACCCATTCATAGACGCCGAACTGCGACGGCGAAAAAAATCGAAAAAATAGCCAGATTTCTGGAATGAATTCGACAGCCGCTTTATTCACGTCCCATCGGGGTTGCGATCTGGGAGTCCCCGGAACGTCCCATAATACTGCAAACCGCAATAGTCGGTTTGCTGTTATAATATCATTGTCCATAAGCACTTATGGATTGTCTGCACGAGGGGAGGTTACACGTCCGATAATATAGATCGCGGACATATTGGCCCGAAGTGACCGAAGATGGCCGCCGATGGGTTGCCGGACCTTTGACGAGAGGCTGGCCGATGGCTTATGCTACCGGACCTCGGGGACGCGGAGGGAACCGGCAGCCCAGCAAGGGACCGGTTCCGGCAGGATGCCGACGGCATGAGAACGACGCACGTTCGTAAAGGTTTTCTATGATCGTCGATTGTCATACTCATATCTGGCAGTCACCGGACCAGCTTGGTCAATGGGATCTGGGAGAGGGCCGGGCCACGCGCCAAAGGCCGCGACCGCCCGGTGGGTCGCGAGTATGGCGGTCCATTCCCGCCGCCGATCCCGATCATCACTGGGCACAATCCGCCGTGGTTGATAAGTCAATCGTCCTGGGCTTTAAGAGCAAATACCTTCACGCCGAGATCCCCAACCGTTTCGTGGCCGACTATTGCAACCGTTTTCCGCAGAAGCTGATCGGGTTTGCCGGCATCGATCCCACCGAGCGGTCAGCGGTCGATGAGATTCACGCCGCACGCAGCGATCTGCGCCTCCGCGGCATTTGCATTTCGCCCGCGAACCAGGATTTTCATCCGGCCGATTCCCGGGCCATGAACCTCTATTGCGAGGCCGAAGCGCTAGGCATGCCGGTGCTGGTCCATCCGGTCGGTCCATGCAACGGGGAAAGCAAGCTGGAATTTGGCCGGCCGTATCTTCTGGACGAGATCGCCCGATCGTTTCCCAAGCTTCGGATCGTCGTCGCCCAACTTGGCCAGCCGTGGATCGATGAGACGATCTGCCTGCTGGGCAAGCATCCACATGTCTATGCGGACGTGAGCGGGTTGCTCTCGAGGCCATGGCAGGCATACAACGCCTTAGTGATGGCACATCAGTTCAACGTGATCGACAAGTTGTTATTTGGCAGCGACTTCCCGTACACGAGCGTCGCGGATTGCATCGAGGCGTTATACAGCATCAATCAGCTTGCCCAGGGCACGAATCTGCCGGTGGTGCCGCGCGAATCACTGCGTGGGATCGTCGAGCGAGATGCGCTGGGGCTTTTGGGTCTGTCTTGACGACAATATGATTATGGGTCGTGCAACGAGCGTGTCGATGAATGGAGTCGGAGCGTCTGCTTTACCCGAATTGCAAAACCCACGCATCGCCATGCGTGGGTTTTTCTTTGCCCTCGCGTTGTCCGCCCTGCTGCTTACCGGCTGGGGCTGTTCCTCTGGCCTCACGCTCACTGGCATCGATGACCAAAACAAGCTCAGCCAGTCTTTTGCCAATTGCTATGCCACCGCCACCAGCACCGGTGATTGGGATGTCGTGCTGGTGAACGATCCCACCGCATTGGCCGCCGCGCCCGCCAGAGGTCCGCTCCAACCCGCGCACCTTGAACCCCGCCAGATTGTTCACCTTCGCATCTTCTGGAAAGCGCCCGCCGGCATCAACACCGACCAGGTCGCCGCTTCCAACGCGGCCGTCGAGTGGTTTCTGGTCGGCAACGATCCATCGTCGCAGGACCTGATCGAATACGCCGGAACAGCCTTCGTCTCGATCGACCAGTCGGGCTCCACCTCGAAGGTCGTCGTCAACGCTGCCAACCTGCGTCCGGTCGTCTGCCGTGGGCGGATGCACGATCTCCTGGGCCCCAGCAAACTCACCGGCAGCGTCGTGGCCACCGTGGACCCGACGCAGGTGAAGCAGATTCTGGACGAGGAGCAGCGACTCCTCCAGCCCATCGCGTTGTCCGCGCCGGCCGGAGCCCGTCCCGTGGGGGCGACAGCCCTTCCGTGACCGACGCCGGCTGTCACGCCCGACGGTACAACGATCGTTCTTGTTGCGTACGTTGGCGTTACGGCTTTTGATCCTCGTTCAACTCCAGCCGCAGATAGTCCCACACGACGCCGCTTTGCAGGTCGCCGCCGGGAACCGTCAGCGTCATGGAATTCTCGCCGGCCTTCAGCAGCGCGGCGTCGAATTTCAATGTCCGCTCCTGCGATAGGCCCTTGTCGGAGTTGTAGCGAATCGTGTTGGTTGTAATCAGCCGGGCGTTGTCGGGATCGCGCCCGTCGCCGATGGCGCCGGCACTCTTGCCGTTAATTCCCACCGCCAGTTGGCTGACACCGTTAACGCCGGCCAGTGCCACGCGGAAGAACGCCGTGCCTTGCACGGACTTATCCATGTTGAATTTGATGGTCCAGACCGTTGCCCGGCCGCTGCCGTAAATGCGCCACGGTCCGCTCGTGTTGGTTTGCGGATATTGGGTGAGGGATTCGGCCTTGACCCAGCCAAATCGCTGGTTGGCGGGATCCTTGGCATCGGGATTGACGAAGGACAGGTTCGTCGCGTGCGGAACTTCCTCGAAGAACCAGTCCTTGTGGTAATCGCTCTTGCCGATCGTGTAGGTGATGTCATTGGGGAAGAGCAGGGCGTAGCGCAGGTTCCAGCCCCACAGCCAGTAGTTGGCGCCGTCGCCCTTGAAGAACTTGTCACCGGTTTTGTCGGGGTAGCCGATATCCCAGACCTGCCGGCCATAGCGAACCGGTTTCCATTCCAGCTTGCCCAGGTCCAGAGCCTTTCCCGGCGCGACGGTGATGTTCGCCTGGGCAAAATCGCCCAGTACGCCGGTGGCAAAGGCATGAAGCGTGTAATTGCCGGGACGGACCTTGGTGATGGTGAACTTGCCGTCGTCGGCACCGTCGTTCCAGAACTGGTAATGCGCGGCGTCATGGATCCACTGCACGTTGCCGCTGTCAGGATGGGTCAGGCCGACGGTCAAATGCGACAATTTGCTCGAAGCCGGATCGGGTGCCAGCGGATCGTTCAGGACGATCTGCCCGCTCACCGAGCCGCGATCCTCCATGTGGGTGTAGTCAACGCCGTTGACCCAGCCATACGGCCATTTCGTGTTCTCTTGCTTCGCCTGTGAAAGCGCGTCCTGCCACAGTGCATTGGCATTGTCGTTCCAGCTTGCCGGCAGGGTCGGGTTGCCCGCGGTGGCGGCCAGTGTGTCCAATTCGGCCTGTGTGGTGGGCACGGCCTTGTCCAATGCGTTGACGTAAACAAAGATCGGGCCGACGACCTTTGTCCAATCGTCACCCACGGCCAGGTTGCAGCGCGCGCCGGTGTCGTAATGGCCGCCCTCCCAGTAATCGAGGATGATCGGGTCCGGGTTGCCGTTGTCGCCATAGTGGCAATCCAGTTCCAGCTTGGTCGGACCGCCGCTGAGGTACTCAATGGTCGGGTTTATGAACCAGATTCCCATGTGCTGGCTGGTGCTGGACCAGCCGTAGGCGGGAGTCTTGTACTGCACGCCGCAGTAGTTGTATTTGTGCTCGACGGAGTTCTTATAGACGCCCTTGGTCAGGATGCGCTGCTCCTTGGCGTGGACGACGACGCCGGTGCCCCAGTCGGTCGGCGCACACTCCAGCAGGTTCCGGTCGGCGTCCACGGTAATCCAGTCGAAGATCTGGTTGATCCGGGTGATGTAGCGGCTTTCCGGCCCGACGCTCCCGGCGCGATAGCCGGCCGGATGGCTGTAGATCGCGTACGTGTAGATCCCGCTGTCGCCCCGGCCCAGGGCATAGCGGATTTCGATGTTGCAATACGTGCCGCCGCCGGGCGCGCCGGGGCTGAGCTGGAACTGCCCGCCGGTGACGCCCTTGATCGAGACCTCGGCCCGATCGCCGCCGGTCTTGGCGGGATCAATGGTCACCGTGTCCGTCAGAGCGTTGGCCTGTGCCGCGGCCGATGGGTCTTGCTCCCAGCTTCCCCCCGAGCCCTGAACGTGGCCCATGGTATCGACGCCCTTGAAGAACAGCGACGTCAACTCGCCGCTGCGCTTGTTGATCACCGCCTTGACGACCCCATTATCCAGCGTCCAATTCCGCTCGTCGGCGGCCAGTGTGACGGGGGCATTGATTTGGGACTTGGCAACGGCCGGCAGAGCATCCGCGGCTCGTGAAGACGAAGCTGCGGTCACGAGGACGAGCAGGGCGGCAACAGTCAGCAATCGGCACTGTGACATACAAGACTCTCCCGCGAATTGCATTCAAGCGAATCGAAAAGAGGCGGACGCACCGCCCGCATTCGACTGGTCTTGCCGCACTCTTGCGGCAGGTCAATGGATCAAGAGCGAGCAGCCGAGTGAACAATATAAACCTGCGTCGCGTGCCGTACAAACTTCGGCGAATAGTGCGGGTCAAGCGGCTCGCCGTGAACCAAGCCAAGGCGACGGCCGTGCCGGTCACCGCCAGTATCATGTCGTATTATTGCCAGTGTTGGGAAAACATCGCCTTGCCATGGACATTTCTGGACAAAACGCCGATATGAGGTAGAAATGACAGAAATGGATCGAGGTTCCTTATGAAAGTCACCGTTCGGGACGCGGCGCAGTTGCTAAGTGTCACTGAAAAAACGATTTATCGCTGGATTAAGCAGGGTGTGATACCGGCCTATCAGGTCAATGACCAGTATCGGTTCAACCGCGCGGAACTGTTGGAATGGGCTACGTCGCGGAAAATCAATGTGTCACCGGACATTTTTGCCGAGCCGGAAGGCGGGGAAGCTCCACCACCGCCGCTCAGTGAGGCTCTGCGGGCCGGTGGCGTACACTATCGCGTCAGCGGGGCGGACAAGGCGGCCGTGCTGCGGTCGGCCGTGGACCTCATGCAATTGCCGGAGGAAGTGGACCGCGAGTTCCTCTATCAGGTGCTCCTGGCCCGCGAGACGTTGGGATCGACAGGCATCGGGGAGGGGATCGCCATCCCGCACGTGCGAAATCCGATCGTGCTGCATCTCTCACGCCCGATGGTGACGCTGAGCTTTCTGGAACATCCGGTTGATTTTGGCGCTCTGGACGGGCAGCCGGTGACGACGCTCTTTACGCTCATCAGTCCGACGGTACGGGCACATCTGTATCTCCTGTCGCGGCTGGGGTTTGCGTTGCGCGATCCGGGTTTCAAAGGTGCGATCTTGCGGCAGGCGTCGCGCGATGAGATAGTCGAGTCGCTGCGGCGAGTGGAGTTGACCATGACGGCCACATCGCCTAATGGATTGCACGCTCAGGCGGCGCCGACCAAGCCCGCATGACGAGCGAAACGGATGTGCCGGATGTGGCTTTGTTGTCTGATGGGGGCGGTTGCACTCTTCGTCGCCAGCGGCGTGCCGGGGCTTTTCGCCGGCCGGCGCGCGACGTGGAGCCAGACACTGGCCGCCGCGATGATGGTGGGCGGGTCGCTGCTGGGTATCTCGGCGGCGATGGCGGCCCTGTGCGCGGGCGCGGTCGCCAGCGCGATTCTGCGTGGACCACTGCCCGAATTGTCCCTCCACTTTCATCTCGATCCGCTGGCGGCGTTCTTCCTGCTCCCGATCTGCGTGGTCGGAGCGGCCGGAAGCGTCTATGGCCTTGGCTATTGGAGCCAGCAATCGCACCCGCGAACGGGCCGGAAGCTGCGTTTTCTTTATGGCCTGTTTATAGCGTCGATGGCGATGGTGGTTCTGGCGGCCGACGCCATCGCGTTCTTGTTCGCCTGGGAAGTGATGGCGCTGTCGGCGTTCTTCCTTATCAGCACGGAAGAGGGGAAGAAGGACGTTCGCGATGCGGCCTGGCTGTATCTGGTGGCGACGCACATTGGGACGCTGTTCCTGTTCGCGCTGTTTGCAATGTTGCGGGCGGCGTGCGGGACGTTTGAATTGCGGCCGCTGGAACCGGGACAGGCGGGATTGGGTCTGCGCACGGCGATATTCCTGGTCGCTCTGGCGGGGTTCGGGCTCAAGGCCGGCATGATGCCGCTGCATTTCTGGCTGCCCGGCGCGCACGCCAATGCGCCCAGCCACATCTCGGCGGTATTGTCCGGCGTCCTGCTCAAAGTCGGCATCTATGGGCTGCTGCGGACGCTCACTTTGCTGCCGACTCCGCCGGTCAGTTGGGGTGGGGTTGTGCTGCTGCTGGGCACGGTCAGCGCGGTCGTCGGCGTCTTGTTCGCGCTGGGCCAGCACGATCTCAAACGCCTGCTGGCGTATCACAGCGTTGAGAACATCGGCATCATCCTCATGGGATTGGGCTTGGCCATGATTGGCCAGTCGCGCGGCAGTCCCGCACTCATCGTGCTCGGCCTGGCCGGCTGCCTGCTGCATGTCTGGAACCACGCGCTGTTCAAGTCACTGCTGTTTCTGGCGGCCGGGTCGGTCATTCACTCGGCCCGCACGCGCGATATCGACCTGATGGGCGGACTGGCCAGGCCCCTGCCAAAGACGGCACTCCTGTTCTTCATCGGAGCACTGGCGATCTGTGGCCTGCCGCCGCTCAATGGATTCATCAGCGAACTGTTCATTTATCTGGGGCTGTTCCATAGCGTGGGCATCTCGTCGGCCCCGGCATTGGCGGCTGCAGCGCTGGCATTGGTGGGGGCGCTGGCTCTGGCGTGTTTCGTCAAGGCGTTCGGATCGGTCTTTCTCGGCCTGCCGCGATCGCCACGCATCGCCTTCATGCACGAATCCCCCGCCACGATGGTCGGGCCGATGATCGTCCTGGCATCGTGTTGTGCGGCCATCGGACTGTTTCCGTTGCTCGTGATCCGGCCGCTGGGCGCGGTGATCGGGCAATGGCATCCCGAACTGGCGCACGCACCGGTCCTCGGTGAACTTGTTCCGCTTGCGGCTCTCACACCAACGGCCCTGCTGCTGGCCGGGTTTCTTGTGGTTGTGTATATCTGGGGTCGTAGTCGGCAGGTTGCAACGTCGCAGCGCGGAGTCGGCACGTGGGATTGCGGCTTCGCGCAGCCGACGAGCCGCATGCAGTACACCGCGTCCTCGTTCGCCGCGGGTTTGGTCGATTTGTTCGGCGGTGTGCTGCGGCCGGCTTCTCACGAGCCGGTGATCTCCGGTGAGTTTCCGGCGGCATCGGAATATCACAGCCGCGTGGGCGACGTTGTGTTGGAGCGCGTGCTGTGGCGATGGTGGGCGTGGTTTCAATCGCGAGTGGGCGGCCTGCGGGTATTACAGCAAGGTAGCGTGCAGGCGTATGTCCTGTACATTCTGATCATCCTCTCGCTTCTCATGCTGATGGCGATGCCGCTGCAAGCAACCTTGCGATCGCTCCTGGGCGGAGGAGCCCCATGAACACCATCACCACGTGGTTGTTGCTTGTCTCCGTGGCCGTCATCGCTGTCAGCGGCGCGCCAGGACTTTTCTTCGGCCGGCGCTCGATGATCGGTCAATGGATCGCCGCCGCACTGAACATCGTCGCGTCCGCTCTTGGCGGCGCGGCGTTACTCATTCATGTTTTGCGGCCGGACCTGTCAAATCCGATCGCGATAAGGTGGTCGATCCCCTTTGGCCAATTCGCCATCGCCGTCGATGACATCAGTCTGATCTTCCTGATCCCGATCTTTCTGATCTCCGCCCTCGGTTCGATCTACGGCCTGGGCTACTGGAAACAGACCGATCACATCGCCAACGGCCGAAAACTGCGACTTTTCTGGGGGATCATGACCGCCGCCATGGCCATGGTGGTCATGGCGCGTGACGGCGTGCTGTTCCTGATCGCGTGGGAGATCATGGCCCTGGCGGGATTTTTCCTCATTGTCACGGAGGACGACAATCAGCAGGCGCGGGATGGAGCCTGGAATTATCTCGTGGCCGCGCACCTTGGGGCGCTGTGCCTCTTCGGCTTTTTCATCGTGCTGGCACACATCACCGGCTCCTTCGCCTTGTGGCCGACATCGCTGCCGCTTGTTTCCAGCCGCATGACGGCCGGGTTGCTCATCGCCGGGACTGTCGGATTCGGTCTCAAGGCCGGCATCATGCCGCTGCACGTCTGGCTTCCGGGCGGGCACGCCAACGCGCCCAGCCATGTGTCGGCGATCCTCTCGGGAGTGCTGCTCAAGACCGGCGTGTACGGGCTGGTGCGACTGGCCGGAATGATGCCCAATCCGCCGCTCTGGTGGGGAAGCACGCTGCTGATCGCCGGCGCCTTCTCGGCCATGCTCGGCATCGCATTTGCCTCCGGCCAGCGAGATCTCAAACGCCTTCTGGCCTACAGCAGCATCGAAAACATCGGCATCATCGTTATGGGGCTTGGCCTGGCGACGCTGGGCCGGTCCCTGCACCACCCTGCCTGGGTTGTGCTCGGCCTGGGCGGATCGCTTCTGCACGTGATCAATCACAGCCTCTTCAAACCGATGCTGTTTATGGGGGCCGGCTCTGTCGTCCACGCCGCCCATACGCGAGATATCGACCTGCTGGGCGGCCTCGGAAAGAGCATGCCTCGCACGTTCGTCATGTTTGTCATCGGCGCTGCCGCGATTTGCGGTCTGCCGCCCCTCAACGGATTCGTCAGCGAACTGCTCATTTACCTGGGCCTGTTCCGCACCGCCAGTGACGGTGCCGGATGGGGCTGGATGGCATTGGCCGCACCGGCACTGGCGCTGGTGGGGGCGATGGCGGTGGCGAGCTTTGTGAAACTGCTGGGCGCGGTCTTTGCCGGATTGCCCCGCTCCGATCGTGCCGCCGCCGCACACGATCCCCACCCGGCGATGCTGGGACCAATGTGGTTCCTGGCAGGCTGCTGCGTGATCATCGGGGTGCTTCCGGTGATGGCCAGCGGCGTGCTCAACCGCGCGATCGCCGGATGGACTGGGTCTGATGCAATCGCAAATCCGACCCTTGGCGGGCTTGTGAACTTCCGATGGCTCAGCGCGATGGCCTGCCTGCTTCTGGCGGCCGTGGCTGGTGGCGCAGTCCTGTTCCGCCGCTGGTCGGCCGGGCATGCGACCGGGCGGGCGGGCACCTGGGATTGCGGCTACGCGCAACCATCAGCGCGAATGGAATACACCGGATCATCGTTCACGCAGTCGATCGTCGACTTGCTGACATGGGCGCTGTGGCCGCGCAAGAAACAGCCGGTCCTGGGCGGCGTGTTTGCCTCGCCGTCAAGTTTCGCCAGCGAAGTGCCGGACACGGTGCTGGATCGTGGGGTGATTCCGGCCTTCTCGTCGGCCCGGTGGCTGATGGGATGGGCGCGGTTCATGCAATCCGGCCCCATGCAGTTATACATCCTTTATGTTATGGCAATCCTGATCCTGCTCCTGTTGTTCGCGTGATTCAAGGCATGAATGACTTAACCACCTATCCATGACAATACTGACAATTCTCATTCATCTGCTGCTGCTCCTGTCGATGCCGCCCCTGCTGCTGGGCGTCATCAGCAAGACCAAGGCCCGTTTTGCCGGCCGCACCGGGCAGCCGGTGTTGCAGTTGTATTACGATTTGGCCCGGCTTCTGCGCAAAGGGATGGTGTTCAGCACGGCCACGACGTGGGTGTTTCGTGCCGGCCCGCTGGTGACGCTGGCGTCGATCCTGATCGCCGGCCTGCTGGTGCCGCTGGGGCGGTTCAATTCCCCGATCCATTTCACCGGCGATCTGGTGCTCTTTGCATATCTGCTGGGATTGGCGCGGTTCTTCACCACCAGCGCCGCCCTGGACACCGGCTCGTCGTTTGAAGGCATGGGCGCGGCTCGCGAAGTGATGTTCGCCTGCTTCAGCGAACCGGCAATCTTTCTGGCTTTTCTCGTATTGGCCAGACTCTCGACGGCCGTCACCGTCAGCCTCTCGCCCATGCTCCTGGGCCCGCTGACGGTTCCGCTGGGCGGGTTGCCAATCGCCTCGCTGGGCCTGGTTTCGGCCGGGCTGTTCGTGGTGCTTCTGGCCGAAAATTGCCGCATTCCCATCGACGATCCCAACACGCACCTGGAACTGACCATGATCCACGAGGTGATGGTCCTCGATCACAGCGGTCCGCTCCTGGGCGCGATCCTCTACGGGGCGGCCGTGAAGCTGTTCATTCTGTCGGCCGTCGTGCTGCACATCGTGCTTCCGTTTCAAACCGGCTGGTTCGTGGCGGATTGGGCCCTGTTTGTATTTGAAATGCTGGGCGTGGCGGTGGCGATCGGCATCGTCGAATCGGTGATGGCGCGGCTTCAACTCCGCCACGTGCCGACATTGCTGGTCGCGGCGTCGCTGCTGTGCGGGTTCGGATTTCTACTGATGTTGAGGTAAGCGATGGTATCCGTGCTCAATATGCTGCTGGTCGTCGTCCTGCTGCTGAACCTGTTCGTGCTCGGCGCCAGCCGCATCCGCGCCCTCATCCAGGCCGCCGCGCTTCAGGGCGTGTTGCTCGGACTCATGCTCGTGCTGGTCCATGAACACCTGACAGTGCGAGTCATCATCATCGGCGTGGCGACCATCCTCATCAAAGGCTCCGTGATTCCGCAGATTCTCTTCAAGGCCCTGCGCGAAGCGCAGATCAAGCGCGAGATCGAACCGATCATCGGGTTTCTGCCCAGCATACTCCTGGGCGCCCTGGGCACGGCCGCCTCAATTGGCCTTGCGGCCCGCCTTCCACTGGGCGCGGGACACGCGCAACTGCTTATCGTGCCCGCCGCCTTCAGCACCATCTTCACCGGGTTTCTCCTGCTTACATTGCGGATCAAGGCCATCACGCAGGTGATCGGCTATCTGGTCCTGGAGAACGGCATCTTCATCTTCGGTCTGCTGCTCATCGAGGCCGTTCCGTTTCTTGTGGAACTGGGAGTGCTGCTCGATCTGTTCGTCGGCGTGTTCGTGATCAGCATCATCATCCACCACATTAACTACCAGTTTGCCTCGCTGGACACGCGCCGGCTGTCGACGTTGAAAGAATGAGATTATGGCTGTCGTATTGATCATCGTTCCGCTTCTCGGAGCCGCCCTGGCCGCGGTGATCCGCGCCAATCGCTGGCGGCCGTGGGTGCTGCCGCCGATCGCGCTGGTTCACCTGGTCCTGACAATCCTCGTGCTGTCGCGGCCGGATCAGCCGGTCGCCGGGCAATGGCTTGAACTGGATCAATGGCTGGCCCTCGATCCGCCGGGCCGATTGGTTCTCCTGCTTCTCAGCGTGCTTTTTCTGATTTGTTCGTTTTATTCCATCGGGTATCTGTATTACCGCATGGAATTGTCCAACCGCATCTTCTGCGTCGGACAGCTTTTCTTTCTGGCCGCCACGACACTGGTTGTCTGCTCGCGGCATCTGGGTCTGATGTGGGTGGCCATGGAGGCCACCACGCTGGCCACCGCGCCGCTCATCTACTTCAATCGCACTCCGCGCTCCATTGAGGCGACGTGGAAATACCTGCTGGTCGGCTCGGTTGGCATCGCGCTGGCACTGCTGGGTTCCTTCTTTCTGGCATACGCCGCGGTGCAGAAGGGGGTCGATCCCTCGCTCCTGTTTGACAGCCTTCTGCGCAACGCGCCGCTGCTCTCCAAACCGTGGCTGCACGCGGCGTTCGTCCTCCTGCTGGTGGGCTATGGCACGAAAATGGGACTGGCCCCCATGCACACGTGGAAGCCCGATGCCTACGGCGAAGCGCCCGGCGCCGTCGCGATGCTCCTGGCCGGCGGCGTCACCAGTTGCGCGTTCCTGGCCCTGCTTCGCGTGAACCAAATCTGCCTCGCCGCCGGCGAGGGCGCTTACACCGGGCGGCTTCTGGTCTTCATGGGCATCCTCTCGATGGCCTTTGCCGCGGTCTTCATGGTCGGCCAGCGCGATTTCAAACGCATGCTCGCGTATTCCAGCGTCGAGCACATGGGAATCCTTGTGCTGGGCATCGGCATCGGCGGTCCGGCGATATTCGGCGCCCTGCTGCACATGATCAACAACGGCCTGACCAAGGGCGTCTTGTTCCTTTCGGCGGGGAATATCCACCGCTCATTCGGCGGCAAGACCGTCGATGAAGTTCAAGGTGCGATGCGCCGGCTGCCGATTTCCGGAACGCTGTTTTTGCTGGGATTCCTGGCCGTCACCGGCTCGCCGCCGTTCGGCCCGTTCATCAGTGAATTCACGATTTTGCGCGGCGCGTTCGGCTTCGGCCGCTATGTGGTGGGGGGCGTCTTTCTGTTTCTGTTGCTGGTCATCTTCATTGGCATGGGCCGCACCGTTCTGACCGTCGTTCAAGGCCGGCCGGCGCCGGGAGCGCGCCGCACCGCGTATCGCGAAGGATGGCTGACCTGCCTGCCGATTATCGTTGCCTTTGCCCTGGTGCTGTTGCTGGGTCTTTATATCCCGCCGCCGCTGGACAACATGCTGAAATCGGCCGCACGCTTTCTGGAGGTTCGGCCATGACATTCGCCAATCACCTGGCCACCATCGGCAACGGGCGATCCATCGACCGAAGCCAGATCCCCGAGCTTTCCGGGCCGGATTTCCGGCAGGCGATTCTCGATGCCGTGTCGATCGGGCAACGCGTGTCGGCCCTGTTCGGCATGGCCGGGGCGACCGACGAGGCGGTCACGCTTTATCTGGTGCTGGCCGACGATCAGGAATCGCGTCTGCGCCTGGCCACGACCAAGATCACCGGGGGCGGCTTCGAGTCGCTGACCAAACGTTGCCCGCAGGTCAATCTCTTTGAACGCGAAATCGCCGAACAGTTCGGCATCAAACCCGAGGGTCATCCCTGGTTCAAGCCGGTGCGATTCCACGGTTCGTACCGGCCGGGCCACGACGCCTGGGGCCGATCGACGGCCCAGCCGCCGGTGGTCGGCGTGATGGATTACTATCGTGTCGAGGGCGACGAGGTCCACGAGGTGGCGGTTGGGCCGGTGCATGCCGGCATCATCGAGCCGGGGCATTTCCGGTTTCAATGTCACGGCGAAAACGTGTTTCACCTGGAGATTTCGCTGGGGTATCAGCATCGCGGCGTCGAGCGCGCCATGCTGGGCGGCCCGGACAAACGTTCGATTCACTATGCCCAGACTCTGGCCGGCGATTCGACCGTCGCCCATGGCTGCGGGCATTGTTTGCTTCTGGAAGCCCTGGCCAAGTGTCAAAAGCCCGCCCGCGCCCAGGCGCTGCGCGGCATCGCCCTGGAACTGGAGCGGGTGGGCAATCACGTCGGTAATCTCGGCGCGATGGCCGGCGATGTCGGGTTCCTTCCCACCGCCAGTTTCTGCGGCCGGCTCCGCGGCGATTTCCTCAACATGACGGCGCTGCTGTGCGGCAGCCGATTCGGCCGGGGAATGATCCGTCCCGGCGGCGTGGGCTTCGACCTGGACCAGGCGCAAACCGAGGAATTGCTGCGCCGCATCGCCGCGGCGAAAAAGGACTGTCGCTCGGCCATCGAATTGCTTTGGGATTCGCCGTCGGTGATGTCGCGTTTCGAGGAGACCGGACGGATCAGCCGGGAGATCGCCGAGCAACTGGGCTTGGTTGGCCCGGCCGCCCGCGCCTGCGGACTGGTCCGCGATGTCCGCAACGACCACCCATCCGGGATCTTCCGCTTCACTCATCTTCCCGTCGCCTCGTGGGAATCCGGCGATGTCTTCGCCCGCGCCTATGTCCGCTGGCTGGAAATCCAGCGATCGATTACCTTCATCGAGGAACAACTGGCATCGCTTCCGGCCGGCGCAATCCGGGCCGAAGTGAAACCGCTATCGCCCAATCACATGGCTGTCTCGCTGATCGAAGGCTGGCGCGGCGAATTATGCCACGTCGCCATTACGGACGCCGCCGGCCGGTTCGAGCGGTATAAGATCGTCGATCCCTCGTTCCACAATTGGCCGGGCCTGGCGATGGCGCTGCGCGGCCAGCAGATTTCCGATTTCCCGCTGTGCAACAAGAGTTTTGATTTGTCCTACTGCGGACACGACCTGTAGGCGTACCGAATAAGGATTCCGGCATGTTCGATGTCATTCTCGCCAGACTGCAACAGGGGCACCGCACCATGCGGTATCCCGACGCCGCGCCGCCGCCGCTGTCCGATCGATATCGCGGCCGGCCGGAATTTGACGCCGCCAAGTGCCCCGAGGGATGCAACGAGTGCGCCACCGCCTGCCCGACCGAGGCGATCAAGATCAGTCCTTCGCCGCGGATCGACCTGGGTCGCTGCCTGTTCTGCACCGATTGCCTTGAGGCTTGTCCGACCGGCGCGGTGAGCTATTCCAGGGACTATCGCATGGCCGTCCGCCAGCGGTCCGATCTGATTGTCGAGCCCCAGAAGGAACTGGCCCTTGCCGCACAGCTTGACGAGAAACTGATGAAGCTCTTCGGCCGGTCGCTCAAGCTCCGCCAGGTCAGTGCCGGCGGCTGCAACGCCTGCGAAGCCGACACCAACGTCCTGAACACGATCGGCTGGGATCTGGGCCGGTTCGGCGTCCAGTTCGTTGCCGCTCCGCGTCACGCGGACGGGCTGCTCATCACCGGCCCGGTGACGGAAAATATGCGGCTGGCACTGCGGAAAACCTACGACGCAGTTCCCGATCCGAAGATCGTTATCGCCGTCGGCGCCTGCGCCATTTCCGGCGGCCCATACGTCGACCACCCGGAGGTCCACAACGGCGCCGATGGGACAGTTCCCGTCGATCTGTACATTCCCGGCTGCCCGCCGCATCCGCTGACGATCCTCGACGGGCTGCTTCGCCTGCTGGGCCGGCTCGAACAGGACCGCCTGGCCAGTTCTAATTCTGCGCCGCAAATGCGCGGTACGAATGCGGCGGGATCGTGATCGAAAACGGCGTGCCGGCCGGCACGCTGGCGCCGCGTCCGCCGGGGCCTCGACCGCCGCCGGCGGGGGCCGGGGACCGCGCGATCGACTGATTCGACACCATGTCCGTGATCGTGCTGAAATTTCCCTGGAGGGACACCGTCACCGTCGTCGGCACCGGCAGGAACGACTGAACCACAAACGTGTTGTTATCATACGCAAAGAGGCTCACCTGCGCCGGGGCATCGGTGAACCGGATCGGAAACGCGCCCATGAACTGGTTGCGGATCGCATTGAGCACGCTCGTCGGCAGCCGGTACAGATCGGCGATGTTGTCCGGCAGCGCCAGCACGTAGATCGAGCCGCGATCGTAGATGTCCGAGATCACGATCGGGTATGCATTGGCCGGGGATTTTGTCTCATACGCGTTGACCTGGTTCCAGGACTGGTTGGTCAGGAAATGAATGATCGGGAAAATGATCGGCGGATCGACGATGGAATTGGCGATCACCTGGCCCTTGCGCGCCTGGAACTGCGTGGCCGCCACCTTCTGATCGGTGTATTCAAATTCGCTGATCTGCTCGATGCCCTTGCCCGTCAGCGCCCGCAGCAATCCGGAGGTGATCACCACGTTCTTCCCCGCCGAAAGCTGGCTCTTGATCTTGGCAACGATGTCCGGATCGTTCTTGGCGGCTTCGGTGAGCAGGCAGACATTGGCGCCCTGCCCGGCCGGCGGGGGAAACGTTCCGCTGAGTTCGATTGGAATGCCGGCCATGCCCAGGAAATCGTAATAGAACTCCTCGCCAATGGAGTGGGGCGGGCGGTAAGCGGCCAGGCCGATCGGCTTGCCGAGTTTGCCCAGGATGGCGTCCATTTGTTGGAGGGCGACGGAGGCCACGTGTCCGGTGGTTGGGCCATTGGCCGCGCCCGGCGTCAGGGGTGAAAACGCCGCCAGCATCTTCTGGTAATTGAAGCTGGTGTCCTGATCCTGCCACGGGCGTGTACCGACGTTGATGGCGCGGAGCGCTCCGGGCCATTCCCACAGGGTGATTTCCCGGGGTTTGGCCAGGGCCGCGTCCCAGATTTGTTCCGGATAGCGGTCAATGTAGTTGGTGCCGAGTTGATCGACCCATGCGCCGTCATTTCCGCCCGGCTTGATGTTCTCCAGGTAGCGCACCAGGCTGTAACTTTCGTACTGCTGCAGGTGCTGCTCCCAGGTGATCGGATCGCGCGTCTCGACGCCGGTGTAGATGGCATCGAATATCTTTGGTTCCACCTCAAGGTCATATCCCGTTCCCTGGTAGTGCTCATACCAGTTTGGGTATTTGATGATGAGCCGGAACTTCGGATTGATCGCCTTGGCGGGCTTGATCAGCATCGTCTGCGCCGCGTCGTCCAGCGCTGCCAGCCGGTACTGCGTCCAGGTCATGTCGCCCTTGGCTTTGATATCCTCGGCCGTCTTGGACGCCGTGAAGAACCAGTCGTCGAGAATGATCTCGTCGAAGTGCCGGGCGCACATTTCCGCCACCGATTTGACGTATTCGCGATCCGCCGGCAGCGAATAGGACAGTGTCCCGCCGCCCGAATCACGTTCCTGCGGTCCGGCCGCAAACGCCACGGCGCTGGACACCAGCACGCCGCGGTCGGTGAAGAACTTCTTGATGGCGTCAAAGGTGTTTTCCTTTTCGGTCGTGCGGCCGCTGGCGACTTCGAGGTAGACCTTGTCGAATTTCACCTGGCGGCTCATGGCGTCGTAGGCCTGGGCGAGCGTCTGCGGATTGGCCCACTGGCCCACGGTGCCGCGCGTGACGTAGATCGCCACGCGGAAATTCTTGTAATTGGGCTCCGCCCCGCGCGCACCGGCCGCAAGAAAGGCCGCCACAAGCAGCGCACCAAGCAATTTGCAGGCAGATTTCATACGCTGACTCCTCGAAAAAGGAACCGACCGCACCTACTTGCGGCTATGGCAATCCTGTCAGGTTCTGAACCGACAACTTCCCAAATATCAGTTCCCGGCCGGGACAGCGGCGGGTGCGACTTCCTTGGGTCCGACAAACGCATCCTTGTTGAGGGCCACGGCGGCGCCGCCGCCAGCGGGGAAAGTCCGCCCGGCCGTGCTGATGTTCCAGCCATCGACCGCGATTTCCGGGGTTTCGCTTCCCAGCGACGACGACCCGGCCTCGATGGTGACAGTCCTGGATTCGCCGGGCAACAGCGAGATGTAATTGTCGCTGTAGTACACCGGCAGCACGCGGTCGCTGGTGCGCTGCTTGCGCAGCGTCAGGTGGATCTGCAACGCCGGAATCTTCGTGGGGTTGGAAATCGTGGCGTCGATCAGGCACTTGCCGGCCGCATCGTGGCGCGTCAGCGTGACGGCCACATCCGCCGTCGCCAGCGTCTGCAAAGCGGAGAAATCCTCGGCCCCGCCGCCACCGGCCGGGCCGCGTCCGCCGCCGCCACCGCCGCCGCCAGCGCGGCCACGCGCCTGGGCGCCGCCGGAACCAAAAATGTCCGCGGCTCGCGGCGCTGCCGCCGGCGAGATCGTGGCGGTGGTGCGCCAGTAGAAGTTGTCGGAAATTAACTTGCCGGATGCATCCTTGAGCTCCAGTTTGACGTAATGCACGGGCGTAAGTCCATCCGGCCAGGCCGGCACGCCCAGGTCGGTCGCTGCGCATGCCTTGGCATTGACCGGGAGCGTGGTTTCGGATTTCGGCGTGCCGTCCATGTTGTAGATGCGCACGACAGCCTGCAGGCCGGGTTTGGCCTGAGGCATGGTGTTGATCACCATGACGTGCCAGTCGTTGAGGTTGAGCTGCACGTGCAACGGCTCGCAGGCCTTCTTGGCGCCGTAGAGGGCTGCCAGAGGCTCCAGGTCGTAGCTGTACACCTGCCACACGAAACTCGGCTGCGACGGATTGCTCATCCATGTGAGCACGGCCGCGCAGGGGTCAAAGAGCTTGGCCTCGCGGCCTTCGTACATGGCGCGATAGGTTTCGTACATGGCCATCTGGCTCTTGCGCACGAAATCGGCCAGGTCGCGCTTGGCGATGGCGCCGTAGCGCGTTGCGATGCCCTGCGGGAAGGTGTTGCCCGCCTGCGCGCCGCTGCACAGATCGTGGGAGGCCCAGTCGTCGTTCAGGTCGTACCAGTCCTTTTCCGGCATCATCGCCTTGATGGCCGCCAGTGTCGGGATCGATACGCTGCCCAGTTCGGTCTTGAAGGGTTCGAGCGGGCGAGCAGCGCCCGCGGCGCCGGCGCCGCCGGCCCGGCCCGGCGTCGTCGTGGCGGCGGCCACCGGCGCGAAATACGCCGACGGCACGCGCCAGGAATACGGCCCGCCGGAGCGCACGCCCCGGCCGTCGCCGGAGTTGGCCTGATAGAAGCGCGCGGGATCAAGCTCGGCGGTGAGCTTGGTGATGGCGTCGGCCACGGCCGGCGGGGCCGGATAGCTCTCGTTGCGGCCGCACCACAGCGCGATCGACGGATGGCTGCGGAAGCGCACGACTTTCTCTCGCACGTTGGCGAGGTACATGTCGATGGTTTCCTGGCGAAGGGCCAGGACGTCCGGCGTGTCGTTGGGGCTGGGGTTGCCGCCCACCTGCGGCCCGTCGCTGGCGTTGGCCTGGAACATCTCGTCCCAGACCAGGATGCCATATTTATCGCACATATCGTAGAAATCCTCGCTGGTGCTCTGACCCACCCAGTTGCGGATCATGGTGTAGTTGGCCAGGGCATGGAAGCGGACCTTTGCCTCCAAAACATCGCGAGGGATTCGCTTCATGGCCTCATCCATCCCCCAGGCGCCGCCCTTGCAGAAGATCGGCACGCCGTTGACGAAGATGGTCAGGTTGTCCGTCTGCGGAATCAGCGTCTGATCGGCCGGAACGGCGTAGGTGATCTTGCGGATGCCGAAGTTGGTGTCCCGTGCGTCGGATGACGCGCCGTTGATGTCGAAAGACACGTGCATCGTGTAGAGGAACTGGTCGCCATAGGTGTTGGGCCACCAGAGCTTGGGGTTGGCCATATGCAGTTGAGCGGCGCCAGGCCCTGAATCCGCAGGCGTGACTTTGACTTCCTTCACCTCATGCGGCTGGAGCGTCACCGGCACCGAGAAACCGCCGCCGTCAAACGTGCCTTTCAATGTGCCCGTCTGCGGCTGATCGGTCGCGTTCTTGACGGTTGTCAGCACCATCAGATCAGCCGAATCGGTGCGTGGAAGCGGCAGATCGGAGCTGACAGAGGGATCGTCGATGCGCACCGGACCGGTCGTCGTGAGCGTTACCTTTTGCCAGATACCCATGTCGCGGTCGCGGATGCCGGGAATCCAGTCCCAGCCGACGGTGCAGCCGAACGTCGCTCCGTCCTGCATGATCGCGCCGCCGTTGCCGCCAGTGCCGTTGGCGACGGTTTGTTCCAGCACCGTTCCCGGATGCGGCGGGGGGTTGATGCGGACCGCGATGGCGGCCGGCTGTCCGGCTTTGACAAAGTCGGTGATATCAAAGATGCCGCGAGCGAAAGCTCCCTTGACCATCCCAATCTCTTTGCCGTTGACCCAGACATCGGCCGTGTAATTGATGCCGTCAAAGTTCAGCCAGATGTGTTTGCCCGCATAGTCGGCGGGGACGACGACGTCGGTGCGGTACCAGTAGCTGGTGTGGCAAAGCGATTCGGGAATGATGTTCGGGCGGTTGTTCTCGCCGTAGAGCGGCTCGGGATAGACGCCGTCGTTGACCAGACTGGTCAGGACGGTGCCGGGAACGGTGGCTTTGTACCAGCCCTGCTGCGTCGCGCCGGACACGGAAAGTTTGGCGCCCCAGGCGTCGGCCTCGGCCTTCCTGGCGTCGGCGGTATCGCCGGGCTTTTCGACCTTGGCCACGTCCTGCAATGTCCAGCCGGAGGTCAATATCACGGGTGCCGCCAATGCCAAGCGCGATGCCCCGATCATGATCAGTGCCGAAAGCAAGGCCGCAAAATATTTTCCATTCCGCCAAGTGTTCATGTGTGACCCTTTCTCTTGTTCCTGCGAAGTCTACCGATCGCCGCCCGATCTTGATACCGCGCCATCACCCGGGCGAAAAGATCGCCACGGTTCCGCCCGACGGCGCCAGCTTCAATGGCAGACTGTCGGTTGAGCCGGCGGTTCTCTGGTTCTTCAGCAGGTGTTCGGCATTCTGATCGCTGTCCGGCGCATCCTGCCACAGCGAGACATTCCAATTGCCCGGCCCCAGGAAATTCAATGGCACGGACAGTTCACGGCCGTCGCGGTCGGAGATGGCGGCCAGATACCAGGTCTTGCCGCTGCGCCGCGCCTCGACCACATATTTTCCCACCTCGCCGGCCAAGCCGCGAGTCTCATCCCAGGTGGTCGGTAAGCCCTTGAGGAAATCCATGCCCGGCAGGTAGTTGCCCTGTGCGTCCTTATAGTGAGCGGGCGAATCGCAGGCCACGGTGACGGGGCTTTCAATGAGGATAAACATCGCCAGCTCATTGGCCCGTGTCCCCTGCACCTGCGTATTGGAACTGGTTCTCTGAAATTGCGACGGCTGGCGGTTGAGGAAGCCGCCGGGCGTGAAATCGGCCGGCCCGGCCAGTATGCGCGTGAAGGGCAGCGTGGCCTTGTGCTCCGGCGTTTCCTTGAGACCGAACTTGTTGTATTCGTTGCCCTGCACGCCCTCGCGCGTGATCTGGTTGGGCCAGGTGCGATTCAGCCCCGTCGGCTTGAATGCTCCATGAAAATCAATCATCAGATGATTCTCCGCCGCTGTCCTGGAGACATCCTCGTACCAGTTGACGGCCCACTGATCGTCGCGGTCGATGAAGTCGATCTTCAGGCCGACAATGCCCCATTTGGCGATCATCGGGAAATCCCGCTTGTAAACGGCGGCGTCGATGAAGTCGTTGAAGTGATACCACAACCAGATGCTCACGCCTCGCTCTTTGCCATACGCCACAAGATCCGGCACGATCGACTTGTCGCCAATCTCCGACAATTGATAACGCCAGCCCATATCGGCCGCGAGTTGAATGTACTCCTTCAGCGTGGGCAGGTCGTTCTTCCCCGTCGCCGACCACCATGTGCCCCATGACGCCATGCCCGGCTTGACCCATGACGTGTCCGCCAGCTTGCTCGGCGTGGCGAGATTCAACACCAGATCGCTGGCGATAAGGTCAGCGGGTTTACGGCCGATGATGAATGTCCGCCACGGTGAATTGTGGGGAGTCCTGGCTTCAACCAGCCCCTTGGGAGCAAAGTCGGGCGGCACAACGATCTGCCCGGCCGCACCGTTTATCATGGGCGCCCATGGCACGACAGGTTGTGCCGGAGCGAGCTGCGCTTCCAGCGTGTTCTTTGCGCCGGCCTTGGGCACCAGCCACATGCCGGACCAATCGAGCAGGTCGCTTTCGGTGATGGCGACATACGCCGCTGGCGTCTGCACAAGGAAGGGCAGGCCGTGTTTGAAATCGGGATTCAGCTTGGACAGCATATTGGGCAGATATCGCCATTCCCCCGAGCCGATGAATCCACCCTCGGGGCGGACGCCGTCCTTGTTATTCCAGCCCGCCCATACCGGGTCATCATCGGAGAAGGTGAATTCCGTGGCCTCGCGCGTCACGATAAACGAATCCATCCCCGCCTGACTGGGGAGAACGTAGCGGAACGCCACGCCGTCGTCGTACGCCCTGGCCACGACGGCAAACGTCAACCCGCCTTCCTTGAACGTCAGCGTCATCTCGTCAAAATGATCACGCACGTCACGGTTCTTGCCGTAGTCATTTTCCCAGTGATTGTCGGCCGATTTGCGGTCCTCGCCCTGTAAAACCGACTTCTCGCCGAGCCTGATATTGCCGGCCAGTTCAAGACCCAGCCGCGAGCGAAGCAGCGCGGGCTTGTCATCCACGGTGATGCTGTAACCAAGGGGCGCATCGGTGTGGATGGTGATGGCGATCTTGCCGTCGGGAGAGCGGACTTCGCGTGCCGCCGCATCCGCGGCACCGGCCGGCGAACACGACAGCAAAATGGCCCCAATGAGCACACCAACATTCAGGCAGAAGCAACGGGCGTTCACGGCGTTTCTCCTTTCGATTTGTTGGTCATCGATCTCCGCAGGCACGTTCAGTCCCGACTCGACTGCATTTTCCTGCTCCTTTTCACCGACAAAGCGGACGTGAACCGGGACATGCCCGCCGGAACCGCATGGGGGGCACCTCGACCGCCGCGATCTTGATGACGGCGGCCGGGTCTGTCAATAGCCGTCGGCGTCCGGCAGGCCCGCTCCGCCCGCCCCGGACCGGGCCCGTTGTGTCAAAACGTGTTATTTTTCTTTGATAGTGACAAAATGAATTTCATTTGGTAGCATTGTCGCACCTCGCGGCGGCGACGGGCCGCCGGATCACTTGTCCCGATATGGAGTTTCATCATGCCCGATTCCCCAATGACCGGCTCATCCGCCAAAAACCTAACAAAATGCGAACTCATGGCCGAGCACGCGGCACGGCGGGTCTTGAACGCCATGGCCCTGGACCAGCAGCAGGAGCTGCTGAATTCGCCCGAATTCCGCTCCCGACTTTCGCCGCAACTGCTGCGCCGCCACCAGGCCCGCGTCGCCCGCGAACTGGCCCAGCGTCAGCGGCAGGTCGAAGCCCTGCGCACCCCGTGCCACTGCCGCCGATGCCTCAAGTGCCGAAGCAAGCCCTTCCCCGCCTATTACGTCGTCAATCGCCTCAGCTACGAATGCCACCTCGAACGCCAGCAGATCGATCCGGAACTGGAGGAAATTCTCGCCTCCCTGCGCAACGACCGCTCCCGCGTCGGCTCCGTCGTCATCGCACGTGGCGCGAGATAATGGAACAGTTGAACGGGCGAGCAGGGGATACGCCTGGTGGGCCGAGAGCAGTTCTGATTCGCTTCTCTCCTGCTCACCTGCTCACCTGCTCACCTGCTCTACTTTCTCGCGCAGCGTGTTACCTGTTACCCAAGAGTGAGGAACCATGTCACAGTCAATCGCATCTGATTCGCATCGCTCACTTGCCGACCTGCGCCACCGTCGCCGCGAGGCGGCCGTAGCAATGGCCGCCCGCGGCGCCCCACATCGCCAGATCGCCGCGGCGCTGGGCATCTCGCGCGTCGCGGCGACGAGGCTTCTCGGCCGGGCCGGCGTGCCGCGACGCCGCTCGGCCTTTGCCGCCCGCGTCTACTGTGCCAGCCAGCTTGGCTCGGCAATTTGTCCGCTTGACCTGGATACGCTGTGATCGATCGCATTACCCAACTTCAGGATGAACTCGACGCCCTGCGCCGTGCCAGCGGCGACGGCGGCGACCATCTCCAGTCGCTCCTGCTTGGCATGGCCGAGGTCAAACTCAATCTCGCCCAGCAGGACCGGTTGCTGGCCAAGCTCGACGCGAGCATCAACGGCAACGGCCGGGCCGGGCTGCTCATGCGCATGGATCGGGCAGAGCGCTGGATCGCCGTGAATACGCGGCTGGCCTGGACCGTCGTCACCGCGGTCGTCGCGCTGCTGGTTCATGCGGCCACAAAGCTATGATGCTACCATGTGGCCGTCGCGAGCAATTTGAAATCTCGGATTTGAGATTCGTATGAATCACCGTTTCGCCGCAATATCCCTTATCGCTGCCGCCTGGCTACTGGGCGTTTCACGTGCCGAATCCCTTGCGCCGGCTCGCGGGCAATCGGCTTCGACCGAGCCAACGTCTCCCAATCCGCAGCAAATTGTTCAGGATCTCCAGACGCATCTGACCCTTGCCCAGGCCGATGCCGCGGCCCTGGCCGCTCAATGGCCAACTACGACGCCGGCCACGGCGCCATCGACGGCGCCGGCGCTGGCCTTGTCCGTGACCTTGGCCGCACAAATGGTCCCCGCGCCGGTTCACGTCCAACTGGCCACCGCCATTGCCGCGACAACCGCGCCGACCACTACTGTCGATCAAATCCCCTACGTCCGTTGGGATTTCGGCGATCCGGCCGGGCGGCACAATCAATCCGCTGGTTTCAACGCCGCACATCTCTACCAGCAGCCGGGCAGCTACACGATCACCGGCACGCTCATCAGCGAATCCGGGCCCGCCGGAGCGGCGACGCGCTCCAGCACGATCTATCAGGCCACCATCTCCGTCGCCCCCGACACGCGATCGCCCATTTACGTCGCCAACACCGGCAGCGACCAAAACGCCGGCACGGCCGCCGCGCCGCTGGCCACGCTGGCCGCCGCCGCGGCGAGGCTTGGCCCGCGCACCAATCTGCTCCTGCACACCGGCGACACATTCCCCATCTCGACCACGCTCAGTCTCTCCATTGGCGATCGCATTGATACATTCGGAGGCGATGTTCCGGCCACGATTCAATACGCCGGCGCCGATGGCGGATTTGTCGCCGTCAAGACCTCCTCCGACAACGTCATCCGCAACATGACATTCACCGGCGCGCCCTTCGCCATCGCCGCTTTCGGCCGCAATATCGCCATCGACAAATGCTCCGCCGCCGGCAGCACGGGCGGCTACTTCGTTCAGGCCGACACGCAATTCGACGGCCTGCTTGTGCAGGATTGTTCCACCAGCGGCATCCAGGGTTATTCGGTTTTCCTCGGCGGCAGCGATGCGGTTCTCTACGGCAACCAATTCGCCAACAGCCTCACCGAACATCTCATCCGCGGCTCTGGCACGCGCATCGCCATCGTCGGTAACACGCTGGCCAATCTCCAATCCAACAACCCCCAGACCAGCAAATCCATCCTCGCCCCGCAGGATGGCTCATGGTGGTGGATCGCGCAAAACACCGGCGGCCCCGGCGGCCCGATTTCGCTGGGGCCGATCTCAACTCCGCAGGGCTTCATCAACTCCCCCAATGCCGCCGTCCAGTGGGCCGTCGTCGAGGCCAACACGCTCGTTTCCCCCGTGAAGATCGAACCCGGAAGCGCTCATGTCATGGTCCGCAAAAACACCATCCGCCAGGACAATGCCGCGTCGATCATCCTCGACTCGCCCGCCAGCGGCACCGATTCCACCGGCCGCACCGTCGGGCGCAACATCGCCGACGCCCAAATCCTCTTCAATTCCCTGACCAACCAGGGCACCAACGGCTACGCGATCGAAGCCTTTGCTTCGTTCGGTTCCGGCGCTCGCGTGATTGGCAATTCCTATTCCCAGCCCAACGTGCAGATCGGCAACTATTTCGCCGCACCGATGAAGATCTTCGATCCCAACCTCGCCGCGTTCACCATCGGCCAAAATACCTGGGGCACGCCGGCGGGAGTCGATTACCACCTCCCGGCCGGCTCGCTGAACTACGTCGGCCCCGAAGGCCAGTGGTCCAACTACATGACGCTGGCCCAATGGAACGCCGCCATCGCAGCCCATTCCCCCGGTCCCGACGCGCTGCGCGAGAACAGTGGAGCAGGTGAGCAGTAGAACAGGAGAAAGTTCCTTGTCCTCCTTCTGACGCACCTGCGGTGAACGGCGACGAATCGTTTCCTGTTCTCCTGATCACCTGTTCTTCTTCCCAATCAAACTCCAGCCATGCAAACCACCGAAATCAATCGTCCCACTGTCAATGGCGTCGCCAACGTGGCGTCGCTGCGAGCGCTGGCGCCCTGCCAATACGCCCGCGTGAGCCTCGATGGTTATACCCACGCCCACGATGGCGGCGGGGGGATGTTCGTCTGGGATTCATCGGCGAGTTCCGCCGACAATGGCGGCTCGATCATCCAGCCGACCGGCCTCTCCGGGAATGGCCGCTGGATTCGCCTCTTCGACGGGCCGGTCGATGTCCGCTGGTTCGGGGCGATCGCCGACGGCGTCACCGATTGCACTGCCGCCATTCAGGCCACCCACGATTTCGCCACGCCGCTTTGCCGGCCGGTCTATCTGCCCAATACCGGCGCGGCCTACATCATCAGCGACCATATCCTCGTTGACTCCAATGCGACGTTGTTCGGCGATCCCTGCACGCCCGGCGTGGGGCAGGCCGGATCGACCATTCAACTCGCCAGCGGCGCCAACGTCACGATGTTGCGCAATCGCAACATCCTGGCCGGCACCAACGGCATCGCGGGCACGATCGCCGCCAACATCACGCTGCGCAATCTCATCTTCGATGGCAATTACGCGGGCAATCCGGGATCAAGCCATTGGGGGCCGGCGGAAATTCTCTCCGACAAGACCAATCCCTGGCAGGGATGCGGCGGGCAGATCGGGTTCTACGGCGTGAGCGGCCTGGTCCTGGACAACATCACCATCCGCGACGGCTGGGGATTCGGCGTTCAGCTCGCGGCCGTCACCTCCGCACGCATCCCATATCTCTTCTTCGACGCCCACAAGCGTGACGGCCTGCACGTCAATTGCCAGTGCAGCCAGATCGACATCGGCGCCGTGGCCGGCACGACCGGCGATGACCTGGTGGCCCTGAACCAGTGGGACTGGCGGAATTCCTGCCCGGCCACGACGCAGACCAGCTCCGTCAATATCGAAGGATTCATCACCGATGTCTCCGTCGACAAGATTTTGCCCGCTAACATAACCTGGTCGCCGCTGAAGATCACCACCGGCGATGGCGGCTCGGTGGCGCGCGTCACCGTCGGACTCATCGAGGGCTCCAGCACCTACGACGGCTGCTTCTGGGGCTATGTCGCCGATGGCGAAGTGCCGTCGCACACCAGCAGCAGCCTCGGCCAGATCATGGATCTGACCATCGGCCGCATACACCTTCAGACGTTCTCCTACGGCGCGCAATTCGGCCATCTTCTGGACCTCAACTGCCAGATCAGCGCCCTGCGCATCGGACAGATTCTGGCCGACCAATATCATTTCTCGCCGTATCCGCTGATCAACATCCCCGCCGGTTGCGTGGTCAATCGCTTCCAGATCGACTCGCTGATTCAGACCGCCGATGCCGTCAACAACCAGACCTGCCAGATCGACATCGCCGGCACAGTGAACGACCTGATTATCGGCGGCCTGGATGTGACCGGGCCGGGTACGTTCACCGGGAGCAATCAGTATCCGTTCATCCGCATCGAGCCGGCGGGTACGCTCAGTCGCCTCAAGCTCATCTCGCCGCGCCTGACGCAGCACGCGGGGATCATCCAGCAGGTCGCCGGCGCCAATGCCGCCGACATCGAGATCCATGGCGGGACGATCGACAATTTCATCGCCGCGATCTGGTGCCAGGGCACAATGACGGCCCGCGCGATCGGGACGCGATTTACCAGCAACCAGGGCGCGGCCGTCGTCCTGGACAACGCGGCGTCGAACCTGTCGTTCTCCAATTCCGATTGCGACTGGGCGAGCGCCGGCGGCAACGCCATCAATCGAACCGCCGGCGCCGTGACTTGGAACGGAACGACGATCCCGCCAAATCTGAATCCCGGCCTGCCGGCGGGCATGGTGTTCTGGTTCAAGGCGGATGCCGGCGTCTACAGCGACGCAGGCACGACGCCGGCGACGAACGGGCAGACCGTCGAGCAATGGAACGATCAGAGCGGCAGAGGCAACAACGCCGCCCAAGCCATCAGCGGCGCCAGGCCGGTATTCGCGGCCGGCGTCCTGTGCGGACTGCCGGGGATTCTGTTCAACGGCGCCAGCGACACGCTGCCGATCACCAGCCCGGCCGTGTGCGCTCAGTATTTCGTCGTCGGCATGTCGGGCACGATCACGTGGAACAATTACGGCGGATTCATCGAATCGCAGAACGATGGCACTTATCCCCGCCTGGGCACGATGCGGCCGGGCACCACCGCGTTCCATGATGCCGCGCCGCCCTCGGCCGTGCGCAAGGACGGTGTGGACCTGTGGGCCGGCTATTTCGACCCCGTCACCGGCGGCGAATTCGACATGGCGCCGATCACGCATCCGATGCTGCTGACGGTCAACACCAACTCGCCGTCCAGCAGCCGCAAGATGGCCTTGGGTTCGCTCGATCTGAGCGACTTCCTGAGTTGCTGTATCTTCGAGATCATCGGATTCGCCAGTGTGCTCTCGGCCGCGGATCGAAATCTGGTCGAGCTGTATCTGCAGAACAAGTGGGGAACGCCGCGGTTGCCGGGGAACAAATGAGCAGAGAAACCAACATCACGACCGCCGATGGCCTGACGCTCTATCAGACGATCGAGCAACAATCCACCGGCCAGTATTGGAACGGCGCGGCCTTCGAGCCGTTTGCCGCCGCACATTGGCACAACTACGCCCTGTCGCTGACCAAGACCGTTCTGTCAGCCAATGTGCAGGCCAACTACTCACTCGATTTCCCGGCCGCAATCGCCACGGCCGGTTCGTATCAGGTGAACGTCTACATTCAATGCGGCAGCGCCGCCGCGCCGACCGACGGCCCGCCGCAGTGGGCCGCTCAGATCGACTGGACCGGCACTGGCGAATCATCGGCCGGACCGGACAATGCGTCCGGCAACGGATCGGTCGCCATCACCGCCGAATCCGATCCGTCCGGCGGCCTCTTTGCCCGCGATTCCACCGGCGCGCCGATCTCCGGCGTCACCGTCACCGCCTATCTGGCGTCGGATTACAACCAGACTCCCCGGCTGCTCGATCCCGTCGCCGCGACGAGCACGCGCGACGACGGCGGTTGGGTCGGGCCGATGATGCTCGATCCCGCCGTCACCTACTGTTTCACCTACTTCAAGGCCGGTTTCAATCTGGCCGTCATCACTTACACCGTTCCCGCGAGCTGATTATGCCGACACTGACTTCCATCCCCTCCGGCGCTGCCGGCTATTACGCCGCTCAAGGCGACATCGAAAATGTGTTTGGCACGGCCAACGTCGCGACCTGGTCGCAGCTCGATCCGACGCAATCGACGCCGGACGTATCGCGCATCGCTTCCGCCCTGGCCAATGCCGATGCCCAGATCAACGCCTTTTTCCGCGATGGGCCATACATCATCCCCCTGGCCGACGCCGCCGATGCGCCGATCACGACCTGTTGGGCGGCGGTGCTGGCCGGCGCGTGGCTCTATTTCAGCCGCGGCCTGCGCGACGACAACCGCGACGGCGACAAACTCTCGGCGCGGCAACTGGCGGTCTATTCCGACATGGCTCTCTACAAGAGCGGCATCAAGCGACTCTCATCGCCGCGGCGCTGGCCAACCCCCAGCGCGCCCGCGGCCGCACAATAACTCGATCGAATAATCCGGCTTCCCATGAACATCGAATCCGTCCCCATCGCGTCAATCTCCCCCGATCCGGCCAACGCTCGCCGCCATCCGGCCCGCAATATCGAGTCGATCAAATCCAGCCTGCGCCGCTTCGGCCAGCAGAAGCCGATCGTCGTCGATGCCAACAACATCGTCCGCGCCGGCAATGGTACGCTGGAAGCCGCCCGCGCGCTCGGTTGGACCGAGGTCAACATCGTCCGCACCGATCTCAAAGGCGCCGAGGCCACCGCCTACGGCATCGCCGATAATCGCACTGGCGAACTGGCCGAATGGGACGCGATTACGCTGGCGAAATTGCTGGCCGAGCCGGACATCGGCGATATCGGCTTTAGCGAAAGCGAACTGGCCGAAATCACGGGCGATTGCGACAACAACCAGGGCGAGGCCGAAGATGTCGATGAATCCGCGCTGGCCGGCAAATTTGAAATCGCAATCGAGTGCTCCGATGAGGAGCAACAAAGAACCCTTTACGACGAACTGACCGCCCGCGGCCTGTCGTGCCGCCTGCTCACGCTTTGATCGTCCCCTGTCCCATTATCTCCTCTCCCTGTACCCAGGGGTGGGGGTTTGGGTGGGGGTCTTGAGAGTCGAGCCGCACATGCTCATCCAAACGACCGTCCAATGCCCCATCCACGACTCCTTCCGCGTGCGCCAACTCGCCGGGATGTTTGATGTGCCGCTGCGCGATCGTGCCATCGAAACATTCACCGCCGAAATTCCCGGCCCGGGCGAACCTTGGACAATCGGCCTGATCGTCGGCCCGTCCGGATCCGGCAAGACGACCATCGCCCGCAATGCGTTTGGCGATGCGGTCATGACGCGCCAGCCTTGGCCGGACGATCGCGCCATTGTCGACGCCGTCGGCGATGGGCCGATCCAGCGCATCGTCGCAGCCCTGTCGGCCGTTGGGTTCAGTTCGCCGCCGGACTGGCTCAAGCCGTATCGTGTGCTGAGCAACGGCCAGCAATTCCGCGCCGATCTGGCCCGCTCGCTGTTGACTGGTAATGACCTGATCGTCTTTGACGAATTCACCAGCGTCGTCGATCGCACCGTCGCAAAGGTGGCCGCATGCGCCGCTGCAAAAGCTGTTCGCTCCGGCCAATTCTGCAAGCGATTCGTCGCCGTCTCCTGTCACGACGACATCCGCCACTGGCTCGAACCCGACTGGATATTGGACATGTCTGGTCCGGGCTTGGCGCGAGGGCGGCTTCGGCGGCCGGCGATTGCCATCACCATCCGGCCCGCCCTTCGCGGCGCCTGGGAGTTGTTCAAGCGTCATCACTATCTGAGCGACAAGTTGGCGCCGGTGGTGCGATGTTTCGCCGGCTATGTCGAGGGCCAGATCGCCGTGTTCACCGCCGTCATCAGACAGACAAGCAACGGCCGCACCGATTGGCGCGAGCACCGCACCGTCTGCCTGCCGGATTTCCAGGGCGTCGGCATCGGCAACGCGATGAGCGAATTGATCGCCGGCGCCTTTGCCGCGACCGGCCGCAAATTCCGCAGCACAACCGGCCACCCCGCGATGATCCGGCACCGGATGCGATCCCTCCGCTGGAAAGTTGTTCGCCCGCCGGGCCACGCCAACTCGTTCGACCGCCGCTATGGCCATCGCGCCCGTGCCAGCAGCTCGGGCCGGCTTACCGCCAGCTTTCTGTATTTCGGTCCCACGTATCCGGAGGCCGCGCGGTGCTTCGGCTTGATCTCGTGATCTCTCAGCAGAAAGACATATGCCCAAACTCGATCCCATCGACCCCGAAAAGGTTCAATCGCTTGCCGCCGCCGGGGCCACTGACACGGACATCGCCGAATACTTCCGGCGATCGGTGGCCACCATTCAGCGGCGTTTCGCCAAGCGACTCCTCGCCGGCCGGGCTCGGCGCCGCATTTCGATTCGCCAGGCGCAGAACAAACTCGCTCTGGTCAAGGGCAATGCTTCCATGCTGACGTGGTTGGGTAAGAATGAACTCGGACAAGCAGATCGACCGATCGTACAGGACGAACCCGAACCACGAATGGGGCCCAAGGTGGGTTAAGCTTCGCTTTCACCCCGTGCAATGGGAACTGTGGAACGACGAAACCCGATTCAAACTTGTTCCCGCCGGCCGGCGCAGCGGCAAAACCGAACTGGCCAAGCGACGCCTGGCCGATCATCTTTTCCGTGATACCTGGCATGAGCTCCCGTCGCGATATTTTGCCGCCGCTCCCACGCGCAGCCAGGCCAAGCGCATCTGGTGGCAGGATCTCAAGAAACTCGTTCCGCTCAAGTACCGTCGCGACACGAGCGAATCCGAACTCCGCATCCGCACCGGCGGCGGCGCGGAACTGTGGGTCGTGGGACTCGACAAAGCCGAACGCATCGAGGGAACGCCGTGGGATGGTTGCATCATCGATGAACTGGCCACTTGCAAACCTGGAATCTGGGATGCCAACATCCGGCCCGCCCTGGCCGATCGACGAGGCTGGGCGTGGCTCATCGGCGTCCCGGACATGCACGGGTCCGGCCAGCGAGACTACGAGCGCCTGGTCGATCTGGCCAAAACCGGCGTCGATCCCGAATGGAAACTCTTCACCTGGAAATCCGCCGACATCCTTCCGCCCGAAGAGATCGACTCGGCGCGCCGGCGCATTGATGAGCGGCTGTTTCAACAGGAATACGAAGGTCGTTTCGTCGCCCTTGGCGGCCGGGCCTTTCCCGATTTCGATGCCGCCGTGCATGTGCGGCCCGTCGCCTACGACCCCGATCTGCATCTCTGCTGGTCCCTCGATTTCAACATCACTCCCATGTGCTCGGGAATCCTCCAGCATCGCGATGGCCGGATCATGGTGCTCGCCGAACTCTCGCTCCCCGGCACGCGCACCGACGATGCCTGCTCGCATTTTCTCGACCTGGCCCGCGAGAGAGGCTGGAACCTTTCTGGACTGGCCATCTACGGCGACGCCACCGGCATCGCCCACGACTCCACCAGCGGCATGTCCGATTGGATCATCGTCAAGAACCGCCTCCGCAACATCGTGCGCCTCAAGGACAAAGTTCCACGCCACAATCCCCACGTCAAGGACACGCTCAATGCCGTCAATGCCAAAATCCGCAGCGCCGATGGATCGGCCGCCATCGCCATCGATCCGTCCTGCGAGCGGCTGATCGACGACCTGAAAAGCGCGCCCTGGCCGGGCGATCTCGGCCCGTTTCACGCCATCGCCTGGCTTCGCTATTTCGTCGAACGCGAGTTTCCCATTCTGCCCGACCGGCCCCTCATCGGCGGGCCGATCATCATTACCTAAGAGCAATAACCATGAAAATACTCTCCAGAATCCGATCGGCCCTTGCGCGATCGAGCGATCGTCCTGCTACCGGCCAGTCCACCGGCGCACAGCAGCAGCCGTCACCGCTGGCAGCCATTCTCGGTACGTCGTTATCGCAGCCGCCCGCCGCCGGCGCTATAGCCGCTGCCGGTCCATCATCGCCGCCGGCGGTGGCCTCGCGCGGAGCGGATATCGCCCTCTATCGTCAGATGTCGGCCCATCCGACCATCGCCCTGGCGATTTCGATCGTCAAATCCCCCATCGTTGCCAATGGTTACATCGTGCAAAAGAGTGACGAGTCCGTATCCGATGCATGGCAACAGACCATCGTCCGGCAACTGGCGCCGCTGATCCGCCCGCTGAAGCGCGACGCTCTTCGCGCCCTGGAATTCGGCTGGGCGGGATTTGAAAAAGTCTGGCAGGAGCGCGACGGGCAGTTGTGCCTTTCGCGGCTCAAGCCGCTCTTGCCCGACGCGCGACTCACCGAAATCCTGATCGACTCCGGCGGTTCGTTCGCCGGACTTCGCGCCGCCGGCCCGGATGGATCGTCCGTCGATCTGCCGCCGACCAAATCGTTCCATTTTTCCAGCGACGGTGAAGCCGGCAATCTGCTGGGCAAAAGCCGTCACGAGAACATCCGCCGCCGCTATGTCGAATGGGAACAGGTCGCCGCCAAGGCCCATCGCTACCAGACCAAGGTCTCCAACATCCTCACGCAAATTCACTATCCCGATGGAACCAGCAAGGATGCCAGCGGCGCCGACCGGCCCAATTACTGGATCGCCCAGAGCCTGGCCAACAGCATCGCCGATGGAAAAGCCGTCGCGGTCCCCAATTTCTTCCACAGCTCCGCCGATCCGCGCATCGCCGCGGAACTGGCCGGCAAGAGCGCCTGGATCATCGACTTCAAAGACCCCGGCGGCGCTGACCACGCCGCGGGCTTCATCAACTACCTCCGCTATCTCGATTCCCTCATGTTCCGCGGCTGGCTGCGCCCGGAGCGCACCGGCCTGGAAGCCGACCACGGCTCCCGCGCCGATGCCCAGACCCACACGGACACGGCCGTGCTCGACTGCGAACTCATCGAAGGCGAACTCTTCGACGCCATCAATGAGCAGATCACCGACGACATCCTGCGACTGAACTTCGGCCCCGCCGCCACCGGGGCGGTCAAACTCGTTCCCACTCCGCTCTCGGACGACAAATCCCAGCAATCCCGCGATTTGCTCGACAAATTGCTCTCGACCCCGCAAGGCTTCGACGCAGTTGCCAGGATCGTCGATCTGCAAACGCTCTTCAGCCAACTCGGCCTGCCATTACGTTCGGACGTCTGACCACTTCCTCTCCCCTGCTCCCCTGCTCCCCCTCTCCCCAGCACGCTCGACGGAGAACCCATGCCCACATCACAACCCATCGCCACCCCGGCCCGTCCCACGAGCATCGCCGGCCAGCCCGTCGCGTATCTCTGGAAGGACATCATCCGCACCGGGCATTATGTTCATCCGACGCAAGGATTTCGCCTTGATGTGGATATGCCGCGTCTGCGCCGCTGGGCTTCGATCGGCCGGCGCATGCTCGCCGCGGGCATTCATATCCCCGCCAACGTTGATCATTCCAACAGCGCCCGCGACGCTCTGGGCCGGGTTGTGGATTTTCAGGTTCGCGGCGACGCCCTGGTCGCGTTGCACCAACTCATCGGCGCCGACGCCGCCGCACTGGCGGCGCGAAACCAGGCCTCGGTGGGGATCGATCCGGATTACGTCGACGGCCGCGGCCGGCGCTGGGGCGAGGCGATCGTCCATGTCGCTCTCACGCCCGTGCCGGTCGTGCCCGGTCAAGGTCAATTCATACAGGCGGCCTCCCGTGAACCCGCGGCGAGCGGCCATGCCAAAACATCCGCGGGGTTTGAGAGGTCCATCGTGAACACCATTGCCTGCTCGAGCGAGCAACTGGCCGATCTGCACGGCCTGCTGCCCGACGGCGAAACCTGCCCGCCGGATGATCTTCTGGCCCGGCTCATTGACTATCTGAAGAATCGCGCCACCGATGACAATCAGGATCGTCAGGCGGCCGTCCAACTCGCCGCGGCAAACGATCAACTGGCCCAGCGCGATCAGCGCATCGCCGAACTCTCCGCGCGCCTTCCGCGCCCGCTCGATCCCGAAGCCCAGGATGCCCTGGTGGCCGCGATCAACGCCAAGAAGCAACTGGCGATCGCCCGCGGCGCCATCACGCCAGCCGTCGCCGATCGCCTCTTTGCCGCGCTGGTCCGTCCGCCCGGCGGCAAGGTCAATCTCATCGGACTCAGCCGCGCCGCCAATGCCCTTGGCGACGTGGCCCTCGGGCTGGCCGTCTTTGACGCACTGGCCGACAACATCCCCGTCGCCCTGGGCGAAGCCAGCGGCGTGCAGATTCTCAGCCGCGCCGCGGGAGACCCCTGCGACGACGACCGCTCCCGCCTCACCCGACGCATGATCGACATCGCCAATCGCAATTCGTGAAACTGACAAGGTGACAAGGTGAAGGGGTGACAAGGTGACAAAGATGCGGCGATAAAGCCGTCGTAAACAACTCTCACCCTCACTCAGTCACCCTGTCACCTTGTCCCCTTGTCACCTTGTCACCCTGTCACCCTGTCACCCTGTCACCCTGTCACCCTGTCACCCTGTCACC
>CAYQTE010000027.1:0-42342 GCA_964420285.1 uncultured Tepidisphaeraceae bacterium
CAGCGCCGGACTTTGACTTGAGCCCACATACAGGGATGGTCAAGAGACATTACGTGGATCTGGCGAGATATCTGCTCGCCAGGGCGTTCAAGCATGTGCCGACGATTGATACGCCGATATGTTTTCCGCGGGTGCCGGGCAAATCGTATCCCCAGCCGGATGCGCCGCCGTGGCGGTGGCGATCCTTTGAGTTTGAAGCGCTGGAGCGGAGCATGACGCTGGCGGGCCCGCTGATGCATGTGGACCCGGAGGCAGCCATCAACGGCATCAAGCTGCGGGATTACTACTGCCGGCAGTTGTGCAACGCGTTCACGCCCGGGCATCGCAATTCCCTGCCCCTGCCCGGGGAATTGCCGGATTCCACGTACCAGTTCACCTGCGAGTTCGGCGGGCTTTTCAAGACGCTTCTGCTGTTGCCTGACGTAGTCTGGCCGCACTTTACCAGGCAACAGAAGGATGAGATGGCGCCGACCATTTCGGCGTGGGCCCATCATCGGACCACACAGAATAACTGGCGGATCTTCAACATCGTCGCGCTGTCGTTCCTCAAAAAGCACGGGTATGCCATCGATGACGATCTGCTCAAGAGCCATCTCTTGTGGGTCACATCGTATCATTCAGGACAAGGCTGGTACCTGGAGCAGACGTACAACTACTATACGATCAGCCTGTTTGTGGTCTACGGGACGATTTGGAACCGGGCCTTCGGCGACGAACACTATCCGGAAATTGCAGCCGCCATCGAGATATCGGCGCAGGAGATGATGAAGACATACGGCCGTTTTTTCGGCAGGGACGGCTTCGTGAACATGTGGGCCCGCAGCATCTGTTACCGCACGTGGGTGTCCGGGGGGTTCCCGATTTCGTTCATGCTCAAGCAGAAGCCGCCGCTGGACCCGGGCTGGGCGCGGAGACTCTGTTCGGGGTCGCTCCTGCAGTTTGTGACGCGGGAGGACTTTTACGAAAACGATGTGCCGAGCCTCGGGTTTTACGGGCACAGGGAATACGTATTGCAGAGCTATAGCTGTCCGGCCAGCCCGCTGCTCATGTTTCTGCCGTTTGTGTGCCTGGCGCTGCCGGACGATTCGCCGTTCTGGACGGCGCGGGAGAACGAGGGCTTCTGGGAGACGTTGGACGGCCGCTCGGAAAGGGTGATGCTGGAAGCGCCGGGCCTTGCCCTGGTCAATCACGGCAAGACGGGAACTTCGGAAATCGTTCCGGGCAAGGTGTATTACGACGACCACAACTATTCAAAGCTGGCGTATAACACACATTTCCCGTGGGAAGACCACAATCCCGGCGGCGGAACCGCGATGGAATACAGTTTTCGCAGCCTCGACCCGCGGGACGTGCGGGGGGATGACATCAACTTCTATCTCACGGGGCTGGCCGTCCAGAACGATGCGGAGCGGAACGCCGGTTTCACCACCTCACAGAGCATGCTGTACAACGGCGTACGCGGCGGAGTGCTCTACCGGCAGGCCATCATGCGCAAGCCGCCGAACAACGGCATTGGATACATCATCGACCTGGCTGACATCACGATTCCCGGTGGGGTGATTCGCGTTGACCGCTCGCGCATGGCGTTCGAGCACGAACTGACCCTGGGCCATTTTGGGCTGCCTCACGTCGGCGGCGCCAAAGCAAATATCCAGCAGTTCGGCGATGAGAGGTGCAAAATCATCACCGCATCGATCCAGGGCAGGAAGGTGGCTCTAATCGCCTGTCACGGCTGGGACGGCGTGAAAAGCGTGGTCCACGTGGGGCGCAACGCCGAGGCCGACGAAAGCACCGTTATCTATGCGCATAGAAAGCGGACAGCCAAGAACCCGGCGATGGAACTGATGATCGCTGTCATGCTCCACAAGACGGACGACGGGGAATGGACGGAGGAAGAACTGTCTCCCATCAAGGACGTCGAAATCCGCGAGATGATGCCTTCCGGTTCCCCATTGGGGGCCATCATCACGCTGCGCGACGGCACAAAGTACGAGGTCGATTTTGCCAACATCGACGGCCATCGGACGTGCTGAAAGCGCCGACGCCGACCCAAATACGGCACGCGGGCGACAGGGGAGCGCCCGTCCGAAACTTACTTCGCCGGGGCATCTTGCGCTACTTCATGTTCTCCGTCATCCACTTGATCGCCCGGTCCTGCGTCGCCTCCGGCAGCCGGTTGTAGTCAAACGGCTCATCAAGAACGATCTTGTCTGGTGCGTTGTAGAGGCCGAAGATTTTCCTGGCCTGATCGACGGCCGTGTGTACATCGGCGGGGGTGGCATCCCGGTCCAACTGTGGCTGCACCACATACACCGGACGCGGCGCGACGGTCGCCATCAGCTCGTTGTAATCGTACGGCAGTTTCGATTCATTGCCGATGAAGAATCCCAGGCGCGGCAGCAGCGGCAGCGTCACGCTATAACGGGCGATTCCTCCGGTGCCGCGGTCGGCGGTGTCGGTTCGCATCGGAGTAAATCCGCAGATCGACACGACGCCATTCACCCGGTTGTCCAGCACGGCGGTGTGCAGCGCCACCATGCCGCCCATTGAATAGCCATACAGGTAGACGCGAGTTCCATCGACCATTGGCTCCTTTTGCAGGGTGTCGATCGCCGCGCGCGTGTCGGCGACCATCCGGCCCATGCGCGACCAATGTGGGAAGCGATCAAAGAACGTCGCGAACTCATCGGTCCGGCTCCCGTGGCCGGTCTGATCGAAGGCGAAGACCGCGTAGCCGGCGCGAACCAGCGCCAGGATAGGATGCAGATCAGGTTTGGCGCGGTAAACCCACATATATCCCATGGGATAACTGAACCCGTGCAGCCAGATGACGGCGGGCAACTTGGCGTCCGGTTTGGTCCCCTTGGGGTAATACAACTCGCCGCGAGTCCCCTTGCCGAAGGTGATGCTGCGATATTCGGTGGCGCTCTTTTCCGGCTCAAGCCAACCGAACGCGGTGGCGCGGGAGATGGCCCAGTCAACCACATCTTCACGGCCGCGCTGCGCGGGATCGGACCCGCCCTTGCCGCCCTCGGGTGTGCCGAGCATCCACTGGACGGATTGACGTACGTTGTCAGCCTTCTTTTCCCAGTCTGCCGTTGATGCGACCGTTGCCAGAACGTCATTGCCATTGTGGGCGGGGAACGTGCCCAGGTCGACGGCCTGTTTGTTATCCGCGCTCCATTTGTCAAAGTCCCACGGGTAGAGAAACTCATTGTCCCATTTTGCAGTCGATTTCCCGAACTGGATGTCCAGCCAGTCCATGGTGGCGTTCACATCGTTGGCGCCGTGATGTCCCGGCGGATGGATGATGCTGTTGCGATCCGGCACGCCCAGCAGCCTGAACACCTTTTCGGAGGAATAATAACTCTGCTCATTGCCGTAGGTATTGCCGACCTCGTCACTGAGGCCGTAAAGGCTGATGATGGATCGGGGAGCAATCAGGGCCTGGAGCAGATTGCCGTCCACCGGCAGGCGGTCCTCGCGGCCGCTGAAGAAGCGAAGCTGCGTGGTAAACCATGTCGGGAACGCTCGCGTCGTCGATTCGATACCTTCCGCGGCCCCATATTCGCTGCCGAGGCGCCAGGGCAAAATGCCGCCCACGCCGGTACTTCCGGCCACAACCGCCGTAATCCGCTCCTCGACCGCCGCCGCAATGACCGCCGCCTTGCCCAGCCGCGAATAGCCGGTGATGGCGATGTGCGACTTGTCCACCTCCGGCAGCGTGTAGAGATAATCGACCACCATTCGGGACGTGAACGCCACCTGGCCCATCGACCCAAACGTATAGTCGGGATACGCCCGCCGCAGATTCACCGTCGGATCATTTGCTCCGGCCGGATCAACGCTGTTGGGAAACACGCAGCAGATATACCCACGACCCGTGCAGGCGGGAGTTCCGCACATCAGGACTGGAAACGGCCCTTTGCCCGGCGGAATGGTCAGCGTGACGCGCGTGGTCAACTGATCGCCCGGCCCGTATTTCAAATCGACAATCTTCGTGATCGATCCCGCCGCCGCTCCGCTTCCCAGGCCTCCGATTCCCCCGCCCCGTGCGCCCAAACCGACCGGTGCGCTCGTCGGCGCGCCTCGCGCCAAAGCGCCCGCCGGACCCGTTGCCAGCCCGCGCCCAAACCCGCGCCCTGCCGCCGCCAGGGCCGGATCGATGGTTATGATCTGATCCAGCGCCGGCTTGGGCGGAATCGTCCCGATGTCATATTCCTCATACAACTTCAATATCTCGGCGCGCCGATCCTTCCAATCCTGGGCCGTGACCACCTTGCGCTTCCCATCGGCAAACGTCAGCGGATCGGGCAATGCGTTGACCTTCGGCAACGCATCAAAGTCCGGCGGCAGGGCGCTCGTTGCCTTCATCCATGCGTCAAAGGTTGGAACCGCCGGGACGATCTGGCTGAACGCATCCCAATACTTCTGGCGCTCTTGAGGCGTCATGGCCCCGGCAGGCGTATTGAACGATTGCAACACGAGCAAGATCGTCAGGCAGATTGCGATTCGCCGCATGATGATGCCTCCGCCGGGCCGTTAAGATGCGTGTATCAAGAAAGAAATGCGCCAGTCGGCATCTATCCTCCGGGCCGGAACGTAAGTTTACATGATGGTGCGCCCCAAGGACAATGGAATCTTGGCGACAACCCCCGGTTGGGCAGAGAGGACCCGCGATCTGGACGGCTGAATTTGTGCGCCATCCTGGGCTCGTGTGGGCCTTTGCCGTTATGACCGCCGGCACATCGGCCGCCGCCGCACCCAATTATTCTACCGATTCCCCGGATTCTTGTTGCATCGGCCGGCGCAAGTGGGGACACTGGTTGCAGTTGAATTGCCAGTGTGGCCGGCCGCTCCGCAGGGGCGAGTTTGTGCGACCGAGGCATTATCGCTGGCGGCGAGGGTATGTTCGTGTCAGCAAAGAAATCAGGGCGTCGAAATCTCCGGCCGGCCGTTCCATCAAGCGGACGACTTGGTCGGCGCGCGTGCGGCATCGAACCTCTGGAGCGTCGATTGTTGCTTGCGGCGACGGCGAGCCTGGCGGAGTTGCCTGTCTTTTCGCCCCAAGCGGTGGCGGGAGTCCAAAGCGAGGCCGCGCTGCTGGGCGCGGTGCCGCGTGGGATGACCGCAACGATGCACGATGGATCGCTGCAGATCAATCGTGCGCCGATCAGCGGCCAGTATGTGCCGAGTTATTCCCTGCTCGATTCCAGCCCCGGCGTGTCCGGCGGCGCCCTGGTGCCATTCGATACCATCGGTCCCACCGGATTGTCGCCGTCGCAGGTACGTCAGGCCTACGGGATCAACCAGGTCATGTTCGGCTCGGTGACGGGCGACGGCACGGGGCAAACCATCGCGATCGTCGATGCTTATGACTACCCGACGATCTCGACCGACCTGCACAATTTCGACGTCGCGTTCGGCCTGCCCGACCCGCCGAGCGTCACGCGAGTCAACGAAACCGGCGGAAGCACACTGCCGGGGACGGACCCGAGCGGGAAGGGCAACGACTGGGAGATCGAGGAGGCGCTGGACGTGGAATGGTCCCACGCAATGGCGCCGGGGGCCAGCATCGTGCTGGTCGAGGCCAGCGCCGCCGATGATCCCGATCTGATCGCAGATGCCGCCAATACCGCGCGCAATCTGTCCGGCGTTGTGGCGGTCACCATGAGCTTCGGCGAGACGGAGTCAGCAACCGAAACCAGCGACGATCAATACTTCACGACGCCGTCCGGCCACGCCGGCGTGACCTTTCTGGCCTCAACGGGCGACAGCGGCGAACCGGGCTGCTATCCGGCGTTTTCTCCCAACGTGATCGCGGTCGGCGGGACCACGCTGAACATCGACTCATCGGGGAATTATCTCAGCGAATCCGGCTGGTCGGACAGTGGCGGGGGCATTAGCGCCTATGAGACCCAGCCGGCTTTCCAGAAGGGCGTGGTCACGCAGAGCACGACCCAGCGCACGATCCCCGACGTCGCCTTCGATGCTGATCCCAACACCGGCGTGTCGATCTACGACAGCTACGATTACGGCACATCCGCGCCGTGGCTGGCTGTCGGCGGCACCAGTGTGGCATCCCCATGCTGGGCGGGCATCGTCTCCGTGGTCGATCAGGGCCGCACTCTGGCCGGCTCGGGCTCTCTGGATGGAAGCACCAAGACCCTGCCGCAAATCTACGCGCTGCCGGCCAGCGCCATTCACGATATCACCACCGGCAACAACGGCTACGCAGCGGGCGTTGGCTACGATCTGGTCACCGGCCGCGGATCACCCGTGGCCAACATCCTTATTCCCAAACTCGTCAGCGCCAGCCCGGTGGCCAGTATTCAATGGAGCACGATCCCCTCGCCGCAGGTCGCGGGATTGCCATTCACCGCGACGCTGACGGCCGAGAACTCCACCGGCGGCGTGGCCGCCAGTTTCAATGGAACGGCCACGCTCAGTGGCGTGTTGGGAACCAGTGCGGTTTCCATTACTCCGACCACCGTCACGTTCGTCAGCGGTGTGTGGACCGGCAATATCACCGTGACGCAGGCCGCGACTGGAATGCATCTGCACGCCGACGATGGCAATGGCGATCTGGCCGACAGCAATGTGTTCACGGTGTCCCCGCAGACCTCGTCACTTTCCCTTCCCGGCAACATCACCGAAGGGCAGGGCACCCTGGACGGCACCATCACCGTCGCGCCGGCGCCAACTTCCAATCTGGTGGTTGACCTTACCTCCAGCGACCCAACCCGGCTGACCGTACCGGCCGTCGTTACCATCGTGGCCGGGCAAACCTCGGCCGTCGTCCCGATCACGGTGATCGACGACAATCTGCTCAACGGCCCGGAGGCTGTCACCATTACCGCCACCTCCACTGGCTACACACCCACCAGCGCCGTCATGCACGTTCACGACAACGAGACCGCCGTGCTGACCGTCAGCCTCCCCGCCACCACCATCGAGGGCGCCGCGCCGATCACTGGAACGATCACCTCGTCGGCCGCTCCGTCAGACAACATCACCGTCGCTCTCTCTTCCAGCCTGACGTCCAGCCTGACGGTTCCCGCCACCGTCACTCTGCTGGCCGGTCAGACCACGGTGACCTTCACCGCCACCGTGATCGACAACCACATCATCGACGGCGGGAACAATGTCACCGTCACCGCATCGGTCGAGAACTGGACCAGCGGATCGGCCACCATCAACGTCGCGGACAATGACACGTACGTCGCCGTATCCCTGCCGGCCGGCGGTTGGGAAGGCCAGACGCTCACCAACGCAGGCACGGTCACGCTCGGCGGCACGCTCACCACGCCGCTGGTCGTCAATCTCGCGTCGGACAACTCATCACTGACCGTTCCGTCCAGTGTCACCGTTCCGGCCGGTCAGACCTCGGCGGCCTTCAATCTGACGTTTCTCACCGACAGTCTTCAGAACGGCGATCGGACCGCTCATGTGACGGCCACGGCCACGGGCATGACAGCGGGAAGTTCCGCTCTGGTGATCCACGACAGCAACGTGTCCTATTTGGCGATTGCTCCCATCACCGGCTCCGAATCGGCCAACGTCGCCTTCACCGCAACGGTCACCGCCTACAACATCGCCAATGAAGTGATCGCGGTCTACGCCGGCTCGGGCACGCTGTCCGCCTCAGGTCAAAGCGGCACACTGCCGATTTCACCGACTTCAATCACCTTTGCCGCCGGCGTCTGGACCGGCAGCGTTACCATCGCGGCTGAAGACCCGGCCGCACGAATCACAGCGACCAGCGGCGTTGCAACAGGTACTAGCAACGCGTTTACCGTCCTGGGCGGGGCCGTTGTCGGGTTTACCTGGAGCACAATTGCCTCGCCCGAGGTCGCCGGTCTTCCATTTACCACCACGCTCACCGCCCGCGACGCCAACGGGCAGGTGGCCAATTTCAGCGGATCGGCCACCGTCAGTGGATTGATCGGCACGACTACGTCCCAGACCATGCTTGGCAGCCCGGCTTACGACTACTATGGCACCAGTTCCGCGGGCTGGACCGACGGCTATTCGTTCACCCCCAATACCAGCATTCAGGTCACGGCCCTTCGCAGCTACTTTGGCACGAAATTCGACATCTGGACAAATACCGGAACGTTGCTTGCCAGTCAGGCCGTATCCGGCACGCCGACCGTCTGGACCGAAACTCCCCTCGCCTCGCCCATCACGCTGTCGGCAAACACGACGTATCGGATTTCCGTGTATACGCCGGCGGGGAAACCCTGGTATTACAAGTTCTTCACCCCGTCGAATCCCACCTTTGCCACACTGGGCCAGACCTATCAGGTGCAGGGCGACGGCTTTCCGACCCACACCGACGAAGCCTTCTGGCTGGTTGACCTGAGAGGAAATGTCGGAGCATTTACGTCAGTCCCCGTCAGTCCCACCACCGTCACTTTCGCAAGCGGCGTCTGGACCGGCAGCATCACCATGGCGCAAACGGGCACCGGCGTGCATTTGCACGTCGACGACGGGACCGGCCAAACGGGCGACAGCAACACCTTCAACGTCATCGCTCAATCGGCGTTTCTCTCCCTGCCAACCAATATGACCGAGGGCCAGGGCACTCTCAGCGGCACGTACACGGTCACCCCCGCCGCCACCAGCGCTGTCACCGTCAGCCTTGCGTCCAGCGATCCATCCCGCCTGACAGTCCCGGCCACCGTGACTGTCCAGGCCGGCCAGACGTCCGTCGCCGTGCCGGTGACAGTCATCCAAACCAACCAACTGGACGGCCCGGAGGCGGTCACCGTCACCGCAACCGCCAGCGGCTACGCGACCCTCAATGCAACCGTCAACGTTCACAGCAACCAGACGGCCGTGCTGAGCCTCAGCATTCCCTTCAATACCGTCGAAGGCGCTGCCTCCCTCGCTGGAACCGTCGTCTCATCAATGGCGCCGGCTCAGAACATCACCGTGGCGCTGTCGTCCAGTCTGACCTCCAGCCTCACGGTTCCGGCCAGCGTGGTTATTCTGGCCGGACAATACTGGGCCACATTCACCGCCACCGTGATCGACAATCACGTGATCGACGGCGGGAATAATGTCCTTGTCACGGCATCGGTTGAGAACTGGACCAGCGGAACGGCCAAAGTGTTCGTGGCCGACGCAGACAACAACCTCACGGTCACAATGCCGGCCGGCGGCTGGGAAGGCCAGACGCTCACCAGCGCTGGTACCGTGACCCTGGGCGGCACGCTGACGACACCACTGGTCGTCAATCTCGCATCCGACAATTCGTCTCTGGCCGTGCCGTCCACCGTCACCATTCCCGCCGGCCAGACCTCCGCGACCTTTAACCTGACTTTCCTGAGTGACAATCTGGAAAACGGCGACCGGACAGCGCACGTGACGGCGACGGCGGCCGGAATGATCAGTGGTACCTCTGGCGTTCTCATCCACGACGCCAACGTGGCGTATCTCAAGATGGCGCCGATCGCCGGGCCGCAAACCGCCGATGTCGCGTTCGCCACAACGGTCACCGCCTACAATATCGCCAACGAACCGGTCATCGTATACGCGGGCTCGGCAACGCTGTCCGCAGCGGGTCTCAGTGGCACACTGCCGATCACTCCGAGTTCAATCGCCTTCACCGCCGGAGTCTGGACCGGAAACGTCACCATCGCCGGCGAGGATTCGGCGGCGCAGCTCACCGCGACCACCGCCGGCGGCGCAACCGGCACGAGCAATGTGTTTGCCGTGCAGGGCGGCGCGGTCGCGGGATTTACCTGGGGAACGCCGCCTTCCACCGAGGCTGCCGGTGTTCCGTTTGCCGCCAGGATCACCGCCTGGGACGTCAACGGATTTGTTGCAGGCTTCAGCGGATCAGCCGGGATCAGCGCGTACGTCCCGGGCATATCCTCACAGACTTTCCTGAACAGCCCCGCCCCCACCAACAGCGCCGGTGGGGTCTCCTACACCTGGGGTTATCCGATTACGCCCAATGCCAGTTTGCAGGTGACGGCGGTTCGCAGCTACTTCGGCACCAAGGTCGATATCTGGTCGAGCACGGGAATGTTGCTTGCCAGTCAGCCCGTAAACGGCACGCCGGCAACCTGGACTGAAACGCAGCTTGCCGCTCCCGTAACGCTGACGGCGGGCGCAACATACTATGTCACCACATACACCGGCGCGCAGACCTACTATTGGACGACAGTCACGCCGCCCAATCCCTCTTTCGCGACCATCGGGTCCAGCGTGTTCCTGACCGGCGACGGTTTTCCCGCTGTCCCCGACCTCGGCACCTGGCCGCTGGTCGACCTCAGGGTCAATGTCCCCAGTTTCGTCCCGGTTTCCGTTGCGCCGAATTCCATCGCCTTCTCCAGCGGCGTCTGGACTGGCAACATCACCGTGCCCCAGGTCGAATCGAGTCTGCACCTGCACGTCGATGACGGCAACGGCCACACGGCCGACAGCGGCATCTTCAGCGTGATCGCGCCTCTGCCGGCGCCGTCAGCGCCCGTCCTGACCGCCGCCAGCGACAGCGGCGCTTCCAACTCCGACGATATCACCAATCTCAACAATTCCACGCCGGCCAGGGCTCTTGCGTTCTCGGTCGCCGGCGTCACCGCCGGCGCCACCGTTACGCTCTATGCCGACAGCCAGCCCATCGGCAGCGCCGTCGCCGCCGGCACAACCGTCGTCGTGACAACCAACGGAACCGCCACGCTGGGCGATGGGCAGCACTCCTTCACGGCATCGCAGAGCCTCAGCGGCCTGCAGTTCCCGGCTTCACAGCCTGTCTTGGTCACCATCGACACCGTTCCCCCGGTCATCACGATCAACTCGCTGGTCACCACCAATACGGCGCCCGCGCTGGGCGGCACCATCAACGATCCGTCGGCCTCCGTCACTGTTCTGGTTAACGGCTTCACCTACGTCGCGACAAACAACGGCAACGGCGCCTGGACTCTGCCCGTCAACGCCATCTCGCCGCTTCTGGTCGCCGCGGTCTATCCCATCACGGCCACCGCCACCGACATCGCGGGCAACTCCAACAGCACGTCGGGCTCGCTCACGATCCAGCAGCCGATTTCCCTCTCGGCCAATCTCGAATATCTCAGGCTCGACCCCGACGGCCTGCACGTGGACATCTGGAACAACGCCACAGCCAGCGGCGCGCCGGGAGAGTCCATTCTCGCCAGCAGCATCTCCACCGTCACATACCTCGGCCCCTCCGGCGGCGACATTGTCGTTCTCGATTTCTCCAACGGCGATCCGCTGCCGACTGGCGGCATTTCCCTCAGCGGCGGAGCAGGTCAGAACACGCTGGAGATCATTGGCAGCCGACCCGGTAATAACGCCGCGGTGGCCATCAGCGGCGGGTCGTTTTCGATTCCCGCCAGCGCCGCCAACTCCGCCAACGCCGGGACGCAGAATAACGTGCTCGGCACGGTCTCGATTGCGGCTGGCGCCGAACTGGCGCTGGCGCCATCCGATTCGCAGGCGGATCAGACCGTCCTGAGCGTCAACAACCTGGTCATCGCCGGCACACTGGATATCACAAACAACACGCTGCTGGCCAACGAGGCCAAAGTGGCTGAGTCGCAGATCGCAACGTGGGTGCAGAACGCCCCGGCCGCCCCGTGCATCATGAGTTCCCTGGTGATCGGCCCCGGCGCCGTGGCCAACCGCGCTGTCGGGTATGGGGACTGGAATCAAGACCCGCTATCGGTTCCGGCCGGCGATGTCGAGGTGAAATATACTGTTACCGGCGACACGAATCTGGATGGCGTGGTGGATCAGGCGGACCTGGCGCGGGCGATCAACAACCTGGGTCAGTCGCCGGGATATTACGGTGGGGACGTTGCCAACCACGGGATAGTCGATATCGACGATATCGCGGAAATCATCAACAACCTGGGCGACAGCCTCAGCGCCACCGGCGACAGCCTGGGCGTGGCCGCCAGCGGCATGGCGGTTGCCGCGGATTTACCTTAGGAAATCCACGGAGATATCGGCGATGACCGGGCGGTGGGGTGAACCAACGAAAGGTCCAACCCAACAGCGGCGGCAATCGCATTGGTTGCTGCACAGGATGTGGTCGATGCGCGTCGTGGTCCACGTGGCGTAATAGGTCCAGCCGAATCCGAAGCCGCACGTCGTGAATGCGTCCGCCAGATTGGAGAAGTTGTCCCGGAATACCTCGCAGTCGCCAGGCAGGTTGAAATCCCCGGCCACGAGCACCGGCCCATTCTTCGACTGCAAGATCAGATGCAGCCGGCGAGCTTCGTCCTCCCGCTGCACGCCGTTTGTTTCCAAACGGCTGGCCGCGTTAGGCACGCCGTGCATCGTTGCGCCCAGGGCGGCGTGTGGAGATGCCAGATGAATGTTGAAGACGTCCAGCAGGCCGTGAGGGGTTTCGACATGGTACTCGACGGCCGGAACCGCCGGTACGGCCATCGCCGGATGAATCGCGAATCGCGAGGCCAGACAAAAGTCCTGCGCCGTGACGATATGCCAGGCGGGTGCGGCAAAAACCGCGGAGGCAAATTGCGGATTCCATTCCTGCAACACGACGATGTCGGGATTCTCCGCTGAGAGCACCGCCGCCAGCCGGGGCGCCTCCAGCGCATGGCCGTGAATATTGCACGTCAAGACCCGAAGCGTGCCGGCGGAGGTGGCCGATTCAATCAGCCGGCTCCACGGCAGGCACAGTCCCATGACCGGGAACAAGGCCACAACGGCGGCAGCGCCCAATATCCACAGCAGGCGCCGGCGAAATTTCGCCGCCAGCGGAACCAGCAGCAGGAGCGGCAGGCCGACAACCCATCGCGGCGCGAACATGGCGACGATCTCCAGCCACCATCGATTGCCCGCCTGCCAGAGGAAGATCCAGATGGCGACGACCGCAGCCAGGTAGGCCCAGGCCATCGCGGCCAGCGCGGCATTCCTCTTCCAATGTCGCCTGGGTCGCGTTGGCTGTTTCTCGATCTGTTCGTCCGGCGCCATTCCCAAATGCCGCTCCGTCAAGGCCGGTGCCAAGCATGCCCGGCATTCGAGTTGAAATCAACGTGCAATCGCCCCGGGCGGAACGAATCAGCCGGCGCCGGCGTGCTATACAGATGCCACCACGGCGGCGTCCTGCCGTGCGGTGGGGGATGAGTGCCTTCTCCTTCGCAGAGACACGTATCCGTCGCGCATCAGCGGATAGAGCTGCAGGTCCGAGCGGCAGGTGCGGCATTGGGTCAGGATGGGGCTGCTGCCGTGAAGGCAGAATCGTCCCAGCGCCATCTGGCCCGCCGCTTGCGGCTGGGCCGGCAGCGGGTTCTTTCTCTGCTGCGTCGTGAAGCCGATACTCAGGCCCAGATCCCGGCAGATCATCGCGATCGCCGGGTTGTATCCGCCGTTGGGGTAGGCAATCGCAATCGGGCTGGCCCCGGTCATCTCGCGCAGCGCTTGCTGCGCCGATTGAACCTGCGACCGGACCTGTTCGGGCGGGTAATTGGTGAGAATGGCATGACCGGCGGTGTGGTTGCCGATGCGGACATGGCGGCTTTGTGCGAAATCGCGCAATTCCGACGGAGAAAATGGACGATCGATATCGCCGCGCGGCGCAAACGCCCGCGATCCGAATCGGCCGGCGAGGCGCGACTCAATCTCCCCGGTTGTCAGCGTCTTTTGCGCCAGGCCGTTGCGATAGATGGTTTGCCTGGGCACGCCGCGGTCGATCAACTCGCGATACAGCACATCCCACCAGAAACAGCGGTTCTCGCGCACGTTGTCGCTGCAGATGAAGAAGATGGCCGGAACATCGTATTCCTGCAGGATCGGCAGCGCCCGCGTGTTGTTGTAATAGCCATCGTCGAAGGTGATGACGGCGTATTTTCCGCCGGCCGGCAGTCCGCGGGCGATGTCGTCCAGGTCGACGAACCGATATCCGATGTGCAGGTAGTATTCGACGAACTGGCGGAACTGGTCCACGGTTGTGCGCTGAAGGGGATCGATGTGGTTTTTCCCGATCTCGCTTTCGCCGCGAAACAGCGAATGGAACAGAAAGCCCATGAGCGAGTCGCGTTCGGCGCAGTGCGAAAGATAGAGCCGCGCGATCGCCGCGTCGGCGCTGCGGATCAGGGATTGAAGCGACCTAATCATGCCGTTGCCCGGAGGTTTGAAGTTGCCGCGGCTCAAACGCCGTCAGCGCCGGCGGGGGCAGTTCGGTTGTGCCGCCGAGCGCGGGCTGCGCCGGCGGGTGCGTTGCGCCATGTTTGTCAAACGCGGCCGGGTCAAAGCTCTCGATGCGGCGGCGATGCCGCCCCAGAATGACGTTGTGCCGCAACGAGCCGATGCAGGTAAATCCGTTCCGCTGGGCAAGACCGCGCTGGTCGTGCCGGGTGCCGGCAATCGCGAGCATGATGCCCGTGTCGGCGCAGGCGCCCGCTGCATCCTGCACGATCCGCATCAGCAGCATCTCGGCCAGGTTCCAGTTGGTCGTTTGCGCAATCGCTCGGAAGTCATGCACAAACACGCTCTGGTACGGAATCGGGAAGTCCGCCAGCCACTGGTCGACCTGCCGCTGGTCCGGCTGCTCGATGACCCACGCCATGTGCTGAAGCCGTCCGGACTCGGTGGCGGTGTACACATGCTGGCCCTGCTCGATCCATTGCAGCGACATCGAAAGGAACTGTTGCCGCGTGGGTCCGTTTCGCTGCGGCCGATAGGACAGCAGATCCTCCCAGTTGTCACGCTGGATTTGATCGCACGCTGTCGTTGGTTTGGCTTCCCGCGGCCGGCAGAAATAGACGCTGCTGGGGCGATGGCTGAAAACCCATTGGCCGGCGCGGCGAGCCAGGGCCGGCACGATCTGGCTGGGGGCGGGAAGGTTCCGCAGTCGCACGCGAGCCTGCATTGGCGTCGTTCCCAGCGCCTTACAGGCCCGATGGCAGGTGTCCCTGATGCCCTCCCTGGCGGCGACAACGAAAGCCTGGCTCGCATGCGGAAGGATCGTGAGCGTGTGTACGACATCGACGCTGCTGGCGAGCAGATCCTTGTATGCGTCGCCGCCGGGCGTCAGGTCAACCCGCCGATACCCATCGGCCTGGAGCATCTGCGCCAATTTCAGAATCAGCAGTCGTCCCGGCGAGTGCCGCGACAGCGATGGGTCGTACACCAGTGTTCCCATGTGAAGCTCGCCGTTGCCGCACGTTCCGAAATGCGCGGCGGCGAGGCGCTGGCCAACACGAAGCACCGTGACGTGAAACAGGCCCGGCGTCGTCATCATTGCCAGATGAAATTCCTTCTGTCGCGGCGCCGTGCAGAAGGGCGCGGTTCCCTGAACGGCGCCGTGCCGCAAGTCGTACAGAACCGCCATCTGGTCAAAGAGCGATTCAAATTCCTCCGGGCAGGCGATGCGGGTGAAAGTGATCTCACCCAATTGCCCCAACCGCCGGAACTTCTGTTTCGTGTGGCTCTTATTCAGGGACTTTTGCACCGCACGCTCGTCGCCCAGCTCGAGTATGGGGCGCGTGCACGACCTGGCCACCGACAGCCGTTTCATCTCCGGCCGGCTCAGCCATTGGATCGGCGCGCCGGCGGCCAGGAACTTGAATACGATCGGCCCGGGATGAGATTCCCGATGCAGCGTGGCGAACGCGGCCGCCGGGAAATCATCCCCCAGAGCCGGCGTGCTGATCCAGGCGTGATATTCGGCATGAAGTCCGCCGGCGACGATGTGCCGGCCGTCGGGCGCCCGCGCCAGCGCCAGTAATCCTTGCAGATTGCCGCACGAATCGCGGGAGATCGCCAGGAGCGGCGAATACTCATTGCGGTAGGTGGCGTACCAGGCGCGATGGAAGCCGCAGCTTTGAAACGCGGTTGCCCAGGGACACTGCGACCACAGCGCCGACCATTGGCTTTGAAACCGCTCGTCGGCGAGCAGCGATTCGGCGGACTGACCTTGAACCAGTTCTATCTTCACCGGGACTCTCCTGGTCTGTTCCCTCGATCGCCGCCAACCACGTCCTCCTCGGCGTATACGGCCTGGCAGTAGAGATCCAGCGTCCGGTCCACCATGGCATCGATTGAGAAATGGGCGACGCGGTCCAGCGACGCCTGACCGAATGCCGCTCTTCGCACCGGGTCGCGCAACAGCGAAACAAGCCCCTCCGCAAAGGCGTCGGGATCGTCCGGCCGGACGATGTATCCGTTCTCGTCGTTGGTCAGCAGGCTCTCGACGCCGGCGCTGGAAGCCGCCACCACCGGCAAACCGGCCGCCATGGCCTCAAGGACAACGTACGGCAGTCCTTCCTTGCGGCTGGCCAGCGCAAAGACATCGAAACCGGCCAGGAACTCGCGGGCATCGCACTCGCCCAGCCAGCGGACGCGATCGGCGATCCCCAGCACGCGGGCCAGATTGCGCAATCGCTTGTCCATCGGCCCCGACCCGATCATCGCCAGGCATGCCGTCGGCACCGACGCGCTGGCCCGGGCGAAAGCGTGCAGAAGCACGTCCGGCGCCTTCTGAACGACCAGCCGACCGACAAACCCCGCGACCACCGCATCGTCAGGAATCTCCATGGCCCGGCGCGCCTCGCTGCGCGGCGCCAGTTCCGGCTTGTCCACGCCGTTGGGAACGATGACCACGCGCGACCTGCCGAGCTTCAAAGCCACGGCCGCGCGAGCCTCCTCGGGCGACACCGCAATGATGCGGCTGGTCGCCAGGGCCAGGGCGCGCTCGATGGACAGGTACATGAACCGCTTCCAGCCGGCCAGCATGGGATCCATCATGATCAGGCCGTGCAGCGTGTAGAACGCCGGCACGCGCGCGATTATCGCCGCCAGGCGCGCGATGGCGCCGCCCTTGGAACTGTGCCCGTGGATCACGTCGAACGGCCCGGCGGCCCGCACATATTGAAAGACCGAGCGAACGGCCAGAATGTCCTGTGGATGAATCGAGGTGCGCATGGGCACGACGGCCTTGCACAGGAATCGCATGTCCGCAAGCCGGCGGCTGAACGCGCGGTCCATGCGATTGGTCGAGTAGATCAGGTGGACGTCGCAGCCCCGCGCGATGAGACCGGAGGCCAGGTCCAGAACGTGCCGCCCCGTGCCCGCTCCGCTGGATTCGACGATCAGAAGGATGCGCAGGGCGCGGTCGGCGGTGGCCAGGGATGAGTCCGCCGCATGAACCACGCCGTGCGAGTGTTTATCAAGCTGGTATTGCAGGAGCATGACGTCCTCCTCATTGGCCGCTGAGCACCGGTATTCGCCGCGACGCCAGTTCGTGATAGAGGCCTTCCCACCGGTCGAGCACTCGTTCCAGATCGAATACCTCCGCCATGCGCTGGCGTGCGGCGGATCCCAGCTCCCGGCGTTGCTCGATGGTCATGGCCATGACGCGGCGCATGGCCGCCGCCAGCGCCGCGGGGTCTTTGGCCGGAACGACAAGGCCGGTCCGGCCGTCCACAACCACCTCGCGATTTCCACCGACATCGGTGGCAACGATAGGCAGCCTCGTGCAGGAGGCCTCCTGGAGCACCAGCGGCATGCCCTCCCAGTCGGAGGACAGGACGTATCCGTCGGCGCTGTTCATCAGCGCCGCCACGTCCGACCGCGCCCCCAGCAGCCGCACGCGCCCACGCAAAGCTGGTTGATCGGCGCGCTGCCGCAGGTCGGCCTCCATCTCGCCACGGCCCACAATCAGCAACAGCGCGTTGAGATCCGAAAGCCGCGCGAAGGCGTCGATCATGTTGGGATAGTTCTTGGCCGCCGTGGGCCGGCCGACAGCCAGCCAGACGAACTGGTCGCTCACCCCCAGTTCCGTGCGGAGGCTTTGCCGCTGAGATTCATCGGGGCGGAAGCGTTCCAGGTCCACGCCGTTGGGCACGAATTGGATGCGATCCGACGGAGCGGCGCCGATGCGGACATAGCGATCCACCGCCGCCTGGCTGACGTTGGTCGTCAGATCCGCAAGACGGTCGGTGAGGCGGTAGGCGATTTCCAGCATCCGGCCGCCTTCGATCATGCTGTGAGCCGTGGTGATGAGAACCGGCATCGGACAGACAAGGCGGGCCAGTCGCGCCAAGAGGTTGGCGTGGGCGATGTGGCTGTGCACGATCTGCGGGCGTTTGCGGCGGAGAATTCTGCGGAATCGAAGGATGGCTCGCGGGTCGGCCACGCCGCGGCGCATGTTCAGGCATTCCAGGTCAACGCCGGCCCGATCGAGATCGTCGGTAAAACGCCGGGGCGGGAGCATGGTAACGACGGTGGTGTCCCAGCCTCGTTTTCGCAAGCCGGTCGCCAACTGCACGACCTGTACTTCGGCGCCGCCATAACCCAGGCCGTTGATGAATAACAGCACGGATCTGGCGTTGGCGCCGGGGCGCGTCGCGGTGTCAAGGATCGGAGTGCAGACGTCCGTCAAACTCATGTGCTCCTCAATTTTGCGATTCTCCGCGGGCACGGGCGTATTGCGAATCGTTGCGGTTTGCCATCGCCCAGGCGGCGGCCGGATCGAGGGGCCGCCACGCCGCGACCCGGCCCGGCCGTGCCGGATGGCAGACGCCCGGCCAGACGGTCAGCCAGCCGAGAGTCACCCAAAGCGGGAGAAGTTGGGAATAGCTCGTTGTCACGGTGATACCGATGAACCAAACCCCCAGCAGAGCGGCCAGGACAACGCCGCCCCTGGCTTGGCGCCCGATGTTCACAAGATAGCGCAATATCGCCAGCATGACGAACAGGCCGATCATTCCGGTCTGATAAAGGAACGACAGGGTAAGGCTCCATGTGGTTTGAAATTCGGATGCGGCGGCCATGCGCGGGGCGAGCATTCCCATTCCCATGCCGAAGATGAAAGTCAGCGGGCCGCCTTCCATCAGGAGTTTGAGCCCGATCCACAGGGATTTCGCCCGGCTCTGCCAGGACTGATCCACGTCGAGCGGTATCTCTACGCGAGTGCTCATCGACCGAATGAGCAGCATGGTTAACAGCGGCAGCGCGATGCCGAAGACCGCCAGAACGACCAGAAATCCCCGCATCGTGGCTCGGCTCCGCACCAGCCATATCAACGCAAACAGCAGCGCCGCCGCCACCGTGACCATCGCGTGCCCCGACCGCGATAGAATTATCAGACCCAGACCGCCCACGGCCGCAACCGCGAACAGCGTCCGCTGCCACCGCGTCGGCCGCTCTTTCAGTTGCACCAGCCCGAACAATTCGGCAATCCAGAACAACACCCAGGGCGCCAGCGAACTGGACATGGCCGATGGCTCAGGAAAAATGCCAAAAGGCCGTTGAATGTATCGGACGATCGTCGGCGCTGTTTCCTGAACGCTCAGGAATCCCGGATTGACATAGAGAAACAGCAGCGGAAATTTCCCGTGGGAGAAGGCATATACCTGCCAAAACCCCACGGCCGTGTGAAGAACCACCGCCCAGGCAATTCCGCCGAGCAGGCTCAGCGAATACCGGGGTGCCAGGAATTGAGCGGCGGTCAGCGCGGTCAGGGAAATGGCCAGGCTGGCCAGCGCCTTGAAGCAGAGGCTGATATTTCCGTCATTGACGAGGCCCACCTTGACGACCGACAGAGCGGCCGGCGCCAGCAGCAGGGGCAGCAGGAAGAACGGCTTGTTCCTCCAGGAAACAGTCAGCGCCATGGCCACAATCAACAGCGACAGCACATTTCCCAGTTGAATTCCCGTGTGTTCGCCGACGGAGATGGCCGGGTATGGGATGAACGCAACGAAGCCGAACAGGGCGGCCAGCGCGCGGCCGCCGCGCAGGTGAGAGAGCCGCCCGCGCTCAAACGGCGCCGGATCGGTCCTGCCCTGTTCAGGAAACTGTGACAACGCGGCAATCATCGGTGCTGCTCTGCTCCTGAAAAGTCAGTGCGTATCCCCGCAGTGTCGCCCGGGCCGATTCGTCCCACGAAAAATGTTCCCTGGCCCGGCGGATGTGCCCGGCCAGCACGCTGGATTGTTCCGCGGAAAAGAGCGTGCGGACGGCGGCCACCAGGGCCGGCGCCGTCGGCTGGCGGAAGACCGAGCCGATGTGAAATTCATCGACGACATCGCTCAGGCCGCCGACGCGGCTGCAGACGACCGGGATTTCGTGCGACAAGGCGAGAAAGATGACCCCGCTCTGGGCCGTGAATTCGCGAGTGTAAGGAAGGAGAATCGCGCTGTGGCTGGCGAACAGCGACGCGGTTTCCTCGTCGGTGACAAAGCGATCGATCACGTCGATCCTGGCGCCGCCGGCCACAAGCCGCCGGACCGTCGGCATGACCTCGTTGTAGAAGTATCCCGCTTCGCGCGGCGCGCCGGCGATGGTCAATTGAAACTCGGGAAGTTGCGGCATCGCATCAAGCACAAGATCCAGTCCCTTGTTGCGCCGCATGGTTCCGAAGAACAGCAGCCGCTTGTGACGCAAGCGTTGATCGAGCGAAGGGAGTTGCGACGGGTTTTGAACCGTCCACACGCCGTGAGGGGCGATCTCAATGGGCGGATGCGGGTGGCCCAGGAACGCCGACAATTCCTCGCGCACCTGCCCCGACAGAACGAACAGCCGGTCGCACAGCCGGCAGGCCAGACGGTGCCGCGCATCCCACGCCGCCCGCGGCAACAGCGGCGGATAAGCGTGCGGATGAACGTAGTGGACGGTGAAAAACGCTTTCTTTCCCATGCGGTGGACGGCGCGCACCACCGTCGGCATCCAGAAATTGAATTCCTGGAAGTGAACACCCGCGATGTCCGGCCGGCTTTTCAGCCACGCGAGGAACCGCCTTTCTCGAACGGGATAATGAACCGCACGATTGGCCGCCCACGAAAGCCGATTGCGAAATTCCTTTTTGTGTACCAGTCGCGGAAGAACGCGGTGGACCGGATATTCCGATGAAAGAAATCGCTCCTCCAGATCCACGCTGGTGACCAATTCCACCGCGCAGGCGCCACTCCCGCGCCGCGTCAGGGCGACCATCATCTCCTGCACGTACAGCGGATGACCGCCACCGGCCGAAGGCATGTGCATGCAGACGCGATTCATCGACGGCTCCGGCAAGACGCTTACGACGGACCCACTTCCACTTCGGCCGCAATGACCGATTCGGGGGACAGACACACGGCTTCATTCGCGCCGGGGCGCTTGGAGCGCCACGAGCGGGCCAGCGATGCGCGAAGGTCCAGAAAATTCAACGCGATCAGCACCACCACGTAGACCGCGGCTCCGGCCAATCCCTGTATCGACAATGCGGCAAGGCCCCTGTACGAGCGCAGCGGCCAGATCACCAGCGCCATCGCCGCCGTCGCGATCATCACCTGCGCCAGCGGCCGCAGCGGCATGGGCATTGCGAAATAGCGGCGGCCGACCATGGCCGTCACCACGATGCTCACGATGTAAGCAATGACCGACGCACAGGCCGCCCCATTGATGCTCCAGCGCGGTATGAGAATCAGGTTGAGCCCGATATTCAGCGCTGCCACGATGAGCACGATCCAGACCTGGTGAATCGTCTCGTGGGCAAATTGAAACGCCGCATCCCAATGAAACGCCTTGAACCCCGACAGGAACGCGCCCAGTGCCACCAGCGGTATGATCTCCGACGCCGTCGTGCGGAAGTTATTGCCGAGCAGGCACGCCGACACGCTGCCGGCCAGAATTCCCATCCCGACGACGGAGGGCACTCCGACGGCCAGCAGCAGCGACGCGTTGTGACGCATCTGCTCCTGCGCCGCCTCCTTCCCATGATCCTCCAGGGCTCGAACCGCCAGCGGGTACATCGCCAGATTGATCGCATTCATCATCAGAAACAGCGTCCGGTTGGTCAGATCGACGGCGACCGAATAGAGCCCGGCCACATCCTCGCCCTTCAGCCAAGCGATCAGGAAGCGGTCCGAACTGCTGATGACGATCGCCAGCGTGCAGGTGATCGAGATCGGAACCGCGTAGCGCGCCACTTGTTGCAGCAGCCGGCGGTCAATTATGAGCCGCGCATCGCTCCAATCCCGCCGATAGGTAAACGCGACAGGGATCGCCATGCCGACGGCCAGGCCGGCCAAGCCTCCCCACCATCCCGCGCCGGCACGGATCAACGCTGCGCCCAGGAACGTCGCCAGGCACGAGCGCGTGAGCTGCAGGCTCATGAACCGCCACGGCATGATCTGCGCGCGGGTGTATTCGCAGAACATGTCGTAGGGCGTTTCCGCCACCAGAAGCGCACAGCCGATCAGCGACACGGCGCGCCACTGCCGCCACGCCGGAATCAGCCAGATGACAGCCGTACACGCGATCGCGATCGCCAGAAGTATTGTTGCCGACGACAGCAGCGTCGATTTCAGCGCCGCCGGAGCGTGCCGGTGCGCGGGCATGAATCGGACCAGTCCCAGCGGTATCCAGGTGAAGAACACCGCACTGATCAGGCCGACCGTCGCCATGACCAGGGCGTATTTGCCATAGCCGGCCGGGTCGAGCAGCCGTGAGAACAGGGGGATCGAGAGGAATGCAAAGACGCCCGGCAGTCCGCGCGCGATCAGGTAGATTCCCGCGTGGCGGATGAAGTTATGACTTTGTGGCTGCGTCTGTGCCATGGCATTTCACGCCGTCGCCGTGCCAACTCGCCGCGGCGAACCGGCCCATGTGTCGTCCGGTCAAACAGGTCTCGGTTCCGTTGGCTGCGCGCTGCGCGACGTTTGCGATTCGCTCGCCGCCACGCGCGGCACTGCGCCGCCGGCCGCCATTTGCCGCCAGCGCTTGATGCTCAGTTTCAGCAGCTTCCTGCCGCGAGCCAGCGCCGGAAGCGGATCGGTCCAGGCGAAATACGCGAACGTCTGGCGGTGCAGAAGGCCGGCGATCCACCGTCCCGCCGTCAGTTCGCCCCGGCGGCGAAGGGCCAGGAACGACATCACATCCAGCGCCGGATCCCACAGCCGCAATCCCCGCTTGAAATTGACCAGCGGCGTTTGCGGCAGGCCGACGATCCGGTTGTAGACGAATTCCGACAGATCAAATCCGCTGGCCGCCACCAGGCAATTCGCGGCGGTGAATCGCGCGTTGCATTCGATCAGTTTGTATTGGCCGTCGCGAGGATCCTTTTTGAATTCGACGTTGGCCAGCCCGCGCAGGCCGACGTGACGGAAGAGCCGCCGGCCGTGCTCGATGATGTCCGGTACCCAGTCGGTGATGTGATAGCAGGCCGGACCCATCCCGACGGGAAATCGCCGGATGATGCGCTTGGTAAAATCGAACAGCGCGGCGCACGATTCGTCCAGGTAGGTGTAATAGCTGCAAAGGCAGTCGTCGCCGCCGGGGATCAGTTCCATCAGCAGTACGTCGAGGCCGGCCGCATGCTCGGCATCGAGGACACGCAGCAATTCGTCGAAATTCGCCACCCGCTCGTGCTTCTGGCCGAAGCTCTTTTTTGCCTTGTGGGCCAACACCGGCTTGACGATGAGCGGGAAGACCAGCTCGTTTCGCAGCGAGATCACCTGCGACCGCGACTGGACCACCCAGAACGCCGGCGTGGGCACGCCCGCGGCACGGGCCGCCTGATAGGTGCTGACTTTATTCAGCATCGCCATCTGCGCCGCCGGCGCTGATTCGTCCAGCTTGTATTTCTTGAGCAGTTGATCGCGATTTTGGCACAACGCCTGTATGGCCGCATCGCTGAACGCCAGCAGGACCGCGCCGCTGAGATAATCGGATTCACGGCCCAGCAGGAACTTCGCGCAGGTTTCCTCGAACGGGCCTTCGTCCGGCAAGATGACGGGCCGGCAATAGCGGCTGTGGCGGATGCAGCCGCCGGGTTCGCTTATGGCGTAAACGCGAATGCCGCGTCGACCCAGGCTGCGCGCCGCCGAGAGCGCGTTGGCTTCGCCGCCCAGCAGCACCACCGGCGGCAGCGCCATAGCGCCGTCGGCCCCGGCCCGATTGCGGGCGGAAACAGATTGAACGGCGGAGGTCATGCCAGCGTCCCTTCAAGTTGATTGGCGACGGCGACATGTTCGCGCGGATGCGCCGGCGAGTCTTCCGCCAACAGCCGTTTCAGAACATAATACGCGGCGGGAAACGCACCGTCGCGCTTGTGATAGTGGTAATAGAGGCCCGGCGGACTGTTGACTTCCAGGATCACGCCGCCGCAGTCCGCCAGCGACACCGCGGGATTGGGCGTGATGACATCGATGCCCGCGAAGCGCACGCGCAGCGCCTCGACGGCCTGTCGCCCAGCCTCGACAATCGCCGGGTGCAGCAGGTGCGTGACCGTCGAGTTATCCAGGCCGGAGTTGTCGTTGACGACGGTCTTGAGCGTTACCACACGTCCCTCGGCGGGCACGGAGCGCAGCGAAAGGCCCTGTCGCCCCAGCGTCTGCCGCATGTCGAAATCCTTTGGTATCAACACCTGTGACAAGGCATCGCGCTCTTCGAGCCGCTGTTCGTTGGCGCGGCGCACCAGTGCTGCGACACTCGACCGGCCGTCGCCGATGACGCTGGGCGGGCGACGCACGAAGGCATCGATGAGCTGACCGTCCAGGTACAGCAGGCGGTAGTTGTCACCTTGAATCTGCTCTTCGATCATGAGGTCGTTGCCGTAGGCGGCGGCGACGGCGATGGCACGCGCCAGATCGCGCCGGCGGCGGATGCCCGTGGTGACGCCGCGTCCGGCCCCGCCGTTGGCCGGCTTGACCACGCAACAGCCGGCGGCGGACCTGAGAAACTCGACCGCCGGCGCCACATGGTGCAGTGCAAAGCTCGCGTGGCGCGGAACCGGCAGGGCATGCTGTTGCAGAATCTGATGAACCAGGGGCTTTTCGTGCAGCAGGGCGCAGGTGACCGAGCTGTCGATTTCGCTGGTGTAATCGCACACGCGTGTCCGGCAGCCGTTGAGGTCTATTTCCGCGATCTGCCGTCCGATCGATTTCCACGACGCCCCCAGGCGCTGGGCGGCTTCCTGCCAGATCCGCTCGTAGAACGCCAGTTGGTGCTGGCGGATCTCCCGCCGATTCGTGTTTCGGTAGAAGACGAATCTCCGGGTCAGCTCCAGGAGATACATCCCCTCGAGCGTTGCGCGATTCAGCCAGATGTTGAACATAAACCTCGTGCTTGCTACAGATCATCGGCTCAATAAGCGCCGCTTCCAATCAACACCGCGGCAATGGTCTTGGCCAGCACATACACGTCCAGCCACGGCGACCAGTGACGGATGTAAAACTGGTCCAGCAGCACACGGCCGTCGTAATTGATGTCGTTGCGGCCCGAAACCTGCCACAGTCCGGAAATTCCCGGCCGCACGCTGGTGTAGAGGCGGAACACCTCGCCATATCGGGGCACTTCAGCCTGGACGATCGGCCGCGGACCCACGAGGCTCATGTCGCCCCGCAGTACGTTCCAGAGTTGCGGCAATTCATCGATACTGGTGCGGCGGATAATCGCGCCAAGCCGGTTGATACGGGGATCATCGCGCAACTTGTGATCACGCTTCCATTCGTCCTGAAATTCGGGATGGGCGGCCAGATATTGGCTCAGGACCGCGTCGGCATCGGCGCGCATGGATCGGAATTTCCATGCGGTGAACATTCTCCCGTGACGGCCGATCCGCTGCTGCCCATAGAAAATCGGACCGGGGCTGGTGAAGCGGATGAGAATCGCCGTCACCGCCATCAGAGGCAGCAGCAGCAGGAACAGGACACTGGCAATGGAGAGATCGATCGCCCGCTTGACGAATTGGAACGTAAACAGGAGCAGCCCGTTTCGCACTTCGATGCCGCTGAGCCGCCCCAGATCGCGCGATGCGCCCCAGAGTGTCGGCAGCGTCGCCGTATCCGACAGAACCAGCAGGTGCGGAACCAGTTCGCGATACCGATCCAGAACCTCGGCGAATTGCGCACTGGTCATGTCCGGCAGGGAAATGACCGCGTGCCGGATCGCCTGACCGCGCACGATTGAGTCGAGGATCGCCGGATCGTTGACCACCGGCACCACCGACGACCGGCAGCGCTGATCGATATCGGTGAGCAGCACCGGCCGCAAGCCCGAACGCGGCACGTTCAGCAGCGTTTTGGCGATCTGACTGGCGCCGTCGCCGGCGCCAATGACCAGCGTCGGATAACCCCAGGACTCAAACTGCGAGCCGATTTGGCGAACGATGTTGCGCAGCAGCGGCACCAGCACGGTCGCCGCCGGCATGGCCAGCACGCACCACAGCGGGAATGGCGGCACAAGAGCCCCGGCCGTCGCGGCGGCCAGCAGGCCGATCGATGTGATGTGCGTCAGTTGCCGAAACTCGATGACCGGATGCACCCAGATTTCCGTATACAAGTCATGCAGCCAGTAGGCGACGATCAGCGGAAGCAACGCCAGCGGCGCTGCGCCGCCGACGATCTGCGCCGCCGCCGGGCAGAGCCGCCGCACAATCGCCTGCACGATGATCCCCGCCAGGCAAAGCGCTACCGCGTCGGCCGACACAATCGGCAGCACCGTGCGGATGGCGCGCCGCGCCGAGATCCAGAACGCGGCCGAATCGCTGATGCTGCGATCGTCAATGGCTGTCGCCCGTTGCGATGCACGACCGGCCGGAGCCAGGCGTTGCCGCGCGGCGACCTGTGGGTCGGCGGTCGCGGTTGCCGTCCCGGCGCCGTCTTGCGGCCGAATTTGTTCGCTCAGGGAGATACTCATGGTTCTTCTGGCCTTTGCTCACACCGGCGCCATGATCATGAAAGGGCGTGGGATGATTCCGCCTCCAGCAGTGCGGCCGGCATCCCGGTCGAGATGCGGGCGTTTGACTCGCGGTTGCCGCCCTTGGCGGCGAGCGTGACTGGCATCGGCAAAGCCAGACTGAACGAGCTGTATTCGCGCGATCCGCCGCCGTATTCGTAGCCCCAGGCCGTCGTCGCGGTCGATACCCCGTTGGCGATGACCCCGACCACGCGGGCGCCCACCATGCGCAGCCCGGAAACGGCTTGCAGTCCATGAGCCCGCATCGACTGATTCATCCGCAAAACCAGCAGCGTCGCATCGCAGGATGCCGCCAGAATGCGCCCGTCGGTCACGTTGCACAGGGGCGGCGAGTCGATGATGATGCGGTCGTACATCTCACGCAGACTGGCCAGAACCTGGGCAAAATGCTCGCCGGCCAGCAGTTCCGGCGGACTGATCGGCGAGGGTCCGCAGGGCATCACGTGCAGGCCGTTCACCTGTGTTCGATAGATCGCGTCCAGCGGAGTCCGCTCCCCGGCCACGACGTTGGTCAGGCCCACTCCGCCGTCAATTCCGAATATCATCTGCTGGACCGGTTCGCGCAGATTGCAGTCCAGGAGCAGGGTGCGGCAGCCGTTGCGGGCAAACGCAATGGCCAGGTTGCTGGCGGCGGTTGATTTGCCGTCACCGGGCATGGGCGAGGCGATCAGGATCGTCCGCGCATCGCGCGCCTGACCATGGTGCAGCGTCGTGCAGATCGATCGGTAGGACTCGGCCACCGGCGAGCGCTCATCCAGATACACCAGTTGCCCGCGCGCCGACGGCGGAAGCCGCCTGTTCATCTCGGGCACCATGCCAATGATCGGGATTCGCAGCATCGCTTCGACTTCGGCCGGCGCGGAGAACCGCCCCTTGCGCCATTCCGTGACGACGGACACGCCGGACCCCAGCAGCAGCCCCATCAGCACGGCCGCGCACACGATCTGCGATTTTCCCGGCCATACGGGCCGCTGCGATTCCTGGGCCGGATCCAGCACGCGGACGTTCATTCGTCCGGCATCGGCGGAATTGGCGGTGACTTCGGCGATGCGCGATTCCAGGGCGCTGGCGCTCTGGTCCAGGCGGGCCAGTTCCGCGCTGAGGCTGGCGAATCGAGCCAGCGCTCCGCCCTGGGCGATGGCCAACTGCCTGCAAGCGTCCAGTTCGGCACTGATCCGCGTCTTCTCCTGCTCACAATCGGAAAGTTTGCGCGTGATGTCCGCCAGACTGGCCTCGGCGATGGATCGCTCCTTGGCCGCCACCTGCGCCTCCAGAGCCTGCTTGAGCGTGCGGAGCGCGGCGATCCGCGGGTTATTCTCGCCCTGCACCGAGATGCCCAGCGACAAAGCCGAACTGGCCTGCGACAATTGCGAGCGAAGATCGCGATACTCCGTGTCGCCCGCATCCCGCGACTCGGCCTGCTGCGATTCGACGAAGTCGGAAATAGCCTCGGGAGAGGTCAGGATCGCCCTGGCCGATTGCTGGCGGGCCTGCAGATCGATGATCTCGAGTTCGGCATCGCTATAGTCCTTGGACAGAACCGACATGCGATTCAGCACGTCGTTGCTCTGGTCTTCACGCAATGAGGGCGACTGGTTGTCCTCCTTGAGTTTGAGCATGTCCTGATACGTGGCCTGACGCTGTTGTTCCACGTCGGCCAGTTGCTTGCGCAGAATCGTCACCATCTCCGTGCCGACCTGATAATCCTGCTGCGACGTTTCGGCCACGTAGGCGTCAACCACCGCATTGACGATGGCCGCCGCCTCGCGCGGATACGGCGAGTCCATTGAAACGAGCAGACTGTCCGACTTGCGGTCGGGCTCGACATCCAGGCCGTTGCCGGCCCGCAACCAGGCCACCGGATCGCCGCTCACGCGGGCAAATGTCTGCATGCTCTGGTAGTTGATACTCTTAAGGGCCCGGCTCAGAACCGGCGCCGACTGCATGGCATTCGCCTGCGCAAAGAGGAAGCCGTCGGTCGGCTGCACGGACAACTGATGTTCATTCATCACCTGCTGCGCGTTCTGCTGAACATAGACATCCGCCACGGAACGATAGATGCGCGTGGCGCTCACCAGATAAATGGCGGCGACCATCAGGCACACCGTCACCGCCGCCGCGAAGGTCAGCCGGTGACGCCATAGGACCTCGACGATCGATGGAGAACCGGCTGGATCGCCAAGGAGCTCCATGTCGCGTTCGAGGGCGGCCGCGGGGGCCACCTGTGTAGTAGTCAACATTGGTCTCATTAGGGAACTTCCAAAATCCACTGACCCGCTCGACCACGCTGAAGTGATATTGCCACAGGAAAGGGCGGTGTCAAACCAATCGGGAGAAGACAGTACCCCGGAAACACCGGGTGTTTTGCGTGGCGGCGAGAGGCCCCGCACTATCGGACCAGAGGCCGCTTTTTCGTCAAAGAAGGCCACTGCGGGTGTGGGCGAGGGTGGCGGGATGTGACGTCTGAACGCAATCTAACGTTTGTGCCGGCGGGCGATCGAATCAGGAAAGCAGCGTTGGCCAGGGACGTGGGATACGAAAATAGCGATCATGTCATGTGGAGAGTCGGGTGCGGGTACGCAATACGACGGCGGTGCAAACGCTATACTCTTTGCGTCTTAACGCAAGTAGCGGCAATAGTTGTCAAAGTCGCGCCGCACCGTATTGCATTTTCATAACAAAATTCGCGCCGAGGTTGCTTGTGCATCATTGCGGATTATATTCGGTCTGTCGGCCTCTTGTGAAGGTAACAAGACGCGACGACTGTCGTTTGGGTATGTTCGGCCGGGTAGGCAAATGCATTCTTTCACCACCGTTGGAATACTCTATCCGGGCGAACTGGGCGCTGCTCTCGGCTCCCTGCTGGAGAAAAACGGCATTCGCGTCGTGACGACGCTGAATGGACGCAGCCAGCACACCGTCCGGCTTGGGCGGGCGGCGGGGTTGACCGTTCTGGACTCGCTCAGCGACGTCGTGCGGGAAGCGGACGTGGTGGTGTCGGTGGTGCCGCCCGACGCCGCGGCGACGCTGGCGGATCAGTACGCCGAGCTGGCTGCTCTCTCGCCGGCCGGCGCAATTTATGTGGATGTGAACTCGATCGGCCCGAAGCTGGTCAGGTCGGTGGGCGATCGCATAACCGCCGGCGGGCGGTCGTTCGTGGACGCCTCTGTTCGCGGACCGGCCGGCAATCTGGCCGCCGGGGCAACGCTGTATCTCAGCGGTGCGCGGGCGGGGGAGATCGCCACGCTGTTTGAGGATGCCATGCGCGTGCGGGTGCTGGGCCGTGAAATCGGCCGGGCGTCGGCGATGAAGATGATCCTGACGGGAATACCCAAGGGAATCTCCGCACTGTTCGTCGAGGTTGCGGCGCTGGCGCTGCGGGAGGGGATGCTGAAGGAAATGAACGAAGAGTTGGCTCGCTTCGATCCGGGCGTTGTGTCGGCGGTGGAGCGGATGCTGCCGACGTATCCGCGGCATGCGGGGCGGCGGGTTGCGGAAATCGCCGAACTGGAGGAGACCTGCCGCGGCGCGGGCCAGGAACCGTGCATGTTTCGCGCGGTGCGCAGCATATTTGAGGAATTCGCGGCCGTTGACTTTGATGACGACGGCGGGCGATGGACTGTTGCGTCGATTATCGAACATTTGGTGAACAAAGATTTTCTCGCCACAGACGCGGCGGTCGCGGCGGCGGGCGTTTCGTAGAAAGGGAGAAACATGGCAAACAAACCTCGTTCCGCGGAAATCCATCCCGGGCCCGGATTCCGGGTGAAGATGAACTTCCACCGGCTGCCGGCGGAGTTGATGCGGCAATTCGCACAATTCCAGACCCCGGATATCTCCGATCTTCTCAATCGCCTGTACGCGGTGAACCCCGCGATTCATGCCCTGACCGGTTCGCACCACACCCTGTGCGGCGCTGCGCTGACGGTCAAGGTGTTCCCCGGCGACAATCTCATGGTCCACAAGGCCCTGGACGTGGCCGAACCGGGCGACATTGTCGTCATCGACGCCGGCGGATCGACCATGAACGCCGTGCTGGGCGACCTGATCTCGACCAAGGCGAAGCATCGCGGCATCGCCGGCTTTGTCGTCGACGGCCTGGTCCGCGATCTTCCGGACATCCTGGAATTGAATTTCCCGGTCTTTGCGCGGGGGACGACGCCCATCGGCCCGCTGCACCGCGGGCCGGGCGAGATCAACTTCCCCATCTGCTGCGGCGGCGTGGTGGTGAATCCCGGCGACATGATCGTGGCGGATGCGGCGGGCGTGGTGGTGGTTCCGGTGGGGATCGCCATTGAATTGCTCGGCCGCCTCAACGCCCACCGCGACGCCAATATCGAATACCTGGCCTCGGTCAAGCGCGGCGACTTCTCCAATGCGTGGGTCGACCGGACCCTGGAAGAACAACAGTGCCCGGTGGTCCGCGGCCTGAGCCCGGCCCAGGAGGCGGAAATGCAACATCTGCGCCTGGCCGAATCCACCCACGGCGTGCCCGCGGTATAGTCAACGCCCTGTCCCACAATGGCGCGAATCCCCACAGCGATGTGAGGGTTCGCGTTCTTGTTTCATGCCGGAGGCTGCATTTCGCAGGCGATGGACTCGATGGCGCTGGCGAGCTTTTGCCGCGAGGGGTGGGTGAGAATGCGGAAGGAGCAGGACCGGCCGTCGGGGTCGAAGCGGAAGAACCAGCCGCCGGGGGTATAGGGGGGTAATTGCAGGGCGGCCGACGTGAAGGCGCCGGCAAATGTCGGCCAGAGCGTGGGCCATTCGACATTCGCCAGCGAATGTTCGGCGGGCATCCAGAAGATACATCGCCACAGATCACCGGCGGCGGCGAGTTCGCGAAGCTGCGTCGCCAAGTCAGGCCTGTCGGAGGGGACTACGAAGATCAGTCTCGCAAAATGTGCCAGGGCGCGGAAAACGTCCAGATATGGATCGGGTTCGGCCGGGAGCGCGGCGTCGGGGGCGCAAGGTTCGCCAGGACGCGGGAGCGCGGACATGGGAAGCGGATGGAGGGCGGCGGCGATCAGCCGTTCGGTGACCAGATCGTGGGGATGAGCGGCAAGGAGCCCTGCGGCCGGCCAGGGGCGAATGTAGAGGGCGTAATCGACGGATTGGTATTGACGGAATTGCTCGATGAGCCAGGCGGGGTTGGTGGGATCACTGTCTGGAGCGGAACGGCGGGCCTGGCCAATGGCGCTCAGCCAGGGCAAGCGCGGGAGTCGCGGGGGCGGGCGGCTCATATCAGGGGTGATCGAAATTGGCGACGACGGGGGCGTCGGGCGGGGCGATGGTGCGATCCATCGGCCGGGCGGAATAGTCGGCGACCGTGAAGGCCAGGAGCAGCGCGAGGAAAAAGAAGGCCGTCGAAGCGAAGACCCAGGTCAATCGACTGGAGAGCCGCACGTGCATGAAGAAGAGCATGACCAGGACGGCTTTGAGGACGGCGATGACCAGGGCGATCACGATGTTGAGGTTGAGATAATCGAAGCCGTGCTGGGAGAAATCGACGCGCGCGGCGATGACGGTCAGGACCAGCAGCACAATCAGCAGGGCGTAGACGATGTAGCAGGTTTTGAGGGATTCGTCGCGGTGTTGCATCAGCGCACCAGGTAAAGCAGGGGAAACAGGAAAATCCAGACCAGATCGACGAAGTGCCAGTAAAGGCCGATGGTCTCGACGGCTTGATGTCGATCGGGAGTAATCTTGCGACGGAGGGTCTGCACGGCCAGCCAGGTGAAGAGCCCCAGGCCGATGACCATGTGGAGGGCGTGCAGGCCGGTCATCGCGAAATACATCACGAAAAAGAGCTGTACATGGTTGGAGACTTCCGGGCTGAAGTTGGGGCCGGGGATGAGATGTTCGCGGTAGTCGTTGGAGTATTCCAGGAACTTGATGCCCAGGAAGGCGGCGCCCAGGACCATGGTGGCAAGGAGCATGCGCAGGAGGAGGGCGTTCTTGCCGTGTTTTGCGGCATGAACAGAGAGGACAACGGTGAGACTGCTGGTCAGGAGAACCAGTGTGTTCCAGGCCCCGGCGCTGATGTTGAGGAACGTGAACTTGTCGAGTTCCTCACTGCCTTTGCGCCAGGAGAGGAAATACTCGTGGCGATAGACGGCGTAGGCGACGATGAGCCCGCCGAAGAACAGGACTTCGGTGGCGAGGAAGGCCCACATGCCCAGCGTGGCGGCTTCGCGCTGCTGTTCGATGTCGTCGAACTGATGGGCGACAAGTCCGAGATGTTCCGGATGGTCAGGCACGGGGCATCTCCATAAGGTGATAGCAATAGGGCTCGTGGGTGACAACGGGAGTCTGCTCGAAATTATCGACCGGCGGGGGGCTGGGGGTTTGCCATTCCAGGCCGGTGGCGTTGTAGGGATTATTGCCGGCGGGTTTTCCCCAGCGGAGCGACCAGAGCAGATAGCACAGGGGCAGGAAATAGCCGATGCCCATGATGGAAGCGCCGGCCGTGCTCATGACGTTAAGAACCTGGAATTCCGGGGCGTAGGCGAAATAGCGTCGCGGCATGCCGAGATAGCCAAGAAGGAATTGCGGAAAGAACGTGAGGTTGAAGCCAAGAAAGATGATCAGGGCGCTGAAGCGCCCCCACCACTCGGGGTACATGCGGCCGGTCATTTTCGGCCACCAGAAATGAACCGCGCCCAGATACGCCAGGACGGTGCCACCGACCATGATGTAATGGAAGTGGGCGATGACGAAGTAGGTATCGTGGACGTGCATGTCCATGCCGAGGCAGGCGAGGAACAGGCCGGTGAGGCCGCCGATGGTGAACAGGCCGATGAATCCCAGCGCGTAGAGCATGGGAGTGTCGAGGGCGATCGAGCCTTTGTAGAGTGTGGCGGTCCAGTTGAAGACCTTGACGGCCGACGGGATCGCGACCAGGAAGCTGAGGAAGGAAAAGGCCATGCCGCCATAGATCGACTGGCCGGTCACGAACATGTGATGGCCCCAGACGAGGAAGCCGATGACGGCGATGCTGATGGAGCTGAAGGCGACGGCGTGGTAGCCAAAGACCTGTTTGCGGGAGAAGCAGGGGATGATTTCGCTGATGACGCCCATGGCGGGGAGAACCATGATGTAGACGGCCGGGTGCGAATAGAACCAGAAGAGATTCTGAAAGAGGATGGGATCGCCGCCCAGGGCTGGATCAAAGATGCCGTGGACGTGGAAAATGCGTTCGAGGGCGACCAGGAGAAGTGTGATGGCGACAACCGGCGTGGCGATGACCATCATGAGGCTGGTGGCGTAGAGTGACCAGATGAACAGGGGAAGCCGGAACCAGGTCAGGCCGGGGCATCGCATGGTGTGCGTGGTGACCATGAAATTGAGGCCGGTGAGGATGGAGCTGAAGCCGTTGAGGAAGATGCCGACGAGGGTGAGTGCGACCCATTCGTTGGAGAAGGTGCTGGAATAGGGGGTGTAGAAGGTCCAGCCGGTATCGACGCCGCCGAGGATCAGGGAGACCAGTGCCAGGGTACCGCCGGCGAGATAGAGGTAATAGCTGAGGAGATTGAGTTTGGGGAAGGCCAGGTCGCGGGCGCCGAGCATGAGGGGGATGACGAAATTCCCGATGGTGGAGGGGATGCTGGGGAGCAGGAAGAAAAAGATCATCATGATGCCGTGCATCGTGAAGAGCCGGTTGTACATGTCGGGGCCGACCAGCAGTCCCTTGGGCGTGAGAAGCTGGAGGCGCATGAGCGTGGCGGCCACGCCGCCGATCAGGAAAAAGAACGTGATCGTGACCATGTAGAGGATGCCGATGCGCTTGTGGTCCTGCGTGAGAAGCCAACTGCGCACGGTGAACTGGCGATTGAGATAGTTCTCAGTCGTCGGCTCGGCCGGGATATTGAGCACGTCGGTCATGGGTTCACTCGATTGGGGAATGAGGGGACATCGCCCATGGGCGGGGGAGTCTGTTCGGGTTGAGTGGTCGAGCCGCTGGGGCCGGAGTAATTGGGAACCTCGGCCGCGCCGGAGAGGGATTTGATGTAGGCCATGAGGTCCATGATCTGCTCTTCGGAGAGCTGGCCGCGGAAGCTGGGCATGATATTGGGATAGCCTTTGACGATCTTTGCGCCCGGATCAAGGATCGACTCGCGGATGTACGCTTCATCGGCCCGGACGACGGCGGGCGAGCCGTCGATGGTGACGGCCACCTGGGAGCCGAACACGCCGGCCAGTGACGGGGCGCGCGTCGAGTGGCAGGCGATGCAGCCGTAGTTGGTGAAGAGCTTTTCGCCCGCCGCGCGGGGCGTCAGTTCGGCCGGGGCGCCGCCGAGCCATTGCTGGTAGTCTTCCTTGCTCATGACATAGATGGTGCCGGTCATGAGCGCGTGGCCGGTGCCGCAGTATTGATCGCAGAAGAGGTGATACTGGCCGATCTGGGTCGGGATGAACCACTCGTGGGTGTAAGCGCCGGGGACGACGTCCTGCTTGAGGCGGAAGGCGGGGACGGAGAAATCGTGGATGACATCCTGGCTGGTCATTTCCAGGACGATGGGAAGACCGACGGGGATGTGAAGCTCGTTGATTTCGCGGTGGCCGTCCTGGTGCTGGATCTTCCACATCCATTGCTTGGCGATGACGGCGACGGTTTCGGCATTGGGCGGTGGGGTTCGAGACTGATAGAAGAGGACGGCGCCCCAGACGAAAATGACCATGGCGATGCCCAGGGGAATGACCGACCAGGCGAGTTCCAGAGCCATGTGGGAATGGGTCTTCTCGGGTCGTTCGTCGGGGCGGCGGCGGCGGAAGCGGATGATGAAGGTGACGATCAGGGCGAAGATCAGCAGCGTGAAGAACCCGGTGACCGCGACGAGAAAGAAAAAGAGCGCATCGACACGCGGCGCGAAATTCGAAGCCTCGGGCGGAAAGAGTGGAATGCCGTTGTGCATGTCTATCGCGGTTGAACGTTGGTTGGAGATCGGGGGCCGTCATTCGCCGGCGGGACGGCGCGATGGTGGCGTTCCCTGCGCAGGGCCAGGGTAATGAAGCCGCCCATCGCCAGAATCGTGAGCACGCCGCCGACCCTGAGGGCACGCGTGACAATCAATCCGACTTGCCCGGTCGCCGGGTCGTAATGGAAACAATAAAGGATGATGACTTCCGTGGGCGGGCCGACCATCGATTGCCCGGCCGCCCGGAGTCCCGATCGCAGATCCTCGGGGGCGTAATCGATGCCGTAAATGTATTTGGAGACCACGCCCTGGGGCGTGAGGATCATGATGCCGCTGGCGTGAGCGTATGTACCGGAAGAGGCGTCCCAGGCGTAACGGAATCCCACCGAATCGGTCAGTGCATGGATGGATTCATCGGAGCCAGTGAGGAAATGCCAACCGGCGTCAGCGCCGGGCCGTCCATAGCGAGTGAGATATCCGGCCTTCTTCTGGCGGGCCAGGTCCGGGCCTTCGTGGGGATCGAAGCTGACAGTGAGGACATCGAAATCGCGGCCGGCGGTGATGTCCAGGGAGTTGAGGCTGCGCAGAAGGTCATTGAGAACAAGCGTGCAAAGCGACGGGCAATTGAAATAGACGAGAGTGAGGATGACGGGCCGCTTGCCGATGACATCGCGGAGCCTGACGGGATTGCCCGCTTCATCGCTAAAGACGGTGTCGAGTGGAATCTGCGCGCCCAGCTTCTGATCGATGCCGACATCGCGGAGAATCGGCGGATTGGACAGGCCGGGCGTGGGCGCGGGAGCGGCGGTATAGCCGATGCCCATGCCGGGCTGGGCGCCAGCCCGGATCGGGCACAACAGCAAGAAAACGGCCAGTGCCAGGGCCATGCCCAGCGTGCGTGAGGTTGCGGTCATGGCGCACCTCCCGTGGGCCGGGTCGCTGAGGGCGCGACAACCAGGCCATTGGCCGGCAGGGTGGTCGGGACACCGTTTCCCGCGGCGACGACCAGATCGATGGCGCGATCGACGGGGATGCGCACCAGGGTTCTGGCGTCATCGTCCCAGGCGTAGGTCGTGAGGATCTTCTGATCGCGAGCCCGCACGGCGGTGATGACGGCGTCGCCGGTGGTTTCGAGTCTTGGTTCGGGCGGCGCGGGATGAGCCTGGGCGACGTAGCCGGGGGGAAGCTCATTGGCCTGCCGGGCGGATGAGTCCCTGAACCTGGCCAGATATTGATCGACGATGGCCAGACCGACACAGATGACCACCAGCGCCAAGCCGAGGACCAGCAGGAACATGAACGGTCCGCGCGGACTGAGCTCGAAGGTCTCGTGGCGTCCGGGCCCGCCGTGCGAATTAGAGGATGTCGGGGGCGTGCTCGCCATGCTTGAGCATCTCCGTGACGGCCGGGTCTCGCTGCGGGAGCAGCGGGGCGCGGGCCAGTTGCCATTGGAACACGACAAACCACAATCCGCCGACGGCGATCGGCGCGGCGATATCGGTGTAACTGAAAATCTGCGTCAGGGCGACACCCGTCTGTTGGGAGATGGTGTATCCGGTGGGGCGGACGATCCAGAAGAGATCGAACCAGCGCATCACGAGGATGAGGATGGCGATGCGCCAGAGGAAAGACATCCGGCGTTTGGAATCGCGCGACAGGAGCAGCAGGAAGGGGATGAAGAAATGAAACACGATCAGCAGCGAGCCGATGGCGCCCAGCCCGCCGTGCAGGCGGGCGACGTACCATTCGGCGTCGGTGGAGATGTTTCCCATCCAACTGACCAGGAACTGGCACAGCGACATATACGCCCAGAGGATCACCAGCGTCAGGAAGAGATTTCCCAGATCGTTCAGCACGTTGGGCCGAAGAGCGTCGTGAAGTTGTTCCCGGCGGCTGAAGACCGCCAGAACCAGAACGACCACCGACAACGCCGTCAGCGCCTGGCCCACCACGAGCATGAAGCCGAAGACGGTCGAATACCAATGGGCATCGCGCGACATGATCCAATCGACGCCGGCCAGGGACATCGTGACCACGTAGATGACCAGTCCCGGAGCGCAAAGACGGCGGAGGCCGGCGTAGATGGCCGGGTTGCCGCTGGAATCGTGAGCCAGCGAGCGGTAGCGCAGGGCGAGGACCAGGGCCATCCAGACGACAAAATAGACGGCCGATCGCGCGATCCAGCCGCCGAGATTCATGTAACCGGCGCGATGCTGGAGGATGTTGTCGGCGGCGACTGTGGCGGCATTGGCCCACGGGTAAAGCGATTTCACGCCCAGTGCGACGGGGATGAAGAGCGGAATCAGCACCATGAGCGCCATGGCCGCGGCCTCGGCCGGGCGGCGCAGCACCAGGCCCCAGCCGCCGCCGGTGAGGTACTGCATCATCAGAAGCGCCATCGAACCGAGCGAAGCACCCAGGAAGAACATGAAGGCCATCAGGTAGCTGGCGAAGGCCTGTTCGTGGGCGTAATAGAATCCGAGGCCCAGGACAATCCAAGCGACGGCGCAAAGTCCCGCGATCAGGGGGACCGGCAGCAACTGCGAATTTGTCCGCGACGATGGCGTTGTCATGGTGAGATCAATTTCAGAGCGGCGATATCCTTCTCGGGCAGATCGGCGGGCTTGACGGCCCGGCTGAACTGCAACACGCGAACGTAAGCCACGATATCCCAGCGGTCATCGGCGGGGACGCGATCGCCGTAGCCGTACATCGCGCCGTGGCCGTTGTTGATGACGTCGAAAATGTAACCGACGGGTGCGGTGCGCAGGCGGTCCAGATGAAGCGAGGGGGGCTGGACGAAGCCGCGCCGAACGACGATGCCATTGGCATCGCCGGCCTGGCCGTGGCACATCGAGCAGAAGATGGTGAATCGCTCCTGACCGCGAAGCAGAGCCTTGTGAAGCGGATCGCCCTGCGTGGGGAAATTGGCGGGGAAGGTGGTGGCGGCCTGGCCGTCCACGGTGCCAAAATAGCGATGTGTATCGATACGAGAGAATCCGCGCGGGATGGTTCCCTCGACCAGCGGGCGCGAGCTGATTCCGTCGGCGTATAGGTCGCTGGACGTGTCGGGGAGATATTTCTGCTGGCGGGCCATGTCCTGCTTGCGACAGCCGGAGGTCAGCGCCAGGGCGGCGATGGCGATGACGGCTGCGAGCCGAATACTGCCCGCCGGCGCAATTCGATACGCGCCCAATTTCTTCCCCCTCTCCCTGTACACAGGGGGAGGGTTGGGGTGGGGGTTGCCTCGGGAGACGCCTTGCAAAAGCCGGCCGATCCAGTGCCGCATGCGAAGAACCCCCACCTCTATCCTCCCCCTGAGTACAGGGAGAGGAGGAAAAGGCGACGGCACGGCGAGATTTCGTGCAACAGCATTTCTCATTCCGGCACCTCCTCGACGCCAAGAGGGTGCAGGGATTGAAGGAATTGTCGCGTGATCGACGGGTCGAAGCGGGAATCGGCGGCCTCGATGCAGATGAAGAAGCGATCGCGGCTGGCCAGTTGGAATCGCTGGCTGTTGAACAGTGGATGATGCGGCCGGGGCAGGCCGTTGAGGGCGAGCATACTGAGCACCGCCATGCCGGCAGCGCCGAGGATGGTCATCTCGAAGGTGATGGGGATGAAGGCGGGCCAGCTATAAAGGGGCTTGCCGCCGATGTCCAGGGGATAGTTGACGCAGGCGAACCACAGGCCGAAGAAGCCGGTGAGCCCGCCGATCGCCCCGCCCAGGAAGACCAGCAGCGGCACGATCGACTTTTGCAGGCCCAGCGCTTCGGACAGGCCGTGAACGGGATACGGCGTAAAGGCATCGGCCTTGCGATATCCTTCGAGGCGCACCTTGTTGGCGGCCGCGAGGAGGGCTTCGACATTGTCGAATTCGGCGAGCAGGCCGTAGATGGGCTGGGAGGTGGTCGGCATGGCGAAATCCGTCAGGCGGCCTCCTTCTTGGCGGTGTCGTGGACGAGTTCGCGCATCTCGAAGATCGAGATAACCGGCAGGAATCGGCAGAACAGCAGGAAGAGCGTGAGGAACAGCCCGATGGTGCCCAGGAGCGTGGCGATGTCCCAGACCGTCGGCGTATACATGGCCCAGGCGCTGGGCATGAAATCGCGGTGCAGGCTGGTGACGACGATCACGAACCGCTCGAGCCACATGCCGATGTTCACGATCAGCGAAATGATGAACAGCGGCACGATGCTGCGCCGGATCCGCGTGAACCACAGCAATTGCGGCACGATGATGTTGCAGAAAATCAGCAGGGCGTAGCTCCAGGCATACGGCCCCAGGGCGCGGTTGAGCGTCATGAACTCTTCGGCGTTGCTGCCGGAGTACCAGCCGAAGAAGAACTCGCTGGAATATCCGTAGGCGACAATCATGCCGGTGACGAGCATGAGCTTGGCGCAGTTGTCCAGGTGCTTGGTGGTGATGAAATCTTCGAGCTTGAATGCGGCGCGAAGGGGGATGGCCAGCGTCAGGACCATGGCAAAACCGGAAAAGATGGCGCCGGCGACAAAATAGGGGGGGAAGATCGTGCTGTGCCAGCCGGGGACGATGCTGCTGGCGAAATCCATGCCGACCACGCTGTGGACCGAAATGACCAGCGGCGCGGCCAGTGCGGCAAGGAGCAGATACGCCGACTGATACCGTTGCCAGTGCAGGGCCGAACCGCGCCATCCCATCGCCGCCGCACCGAATACGACGCGGAGCACAGGATTGCGCGAGCGGTCTCGCAAGGTTGCCAGGTCCGGGATCAATCCCACGAACCAGAACAGCAGGGATACCGTCGCGTACGTGCTGACCGCGAACACGTCCCACACCAGCGGACTGCGGAAATTCGGCCACAGCAGCATGACGTTCGGATAGGGCATCAGCCAATAGACCACCCACGGCCGGCCGACGTGAATCAGCGGGAACACGCCCGCGCAGGAAACGGCGAAAAGCGTCATCGCCTCGGCGAACCTGTTGATGCTGGTGCGCCAGTCCTGCCGCAACAAGAGCAGAAACGCGCTGATGAACGTCCCGGCGTGGCCGATCCCGATCCACCAGACGAAGTTGATGATCGCAAATCCCCATCCGACCGGCTGATTGATGCCCCAGATACCGACGCCGCGCAGCAGGAGATATCCGACGGCCGTGGTCAGAAGCATTACCAGTGACAGCGTCAAAGCGACCGAGGCGTACCAGCGCAGCCCGAATTTGCGCTTCAGGACGACATCGCTGATCTGGTCGGTGACGGTGCCGTAGGTGTGACCCGGCGCCACAACGGGCAGTTCGCTGGTGGGCAATGAGATTGCGTCGGCCGTGGTCATGCGGGTTTCTCCGGCGCGGTGGTGGCGTCGCCGAGCGGCGGCGGGTTGCGGAGCCGGGCCATGTACGTGGTTCGCGGCTTGGTGTTCAGATCGGTCAGGATTCCGTAGTTCAGCGGTGAATTTTGCAGCAGAAGCACATGGCTCTTCGTACCGGCCATCGGCTGCGTTGCGGTATTGATATTGCCGAAAACGATCGCCTCGGCCGGGCAGGCCTGCTGGCAGGCGGTTTGCAAACTGTCGAGCATGTCCTGCATCTGCTTCACGACCTCATTGTGAGGCGCGCCGGCCGCTTCCAGGCGAACCTGCGTCTTTTCGATCTCCAGACGCGTCGAGGTGATGCGCTGGATGCAATACGTGCATTTCTCCATGACGCCGCGGCTTCGGACCGTGACGTTGGGGTTCTTCTGCATCTTGATGCTGGGGCGGGCGTCGGCAAAGTTGAAGAAGTTGAACCGGCGGACCTTGTAAGGGCAGTTGTTCTGGCAATAGCGCGTGCCGACACAACGGTTATACACCATGTTGTTGATCCCCTCATTGTCATGCACTGTGGCCGCCACCGGGCAGACCACCTCGCACGGCGCGTTCTCGCAGTGCATGCAGGGGACCGGCTGGTGATAGGTTTCGGGGGCGTCCAGTTCGCCGGTGTAATAGGTGTCGATGCGAATCCAGTGCATCTCGCGCTGGGCGAGAACCTGTTCCTTGCCGACCACGGGGATGTTGTTCTCCGACTGACAGGCCACGACGCAGGCGTTGCAACCCATGCAGCTTGTCAGGTCGATCGACATCGCCCACTTATAGTTCTTGTCGTAGACGTTGTTCGGATCGCCCGGATAGAGGCTCAGCGAGACGCCTTTTTCGTCCATCGAGCGGATGGCGCTGTTCGGATCGGCATTGAACTGGTCGAGCGTTGCCGTGCGGATGAGATTGCGGTTGGAAAGTTCTTTTTCGGCCGTCTCATGCGCACCGGATTCCTTGACCACCTCGGGAGTAATATCCGCCGGCACACCCGGAAGCGACCGATCGGCCATGGTCTGATGCGTGTGCGTGGCTGCCAGAGTGTAGGTTCCGTCGATTTTCTCGATCTTTTCGATCCTGGTGTACCACGGATTGGAACTGCTTCGCAGCGGATAGACATCGACGCCAGTTCCCGTTCCGACGCTGCCGGTGTGACGCCGGCCGTAGCCGAGATGGACCGTCACTGTATCGCTCGGCTGGCCCGGCTGAACCCACACGGGCAGGTTGACGGTCTTGCCGGCCGCCGTGATGGCGACCAAGTCGTTATTCCAGACGCCGAGTTTTCCGGCCAGGGTTGGCGAGATCATCGCGGCATTGTCCCACGTGAGCTTGGTGAGCGGCTTGGGAAGTTCCTGAAGCCAGCCGTTGTTGGCGAACTGCCCGTCCCACACGCACGGATCAGGGCGGAAGCAGAGAGTGAG
>CAYQTE010000027.1:42442-55133 GCA_964420285.1 uncultured Tepidisphaeraceae bacterium
TCCAGAGCTGTCCGCCACCAGGTTTCAAAATCGCCGGAATGCTGGCCGTTCCAATAGGTCCGCACGATTTCGTGTCCGCCTTTTTCCGGTCCGCCGGCCAGCACGGAGAGGATTTCGTGATCGGATTTGCTGTTGTAGAGCGGGGCGATCAGGGGCTGGACGATCGTGACGGTTCCGTCGTAGGCGCGGGTGTCGCTCCAGGCTTCCAGCGGATGCGATTGCGGCACCTGCCAGTGACACAGTTGCGAAGTCTCGTCCTCGTAAAGCCCGACGCGGATTCGGAGCCGCACTTTGCCCATCGCGCCGGCAAAATCGAGATCGCTCGGAGCGGCATAGCCGGGATTACCGCCGAAAATCACCAGCATGTCGACATCGCCGGAGTGCATCTTGCCAACCAGGTCGCGCAGCGAATCGATTCCGACGACCGGCTCGGCCTCGATCGGATCGCTTGTCATTGCCGCAGCGCTCTTGAGTTGGGCGTTAATGGCATGGGCCAGCGCATGAACCTCCGGCGGCTGCGATTCGCCGACGAGGACCAGCCCGCCGGACCCGGCGGCCTTGAGATCGCGCGCGGCGGCGTCGAGCCAGTGCGTGGCATCCATGTTCCCGGTCATTTCCAATGTCGCCTTGAGGTCGAGATCGCCGAAGCGACTGGCGCCACCGTCAAGTCCCAGATGACCGGCCAGTACCGTGGCAAGCTTCGCGATGTCTGGGCCGGAAATCGGCAGCCGACAATCCGCCATCGACCCGGTCGTGCTGGGCGTTCCCTCGGCGACGTACAGGCGGTTCATCGTATGCGGCGTCGGCGCGTCCGGTTTCACACGGCGGGCGCCGAAGAAATCCTTTGCATAGCGAACACTGCCAGGATCATCGATAAGGAAATTGCTGTCCAGAGAAACGATCACCGTCGCCTTGGAAAAATCGTACAGCACGTTGCGCTGCGCGCCGAAGGCCAGCTTCGCGCCCTGGCGGACGTTGTCACGCCCGACGGCGTCGAATTGATGCCAGGCCGCCAGCGGCAATTCCGCCAGAAGCGAACGAATCTGCGCCGCCAGAGTCGGCGAGGTTACCGTCTCGGTGAGCAGCACCAGCCCTTTGCCCTTCTGGTTGCGCTTGGCCTGCATCTCGTTGGCCATCACATAGGCAAACCGGCTCCAGGTGGTGACGTCGCCTTCGCAACTGAAGACCTTGGACCGATCCGGATCGTACAGGCCCAGGATCGACGCCTGCGTGATCGCGTCGGTGTGCCCCAGACTGGCGGGATGATCGGGATTGCCCTCGATCTTGGTGGGCCGGCCTTCGTGCTGCTCAACAACGATCCCGCGGGCGAATCCGCCCAGGACAAACGCCGTCGAATAATACAGCGGTTTGCCCGGCGTCAGGAGTTCCGGCTGCTGCACGTAGGGAACGATCTTCTCCTGCGGCGACTTCACGCAACCGGTCAGCCCGCCCAGTGCCAGCGATGCCCCCATGACCTGCAAAAATCGTCGGCGGCTGAAGCCCCCCGACCACTGCGACGCCGACGCCGGGAACTCATCCGCCAGACGCGCCTGAAATTCCGGCGTCTGGGCCAATTCCTCCAGGCCCTTCCAATAGTTCCGGCCACGCCGACGCGCCAGCCCGGCAAGCTGCTCGACCGACAGGGGATTCGTCTGATTCATGGGCATGACGTTTACCGATGGCACGTGTAGCAATTGGTCAACCGGCCGTCCGTGGGAATGTGATATAGTTCCACAAGTTGATGTCCCTTGGCCAGTAGTTCCGGAGTCGTGTTCTGCACGGGATAGTTGGTGTCGGCGACGAACACATCCGCACGCGGCCGGACAAATTCGGCCGGATCGCGATGGCAATTGAGGCACCATTCCATTTGCAGGGTGGCGTTCTGGAACATGAGGGGCATTTCGGCGACCTGGCCGTGACAGGTGGTGCAGCCGACTCCCTTGTTCACGTGGATGCTGTGGTCGAAGTAGACGAAATCGGGGAGGTTGTGAACGCGGGTCCACTCCATGGGCAACTGGGTTCGCCAGCTTTCGCGAACCGGTTCCAGCACCGGCGCATCGGTCCAGATTTTCGAGTGGCAGGTCATGCAGGTCTTGGTGGGCGGAATTCCCGCGAAACTGGAATCCTCCACGGACGTATGACAATAGCGGCAATCGAGACCCAGACCCTTGACGTGGTGTTCGTGACTGAACGGCACGGGCTGATCGACAACCACATCCTGATTGGTCAGCCAGGGCGAACTCTGCACTTGTGCCCCCACCCAGCCGATGGCCCCCAACAGGAAAACGCCGCCAAATATGCTCGCCTTGGCCAGCGTGTTGATGCTTGAATGAAAGATCTGGCCCATGTGCGCGGGTCCGAGGTCCGTTGGATTCCTTCCGGGCGACTATCTATAGCCACTGGCGGCCGTTTGAAAAGAGGCAAAAACACAAAATTCGTTTTTGCGGCGGCCCGTTTTTGCGATTGCCCCATCATGGAGCAGTTCGCTTTCCGCCATGATAGGCACGTCAAACCAGATTGTGAAAAAAAGTGAGAGAGAATTGCCAACGCCGTTCGATCCCGCCTCTCTGCGAGCCGTGAGTCTGGTTTGCCGACAGTCACCGCATCGGGCCCCCAGGCGCGAGTTGACTTTTGTATAGCCATAGATATACTAAACCAATCGAGGACAAGATGGGTTTCCGTCGCCAGGCAATTTGAAGTCGGGAGCCGGTAATGCCTCAGGATCGCCTGCTCGGGGACGTTGTGCGACAGTTGACAGAACATGGTTGGGCATTTGTGCGATATTCGCAAAATGCTCACGCCGTTTTCGAGAAGCCCGGCCAGCGGCCGCTGATCGTTCCCGTCAAGAACAAGAAAGTGAAGGCGTGTTATGATTCGCGCATCAGAAAAGCCTGCCAGGAATGACGCACAGGACATCGCCCGCCCGTTCGATCCCGCCATTCTGCAAAAGGCGCGACGGATTGCCGAAAAGTACCGCATCGTCCTCGAAGCGCACCCGGATTGCGGCTATATTGGAACATCTCTGGAAATGCCCGGCGCCATGGGTGACGGCCGGACCCCCGATGCCTGCGTCAAGCATGTCCGCGAGGCTCTGGTTGTTGGGGTCGCTTATCTAATCGAAACCGGGCAGACCCCGCCTGTCCCGGCCGACGAGCAGATCCGCAACAAGCAGATCAACATCCGCGTCACCGAAGCCGAGCAGCGCCGACTCAAGGAAGCCGCGGCTGCCAAAGGATTTACAGACGTTTCGGATTTTATGCGCACCACGTTGCTTGGTGCGTGATCCGCCCCCGCTTTTTCTTCCTCTGCGCCCTCAGCGACTCAGCGGTGAATCCGTCTTTGCCCTCACCCCACCGTGAGCTGCACGTCGATTTCCTGGATCTGGTTGGCGATGTCTTTCTTGTGCGTGCAGGCGTCGCCGATGGTGCGGACGGCGTGAATCACCGTGCTGTGGTCGCGCCCGCCAAAATGCGCGCCGATCTCCTCCAGCGAGAATCGCGTGTGCCGCCGGGCCAGGTACATGCACACCTGCCGCGGAAACGCGATGCTCTTATGTCGCTTCTTGCCCTGAAGATCGGTCGCCTTCACCGCGTAATACTTCGTCACCGCTTCCAGAATCTGCCCGATCGAAATCCGCCGCTGCTCCGGCGTCACCATGTCCCCCAGGGCCTTCTTGGCCAGTTCAAGATCAATCCGGCCGCCCTGCAGCGAGGCCATGCCCTGAAGCTTGGTGATGGCGCCCTCCAGTTCGCGCGTGTTGGCGTCAATCATGGAGGCCACGTAATTCACCACGTCCTCCGGCAGCACCAGCCCGCGGATGCGGCTCTTCTTTTGCAGGATCGCCACGCGAGTCTCGATATCCGGCTTGTCGATCCGCGCCACCAGGCCCCAGTTGAACCGGCTGATCAGCCGGTCTTCCAGTTCGGGAATCTCACTGGGCGGGCAATCCGCCGACAGCACGATCTGCTTCTGCTGCTGGTGCAACGTGTTGAACGTGTGGAAGAATTCCTCCTGCGTGCGATCCTTGCCGGCCAGGAAATGGATGTCGTCGATCACCAGCAGATCGACGTGCCGGTATCGGTGGCGGAACTGGTTCATCTCGTTGGCTTCCACTGCATTGATGAACTGATTGATGAAGTTGTCGCACGAGAGGTACAGAATTCTGGCGTCGCGGCTGCGGTCCAGAACCGTCTGGCAGATCGCCTGAAGCAGATGCGTCTTGCCCAGCCCGACTCCGCCGTGAATGAACAGCGGGTTATACGACTGCCCCAGATTTGTCGCCACCGCGATGCTGGCGGCGTGCGGGAGCTGGTTGCACGGCCCGGTGACGAAGTTCTCGAACACGTAATCCGGGTTCAGCGGCAGGGGGGCTTCCCCGTCGCTGAATATTCCCCGCGGCAGATTTTCACAGTGAAAGCTGACCGACACCAGCCGGCCGGTGATCTGCTGGGCCGCCGAAGTGAACGGCGCCTGGCACTGGCTCTGGCAGAAGTTCAATTGCGCGGGAGTGGCGACGGTCACCTGGATCACGCCGTTGGTCAAAACCCTTGGCACGAAGGTATCGAACCAGGCCCGCACCAGGCTGGGATGCTGCCCCTTGACGATCTGCAGTATCCGGTCCCAGGAGGTCGGATCGAAAGCAACAGGTTCCGGCGCGCGGCGAACAAGCGCCTCGCGCGGCGATTGGCTTTGGGTCGTAGCCATGATTCAGTTGTCAGTCCAAAAACCGCTACAAATGTCTATCAATCCCAGGTCGATTCCAACGGATCATCGGCGGCGAACCGACGACGAAGGGCGGAACAATAACGACCTGGGTCCGAGTGTCAAACAAATTATTCGCATATCAACAGGGCGCCGGAAAACCAAAGCGCCGAAAATCGCAAATCGCTCGATGGCGCCGAGCGATTCTTAATTCGCCCGTCGCCGCCGTCCATGCTTGTGTCGCCAAAAATCGCGACCGGCCATTCCACGGCGCGCGTATACATACGACCCGGAACCCCCGCCTGCAAGCGAACTTTTCCCGCACGAAAAATCCCCCGCGCCATAACTCCCTTGGCGCGCCGCCCCCGTGCGGCAAAAGATGCCATCGCTATGGCCCCGCCCGCCCCCGGCTCTACCCGTGGTATCCCCCTCCCAACGCCGAAATTTTTCAAAAATTTTTTCCGCGCCGCGCTCGCGACAGCCCCCCAACGGCATACTGCATTTGTGGTAATTTTGCTGCGGAACGATGCTCTCCCCCAATCCCCCCGCGATTCACCCTCGCCCCGTTTCCCCAACTCCAAGCTCCGCAAGCACTTTCTTCAAATCGTCCCACACCGCCCGCCGGTTCTCTGGCGTGTAACTTCGCAGCACAAACGCCGGATGGTACGTCGGCATCAGCCGTATCCCACGCCAATCCTGCCATCGACCCCGCAACTGCTTCATCGGCAACCGCGTCCTGAGCATGTACTGCGTCGACGGTAAACCCAGTGTCACAATCACTTTCGGACGGATTATCTCCAACTGCCGCACCAGATACGGCGTACACGTCTCCACCTCGTCCGGCGCCGGCACCCGATTGTCCGGCGGCCGGCACTTCACGATGTTCCCGATGAAAACCTGCTCCCGCCTCAATCCCATCCCCGCGATCATCTTATCCAGCAACTGCCCCGCCCGGCCCACAAACGGCCGGCCCGTCTGATCTTCCGTCTCGCCCGGCCCCTCCCCGATAAAGAAAATCTGCGCATCCACATCCCCCTCGCCGAACACCGTGTGCGTCCGCGTCCGGCTCAGCCCGCATTTGGCGCAGTCCTTCACCTCCGTCTGATTCATCACCGCCAGGTGCTTGCGCTTTTCCTCCGTCGCCATCACCGGCGAATCGAACGGCGCCTCGGTAAACGCATCGCCCGCCCCAGCGCCATCGTCAATCGCCCCGAACAAGGCGGTATCAACGACGCTCTCCACCATCTTCGGCGCCGGCCGGGCCACGTCATCCGCCGGCCGATTCCCCGTCGCCGCTTGCGCCACCTCCGCGGTCCGCCGCCTGTTGGCGATCGTGTCCTTCAATCCAAACGCCCGCTCGGCGGTCCAGATCAGCCGCTGTCGATGCTCCGGCAGTTGGTCCTGGGACATGCAACCGATGGTATTCCTCCCTTGGCCACCCCGCAACACCACTGGCGACACCACAACCGCCGAGTGTGCCCGAATTTCCGGGCGAGGGTAACTCGATGCGGAGCAACTTCTTACCCCTCCCCTTGTACTCAGCGGGAGGGTTGGGTGGGGGCTTCTCCGCGTAACGCCGTTACGATGCCATATGCACCGACGCCGATCGAAAGAAGAACGCCTCTCTCCAACTTAAACGCATCACCTGCTCGCCTGTTCTCCTGCTCGACTGTTCCGGTCTCGCCCTGAATCAGGACGCGACCCGCACCCCGCTTCGCCTCTTCTACTCCGCCCCCATCCGTTGTACTCTCCCCTCAACAACGGGAGCTTCCGCCATGCGATTCATGTCCTGCGCCTTCGTCGCACTTCTGATCCTCTTCCCCCTGACACTCCGGGCCCAACGCGGTCCGCGCCCGCCTGGCGCTGCCGCCAGCCCTGCCGGACCTGCTGAGCCCTCCCAATCCCGCCCAGGCCCCGAAGCCTCACCGGCCGACGATCATCTCGTCACCTCCCACGGCCAGATCACCGTCGCCGGCCAGCCGCTGGCTTACACCGCCACGGCCGGGACACTCGCGATGAAGGACGAAACCGGCAAACCCCAGGCCAGCCTCTTCTTCGTCGCCTATTCCAAAGACACCGCCGCCACCACAACCCAGCCCACCCGCGGTGAGCGTGTCGAATCCGCCCGCGGTGAATTTGCCGAACCCACGACCGTATCCGCCCGCGGTGAGCGCGTCGAATCCACTCCCACCACCGCTCCGGCCATCAATCGCCGTCCCATCACCTTCATCTTCAACGGCGGACCCGGCGCCGCCGCGGTCTGGCTCCATATCGGCGCTGCCGGCCCCAAACGCGTCGATCTCCCCAACGACGGCCGGCCCGCCGCGCCCCCGGTCGGGCTTGTCGATAACCAACAGTCCTGGCTCACAAGCACCGATCTGGTCTTCATCGATCCCGTCGGCACAGGATTCAGCCGGCCCGTCGATCCCGCCCGCCAGCAGGATTTCTCCGGCGTCCGCAACGATCTCCAATCCGTCTCCGCCTTTATCCGCCTCTATCTCACCCGCTACAGCCGCTGGCTCAGCCCCAAATATCTGGCCGGCGAAAGCTACGGAACCACCCGCGCCGCCGCTCTCTCCAGTTACCTGCTCGACAGCGACGGCATCGAACTCAACGGCATCGTGCTGATCAGCTCCGTGCTCAATTTCGGCTCGCTCGCCCCTGACGCCTCCAACGACAGCCCCTTTCCCCTTTACATCCCCAGCTACGCCGCCATCAACTGGTATCACAAACTCGCCCCCGACCAGCGCACCCGCCTGGATAATTCCGATGCCCCGGATCTGCGCGCCGATCTCGATAAGCTGCTCAGCGAGGTCCGCGACTGGTGCGCCACCCGCTTCACCATCGACCTGGCCAAAGGCGATACGCTGTCCGACCTGGACCGCACCCAGGACATCGCCACTCTCGCCCGCTACACCGGCCTGACCAGCGACTTCATCGACAAGGCCAATCTCCGCATCGATCTGGGCCAGTTTCGCAAGCAACTGCTTTCCAGCCAGAAGCTCATCATCGGCCGGTACGACGCCCGAATCACCGGCATCGATTCCGACCCGGCCAGTTCCAGGGACGGCTTCGATCCCAGCCTCCCCAGATATCAGGCCATCTACACCTCCGCCTTCAACGATTACGTCCGCCGTGTCCTGGATTTCAATTCCGACCTGCCCTACCTGACCCTGTCCGGCCGGGTCCAGCCGTGGGATTTGGATGCCGAGAACCATTATCTCTACGTGGCCGACGACTTGAAGGAGGCGATCATTGCCAACCCCAACATGAAGGTCCTGATCGCGATGGGCTATTTCGACCTGGCGACCCCGATGCAAACCCAGCAAAGCTGGATCGACCACATCGGCCTGCCCAAAAACCTGGCCGGAAACCTGATCCCCAAACACTACGTCGGCGGCCACATGCTCTACCACGTAAAAACCAGCCGTCAAAATCTGCACGACGACATCGCCGATTTCATCAAGAGCACGGCGCCGTGAGGGAAATACTGACAAGGTGACAAGGTGACACGGTGACACCCCGAAATCGCCAAGTCACCTTGTCACCAAGTCACCAAGTCACCCTGTCATGCCCCGCCCCTCTGCATTCAGAGGTTGACACGGCCGGGTCGGCATTGAAAGATAGCAGGTATAACGGTGGCCGTAGCTCAGTTGGAAGAGCGCAGGGTTGTGGTCCCTGACGTCGCGGGTTCGAGCCCCGTCGGTCACCCTGGTTTTTGTGCGAGCATGGGGCAAGCCGGCCGATCTTCCCCGAAGCGGCACGGCCGCCAACTCCTGGTGGTGAACGTATGACGGTGAAGGCAATCTACGAAAACGGGGTATTCAGGCCAATTGAGCCTGTGGATATTGCCGAGCGCACACCCGTCGAGGTAATCCTGCCGGAATCCGATCCGGACGAGCGCAGGAACCAGGCGGAGATTTTCAAGCTCCTGCGAACGAGCTACCCCTCCGGCCACACCGACACGGCGGCACGTCATAACGAGCACCAACCATGAAGACAGTGTTCACCCCGTTGGCGGGGGCATGGCATCATCCGCGCCGGCGTCTATACTCCCGGCCGGATTGGCAGCCGATAGACCGATTCCCGTCATTGACCTTTTCGCCGGTCCAGGCGGCCTCGGGGAGGGTTTTTCGTCGCTTGGCAGGCCGGATGGCAAACCGCGATTTGGCATACGGTTGTCGGTCGAGACGGATTCACGCGCTGATCGATTTGGATAGGCTGGGTCGGTGGCTGCGGCGTGCCGTGTGCGGCGTCAGCGTCTGCCCGCATCACGGCCACTGTTGATTCCACCAGACATCGACGTAAGACTGCTGGCGGATGGAAATCGGAATCTACGAGAAATTGGTGTCGAGGCGCTTACGACGAGTCGTCGAGGCGCTCACTTCCAAGGGATTGGCGGCTTCGCTCGAGGAAGTCGACCAGGCGGAGAGGGCCGGCGTACTTTCCGAGGCGTTCGCTCGCGTGCTACGTCCTGCGCTACATGATGCACGATCCGAGTCTGATCCAGATGGCCAACTTCGCTTGTACAACTCGCTGCTCGAGCGCCTGCAATCGCTCGCGGGGGACAACGAACTTGCAGGAGAGGCGGTCGAGCAACCCGTAAGTCACCTTCGGCTGGTATGGCCCGAAGGCCGCCCGTATCCAGCAAGGCCTGATTCACCGCTGACGACCGGCACGTTGCTTACTGGCACTCGATTAGATCCAAGCCTTGTTTCCCAGCTTCGCAAAGAGATCGAGACGGCCGACCAAGTTGACATACTGTGCTCGTTTATCAAATGGGGCGGAATTCGAGTCCTTGAGGATGACCTCCGGCAGTTCACCGCGCGCGACGGCGTCTCACTCCGAATTATCACGACCAGCTATCTTGGCGCCACCGACCTCAAGGCGATTGAACTCCTTCGCTCGCTCCGGAATACCTTGATCCGGGTTTCATACGACACACACCGCACCCGGTTGCACGCGAAAGCATACATCGTGCGCCGAAATACCGGGTTTGGATCGGGCTACATCGGATCAGCCAATTTATCACAAGCCGCGCTGACGGATGGTCTCGAGTGGACGGTAAAAGTCAGCCAGTACGAACAGCCCTACCTTTGGGAAAAGGCGATCGCAACGTTCGAGACCTATTGGAATGACCCGGAATTCGAGTCATATGGCGCGGGCGATCGTGAGCGCCTTGAGTCTGCTTTGAATGCCGAGCGTTTTGGCATTGATGCCGGGGCTGACGACTCCGGGGTCGCCTATTTTGATCTCCGTCCTTACGCATTTCAGCAGGAAATCCTCGACAAGATCGAGGTCGAACGCAATCTGCAGGGCCGCGGTCGCCACCTGATCGTCGCTGCTACCGGTACTGGCAAGACTATGGTGGCCGCGTTCGACTACCGGAGATGGTCAAAAGGCGCGGATGGCTGCAGGCCAACGTTGTTGTTCGTTGCCCATAGGGAGGAGATTCTGAAGCAGAGCGTATCCCGATTTCGCGGTGTATTGCGGGATCAAAATTTTGGCGACCTGCTGGTTGGCGGCATAGAACCGGCACAACTTGACTACCTCTTTGCCTCAATCCAGAGCTACAACAGTCGGGAAATGTGGAAGGTACCAGCCGGGCGATACCAGTACATCGTGATTGACGAGTTTCACCACGCTGCGGCGGACAGCTACCGGAGGCTCTTGGATCACGTCCGGCCCACGGTCCTGCTCGGTCTGACGGCGACCCCTGAACGCGCAGACGACCTTGATATCAAGGCTTTCTTTAACGGTCACATTACGGCTGAGATTCGACTGCCGGACGCGATCAACCGAAAACTCTTGTCGCCTTTCCAGTATTTTGGCATCACGGACTCAGAGGATTTCAGCGGCGTGAAGTGGTCCCGCGGCGGATACGACGCTCATCAGCTCGACGAGCTGATCAGCGGCAACGACGTACGCGCCCAGCTTGTGATTCAGAAAACGGAAGAGAAGGTATTGAATATCCGCCAGTGTCGCGGCCTTGGATTCTGCGTCAGCGTTCGTCATGCCGAGTTCATGGCCAAGCGATTCAGGGACGCGGGAGTACCGGCCGAGGCGCTGTCCGCCGAATCAAGTGACTCACTGCGAAGAACCGTTCAAAGTCGTTTGGTAGAACGCGAAATCAATTTCATCTTTGTTGTTGATCTGTACAACGAGGGTATCGATATCCCGCAGGTCGATACCGTTCTGTTGCTGCGGCCCACCGAGAGTTTGACGGTGTACCTGCAGCAACTTGGCCGAGGACTTCGCCTTTTTGAGGGCAAAGACTGCCTCACCGTGCTGGACTTCATCGGGCAGGCGCATAGGAACTACCGCTTCGACATCCGCTTTCGCGCATTGCTGGACGATCCGAGCAGGAACGTTAGCAGCGAGGTTGAGAACGGTTTTGCACACCTTCCCGCCGGATGTTCCATCCAACTTGAACGCCTGGCAAGAAAATACGTTCTCGACAACATCAGCAGGGCAATTCGTCAAGGTCGCAGCGTTCTGATCTCGGAGGCAAAAGAGTTGGCCGATGTCCTCGGCCGCGTGCCGACTCTGTCAGAATTTCTCGACCATCATCGGCTCGACTTAGACGACATCTACAGGCGCGACACTTCATGGTCGCGTCTTTGTGCGGACGCTGGGATTCGACCGCAATGGACGGACCCGGACGAGGAACGATTGACGAAGGGCCTTCGGCGCATTTTGCACATGAACAGTGTCGCGCAAATGAATGCGATGAACGAGGCATTGTCGCCAACTGGAACGTTGGCAATGCCTGTGGATGAAATCACGAGGCGGCTACTGCTTATGACGCATTTGTCGTTATGGGGGCGTGACGCCGGCATTTCTGATCTCAGCGAGTCAGTTCAGCGCCTTCGAGGTAGCTCGGTCTTCTGCAAGGAATTGCAAGACGTTGTGGGAATTCTTCGGGACAAGATCGACTTTGAGGCTCGCCCTGTCCAATTGCCTTTCATCTGCCCGCTTGAGTTGCACGGGGCATACACGCGGGACGAGATCTTGGCCGGGCTTGGGCATTGGACGTTCAATCGGCAGCCGGAAATGCGTGAAGGCGTCGTTCACCTTACGAGAATTCGGGCCGATGCTTTCCTGTTCACTCTCCACAAAACCGAGAAGGACTACTCGCCAACTACGATGTACGAGGACTACGCGATCAGTGATCAGCTAATCCATTGGCAAAGCCAAAGCACGACCTCCGCAGAGTCGCCCACCGGGCAGCGATATCTGAACCATGCTCGAATCGGCCACACGATTTTGCTGTTTTGCCGCGAATATCGAAGGTCGGCTACAGGCCTTTCCAGCCCGTTCTACTTTCTTGGCCCCGCAGACTATTTGAGCCATGAAGGGAGCCGGCCCATTAGCATAATTTGGAAGTTGCGGCACCCATTGCCCGCGAAGTTGTACCGGCACATGGCCCGCTTGGCGGTAGGCTAGACGCGCCGAGGGTCACGGGCGACCTCTCGTGGCAATTCCTGGCCGTTTGTTGTTGCATTCCTTCCTGAGTTTGTGTAATGTTAGGTGTGATAGCGCCGGAAGCCGGGCAATGCGTAATGGACGTTGGGCAATGCATCATGCACAGTGGACAATGGATAATGGGCGGGCAGGGGGTGCGAGGCCAATGAACAGAGGACAATGGACAGTGGACAATGAGCGGCCGGCGGATCGTCGCTCTATTGTCTACTTTCCACTTTCTACCCTCTCGGCCGTGGGCCGCCCCCCCCCACCCCCCCCGCGGGGCATCCGGGGACATCCGGGAACATACCCCACCCCCCCTTGGTTGCATTCGGTTGCATTTGGGGGCGTTGCAGACGCGGGGGAGCAGGGGAGCGGTTCAACCGGTTCGGCAAGCTCACGGCGGGCATGCTCACCACAGGCGCGCGAGTGGGAACTTGCGGGGGGATTCTGGGGATGCTGTCAAAATAACATGAAAAGACCTGTACGAAATCCCACTCCGGCGGACGAAGTTCCAACTCCTGCA
>CAYQTE010000028.1:0-54464 GCA_964420285.1 uncultured Tepidisphaeraceae bacterium
CCAGGCGCTCGCGGCCGAACCACATCATTCCCTGCCGCACGCCGACGCGGAGTTTTTCGGCTTCCTTCAATTCCTCAATGCTCGACTTGGAGTAGGATTCTTCATCCTTGATGATGTGCGGGGTCAGGAGGATGATCAGTTCCTGGCGCGTGGTTTGGTCCGTCTGGTTGCGGAAAAGCGCGCCCAGCACCGGGATGTTGCCCAGCAGCGGGATTTGCGAGCGGCCGGTGTCTGCTGCTTCACGGAAAAGACCGCCGATCACGATCGTGTGGCCGTCCTTGACCATCACGTTGGTCGTCAGTTCGGTGATCTGTTCCTGGGGCAGATTCGCACTGTTCAGCGAGCCGGTGGAATCCTCAGGGTGGATTTCCATGCGGATGTAGCCGTCGTCTCCGATAAACGGGCGAAAGGCGAGCTTGGTACCGGTCTGCAGGAACTGAACGGTCTGCGTCGAGGTCGTCGAGCTGACGGTGGTTGTCTGGTATCCTAGAGATGCGCCGACATGCACGACGCCCTGCTGCTTATTTAGAGCGAGCACCTTGGGATTGGCCAGCACAACGGTGTTGTCCACCGATTCCAAAGCCGACATGAAAACACCCAGGCCATTGTGAATGATGCCGATTTGCAAACCGCGGCTGGACATGGGGAAATTGGTCTGCGCAGCCCCGAACTTATTGCCGCCGGGCGGGTTCTGTCCGTTGCCGATTCCAGCGAGCGGAGCCCCGACTGGATTCGCTGTATTGGTAACTGTCGCTTGGCCGCTTGACGACCCGCCGGATGAATTGCCACCGCTGACCGTAGCCGATCCACCGCCTGATGTATTGGACGCAGTTGCGGTGAGCGTTGAAAAATCGACGCCGCCGAGCAAAGCGAAGTCGATGCCGAACTGGTTTTCCTCGCTCAGCGTGGCCTGCAAGATGGTGGCCTCGACGAGTATCTCCTTGGGCCGCTGGTCGATTTCCTTGATGACGCGGGCGACCGCGTCGAGATGGTCGGGATAGTCGGTGACAACAATCATGTCGTCGGTTGCGTGCGAGTTACCGCCGGTATCGCCACCGCCCGCCGATGCGGTCGCTCCGTTAGCGGCCGACGTCGCGTCGATGCCCACCGAGGACTTGATCGACTGTGCGACGATCGCGTCGCTGCTGAGAGCGGGCTTGATCATCGCCATCGCGTTGTCCACGGGTGTGTAATACAAATGGAAAATTTGGGTCGCCATGACCCGGCCGGCCTTGGCGGCGTCGGCGGCTTCCTTGGTTGTCGAAACGTAGATGAAACTCCCCTTCTGTGTGTACACCAGACCATTGGGTCCAAGAATTGCATCGAGGGCTTCGTGCATGGTGACGTTATAGAGGTCCATCGCCGGCAGGAGTCCGCGGGCGTCCTTGCTGGGGATGATGCTCACCTGGGCCGTGTTGCCGATCAGGCGAAGCACTTCAACCAGGCTGGTGCCGTCATTGATCTGAATGCTGAAAGTGCCGGCATCCGTGGCCGTGAGACGTGGCGCCTTGGGCGGCGCTGTGGGAGTGACGTCCAAGGGCTGGGTGGTGGGCTGAGTCGCGGCGTCGTCAAGGACTTTGACCAGGGGCGTCGTCGCACCGTTGGCCGGCGCCATGGCCCCCGCGACTGGCGCGGCCGCGGGCGCGGTGTTTCCAGCCGCGGCGATGTCCGCCCCAATTGCCCTGGTCCCCTGAATTAACAGCGCCGCACAGAGCAAAGCCCCGGCGGTTTTGAGGAATTTCATCATGATCGGACTCCTGGGATCCGCCCCGGGCGATCTTCTCGCTCGGGCGGAATGACGGGCGATCGCTCGCCACGCCGGGTTGAGGGCATCGTCGTCATCGATCCGCCGCCTCTGACCCAACTCGGGCCGGCGATCGGAATCAATCGTGTTCTCCTTCGCCTCGGCCAGCCAACCGGCCGGCAAGGCCTAATTCATCCGGACCTCGAACGTGATGCCCTCGCGTTCGACGGTGATCCGCCTGTTTTCAATGCGGACGATCCGGAACTTCGCAACGACGTCCCCCTCGCCCACTAGGATTCCGTTGACGATCGCCTTGGGCGAACTGCCGCCCGTGGTCGTTTGCAGCTTCAAGTTGCCTGCATCCGCCTTCAACGCGTCGACCAGAACCTGACGCTGTTTGTCCTGATCGGCTCGATCGTTCATCGACTTTTCCAAATCGTGCCAGAACGTATCCCGTGTCGCCCCTCCGCTCGATTTCGGACGCGACCCGTCGGTGGCATATTGGCTCAGGTCGATCTGGAAGAGATTCCGCCCCGGCGGCACGGCCGGCGTTTCCGCCCAACGGGTCAGCCGGTTCAGCGACGCCGACTTTGCCGGATCTTCCGTCATCACCGGCAAATCCAGAATGAACGGCGACGTCGGCGCCGATTCCACATTGGCCGACGCCTCACTGGTCCCGTGATGCGGCAACAGCAGGCGCCCACCGGTCATCGCCAGCACAACCACCAGCGCCAGCAGAATCGTGGTCTTCTTCCGGTTGGCCCGGAAACTCGCCATCGAATCGGTCAGCCAATATTGAAAATCCGATTTTTCCATTATGTGTCGTGGTAATAGATACAGACCGTCACCTCGGCCGCGACTTGTCCCGCCTTGCCCGTCACGCCGTGCAACTTCACACTCTGGACGCGCGTCAACCGCTGCAAGCCCTCAATTCCCTGCAGGAACTGGAATACGCCCACGAAGTCCCCCTGGAACGTCAGTTTCACCGGCCGCTCGTCGTAGATCGCCGATTGCCGCGCCGCCCCGGGTTGAACGTCGAGTTTCGTCAGCGAAGCATCCTGGCTGAGCCGATTGATGTCGCGAATGAAGTCGCCAATGTCCGGCTGCACGGGAACCCGCTTCAGGCCGGCCAGGTGATCGTTGAGGCTCTTCACCTGCGCCTCAACCATCGGCAGGTTCTGGGCCGTCGCCGTCTCCGCGGCGAGCTCTTTCTGCTGCGAAATAATCCGCGCCGCCAGCTCCCGGCCTTCCCGCGACTGCGGCTGGTAGATCACCAGATAGAACGCCGCCACCGCCAACGCGGTGCCGATGGCCATCAGCACCTGCACCCGGCCGAGAAATCCGATATGTAATTCCGCCTTGGTACGCGCCATGTCACTGCGTCCTGATTCCCAGATCAATGTCAAATGTCACGGCAAACTCTCGCATCAGGTGTCCGTCCTGGCCGCGATCCCGCGCGTAGGTCATCGAGACATCTGTGAGATTCGGCTCCTTGGACAGGTTGGCCAGAAAATTCGCCAACTCGACGTCGGACGGCGCCACGGCCGTCACCGTCAACTTCACTTTTCGATCCACACTCGTCGTTGCCGCCCCGCCCGCGGCGTCGGCCGTTCTGGCCACCTGCGTTTCCTGCGTGTCCTGCTGCAAGTCCAGCAGCGCCATGGAGGAAGGCATCGTTTCTCCCAGAACGTCGATCAGCCGCGCTGCCGACACGTGCGGTCCCAGCCGGTCCACCACCTGTTCCTGTTGCTTGAGCTGCTGTTGAAGGGACAGCATGTCCTTGAGCTTTTCCAATTGGATCGACGTCTGGCCCAATCGCTTGTCGAGAATATTCACGTCAGCCAATTGCTGCCGCAGATGCAAGCGCGATTGCCAACCCCACAGGTACAAAACGCCGGCAAGCATCGCAATAACCCAAATCTCCAGGATCACCAGCCTCCGGCCACGGCGCAACCGCGGATACCAGCGAGGTACAAAATCCGGTTCACGCATGCGATGCCTCCGGCTGCTGACGACTTGCCCCGGCCGTGGCCACTTCCTCCGCCACCGGCAACGACGGTTTCACTGCGTCGTCGATATCCACCACTTCGGCCGCGGTGGCCAGCGCACGCGACCGCCCGTCGCGCGGCGCGAATGGACCGCGGCACCGCCGCAGAGCCAACCCCATCGCCATCGTCCAGGACGACATGGTCCCGCCGCGCTCGGACTGGGGCATCGCGTCGTGATGGACGCTGTAAAGCGGCCGGGCCACTTCCGCCGGCAGGGCCAGCACAGACTGCATAGCCGCCCGCAATCCGGCGTCCGCCGCTTCCGAACCGCACAGGCGCACTCGCGCCGGGCGCTGACCTCGAAATGTCACCGAGCAATACCGCAGACACAGTCCCACTTCCTGGGCCAGTTCTTCCATCGCACCGCGTGTGGCATCAAGGACCGCCTGCCGCACGCGATCGGGGGATTCGGCCACCTTGTCCTGCGATTCCACCGCCGGCATTGAGAGCAATTGGCGTCGCCGCAGCTCGCGGGCCTCGGTCATCGTGATTTCCAGCCGGCGCGCCACCGCTTCATTGAATCGGTCCCCGCCGATGTCGCTCGACTTGAAGAAGTTGATCTCGCGCCCGCGTCCCACGACCACGCGCGACCCCTTTTCGCCCACATCCACCAGCACGTGGACTTCGTGCTCGTCCTCTTTGCGCCGTACAAATCGCTCGATGGTCCGGAACAGCGCCACCGGTCCGAAATCCAATGCATCCACCGTCAACCCGGCTCTGTGAAATTGTTCCGTCACCGCGCTGACGGCGGCGTGCGGCGCCCACACGACGATGACTTCCTGGCGAATCTCACCATTCTGGCGGACCTCGCCGGCCACCAGGTAATCCAGCATCGCCGGCTCGCCCCCGTTTTCCGGTTGGGCGACAATGCTCTGAGCCTCAAAACGAACCGCCGCATCCAGTTCTCCCGCCGGCATCTGCGGCAGGCGCAGGTTTTTCACCTGGACGATTTCGGCCGGCAGCGCCGCGACGATCCGGCGCCCGCGGAAGCGGCCTTCCCTGAGCAGCCGGGCCGCCGCCGCCGCGCCTTCGCGGCATCGATCCACGGCCGAGAGCGCACTGAGGTCCATGTCGCGTGCCGCCGCCGCCACCACCGACAGCGTCATCCCGCTGCTTTCCAATTGCAGAAGGCGGACCGCGTCAGAGCCCACATCCAGTCCGATCGGTTCGGCATGTCCTGCCCGCAGGCGCATCGCGTGTCTCCTATTGGACCGTCAACTGTCCCGTATCCTGTTGAACCGAAATTGTCAGACTCACCTGGCCGCTCTTGACGACAATCTGACCCACGCCGCTGATGGGCGTGGCGACTTGCGTCGTGGTGTTGTACGAATAGGGCGCTCCCAGTTCGTCGAATGCCAGCACGGTTGGCCCGCCGTTGAAATTCACGGACACCAGCGAGCTGCTGGCCAGTTCGCCGGTCCCGAACGTCGTGATGTAATTCGTCAGGTACACCGGATGAGCCACGTAAGTCTGGGGCGACATCGACGAACAGATCGCATACGACTGGCCGGCGACGCTAAATGACACATAGTGCATTGTCTGTGTCGCGATCGCGCGGTTCTGGGCATAGGTGAGGTCCGCCATGACCGCCCGCGCCGTCGCCGCCGCGTTCAGGTCGTCGCGCGTCCCGATCGACGGCGCGATCATGGCGGCCGCGATTCCCAGAATCACGACGACGCACAGAATCTCCACCAGCGTGAATCCTCCACGCCGATGCACATGGTTGCGCATGGCAAGCCTCCACGTGGCCGCGGCGGACCGCAGTTGCCACTATTTCTCATCGGGTTTTGCCACCGTGACCTGAAGCTTCCCGGATTGCAGAACATCCAATAACTTGTCGAGTTTTGCGTTCGTTTGCTTGAGTTGGTCAATGATCTGCGCATTTTGCGCGCCGGCGTCCGGTATCTGCGCCACCGCCGGTGACGTGGACGGACCGAACCACTGGTTGACCAGGATCAGAATCTGCAGCGCCAGAATCAACGACACGGTCGAAATTCGCTTCATAAGAAATCTCCTTGCGATGGCCATCCCCCACCCTATCCAACACCCCGCGGTCCCGACAGGCCAGGCCGCGGGCCGATAACCAGCCGCCTAGCCCGGCGTCCAACTGACAACCTGTATTTGCTGCGGCGTTCCCACCGCCGAGGTCAGCCCCGACGCCGACGCCGTCAGCGCGTTATAAGTCACCTGGGCGGTATACGGGGGCACAGGTCCGCCGACCGGCGTCACAAACCCGGCCGAGTTCATCAGCAATGCTCCGCTGACCGTCAGCAGCGACGCCATCGTCAGCGCGTTGGGATCGCTCGACATGCCCTGGCCCAGCCAGACGACGCCGTTGGCCGTCAATCCCGAACCCACGCCGCTCATCTCCAGCGAGTTGTCCACAACCAGAGCGGGAAACCCGCTGACGGGTGTCACCACATTGGACAGCCCGGCGACCTTCAATGTGCCGCCCTGGACGACCAGCGTTCCGTTGATCGTCACCCCGCTGTTGATTGTCAGGTTGCTGGTCGCCAGATAGACGCCGGCCGGATTGGTCGCCGTCGGACCCAAGGTCGTCGAGCTGAGTGAAGCAGCCGTGATCTTCGCCGCCGAATAGGTGTTGCCATTGACGGTATACGTGGAATAGTGATTCACCTGTGCCGTTGTGGGTACCAGTGAACTGGTGGGCGCCGGCTGCGTCGTGGCCGGCGTCGACTGATTCGTGACGCTCGACGCGGACACTGCGCCCGTCACGAACGCCAGCGACTGCACGGTGAGGGTTCCGGTCGTGCTGATCGCCGGCGCGCCGGCCGTCAGGCTGGTCACCACAAAGCCCGCCGGTATCGTCAGGTTGCTGTTGGATGCCACAGCCTGGTTGATCGCGAACGTGCGGCTCACATTGACCACCGCCGCCAATGACCGCGACTGCGACCCCATCGTGCCGCCGGTCCGGTTCCCTATCGATCGGAACTGGTATTGGTTTCCCGATCCGGTCACCGTTACGCTCACGGTGCCGCTCACCCTGCTGCTGATTGACATGTTGGTCGCGCCGGGCCAGACCCCGCCGCTAAGGCTCGGCGCGTTGGACGGATGCTGAAGGTAATACATGGCGACGACGATGCCCGATTCGGCCAGTTCGTCCGCCTGCGCCGATTGCAGTGCCGATTCGCTTTCGCTCGATTGCAGCGATGCGGCGCTGAGGATTGCAAAACCCAGAGTCGACACGATCGCGATCGCCACGATCACCAGAACCAGCGCAAAACCCCGCCGATGTTTTGTTGACGTTCGTTTCATTGCCGGTCAATTGTTGGGCGGCTGATCCGCCAGCCGCAGCACAAAGCTTCCGTACATGGTCGCCGATTCGCCGCCGCGGGACTCGGCGACCTGGAATTCAACCGTTGGCTTTTGCGAGGCACTGCCCAGCCAATCCACCGCGATATGCGCCCCGGTGACAACCGTGGTATCGCCCGTTGTCGCGTTCGACCCCGGCCCGGCCAGCGTCGTCTTCTTCACCCACGAATTCGCCTCGAACCCCGCGATCGCCGTCGCCGCCGTCGCCTGGCTCCAGCTCACCGGCTGACCCGCCGCCGTCAGTTGCGCCGCCGACATCTGCGCCGTCGGCATCGCGCTATACAAATACAGCGATTGCGTGGGAGCATCGAACACGATCAGGCCCATCTCGCCCCACTCGGGAACGCCGTCCGGCGAACCGCCCCACGTGTCGTTCATCCAGAAAAAAATCTGCGCCGCCGTGCCCGTTCCGCTCAGCGATCCACCCTGCCACTGCGCCACATACGCCGAGCCCTGGAATATCCGGCCCAGCCGAACCTGAAGCTGCAACAGGCTCACTGGCACGGCCTGCACGTATTTGCCCTGATCCCATCCTTCGGTCACCGACACCATGACGGCCGCCACCGCGCTCATCACCATCGACGTGATCATCATCCCCAGGATCAGTTCCGCCAATGTAAAACCACCACGCTCGCACCGATGCAACTGACTCTTCCTCCTCTCCCTGTACTCAGGGGGAGGATCGAGGTGGGGGTTCTTTGCGGACTGCAACGTCATTGTCGTCTCTGCGACCTCTGCGGTGAGAATCCGATCTAGCGCGCCAACGTCTCGTTCGCCATCGTCCGCGACAGCGACACGGCCTGCCCCGACGGCGTCGTCACCGTCACCGTCACCAAAGCAAAATCGTTGGCCGGCGATGCCGTATCGACCGACGGTTTGGCCCCAAAGGTCACTGTCACCTGGCGCGTGTACGTCTCGCCGGCTCCCACCGACAGGCTTGTGCCGTCCAGACCGACCAGGCTGTTGCTGGTATCCGTGTATCCCGCGTAGTCGCCAACCTTGGCAAACTGACTGCGGCTGGTCATTGACGAGCTGGGGCCGGTCGTGATCGACCCATCGATCGGGCTGACATACGGCCGGGCCGCGATCTCCTCGATCAACTCACGTGCCAGCGACACCGCCGTGGCCGTTTGGCGGAGGTTGCTGATGTTCTGATACGACGCCGTCAGGGTTGAACAGGCGCCCAGGACCGCAACGGCCAACACCACCGCCGCCAATAGCGCCTCGATGAGAGTGAACCCACGGCGACGGCGGCGATCAGTAGGACGAGAATGGAACCCCGTTGGTGTCATTGCCGGTGTTGTTGGCGTAGATTTCCAGCGTCTGCGGCTTGTAGATCCACGCCGTTGAACCATCGGCCGCGGGAATTGCCGTGTTATTCGCCACCACCAGCACTGTGGTCATGTTGTTCACCGGATTGGTCGGCATCTGCGAGAGGTACGGCCCGAACGCGAACGTGGCCGAGCCGGTCGCCGAGGTGTTGCCGAACTGGTCGGTGAAAAGCGTCATCTGGTTGGTGAAGTTCGCCGCCGTCGGCGTTCCGGCCGAGTTACCGGCCGGATATCCCGCGGAAATATCCAGATGCTGGGCCTGATAGACATTGATCTGCGTGCGAAGATATTGCAGTTCCTCGCGAAGCGTGTTCTGCCGCGCGGTTTGCGAGGCGTTGGAGAACTGCGGCACGACGATTGACGCCAGTATTCCCAGGATCACCACGACGATCAGAATCTCGACCAGGGTGAATCCCGCCCGGCCTGACTGCCTGGACGATTGACGTGGATTGCGTCGCGCGGTCGCGTTGGTTCCATCTACCCATGAAGATGGCCGCGACAAGGGCCTGCTGGCAGGAAGTTGTGTCGTTCGAACATTCACATTCACCTCGAACCGACTTCCCCCGTCGCCCATGGCCACGGCCTTGAGCATCAGTTAGTAGTCCAAAGCCTTTCCCCCTGAATCCAGCGCAAAGATCGTTCCCGCTTGCGGACCGACGGTTCCGCCGTAAACCCAGCCGTTGCCGGCCGTGGCCGCGGTGGAGACTGCCGCGCTATGGCTGATCGGATTCACCGGCGCGTCCGTCAAGAGAGGCACGGATTCTCCGCCGGCCAAAAGGGCATCGAACGAACGGCCCAGGTCCGGATAGGTTCCGTACCGCAGCTTGTACCGATCGATGCACATCCGCAAAGCCGCTAGCTGCCGGACCACGTCGCCCTGCCGCTGGCCGGTTTGTGCCGCCGCGCCAAATCGCGGTCCGACGTTCGCCGCCAGCAATCCGACAAAGAGCAGGACGATCGCGGTTTGGACCGCGATGATCCGGCCGTACACCAGCGGACGCGCTGCTCGCCGACTCGTTCGGGGTTGAATGCTCGGCGTGTTGGGGCGATGCGTGTCCATGACGTAAAGTCTCTTTCGATGTCCTGCGGCCGCGGTCCAGGGTTGTTTAACGTCTTCCCCGGTCCGCGGGTGGTAAGCCCGCAGGCGGGTGACGAACCCGCCCGCGGAGTATTGCACCGATTAGTAGTTCATCGTTGGTGCGGTCAGGGCGCAGTTTGCGTCTGTCGCCTGAATGGAGCCGGTCGCCGCCGTGTACACCCAACCCACGCCCGCCGCAGCCGCAGCCGCGATCGTCGAGCTGTTGTTGTAGGGATTGATCGGGGCCTGCTGGAGATACGGTCCAAGCGAGGTCTGACCGGTCGCCGGCGGGATCGTCCCGTTCTGGTCGCTGGCGGATGTCAGAGCGTTCCAGTTGGTGGTGATCGCCGGGAAGTTGTCCAGATGCTGAACCTTGTAAAGCTGGATCTGACTGCGGATCGTCTGGAGCTGACTCTGGATGCTGCTCTGACGAGCCGAATCGCTGGCGTTCGTGAACTGCGGGATCACGATCGCGGCCAGAATGCCCAGGATGATCACAACGATCAGAATTTCAACCAGCGTGAAGCCGCTGTTGCGGCGAATACGACGAATGTTCATGTGCTTCTTGCCTCCGAAAGGCGCCTTGAGTTCTCACCGTTATTCGCCGGCAACGTGCCAGGCGAAAAAAATACGGTTGGTTCCAACGCGGCACACTGCGCCGCCGCGCTACGTGCGATGTTTTCAACCGCCGCGGCATTCCTGACGCGACAGTCTTCTGCGGGCTGGGGCGACAACGGCCTCGGCCACCACCGCCTCCTTTCCATTCCACCCGCTGCCGTGCCGCCTGGCCGTTACCGGCAGGCCGAATTCGATGGCACGGTACGCGACTGTCCCGCTCATCGGCCGCTCTTGGCGCCGACTTAAGATCGAGACCGCATCGCCGCATCCCATAACACGGCAACGGGCGTTCGCTGTTTGGACAAGGAAACTCTCGAAAGGCTCTCTAGGCAGGCGTGAAACTGTCTACAAAGTCTCCTTTCGGCAACACCCACAATCCCGAATCCGGGACCGGATGCTTTGCGCATCACCGGCCGAGCCCTGTCTCCAGAACCCGCACCGATGAGCCGCCGGGCTCTCACCCGCCGGCGCCGCCTCACGACGGCTTAGCCCTTGTCAGGGATCCTCATTCGTTCGGCCTCACATTTCGCGCTGCCGAACGTGTTTGATTTACGATTCACCGCACCCCAAGTCAAACAATCCCCACAATCGTCTCGACCCCGTCAATCGTTCAATGCACAATGTGACTTACGTCTCGATATCCAGTCCGATATCCAGCGCCGCCGCCGAATGCGTTATCGCACCCACAGAGATCCGCTCCACTCCCGTCAGCGCGATCGAATGGACCGTCTCCAGCGTCACCCCTCCGCTGGCCTCCAGCGCCACCTTCCCCTTCTTCCCCGCCCGGTCCCGCATCTCCACCGCCGACTTCATCCCCGGGCAATCCATGTTGTCCAGCAGAATCAAATCCACTCCCTCCACCTTCAACACCTCGTGCAATTGATCGAGGCTATCCACCTCGATCTCGATCGGCCGATCCCGGTTCTCCGCCCGGCTCTTGCTCACCGCGGCCGTCAGCACCGCCGCCAGATCGCGCACGGCCGTCCCGGCAATGTGGTTATCCTTCACCAGCACCATGTCGTACAGCCCGGTGCGATGGTTCATCCCGCCGCCCTTGCGGACCGCGTATTTATCCAGCAGGCGCAAGCCCGGAATCGTCTTGCGCGTGTCGTAAATCGCCGCACCCGTCCCCTGCACGCGCCGCACAAACCGCTGCGTCGCCGTCGCCACCCCAGACATGTGCTGCAGGAAATTCAGCAGCACTCTCTCGACCTCCAATATCGACCGCAACGGCCCGCGCACACGCACCAGCGGCGTCGACCTGGCATCGCTGTACCGGCCCTCGATCAGCTCCAGATGAAATCCGGGAATCAACTCGACGCGCAGACGCTCGTCGTAGGCACGGCACACCATCGGCACGATCGGCAACCCGCACGCCACCCCCACCTCCCGCTGCACGATCGTCCCCACCGCGACCTGCTCATCGCGCACCAGCAGCCGGCTGGTCACGTCCCCTTCGCCCAAATCCTCCCGCCGTGCCAGCTCGATCAATTCCCTGATCGCCGAATATTCCGGAAAACTCTTCATCGTTGCGACATTACGCATCCCACGCGGATTTGCCAAGCGCCGGACCGAAACAGGAAGGGCCGTTGCCTCAAGTCCGTGCGCCGCTGTATTCCGCCGGGCGGCCGCCTATAATCGCCGGCGGAAATCGCGGTGGAAACCACCGGACCGCCAAGGAGAGAACCGATGCGCATCACGTTCGCTTTGCTCGGCATGACGATTTTGTTCGCCGCGTCCTCGGCCCCGGCCGCCGATGAAACTTATCTCCTGCAACAAAAATCCGTCGTCGGACAGGTGCGCCAGTTCGACTCGCAGGTCCACCGTGATCACGTCCGCACCACCACCGTCAGCGGCGTCGCCCGCCCGCAGGTCGAAGAGAAGAGCGATTCCTATTTCGAGTCCACAGTGACGGCCGTCGAAGTGGAGGATGGATCGCTCGTGGCCGCCAAGATCCATGTCGATCCCCAGGCGCGGACCGTAACCACGCTGCCCACCGGCCAGGAGCAGACCGACAAGTCCCCCCTGGCGGATGCGACGTTCACCATCCGGCGCGACAAGGACAACAAATTTACCAGCGATTACAAAGGCGAACTAACGGATGCTGATTGGGGGGCGCTCAAGCCGATCGTGACCCCCGGCTCGGTGATGTTTCCGGATCATGCCATTGCCGTCGGAACCCAATGGAGTCCCACGCCGGAAGATATCCGACCGTTCCTGACCGTTGGTCCGGACGACGATGTGAGCGAAACCTGTAAGCTCGAAGCGGTACGGGTCGAGAACGATCATCACATCGCCGAGATCACCATCACCGTGAAGGAAACCCGCCACCTCGCCCTGAATGTCCAGGTCGACGTGAAGGATGTCGTGACGCTGCACTTCGACATTGACGACGGCCGGACCGTCAGCGCCAAGTCCCATGCCACCGGCACGATTTCCACGCCTCCAACGGCCGCCATACAGGTCAAGGGCACGATCGACGATTCCTCGGAGAGCCAATCCGTCATCCTGCCCGCCGGTTCGGCATCAGCCACGACCGCGCCGGCGACAGAGCCGTGAAAGAAAATGAGGTCGTCGGGACAAATCCAGCTCTTGCAATAGCAACCCCTTTGACACCCGCCCGCTCCGGTCTACATTTCCGGGCATGAACCAGCCACGCACAGCCGTGCAGACGCGCATTGGACTCTTCGGCATCGGCCTGGATGCCTATTGGCCGCAGTTTGACGGGCTCAAATCCCGGCTTGAGGGGTATCTACACGAAGTCGAGCAACAGCTCAGCCGGCCGGGTGTCAGCGTTGTCAGTCTCGGACTTGTTGATACGCCGCAGAAAGCCGCTGAGGCCGGGCATCGCTTTCGGGCCGAGGATGTCGATCTCATTTTTCTACACGTGACGACGTATGCCTTGTCGTCGACGGTGCTGCCCGTGGTTCGACGCGCCAAGGTTCCCGTGATTATTCTCAATCTTCAGCCGACGGCCGCGATCGATTACTCGTCCTTCAATCGCATGGGCGACCGCACGCGGATGACCGGCGAATGGCTGGCCAACGTGGCCGCGTGTCCGGTTCCGGAAATCGCCAATGTCTTCGCCCGCTGCGGCGTGCGATTCCATCAGGTGACCGGCATGCTCCACGACGACCCGGCCTGCTGGAATGAGGTCGATCGCTGGATTGCGGCCGCCCAGGTCGCCACCGCACTGGAACACAACCGCCTCGGCCTGATGGGCCATTATTACTGCGGCATGCTCGACATCTACACCGATCTCACCCGCCAATGCGCCGCCTTCGGCGGGCACATGGAACTCATCGAGGTCGATGAACTATCCGGCCTGCGCAAGGATGTGACCGATGCGCAGATCAGCCGGCGCGTGGCCGAGTTCCGCGAGGCGTTCGAGGTGACACCCGAATGCCAACAGGACGAACTGAGCCGCGCCGCCCGCACCAGCGTCGCGCTGGATCGCCTCGTCGAGATTCACGATCTATCGGCGATGGCCTATTACCACATGGGCGCCGGCAATCCCGACAACGCCGACACCCTGAGTTCGATCATCCTCGGCAATTCCCTCCTGACCGCGCGCGGAATCCCCGTGGCCGGCGAATACGAGGTCAAAAATGCACAGGCGATGAAGATCATGGACACCCTGGGGGCCGGCGGCAGTTTCACCGAGTTCTACGCGATGGATTTCAACGATGATGTCGTCCTGATGGGCCACGACGGACCCGGTCACATCGCCATCGCACAGGGCAAGACCAAGGTGCGACCCCTGGCCGTCTACCACGGAAAGATCGGCCGCGGACTCAGCGTCGAAATGTCCGTCCGCCACGGCCCGGTCACATTGTTATCAGTGGTCGAAACTCCTGACGGTGGCGTCAAACTCCTGACCGCCCAAGCCGAATCCGTGCCCGGCCCCATCCTCGAAATCGGCAACACCAACAGCCGCTATCGCTTCCCCATCGGCGCCCGCGCCTTCGTAAACCAATGGAACGAACACGGCCCCGCCCACCATTGCGCCGTCGGCGTGGGACATGTCGCCGACCAGATCGCCAAACTGGCGAGTCTGCTCAATATCCAGTTTGCGAAGGCGTGCTAACCATGCGATGAGAGCGGCACAGGCCCGCAATCCAATTCCGTTTGAGTTGCACGGCATTACGCCCCAAGAAACAACGGCCTCAATGCCGCCGATACGTCGCGATCACCGTCCCGCATTCCGGGCAGCGGTGCGGCGTGGCGCGGAGGTCGTAGCCGCAGACGGGGCACAGGCCGCGGTCTTGGCGCGTGTCTATGCGCTTCTGGATGAGTTCGATCACCACAATGGCGACGGCAAGGGCCAGGAACGCCAGCGAGAACAATATCCGCACGTGAAACGAGCGCGACGCCGCGGCCGTCAGCGGCGCGGGCGGGCGCGATGCCCAGGCGACGATTACGTTGACCACGCTGCCGATCGCCAACAGGCCGGCCAGCGCGAACATCCGGCCGCGGGGTTGGCGCAATTGCGCAATAGACCATCGGCAGAAAAGTCTCGCGCGAACGCGGCCGCGGCGCACGAACCGGCGGCCGGCGATCCGTGCGGTGCGAACCGTTCGTCGCGCCCATTCGGCGGCGTGTCGATCGAGTGAATCGGGCATGGGCAGCTCGGGAACATTGTACGCTGGCGCGGCCGCCGAGTGCCCGGCCAACTTCGCGTAAACAGGCGCGGCAACGCGCCAACAGCCGGTCAGGGTGGACTTTTCTTTTGCCGTTGTCCTCGGCCGGACAATTTCGGGCCACCGTTGCTTCTGGTTGTGGACCGTGATTGCGGGGGCAGGAGCTCCGAGTGCGCCTGACGCATCCATTCCAGAACGCGATCGCGCAGAGTCACGGCCAGCGCCCGGAGTTCCTCGATTTCGCTGTTGCTGGCGACGCCGGTCGTTTCGTAAATTCCGCCTCCACGCTTGGCTCGGAACGCCTGCAAAGGATCGACGATTGCGCCGTCGTCGCCGATGGTCAGCCGAAGGGATTCAATCGTCTGGTGGTGTGCGCCTCCGCCCTTGGGAGTTTCGTACCCAGCCGATTTCAGCGCCATGGCCGCGCATTGCAGGGCGGAGTTGTAGGCAATGGCGAATCGCCAGTCACCGTCGATCTTCGAGTCGGCGCTGGCGGCCAAGTCGCGCTCGATGACGGCGAGCAGGCCGGCGATCTCCTGGCGGCTGGTCTTGTGCGGCCGAAGCCAGCCGTTCTTTTGCCAATCGTGAAAGCTCATGCTCGTCTCCGACAAGAAAAACCTTCGAACCCTGCATGACAGAGGTGAGAAAATGATGCCCATCGCGCACTTTGGAGGCAAATTCCGCCTGATGGTAGACCGCCGGGTTTATCTCCCGGCCGAGTCGCCGTTGGGGTTCGGCCAGAGCTTTGGCAATGGCCGCCACGGAGATATCGCCGATGACCATGACATCCACGTCACTTGAGCGTCGCTGGCGGCCCTGGGCAAACGAGCCAAACAGAAACGCGGCCTGAATGTGGGGTGCAAGAGGATTCAGCGCCGCCTTGATCGCGCCAGCCATGCCGACCGTTTTGAGGACAAGAGAGCGCAATTCTTCATGCAGAGGCGAAATCGGATCGGCGCCATACAGGAGTTGGTGGCCTACCGCCCGGCACTTGAGGACGCCGAGCCGGGCCAGCAGTCGAAGTTCCCGCTGAACCGGACCGAGGGTCGCTCCCGACAATCTGGCGATCTGCCGGACATGAAATTCCTCATCGGGCCGGCCCAATAGCAGCCCCAACACGGCCCCGCGCGTCTTACCCAGAAGCGTTGTCCCCAGATCGTCCACGAAGGATGTATCCATATCAGGGACGATTGTACCCGATTCGGGTACATTGGTCGAGGGGTCCGCGGCACCCGGGAATCTCATGCAGGGCCAGCCGCATCCGCGCGAGCGGCGACCGGAATGGGGGCTTCGTAGCCGTCGCGGCCGGGGGCGACGAATTCTTTGGCGGCAAGGCGGCCCTTGTCCAGGTGATGGACCTTCTTGGCGGCGGCGGCGGCATTGGGGTCGTGCGTGACCATCACGATCGTCTTGCCGAATTCGTCGTTGAGACGTTCGAGCAGCTTCAAGACTTCATGAGCGCTGGCGGCATCAAGGTTGCCCGTGGGTTCGTCGGCCAGGATGAGATCGGGGTCGGTCACCAGGGCGCGGGCCAGGGCGACGCGTTGTTCCTGACCGCCCGACAATTGGCGAGGAAAATGATGGAAACGGTCGCCAAGGCCGACGAGGTTCAGTGCGGTCATGGCGTGGTCTTTGCGCTCGGCGCGGGTGAGTCGCGTGAGCTTCAGGGGCAGCTCGACATTCTCCAGCGCGGTCAGCACGGGGATCAGGTTGAAGGATTGGAACACGAATCCGATGTGGGCGTTTCGCCAGCGGGCCAGTTCGCGTTCGCCCAGTGCGGCCGGGTTAACGCCCAGAACGGTAAGGCTGCCACTTGTGGGGCGATCGATTCCGGCGATCAGGTGCAACAGCGTCGATTTGCCCGATCCCGACGGTCCCATCAGGGCATGGAATTCGCCGCGGTTGAAGACGGCGTCGAGTTCCTCAAGCGCCTGGACTTCTGTCTGGCCGCGAAGGTAACGCTTGGTCAGTTTATGACATTCGATAACCGCTTGGCTCATTGTGCTGCCGACTCCCCTTGCGCCTGAACCGCAAGACCGGAATGAAGATTCGCCGGAGGATCCACAATCACCATGTCGCCGCTCGACAGGCCGCTGGTCACCTTTACGCCGCTGGTCGAACTGCCGGCGACTTCGACCGAGCGCTGCACGGCCTTGCCAAGCTCGATGACGAACACCTTTCCATCCCGCACGGCCGAGGCGGGAACCATGACCCCCTGAGCCGACGGCCTGCTGGCCGGTTCCGTTGTAGAGCCTGCGCGATGGAAGCCGACCGTGGCGTTCATGTCCGGGCGGAGCAGTTCATCGGGCGCCAGGATTTTCACCTTGACCAGCACAGTTGCCTTTTGTCGATTGGCCTCGGGAGAAATCTGATCGACCTTGCCATCGTATTTGCGATCGGGGTAGGCGTCGGTAGTGACATAGCACCGCTGCCCCATGGCGATCTTGTTGAAGTCGTTCTGGCTGATATCCAGTTCGACGCGCAGATCGTTCAGATCGGCCAGCGACACGACATATCCCTTGGCCCCGCCCTCGGCGGCAAATCCTGTGGTCACGTATTCGCCCAGTTCGACGTTGCGGTCGAGGATCGTGCCGTCGATCGGGGCGCGGATTTGCGTGTTGTCCAGATACACTTTCGCCAGATCGAGATATCCCTCATCCATCGTGACCTGAGCCCGTTGGATGTCGATTTCCTCCTGGCGTTGCCCTTTGACGGCCAGATCAAGCGTGGCTTGCAGCGACGCCACCCTCGCCCTGGCGGCATCACAGGCGGCAAGATCATCGTCATACACCTGCTGCGATATGGCGTTGGTGCCCGCCAGCGCCTTGGCGCGGTCGAGAGTCGCGGCGGCGTCCTTGTAACTGGCAATCGCCTGATCCAGATCGGCCCGCGCTTCGGCGATTTCCTCCGGACGCGACCCGTTAATGAGTTCCTGCAATTTGGCCTTGGCGGAATCGAGCTGGCCCTGTTGCTGCTTGACCGCGGCCGCAAACTCCTCCTGTTCCAGCCGCACCAATACCTGGCCCTTTTTCACAATGTCGCCCATGTCCACACCGATCCATTCGACCCGGCCGCTGACCTTGGGCGCCAGTTCGATCTTATGAGCGGCCACGATATAGCCCGTGGCGTTGAGGACAACATCGTCATCGCCGCCGCCGCCGCTGGTTTGCACCGGCACGGCCCGGGCAACTTGAACCTCGACAGCCTTCGCCGGCCGCAGGAACAGCGAGATCGCCACCGCCGCGATAGAGACGGCGACAACGCCCCCAACCCACCACTTCCCGCGCGACGACGCCGCCGGGGCGCTCTTGAGCGATCGGTCGATCCGCAAACTATTGATATCCGAAGCCACTTTCGTGCTATCCCTCTCTCAGCGATTGCAAAAGGTCTCGCCTGGAGGCGGCCAATGCCGGCAGAAAACCGCCCAGGGCGCCGATGATCGCGGCAAACGCCAGGCCGATCAGGATCGCGCCGATTCCGACGCGAAACTGGAACGCCACCTCGCTGAAGGTCGCGAAATCACCCACGGCCGTCGTCAGGCCGTTCAGCGGCAGCGCCAGCAGGCATCCCAATATTCCGCCCAGAAGCGACAGGGCCACCGATTCGAACATGAAACTGCCCAGGATGCTGGCTCGCGAAAATCCGAGCGATCGCAGCGTCCCGATCTCCCGGCCGCGACGCGCCACCGCCGCGTACATGGTATTCATCGCGCCAAAGCCGCTTCCGACGGCCATGATGATAGCCACCGCCATCCCCAAAAACTCCAGCGGAGCGCCGGAAATGTTCATGGCCTTATAATAGTCCGTCTCCGACAAGGCCGTTGCGTTGAGGCGCTTGTCGTTCTTGATGTCGTCGATCACGGCCAGCAGTTGCTTGGGCGATTCGGCACGCACCAGGACACTGCTCCATTCGCCCTGGCGCGGAGGCTCCGTGTCGGGGGCAAGCTGGTTCAGATCGCACCAGATTTCGCTGTTGACGGCCGAATCGCCCCCGCTGAAAACGCCCACCACCTTCCACTGGCCTCGTCCGAACTGCAAGTACGAGCCGAGCTTGGCGCTGGGATAGCGCTGGGCGATCGACTGCCCGACGGCTACCTCGCGGATTCCCTGATGAAACCACCGCCCCTCCGAAATGCTCACCGTACGCATGCTCACACCCACCGGCATCAGCCCGCGCACCGTCACATTCATCCCCTGCGGATTGTCCACGCTGGGCAAATTGATGACCGTGACCAACTCCGCCGACGCCAGCGGCTCGCCGGCCGGCGAATGCGCCACGCCCGGCTTCAGCCTGATGAGCTGGAAAGATGGTTCCTCCACAAGGCTGCTGAGTTCGGCGGTCCCGCCGCTGCGCAGAACAACGGCCTGCAGGGGGTTGCCGGTGCTGGCAAAGACGGCTCGCAGCCCGCTGATTAGCGCCATGGCCGTGACCAGGATGCTCACCGTCAGGGCGATACCCGCGGCGGTCATCAGCGTGGTGGCCTTGCGCTCGATCAGGTTGCGGAGGTTGTAGACCAGAGGAACGCCCATACATCGTCATCCAGCGTTGCGCATGGCATCGACCACCGACCGCCGCGAGGCAAACCACGCCGGCGCCGCGGCGCTGATGATGCCGATCACCACCGCCACTGCCAGCACGATCGCCGCCATCCAGGGATGGAACAGCGGCAGTCGATTCGCCGACAGACTATGATACGAGGCCGAGCAGATCGCGAACGCCGCGACGCACCCGATGGTCCCGCCCACCGCCGACAGCAGTGCCGCTTCGCCAACCACCAGCCCGCGAATTTCACCCGGCGTGAAACCGAGCGTCCGCAGTATGGCCGTCTCCCGGACGCGCTCGCGGACCGTCATCGCCACCGTGTTGGCCGACACCAGAAGAATGGTGAACATCACCGCGCCGCTGATGGCGGCCAGGAACAATTTGAGATTCCCCAGAAACGCCAGGAAGCTCAGGAGGAAGTTCTTCTCCGATTCGCTCTTGGTCGGCGCGGGAGAATTGGCGAACATCGTGTCGATGGCCTCGGCGACGCGGGGGACATCGTCGGCATTGCCGACCAGGATCAGGAATGAGCCCTCGGTGTCGCGCTGGCCGCCATTGGGGGCCAGGCTCTGTTGCAAGTACTTGTCGTTGTAGATCAAAACGTCGTCGTTGTCGTCGCCGGTAAAGATGCCGACCAACTCCAGCCGGAGCGTAACCGGAAAGATGTCGCCGGTGAGCGTGATGATCTGGCCCAGCTTCCATTTCATGCGCGAAGCCAGAATGTTGTTGGCGATACAGCCGGTCTGCAGCGAGATGAACGCCTGCCGCTGATCCTCGGGCATGACGATTTCGGGGCGGACCTTGAAATAAGATTCCGGATCGGCGCCAAGCCGCGCGAAGAAGTTGTCCTCGTTGCCCCCGGTTCCGTAGGTTCCGCCGAACCATTGCCACGGCGTGATCGCCACGACGCCGGGCACATTGGCGATCTTCTGCTCGTACGAATACGGCAGGGACTGCGCCAGCGACACGCGATGATGCACCACCAGCCGCCGTGCCGAAGCCGGCGAAGTATCCGGCGAAAACAGCGAGTGATACATCGCGATGAGAATTCCCAGCAGACAAAGCGACACGGCCACGCTGGCGACGGTCAGCAGGCTCCGCCGCCGGTTCCGCAGCGCGTTGCGCGCGATGAAATCAATGTGCTGCGCCATAAATCCTCTGGCATTGTGACGGCTAAGCCAGCCGCCTTCAAGGCCGCAATACCCAGCGAATCCTACCCGCCAGTCGCCAAAGCCAATGCTTGAACTCTTGAACCAGAGTTTGCAAGTTCGACTCCTGCAAGGCGCGTTACGCATGACAGCCACATACACTCGACGCGATTCGGCCGGGAAAGCAACTGCGCAACACCTGTTCAACGGTTCCCGGCAGCCTCGCCGCTTACCAAGCCGCTGGAGGTGGTGCCGAGACAGCACGGAATTCCGGCCGGCGACACCGTCGGCAGGCTTACATAACTCGCGCCGCGACGATGGTTTGATCGTCGGTGGCGTCCTCGCCGGCGCGGTGATGGCTCACCACCTGCCGGATGCGTTCGACCAATTCCGCAAGGTGTGCGGGCTCATCGCCCAGCAGCGCGATGAGGCGCTCAATACCGAACAGATCGTCGCTCCGCGCGGCCCGCGCCTCGATGATTCCGTCGGTATAGAACAGCAGCGTGGAACCCGGCTCCAACTCGACAGTCGCCTCCGCGAACGTCTCGGCGTCGTCAATGCCAAGCGGGTAGCTGCCGACCGCATCCAGACGGCGGACCGATCCGTCCAGTGCCCGGCGGAGCAACGGTGGCGGGTGACCGGCGTTCGCATACGTCAGCCGGTGGATGGCTGGCTCGTAGACGCCCAGAAACGCAGTGAGGAAGCCGCCGATCTGGCGGCCGCACAACTGCCGGTTGGCGTGGGCGAGCAGTCCAGCGGGGTTCACGACGTGCGGCGGGTGCGCCCGCAGCACGGCCTGCACAATGGCCATGACGACGGCCGCGGCCAGTCCGTGCCCGGCGGAATCGCCTATGAAGACGCACCAGCGGGACGCGCCGGCAGCGGCCTGATCTGCCGCCGCAGGACCGCCCGCGAGTGGGTCAAGCGAAAAGAAGTCGTACAGGTCGCCACCGGCGCGGCTCGATGGCTCATAGTACGTGGCGATCTCGAGGTTGGGGACTTGAAGTGGCGCAGCCGGCAGCAAAGCGCGCTGGAGTTCACCGACCTGCCGGGCCTCTTGGTCGATCCGCTCGTGCGCCAACGCCAGTTCGGCCGCCAGCGCCTGGTTCTCGAGCAATGCGCCGACCAATATGGACCGCTCGAGCGCTTCCTCCAGGTCCGACACGGTGAATCGCTCAGGGGCCTTCTTCAGCAAGATCGCCCAGTTCATCGGCAGACGATCTCCGGCAATCGGAAGCGCGATGACTGACTCGCAACCTCGCAGCATCTGGCAGAAGAACGGATCCTCCGCCCAATCCACGTTCTGCAACAGTTGCGGCCGGGCTGGCGCGGTGATCGCCGCCACAACACCGCCGGATTGCACGGGCGCCGACGCCGATCCCGCCGTGGCAACAGCATTGCCAGCGGGTTGATCGGCCAACTGCGTCCGAACGACGCGATATTGGCCTGGGCCTAAACCGCGGGTCGAAACCAGGAGCGAGCCGAACAGCGAGTTCCCATCGGAAAAGCCTCGCTGCAACGCCCGAAGCGATTCTTCCGGCGAGCGACTTTGCTTGAGGTCTCCCCTCAGCTTTGTCAGGCGATCGACCTTGAGGTTTTGCGAGAGGTCCTGCGGAAGCATGTTGCTCAATCCAATGTGAGGCAAAGTCTATGAACTTCGGTTTTGTGCGTCGGGATCGAACCGCTCGGCGGGAGCGAACTCTCCGGCAACCGCACGCTCGTGCAATTCCCAAGGCGACGCGCCAGCCTTGCGAGCCGAGATCATCTTCTCCGGATCGAAATGGGCCGGCGGGCTTGGAGGCGAACTTCTCATGCGCTCCGTCGCCGTCCATGGATTGCCATAGTTATTGACGTTGATTTCAACGATGTTCTGGTCGGGATCCTCGTAATAGATCGACGTTCCCACACCGTGGTCGGCGGCCCATAATGGCCGGATGTCCAACCCCGTGAGCCGGGCAAACGTGCCCAACAATTCGTCGAGTGTGGAATATTCAAAAGCGACGTGCTGCATGCCCGTGTGGCGGCGCTTATCGCGATCAACGGTGGCTCCGGGCATTTCAAAGAACACGATGCGATGATCCATCTCGTCGTTGCCGACAAATGCAAATCCTGAAAACGGCGGGCCCTGCCGGTCTCCGGCCGGTACGTTCGAGCGGTGGTTGACGGTCATACCCAGCACTTTGCGATACCAGTCGGTCATAGCATCCAGGTTGGCCGTGACCAGGCCATAGTGGTGGAGTTTGGGATGGACTGTGATTGTTGTGTTCATGCTAAAGCTCCTTTGAAGAAGTTTGGGGATTCTTAAGCACGCCGTGAAGAAGCATGTCGATCTGAATTTCGAATACCTTTCGTAGATCGAGTGGCTCGCTATCGTAGGGCTGGAAAACGGTACGCCATACAGTCCCGGCGAACACCGGCCCAATGAAGCTGAAATAGGCGTATCGCGTATCGACTGGACGGAATTCGCCGCGGATGATGCCACGCTCAAGCAAACCGCGAATCTGCTGCCGTGAGCGGACCAGCACTTCTTCGACATAGAACCTGGCAAGGTCAGGAAAATTCTGCGCCTCCGCGATGATCAACTTTGCCAACACCGGCTGCGGGGCCTGGGCCTTCAGGAATCCGAAAGAGGAGAAGATGTTGCGAAGTATGTCAGCGGTCGGCGCGTCGGACTCAGCGATGTCCCTCTCGCGGCCGCTGACCTGATCTATGATGAAATGCCGGACCACCGCCTTTAGCAGCTCTTGCTTGCTCTTGTAATACAGATAGATGGTCCCCTTGGTGACACCGGCTTCCGCCGCCACATCGTCGAGTCGCGCCGCGGCGAAACCACGCTCGCCGAATACGCGGGCCGCAGCATCGAGTATCTCAACCGGCCGATCGCCCTTGCGACGACGCCAACGCGGTTCCGCGGCGGTTATTTCTGGTTCCACGGGCATCTCCAATAAATAACTGACTGGATAGTAATATAAGTGGCCGTGTTGGATTTGTCAAGCGGGATGCCGCGATTTTTCCAAGCGCGCCGGCTTCTCGCGTCGGTCCTTTCTGGATACCCCGCCCTCGTTGTAACATTCCCCCATGCACGTCCTGTTCATCCATCAGAATTTCCCGGCCCAGTTCCGGTATATCGCGACCCGCCTTGCGGCCGAGCATGGCTGGCAAATCTCCTTCGCCACCGAACGGCAGGAGGATGAGCTTCCCGGCATCCGCAAGATCATCTACAAACCCCGCGGCGGCGCCACGCTCTCCAACCACATGTGTACCCGCAACTTCGAAAACGCCGTCGCACATGCCCACGGCGTTTATGAAGCCCTCAAGGCCACCCCGGAGATTCAGCCCGATCTGGTCATCGCCCACACCGGGTTCGGCTCTTCGCTCTTTCTCCCCTACCTCTATGACGCCCCGATCATCAATTTCCTGGAATTCTTTTACCATCCCGTCGGCCAGGACATGGGATTCCGGCCGGAGCTTCCGGTATCCGAGATCGACCTCCTTCGCATCAAGACCAAGAACGCGATGATCCTGCTGGATGTCGTCAACTGCGATCGCGGCTGGTGCCCGACGCATTATCAGCGCGATTATTTCCCGCCGGAATTGCGATCGAAAATCGAGGTCATCTTCGATGGGATCGACACCAGCGTGTTTCGACGCCAAGAGGGCGCCCGCGGCCGCATCGAAAAGGCGTGGAATGTTCCGTCCGACGCGAAGATCGTGACCTACGTGGCGCGCGGATTCGAGCGCATGCGCGGGTTTGACATCTTCATGAAGATCGCCGCACGCGTCGCCGCCGCTCGCAGCGATGTCGTCTTCATCGTCGTCGGCACCGATAAGGTCTATTACGGCGGCGACATGAACTACACCACCGCGCCCAGCTTCCGCCTACAAGTTCTCGAAGACGAGCCGGCCGATCTCTCCCGGTTCCGCTTCACCGGCTATGTGCCGCAGGAAACTCTGGCGGATATTCTCTCGGCCAGCGATCTGCATCTTTATTTCACCGAGCCGTTCATCGCGTCGTGGTCGATGGTGGATGCGATGGCCTGCGGAGCGGTGGTGCTGGCCAGCGACCAGGCGTGCGTGCGCGAATACATCGTCCCCGGCGAGAACGGCCTGCTGAACGGGTTCTTCGATGTCGATGGCTTCACCGAAAAATCACTGGCGGTGCTGGCCGATCCGCAGAGCTACGCGCCTCTGGCGCGGGCGGCCGTGCATACGGTCCAGACTCAATATTCGCTGGACGTGGCGATGCCCAGGCTCAAGTTGTTTTTTGAATCTGTCGCGTCCACGCGGCGAAATCCGAGCAATCTGCTTCGCAATCTGGCGCGAACCGGCACGGTGCGCCGCGTCCATGACGATCCGGATATGGTCCGCGCGACCCCGACGCCCCCCGATACCACTATCGCCGCGCCAACGGCGCCGCCGAAGGAACTGCCGCCGGATTCCGATCCCGGCCGGGCCGCCGCCAGCGCGTCGATCCGCAATCTGCTGCACGCCTCGCGCACGATTCCCAACTGGATCGCGGCTGTGCAATCGTTCTCCAGTCCCGACACCAGATTTGCCCGGCTTGGTCCGCCGGATCATCCGGGCGACCTGGTCCGCCTGCTCAATCGTTTCTCGCAATGGAAGCCGCGTTGGGTGCTGGACCTGGGCACGACCGACGGCGGCCTGCTGTTCCTTCTTGCCCGCGTCGCCGGCGATGATGCCCACATCATCGCCGCGTCGCTGCCGGATCAGCCGTTCACCGCCGAGAGAATCCCCTTCTTCAACGCCATGGCCCGCGCCGGCCAAACGATTCATTGCCTGACCGACCTGCCCGATCACGAAGCGATCTACCAGGCCGTCGAAAAGATCCTCGGCCAACAGCGTTTTGACTGCATCTATTTCCGCGGCAACCGCCCATTGAACGAAGTCCGATGGGATTACCGGAAATACCGGGCCAAGCTGCGCTCCGGCGGCCTATTGGCCTGGAATGGCATCCAACCCATTGCCGACCCCGGCCCCACCCAAAACGGCGGCGACCTCCTCTGGAAAGAAGTCCGCGACCTTTTCCCCCAACGCGCCGAATATCTCGAAGGCTGCCGGTCGACGACCGGGGGGATTGCGGTGATAAAGCTCTAGGCGGTGGTCTTTCTCGCGCGATGCTCTGCAATTCGCGCCAGCCCAAACCAACCGGTGGATGGCGGGCCGGATTGCAATTAGAATGGGCCGATGGTTTTCGGGCTCTTTTCAAAACCGAAATCGTTGCCGCCATCGCCAGTAGTCTGCAAGATCGGTTTCACGCTTGACGATAGCCTTGTCTCGATGATCCAGTTGGTAAAGGAGGTAGTGCCGTTCCTGCAAGGCATCCCAGGCGACCGTGAAGCCATCATCGACCTGACTCGTGTGCAGTACCTTGGCCCCTATGCTGCGGCTCTGCTGCTTGCAAACTACTTGACGGGTAGAAGCAGCGCTCGCGAACACAGGATCTTGTCCCCACTTGAGGCAAAGGCCAGCAGCTTCATGCATTTCTCGGGGCTGAACCATCATCTTTTTGGTCTCCCTGCCCCCGATATCACGCATCCCAACAATGTGACGGCCCCGCTACAAGTCATCAAGGAGGCCACGTGGAACGCGTCGAACCCAATAATCGACCTTGTCCACAAGCACGCCATAATCTCTGAAGACGCCGAGATTTACCTTCGGGTTTGCATAAACGAGGTCATACAAAATGTCGAGGACCATGCGGAATCGAAATTTGGTGCTGTATACTGTGCAAGGTACTTGGTAAGACCTCAGGAGGTACGCATTGCAATCGTTGACTGCGGGCTTGGCATAGGCGCGACACTCGGCCGAAGGCATCCGGAGATCGCCAGCGCAAAGATGGCTGTTGAGCGTGCAGTGGCGGGCGGCATCAGCGCCAATTCTCGCCCCGGCAATCAAGGAATCGGCGTCAGCAATCTATGGTCAGTCGTGACCAAGCAGCTCAATGGACGTGTTTTTATCATCACGGAGGATGTGGCAGGCTATAGCGACAAGGCTGGCAGTCTCCGAACGACGTCCGTTGGCACAAGATTTGCTGGCACGGGGGTGTTCTTTGCCGTTCCAGCCAAGTCGCGCGAGGAAGCGGAGAAAGATCCATGAGTGTTTTTGCGGACGATTCTCCTGTGCTAAGTGCATCGAGCTATATCGACCCAACTCAAGGGCTCGTCGCAAGCGCAGTATTGTTATCCGAGGCGGTCGTGGCAGCGCTTGGAAATACTGCGAGAGTTACGGTTGACCTTGCGGGATTGCGGTCGCTCTCTTCCAGCTTTTTCAATACGCTACTCTTGGGCGTCGCAAGCCGATTTGGAACTGAAGCAATCAGAAATCGGCTTTTATTTCGCTTCTCATCTGTGGCTCAACAAGAAATTTTCAAGCGGTCTTACACCGCGGTGCTACGAAACCTCGGTACGTGACTCGGTGTATCCGTTCAAGACTCGGTGTATCCGTTCAAGACTGTAGGGCGGACCACGCGCCAGCCTGCTGACAAAGTTCGCGTCACCCGGCTTGACAGCCAGAGCCGATCGCATATCATGCCCGCCTCGAATTCTTCAGGCCGAACCACGGGCCGTAACAGTGGGAGCTTTAGGCGGGAGGCCTTCCCGCAACAGGAGCGACGGCGGATATGCCAGCAACCATCAAACGATCCAAGCGCTATACAGAGGCAACCAAGAAAGCGGTTGTCGAAGCCATGAGCGTCGAGAAAGGCGTCGGCCTGCTCAAGACGTTCCCGCCGGTCAAATTCGACCAGACCGTTGAGGTCATCTTCTCATTGGGGATTGACCCCAAGCAGGCGGATCAGATGATCCGCGGCAGCCTGTCACTGCCGCACGGCGTCGGCAAGACCAAGCGCGTGGTCGCCTTCTGCCCGGAACACCTGGCGGCGGCGGCGACGGCGGCGGGCGCCATCAAGGCCGGCGGACAGGAACTGGTCCAGAGCATCGAAAAAGACAATTTCACCGACTTCGACGTGGCGATTGCCACGCCGGACATGATGCGATTCGTCGGCCGGCTTGGTAAGGTGCTCGGCCCCAAGGGCCTGATGCCCTCGCCCAAGGCGGGGACGGTGACGGCGGATATCGCGGCGGCGGTGAAGGAATACTCGGCCGGCAAGATCGAGTTCCGCAACGACGCCGGCGGCAACGTTCACAGCGTGGTGGGCAAGGTCTCGTTCGAGCCGGCGGCGCTGGTGGACAACATCAACGCGATGATCGCGCTGATCCGCAAGCTCAAGCCGGCGACGAGCAAGGGGCAGTTCATCAAGAAAGTGACGCTGAAAGGCTCGATGACGCCGGCGGTATTTTTGGATGTGCAATAGCCGCGCGAGGAACGATTCGGAACTCAAGAAAACCGACGAGAAAATCCCATGAGCAAGAAAGTCAAGAATCTCATCACCGGCGAACTGGCCCGCAAGATGAAGAACATGGAAGGCCTGGCCGTGCTGAACCCGCGCGGAATCGACGCGATCAAGAACAATCAGATTCGCCGCCGGCTTCGCGACAGCGGAGCGCGGATGACGGTGGTCAAGAACAGCCTGGCCAAGCGGGCGGCGGTGGGCACAAAGCTAGTGGGATTCGAGAAACTTCTCGATGGCCCCAGCGCGATCATCTACACGGACAAGAGCATCGCGACACTGGCCCGAGCCCTGATCGCGGAAAAGAAGGCCGACGCCAAACTCGAATTTCGCGGCATTTTCTTTGACGGCGAACTGTATATCGGGGACAAGGGCCTGGAGCAGGTGAGCAAGCTCCCGACACGCGAGGAAGCGGTAGCGAACCTGGTCGGCTTGCTCCTCTCGCCCGGAAAACGACTGGCCGGCGCAATCAAAGGCCCCGGCGGGCGACTGGGCGCCGTGCTCAAGGCCATCGAGGAGAAGGCGGAAAAGGCCGAGAAGGCCGCAGCAGCAGCCGTTCCTGCGGCGGCGGCAGCGCCTGCGCCAGCCGCGGCTCCGGCAGCGCCGGCGGCGCCGACAGCTTGAAATTATTGGCTCATGAAGGTGCCCGCGGACGGCTATCCGTGGGGCTTGGCGAAAACAGAATACGCGAGGATCATTCGACGGATACCGACTGTCCCCCTGGTGGGGTTAAACCGGCCCAGTGTGGGTCGGGCTCTTGGACGGGATGATGCAAGCGGCTTGGTTGGACGCGGCGTGCGTCCGACTTTTTGGGACGGCTGGCCGTCCCCGGCGGGCTGGACACGGCCCGGAGGTTTGTCATGGCAGAGTACGCAGCGGATATCAAGGAGCTTGGCGACAAGCTTTCCGGTTTGACACTCAAGCAGGCGGTCGAGGTGGCCGGCTATTTGAAGGACACCTACGGCATTGAAGCGGCGGCGGGCGGGGTGATGGTCGCGGCCGGTGGCGGCGGCGGTCCGGCCACGGCAGCGCCGGTCGAAGAGGCCAAGAGCACGTTCGACGTGGTACTTAAGGCGGCCGGCGAGAAGAAGATCTCGGTCATCAAGGTCGTGCGTCAGGTGACAGGTCTGGGTCTGAAGGAAGCCAAGGATCTGGTCGAAGCGGCTCCCAAGCCCGTGAAAGAGGGCCTGACCAAGGACGAGGCTGAGAAGCTGAAGAAGGATCTTGAAGCCGAAGGCGCGACGGTGGAGCTGAAGTAACGGCCAAATAAGGATTTAGCGTCATTGAAGGGCGCAGATCTTGCGCAAGCGAACGGGGCCGCCCACGGGCGGCCTCTTTTTGTTGGCCCATAAGAATTTGAAATACATGTTGTTGAGGCATTGACATCGCCTTGACAGACCACTAATCTATGAGCAGTTGGAGTTGAACCAGACGAGAAACGACAAATTGGCGCGATGACCAGACCAACCTAGATTCCGGATGGGAACGGGTAGGGTCTGTTGTTGTTTTTGCGCGGACCGATGGATTCGGGCGTCTGGGTGATTAAATTCGTTGCTCCGCGGGGCCGTCCATCAGGTGGCCCTGCCCAAAAGCCGCTTAACTTTTGTAAGGCGGCTAATTTTATCGGGTGATCCGGACTCGAAGAAGAAGGACTGAGCAATGCCTGAGCATGAAGTGCGCGATTTCAGTAAACGTGGCGACGCCCTCCCCATTCCGAACCTGATCGACGTGCAGATTGAATCGTATACGCGATTCCTTCAAAAGGACGTCGATCCGACCCAGCGCCGAAACGAGGGCCTCGAAGCCCTGCTGCGCGAAGTCTTCCCGATCGAAAGCTACGACGGGAACATCCGCCTGGAATACATCAGCTACGACCTGTCCGAAGCCCGCTACACCACCGATGAGTGCCGCGCCCTTCGCCTCACCTACGGAATGCCCTTCCGCATCCAGGTGCGCCTCGTGCGAAAGGACAAGGACGAGGTGATGGAGGACTCGATCTACCTGGGCGAGATTCCCATCATGATCGGCGGCGGCGAGTTCATCATCAACGGCGCCGAACGCGTGATCGTCAATCAGCTTCACCGCAGCCCCGGCGTCGATTTCCTGGTCGAAGTTCAGGAAGGTGACCGCCCGCTGCACGGCTGCCGCGTCATCCCCGAGCGCGGAAGCTGGATCGAATGCTCGGTTACCAAGAAGGACGCCCTGGCCGTCCGCATCGACCAGAGCAGCAAGATTCCCGCCACAACCTTCCTTCGCGCTCTGGACAAGAAATACTCGACGACCGAATCGATCATCCGCGAGTTTTATCCGGTGGAAACCGTCAAGGTCGCGCAGATCCAGGCGAGCTACTACGCGGCCGAGCCGATCATTGATGCCGAGAGCGGCGAGGAACTGGTCAAAGCCGGTGCGCAGCTCGGCGAGGCTGTGAACAAGATTCAGGCCAGCGGCCTCAAGAGCATCGAATGTGTCGCCAAGGTGGCCGATCCGCTGGTGTTCAACACGCTGGCGGAAGACACGTCGGAAAGCCACGATAACGCATTGCTGAAGATTTACGCGCGTTTGCGGCCGGGCAATCCGCCGCAGCTTGACAAGGCGTCCACGCTCTTCGATGAAAAATTCTTCGACGAAAACCGCTATCGCCTGGGCCGGGTCGGTCGCTTCCGGATCAACCGCAAATTCGATCAGAACGTTCCGGAAACGGTGATGACGCTCCGCAGCGAGGATCTTGTCAATTCGCTAAAGTACATGTTCAAGCTGCGATCCGGCGAAGGCTACATCGATGACATCGACCATCTGGGCAACCGCCGTCTGCGCACGATCGACGAACTGTCGGCCGAGGAATTGCGCAAGGGCTTCCTCAAGCTCAAACGCACCGTTCAGGAGCGAGTAAGCATGCGCGATCCCAACGAACTGGGACGGATCGCGGAGTTGGTGAATTCAAAGAGCATCAGCAGCTCGATCGACTTTTTCTTCGGCCGGGGCGAATTGTCGCAGGTCGTGGACCAGACCAATCCGCTGAGCCAGCTCACGCACGAACGGCGTTTGTCGGCGCTGGGACCGGGCGGCCTCAACCGCAAACGGGCGGGCTTTGAAGTGCGCGACGTGCATATTTCGCACTACGGCCGCATCTGCCCCATCGAAACCCCCGAAGGCACGAACATCGGTTTGATCGCGTCGTTGTCGATCTACAGCGACATCGACGAATACGGATTCCTCATCACGCCCTACCGCGTCGTGAAGGACGGCCGGGTCAACGGTGAAGTGAAGTACCTTCGCGCCGACGAGGAGATGAAGGCGATTCTGGCCCCGCCGGATGTCGTCGAAAAGGACGGCCATCTGCGCCGGGGTCTGGTTCTGGCTCGCGTGCAGGGCGATCTGGCGACAGTGCCGAGCAAAGAGGTTCAGTACGTTGATATCAGTCCGCGGCAGACGGTATCGGTGTCGGCGGCGCTGATTCCATTCCTTGAGCACGACGACGCCAACCGCGCCTTGATGGGATCGAACATGCAACGCCAGGCGGTTCCGCTGTTGCGGACCGATCCGCCGATCGTCTCCACCGGCATGGAACGTCCGGTGGCGCAGAACAGCGGCATGGTGGTCCGCGCCGATCGCGCAGGTGTCATCACCTACGTCGACAGCGCCCGCATCCTCATCGACAACGCCGATGAATATGTCCTGCGCAAGTTCGTCGGCCTGAACGAGCGCACCTGCCTGAATCAGAAGCCGATCGTGAAGAAAGGTCAGCGCGTCAAGAAGAATCAGATCATCGCCGACGGCGCCGCCACCGATCAGGGTGAACTGGCTCTGGGGCGAAACGTCCTGGTCGCGTTCATGACCTACGACGGATACAACTTCGAGGACGCCATCGTCATCAGCCATCGCCTGGTCAAGGACGATACCTTCACCTCGATCCACATCGAGGAATACGACGTCGAAATCCGTGAGACCAAACTCGGCCGCGAAGAGTTCACGCGCGATATTCCCAACGTGTCGGAGCGGGCTTTGGCGAATCTGGACGAGAACGGCGTCATCCGCGTCGGAACCCGTGTCGGACCGGGCGATATCCTGGTCGGCAAGATCTCGCCCAAGAGCAAGAGCGAACTGACCCCCGAGGAAAAACTCCTGCACGCGATCTTCGGCCGCACCGGTGAAGACGTGAAGAACGACTCCCTGGAAATGCCCGCCGGCGAGGAAGGCGTGGTCATCAACACGCAGCGGTTCAGCCGTCGCATGCACATGACCGACGACCAGAAGAAGGCCCTCAAGAAGGACATCGACCGCTACGAGAAGGACATGAACCTCAAGGCGATCGCGATCTTCAAGCAGATGATCGCCGAGATCAACGAAGTGACCGGCCAGCAGATGATCGATCCGAACACGCGCCAAAAGGTCGGTCAGAGCGAAAACGTCGACGTGATCCTCGAGCAGGTCGAGAGCTATAAGGACGACTGGATCAAAGGCTCGAAGGAAGCCCGCGAGCAGGCGACCAACACGTCCAGCCGGTTCTGGCCGCGCGTGCAGGCCGTCCTCAAGGAAAAGGCCCGCCGCATGGAGCACATGAAGCGCGGCGACGAGCTCCCCAGCGGCGTGCTGGAGATGGTCAAGGTGTACGTGGCGACCAAGCGGGCCCTGTCGGTCGGCGACAAGATGGCCGGGCGGCACGGCAACAAGGGCGTCATTGCCCGCATCGTTCCCGAGGAGGACATGCCATTCCTGGAGGATGGAACGCCGGTCGATATCCTGCTGAATCCGCTGGGCGTGCCCAGCCGTATGAACGTTGGACAGATTCTGGAAACGCACCTGGGCTGGGCGGCGGCGGTGCTGGGATTCCAGGCCGTCACGCCCGTGTTCGACGGCGCTCAGGAAGAGGAGATTCACAAGGCGATCGAGGAGGCCAATACGGCCGTCCGCCAGCGCCGCAAGGATCGTAAGACGTCGCACCAGACGATCGGCGAACGTGAACTTGACGCCGAAATGCCCTGGGGCGGCAAGTTGCAACTGTACGACGGCCGCACCGGCGACCGCTTCGAGCAGAGGACCACGGTCGGCTACATCTACATGATGAAGCTGCACCACCTGGTGGATGACAAGATTCACGCCCGTGCCACCGGCCCGTACAGCCTGATCACCCAGCAGCCGCTGGGGGGCAAGGCTCGCACCGGCGGTCAGCGATTCGGCGAGATGGAAGTGTGGGGCCTGGAAGCCTACGGCGCGGCGTACGTGCTGCAGGAACTGCTCACCGTCAAGAGCGACGACGTGGAAGGCCGCACCAAGATCTACGAGAGCATGGTCAAGGGCAACAACACGCTCGAAGCCGGCACGCCCGTCAGCTTCGACGTCCTGTGCAACGAAATCCGCGGGCTGGGTTTGAACATCCAGCTCGAAAAGAAGAAAGGACTCGGAAGGGATGATGAGGATGCGGATTTGATGTGAGGTGAGAAATGCCACAGGAAGAATCGGCGCGTGACGTCATCATCCATTTGCGAGAACGGGATCCGTTTCGGCCGTTCGATGTCGTGATGAGCAGCGGTGAAAAGTACAGGATTGACGAGCCTCTTGCACTGGCAATTGCGACATCGCAGTTGCATTACTATCCGCGTTCGGGAATGGGAATTCACCTTCGTCTGAATCAGGTGGCGAGCGTGGAAGAGCCGGGTGAGTCCGTGACGGCGTGAGAGGGTTCGGGAAGCGGTCGGACGGAATTATTGAAATTGAAACTTGCGGGACGTCTATTCCGCGAGGCATGCAACAGAAGGAAGAACGATCATGGCTGAAAGCGTGTACGATCGTATCAATGACTACGGCTCGGTGCGGATTCAGTTGGCCAGCCCGAACGATATCCGGTCCTGGTCCTTCGGCGAAGTCAAAAAGCCGGAGACGATCAACTATCGCACCTACCGGGCCGAGAAAGACGGCCTGTTCTGCGAGCGCATCTTCGGTCCGGAGCGCGACTGGGAGTGCGCCTGCGGCAAATACAAGGGAACCAAGTACAAAGGCATCATCTGCGACCGTTGCGGCGTGAAGGTCACGCACAGCCGCGTCCGCCGCAAGCGCATGGGCCATATCAATCTGGCCGCGCCCATCGTGCACATCTGGTTCTTCAAGGCGCTGCCCAGCCGCCTGGGTTCGCTCCTGGACATGAAGACCAGCGATATCGAAAAGATCATCTACTTCCAGGACTACGTCGTCACCGATCCCGGCAAGACGCCGCTGAAAAAGAAACAGCTCCTCACTGAAGATGAATACCGCGCCGCCTACGACAAATACGGCGATGATTTCGACGCTGAAATGGGCGCCGACGCCATCAAGAAGCTGCTGGGCGCCATCGACCTCAACATCGAGGCCGACCGCATCCGCCGCGACATCGAAAAAACCAACAGCAAGCAGAAGATCAAGGATCTGACCAAGCGGCTGAAAATGGTCGAGGCCCTGCGCTCCAGCGAAAACAAGAGCGAGTGGATGGTCATGGACGTGATCCCGGTGATCCCGCCGGATTTGCGCCCACTGGTTCTTCTGGACAGCGGCAACTTCGCCACCAGCGATCTGAACGATCTTTATCGCCGCATCATCAACCGCAACAACCGCCTCAAGAAGCTGGTCGATCTCAACGCCCCCGAAGTCATCATCCGCAACGAAAAACGCATGCTTCAGCAGGCGGTCGATGCGCTGTTCGACAACGGGCGATGCCGCCGTCCGGTGCTCGGATCGTCCAACCGCCCGCTCAAGAGCCTCACCGACATGATCAAGGGCAAGCAGGGCCGATTCCGCGAAAACCTGCTCGGCAAGCGCGTCGATTACAGCGCCCGTTCGGTCATCGTCGTCGGCCCGGAACTCAAACTGCACCAGTGCGGCCTGCCCAAGAAGATCGCCCTGGAACTCTTCCAGCCGTTCATCATCCGCAAACTGAAAGAGCACGGCCTGGCCGACACCATCAAGTCCGCCAAGAAGATGCTCGATCGTCGCGATCCGGAAGTCTGGGACATCCTCGAAGAGGTCATCTACCAGGCCCCGGTGCTGCTCAATCGCGCCCCGACGCTGCACCGCATGGGCATCCAGGCGTTTGAACCTGTCCTGGTCGAAGGCAACGCAATCAAGATCCATCCCCTGGTCTGCAAGGGTTTCAATGCCGACTTTGACGGCGACCAGATGGCCGTCCACCTTCCCCTGAGTATCGAGGCCCAGGCCGAAGCCCATGTGCTGATGCTGGCGCCGAACAACATTTTCTCGCCGGCCAACGGCAGCCCGATCATCGCGCCGTCGCAGGATATCGTGCTGGGCATCTATTACATCACCGTGGATCGCGAAGGCGACCGCGGCGAGTTCTCGATGTTCAACAACGTGTCCGAGGCCCTGATGGCCTACGACCTGGGCAAGATCGCCATGCATTCGCGCATCTTCGTGCGCCTCAGCAATCGCACACAGGTTGTCCCCTCCGACAAGAGCGGGCCGGTCGATATCTCCGAACAATCCTGGAAGACCCTGGAAGAACATCGCCGCCGCCGCCGGCCCGACCACGTCGCCCAGCCGCGGCCGGAGCGATATGGCAGCCACATCATCCTCACGACCATCGGCCGCTGCATCTTTAACGATGTCCTGCCCAGCGAAATGCCGTTCTACAACTACGCCCTGACCAGCGCCGGCAGCAGCCGCGTGATCGCCGACACTTACGCCAAACTGGGCCGTCCCGCGACCATCACTCTGCTGGACGCCATGAAAGCCCTGGGCTTCAAGCGATCGACTCTGGCCGGGTTGAGCTTCGGCGTCACCGACATCCGAACCCCCGATTCCAAGGCCACGATCCTGGATGAAGGCCAGAAGAAGGCTGACAAGATCGAGAAGAACTACCGCATGGGCGCCATCACCGAGCAGGAACGCTATGCGCAGCTTCTGGATACCTGGGCTCACGCGCGCAAGCAGGTGACCGACGACCTGATGACCGGCCTGGAAAACGACTACCGCGACGACGAGGGCAAGCCCGTTTCGCGCGAGGTCGCCGCCCAGAAGAAATATCTCAAATACCTCAACCCCATCAACATGATGGCCACCAGCAAGGCCCGAGGCAGCGTCGACCAGATGCGGCAGCTCGGCGGCATGCGCGGCCTCATGGCCAAGCCGTCCGGCGAAATCATCGAAACCCCCATCAAGGCCAACTTCCGTGAAGGCCTCAGCGTGCTGGAATACTTCTCCAGCACACACGGCGCCCGCAAGGGTCTGGCCGACACCGCCCTCAAGACCGCCGACAGCGGCTACCTCACCCGCAAGCTCGCCGACGTCGCACAGAACGTCATCGTCAACGATCTGGACTGCAAGACCCTCAACGGCGTCACCAAGACCACCATCTACAAAGGTGAAACGGTCGAAGTCGAGTTGAAGGACATGATCGTCGGCCGGGTCGCGCGAGATACCATCCGCAACCCGATCACCGACGAAACCATCGTCTCGGAAAACCAGATCATCACCGGTGACATCGCCGACAAGCTCAAGGAACTCAAGCTCGAGAGCATCCGCGTCCGCAGCCCGCTCACCTGCGAGAGCCCGCGCGGCGTCTGCGCCCGCTGCTACGGCGTGGATATGTCCACCAACCAGATCGTCGAGGAGGGCCTGGCCGTCGGAATCATCGCCGCCCAGAGCATCGGCGAACCCGGCACGCAGCTCACCATGCGCACGTTCCACACCGGCGGCGTCGCCACCGGCTCGCTCATCGAGAACGACATCAAATCCGCGGCCGGCGGCATCGTCCATCACCGCGACATCAACGCCGTCACTGTCACCGACGCTGAAGGCGCCAAGCGACTGATCGCCCTGAAGCGCAACGGCGAACTGGTCATCGTCGATCCCAAGGGCCGCGAACTCGAGAAATACAAGGTTCCCTACGGCTCAAGCATCCTGGTGGCCGACGGCGAGAAAGTGAAGCCGCGCCAGCAGTTGTGCATGTGGGATGCCCACATCACGCCCATCCTGGCCGAAAAGGGCGGCACCGTCCGTTACGAGGACATCGAGGCGGGCGAAACCGTCCGCGTCGAGGAAGAACGCCAGACCACCGCCGGCGAAGGCAAACTCGTCGTTATCGAACACAAGGGCGAACGCCATCCGCGCATCACCATCGAAGGTTCCGACGGCAAGATTCTCGACTTCCACTACCTGCCCGCCAAGGCGCGTATCGAAGTGAAGAACGGCCAGAAGATCGACGCCGGACACATGCTCGCCCGCCAGCCGCGCGAGGCCGGCGGCACGATGGACATCACCGGCGGCCTGCCCCGCGTCACGGAAATCTTCGAGGCCCGCAAGCCGAAGGATCCCTCCGTGCTGGCGGAAATTTCCGGCAACGTCGAAATCCGCACCGACAAGCGCCGCGGCAAGGCCACGCTCATCATCCGGTCCGAAACCGGCATGGAACGCGAGCACCACGTTCCCAACGACAAGGAATTGCTCGTCCACGCCGGCGACGGCGTCGAGGCCGGCGACCCCCTCATCCGCGGGCCCATCATTCCCCACGACATCCTCCGCATCAAGGGCGAGGAAGCCCTCTATCAATATCTCCTGGCCGAAGTCCAGAACGTCTATCGCAGCCAGGGTGTCAAGATCAACGACAAGCACATTGAGATCATGCTCAACCAGATGCTCCGCAAGGTGAAGGTCGATGATCCCGGCGACAGCAAGTTCCTTCCCGGCGAGGTGGTCGATCGCTACCGCTTCCGCCAGGGCAACGAACTCATCAGCCAGAGCCTCAAGATCTCCGACCCCGGCGGCACCAGCTTCAAGGAAGGCGACGTCATCACCAAGGCCGAACTTCGCGAAGCCAACGACGCCGCCGAAACCGCCGGCAAGGAACCGGCCAAGGGCAAGCGCCCCAAGCCCGCCCGCGCCAAGACCCTCCTGCTGGGCATCACCAAGGCGTCGCTGCAAAGCGAGAGCTTCATCTCCGCCGCCAGCTTCCAGGAGACCACCAAGGTTCTGACCGAAGCCGCCCTCAGCGGTGCGATCGACACACTGGTCGGCCTCAAGGAAAACGTGATCCTCGGCCACCTGATCCCGGCCGGCACGGCGTTCAGCCCGCACCTGAACCTCAAGATCAAGCACCTTGCCGCCCCGCCGCCGCTGCCGGAGCCTGTCATCGCGACACCCGCGCCAAGGCCGCCGGAGCCAATCGCGCTGCCGCAGGTGACAGGTCAGACGCCTGTACCGACGGCGGGAGCCTGACCTCATCCCATGCCAATAGCAGGCACCCCGCCGCGCAAGCCGAAAATTGCGCGGCGGGGTGCCGTTGCTTGCCATCCGTGGCCGTCGCCGACAACCTCGACGATCGAATCCCGCGGGCCCCTCTATCCGTAAGTGGCTTTTCATAAACACGTTACAGCAATCCTCTTCCAGCCAATGCAGTTATCGGCGGCGGATTTGATTGAACCCAACCTGTTGACAACCGTACTGATTTTTTGACAAGAAGCTGTCGCAGCCTCCTTGACAGGACTGCCGGCAGCCCCCAAACTGCCCGCCCCGCGATGGAGTCGGCTAAGTTGTGGCAGGCCGCAAAATCGTCAAGGCTTGTCAGCGAAGCGTCGATACAGCGCCGGGATGGGGCCGTCCCCGCCGTGAAGGTTATCCATGGCACGCAAGAGCGGAAAGAATCTCGTCATCGTTGAATCGCCCGCCAAGGCCAAGACGATCAACAAGTACCTCGGCGACGGCTTTGTCGTCAGAGCGAGCATGGGCCACGTGCGCGATCTCCCGTCCAAGGGGATGGGCGTCGATCTGGAGACCTTCGAGCCCAGCTACGAGATTCTCGAATCGCGCGGCAAGGTCATCGGCGAACTGAAAAAGCTGGCCAAAGAGTCGGACATGGTCTACCTGGCGACCGACCTGGACCGCGAAGGCGAGGCCATCGCCTGGCATCTCAAGGAAGCCCTGGGCATTCCCGATTCGCGCGTCGTCCGCGTCATCTTTAATGCCATCACCAAAAACGAAATCCAGAAGGCGTTCCAGAACCCCCACCACATCGATCTCGATCGTGTCAACGCCCAACAGGCCCGCCGAATCCTCGACCGCATCGTCGGTTACGAAATCTCCCCCCTGCTGTGGCGAAAGGTGGCCAAGGGACTCTCAGCCGGCCGTGTCCAATCCGTCGCCGTCCGCCTCGTCGTCGAGCGCGAACGCGAGATTGACGCCTTCGAGCCGGCGGAATTCTGGAAGATCGGAGCGATCTTCACCGCCGACGGAAAGAAACACCTCGATCTCACCCGCCAATGGTCGGCGTTCATGGCGTCCGGCGGCAATGGCAACAACAAGAGCAACGGCTCACCCGCCAACGGCAACGGCAATGGAAACGGAAATGGCAACGGTAACTCGACCGAACCCACCCGTGCCGAGCAGGATCGCTGGCTGACCGAACACGGGGCCTTCGCCGCGGAACTGGTCGAGTGGGCGGGCGCCAAATTCGAGCCCTCCAACGCCGCCGCCGCACTCGCCGCCGCCAAGGCTCTGGGCTATCTGCTTAAGGAACAGAAGACCACCACCGACGAAGATGCCAAGGGCCCGGCCCGAAATCGCGTCAAGGCGATCGGAACCGTGGCCGGCGGTCCGGCCTACGTCGTCGAGTCGGTCGACAAGAAACGCACCACCAGCCGTCCTTCCGCGCCATTCATCACCAGCACCCTCCAGCAGGCCGCCGCCAGCCGCCTGGGCTTCGGAGCGCAAAAGACCATGCGCACGGCCCAGACGCTGTACGAAGCCGGCCACATCACCTACATGCGAACCGACTCGACCAACCTCTCCGCCGAGGCTCTGGACATGGCTCGCAAGTTCATCGGCCGCCAGTTCGGCCCCGATTACCTCCCTGACAAACCCAATGTCTACGCCTCCAGCAACAAGAGCGCCCAGGAAGCCCACGAAGCCATCCGCCCCACCGATGTCGCTTTCCAGCCCGATGCCGCCCGCGCCAAGCTCGGCCCGGACGAGTCCCGCCTTTATCAGTTGATCTGGTCTCGCTTCACGGCCTGCCAGATGACGCCGGCACAATTCGATCAGACGACTGTCAACATCGCCGCCACCACTCCCGCGGGAAAAGCAATCTTCCGCGCCAGCGGCCGCAAGCTGGTCTTCGACGGATTCATGCGTGTGGCGGGCGTCAGCAGCGGCGATCAGCTTTTGCCGGAATTGGCCCCGCGATCGCCGGTCTATCCCATCGATCTTTCCCCCACGCAGCATTTCACCCAGCCGCCGCCCCGCTTTACCGAGGCCAGCCTGGTGAAGGAACTCGAGCGACTGGGGATCGGCCGGCCCAGCACCTACGCCAGCATCATCCAGACCATCCAGGACCGCCAGTACGTTCAGCAGATCGATCGCCGCTTTCACGCCACCATGCTCGGCAGCATCGTCACCGATAAGCTGGTGCTGGCCTTCCCGGAGATCATGAACGTCCAGTTCACCGCCGGTATGGAACTCAAGCTCGACCAGATCGAGGAACAGCACCTGGACTGGATCAAGCTGCTGAAGGATTTTTACGGCCCGTTCCACGCCGTGGTGGATGGCGCTCTGGACAAGATCGAGCACGCCGGCGGCACGCCATCGCCCTATAAATGTGACAAATGCGGCCAGCCGATGGTCTATCGCATCGGGAAAAACGGCTTCTTCCTCAGTTGCACGCGATATCCCGAATGCGATGGCATCCGGCCCGTCGATCAGCAGGGCAAACCCAAACTTCAGGAAAAGTCGCCGTACAAATGCCCCAAGTGCGGCCGGGAAATGATCAAACGCAAGGGCCGCTTCGGCGAGTTCCTCGGTTGCAGCGGATACGGCAAAAAGGACGCCTCCGGCAAGCCGATGTGCGAGGTGATCCTGAATCTGGACAAAGACGGCCGGCCCATGCCGCCCAAGATGAAGGTCATTACGCAGATCAAATGCGAAAAGTGCGGAAGCCCGATGATCCTGCGCGACTCCAAGCGCGGGCCGTTCCTCGGTTGCAGCGCCTTCCCCAAGTGCCGGGCGACGCGCCAGGTAAAGAAGCTCGAAGGGGACGAACTCAAGCAGGTCGAGGCTCTGCTGCCGGCCCTGAACGAAGGCAACGAAAAGGCGCGGACCATGGCAGCGGAAGTGTCTTCGGCCGCGGGCCTGACGGCGGCGCCGCCGGTGCCCACCGGACCGATCGCCACGGACATCGACTGCGACGAATGCGGCAAGCCGATGGTCATCCGCGAAGGCCGCCGGGGTAAATTCCTGGCCTGCAGCGGCTATCCCAAATGCAAGAACACCGCCGAAGTGCCGGCCAAGCTGATAGACGAGTTGGCCGCCACGGCCGGCAACGCCACGCCGCCGCCCGCCAACGGCAAGCCGGTCGGGCCTCCCGACGACAGCGCAATCGATGTAGACCTGTCGATCGAATAACCACGCCTGATAACAGCCGGACATTGCGTCGGGGGCAAGATTTTTTCCAAAACCGGACTCCGCCCCATGACGTATATAGAATAGTGTGCGTAGCGAGGCAGTCTGAGTTCTGACAACAACAGCGGAGTGGGTATGACAGAGTATTCCTATTCGTACAATGGCTCGAACTATCGCGGAAATTTCAGCACGCGCGAGGAAGCGTTATCGGCCGCACTGAAAGGCATCGGCGGTCTGGATGTGCTTCCCGAGGCAATCTACGTAGGCCGGCGAGTCCCCGCCGACCCGCACGCCTCCAGCCTGGCCCGCCCCGTCCTGGCCGCCATTCGCGCCCAGGCCGCTGACGACCTGGGCAACGCCGACTATCTGACCCGCATCACACCCGCGCAACTATCGAGCCTGGATTCCGCCCTCGAAACCGCCGTCCTTGGCTGGCTGTCGAAGAACGACCTCCTGAGCGGCCAATTCCGCATCGACTCAGTCAGCGAACACCCGGCCCCGACCGTCCCGCAAACGCACACGCAAACGCCCGCCGAAGTGACGAGCCTGGGCGTTGAGGAATGAAATCTCGCCTCGACTAGGAATCCCTTCCTGGGACGAACCCATTGACCGCAGCGGCATTGACCGGCCAGTTTCTCAGTCGCTAAGATGCCGGGCCGAAGCCGACAACGGTCGAATCCGCCTTGTCATCGCCCGTCGAATGTTAGCGATGAGGATATATGGGTTGCTTGGGAGTCCATTTTGCACTGACGAAGGACGAAGCGGCACACCTTCGCTCGCTAATCGACGAGCAGGCACGACTTGACTATGTGCATGAGGTCATCGAAAAGAATTACTTCTCGCGGCATCCGGAGTTGAAGGCCGAGAGCGACAAGTCGTGGGACGCCATGCACAGAACTCTGGCCGACGGTGAGATGAGTTGGGACGGCGGTGAATATCCACTCAATCACACCGTGCTTGCCGGTGAGCTGCTCTACACGGGGTCGGATTATATCATGAGCCTGAAGTCGCCCGAGCAGGTCTGCGACATCGCGGCCGCTTTGCGCGCCATCACTCAGGAGGAATTCCGGCGTCGTTATTTTGCGATAAACGCGGAACGCTATGGAACCCCCTTGGATGAAGAGGACTTCCTTTACACGTGGACTTGGTTCCAAGGTGTTCGATCACTTTACATCAGGGCAGCGAAAGAAGGCCGGTTCGTTTTGTTCACGGCTGATCAATGACCTCATCACCTGAATCAAGACGGCCTACTCCGCCGAGCGGTCGTCGCCGAACGTCGCTCTTCCGAAAAGTGCGCGGAAAGTACGCCCATGTCCGAGCAAGCAGCGCGGCCTTCGCCACCGCCAAGCAGCGTGAGATTTCGGCAGAGGCCAAGCGGCGATGAACCGCGTTCTCGACGCCTGCGCGATGATCGCATTTCTCAGAGGCGAGCCTGGCGCGGAATTCGTGGAGGCTGTTCTCACCGATCCCGCCGATTAGTGTTTCGCACATGCGGTCAGCGGAGAGCACTTACGCACAATGCGTACATTCATGCACAAGAAGCGTAAGTTGCTCAACCCTACGCCAGCGTCCCCAGATCCATCTCGTGCAGGCCCTTGCCGCTGGGAACCATCGGATACACGTGCTCGTTGGGCTCGACCTGGAAATCGACCACCACCGGGCCGTCGTGCGACAGCATGTCCGCCACCGCGCGGCTCACGTCTTCCTTGCGATCGCACCGAATCCCGCGCACGCCGAACGCTTCGGCCATGGCGGCGAAATTCGGATTTATCATCTTGGTGCTGCTGTAGCGGCTGTCGTAGAACATGCGCTGCCACTGCTTGACCATCCCCAGGAAATTGTTGTTGAGAATGGCCACCTTCACCGGGATGTTGTATTCGGCGATCGTCGCCAGTTCATAGCATGTCATCAGGTAACTGCCGTCGCCGTCGATGTCGATAACCGTCTTGCCGGGCGATCCAAGCTGAGCCCCGATGGCCGCGGGGAATCCGTATCCCATCGTCCCCAGGCCGCCGCTGGTGATCATCTGACGCGGGTAGCGCCACCGGTAAAACTGCGCCGCCCACATCTGGTGCTGACCCACGCCGGTCGTGATGATCGCCTCGCCTTTGGTCTGGCGGCAGATTTCCTCAATAACGGCCTGGGGCTTGGTCATCGGCGAATCATCCAGATATTTGAACGGGAACCGCTGCTTCCAGCCGCTGATCTGCTTTTCCCATGCGTGCCGATCGCGATGCTCCAGCATCGGCAGCATCATCTCCAGCGACACCTTGGCATCACCAATGACCGCGATATCGACATCCACATTCTTGCTGATGCTGCTGGGATCGATGTCGATGTGGATGATCTTCGCATGCGGCGCGAAACTGGCCAGATTGCCGGTCACGCGGTCGTCAAATCGCGCCCCCACCGCGATAAGGCAATCGCTCTCCTGCACCGCATAATTGGCAAACGCGCTGCCGTGCATGCCGAGCATGTACAAACTTCGCGGATCAAGTTCATCGAACGCCCCCAGTCCCAGCAATGTCGTCGTGCATGGAATGTTGGCCTTGGCCGCCAGCTTGCGCAGAACCTGCCACGCGCCGCTGATGATCGCGCCGCCGCCCACATACAACAGCGGCCGCTGGCTGCGATTGATGAGTTCCGCGGCGGCCGCGGCGGCCTTGTGTTGCAGGTCAACACGCCCGGGGCTTTGCACATGCCCCAGATGCCCGCGCGGCGTGTCGTCCACTTCCTCCGGGCAGATCGCCGTCGTCACGTCCTTGGGCATATCCACCAGCACCGGCCCGGGCCGCCCGCTCGTCGCCACCAGAAACGCCTCGTTGATGATCCGCGGCAGATCGCGAACGTTCTTGACCAGATAATTCCACTTGGTACACGGCCGGGTGATACCGGTGACGTCGGCCTCCTGGAAGGCATCGTTGCCGATGGCCGACGTGGCCACCTGGCCCGAGAAGACGATGATCGGAATCGAATCCATCTGCGCCGTGGCCAGTGCGGTGACGGTGTTGGTGGCGCCGGGTCCGCTGGTGACGACGCAGATGCCCGGCTTGCCGGTGGCGCGGGCATAGCCGTCGGCGCAATGGCCGCATCCCTGCTCGTGGCGGTTGAGAATGAACTTGGCGGGCGTGCGATAGAGATGATCGAACACCGGCAGGATGGCCCCGCCGGGATACCCGAACATGACCTCGACCTTATGCTGACCCACGAGCATTTCGTGGAAGATCTGCCCGCCGGATTTGCCCTTGTAACGGGGCTTGGCATCGGCCGGGGTAGCGGGGGCGGCAGGGGCGGCGGGCGTTTGCAGTGTGTTCATATCGGTACTCTCACAGTTTGGCGACCGGGATAGAGAATCTATCGGACGGCGGCAAGGGCATCAAGAAATAAACAGGATTCAGGAATTCGTACAGGAACGGCCCAAAAAAGGAGGGCCACAGGACGCCGCAAGGCATCCGCGGAGTGGGGCCGCTGGCGGCGCAAGGCCGGCCCAGCGACCTATCGTACGACGACCGGAATGGGCAATCGAGGCATCATGCTCGGTATCTCAATCGGCTGACAACGCGGCTTAGAATAGGAAACGGAATCGTCTACGTCAAGCAAAAGCGCTTATCGGCGCAAACCACCAATGCCGATCGTCCCCTCGCCAAGTCCTTATCCAACCTGTAATTGCGCCAAAAAGCCACCTCCGCACGGCTCTTCCGCCACCCCATTTTTCAGCCAAATATCGCGGTTTCTCCCGAAAACACCGCCCAAAAGAGGCCCTAAATGTCTCGAAAAAGTTGGAACTTTGCCTGGAGAAGTTGGAACTTGGTAGCAACCTGGCCCGGCCGAGTCCAATCTGGGCGCGCCAGAAACAGGATATCAACCTCCAAGCCGCCGAGGGCGCCAAGCAGGTTGCGTTCATTGTCCACTGTCCACTATCAACTATCCATTGCCATCCATGTCCCAAATGTCCCCGAATGCCCCGGAGGGGGGGTGGGGTGGGAGGGGTGACCGGGTGAAGCGGTGCAACCAAATGAAACCGAATGCACCGGAGGGGGGTGGGGGTAGGGTGACAAAATGACCTGGTGACGGAGTGACAAGGTGACTTGGTGACAAGGTGAAAATCCGAAGGCCGGCCCGCCGGTTGCCGTTTCTCTCTGTCCACTATCCACCGTCCACTATGCAGTGCCATATTTCCTGACTTTAACCTAACTGTGGATTTTTTGCAAGGGAAAATTTCGCGGGCCGGCGAAACAACGGCTCCGGCACGGCGAGCGCAAAAAAGAATGCCCTCATCTCGCGATGGTGGCATTCGGTTGCTCCGCGGAGCAGTGCCTGCTGACTTTTGCCATGTTTGTTGCGAAAAGTCTCGCAGGACGGGATTGGATAGACTGACTACGTAAGACCGGGGCGGGGCACGTTTGTCAAGCGGCCGGCAAACTGACATCGACTTGATGCAGGGCCACCGAGGGCATGGGAATCGGCCGGCCATCGTGGACAAACTCCTCCAGATGGAACTCGATCGCCTCCTTCATCTCGCGGAGCGTATCCTCGACGGTGTCACCGACGGCGACACAGCCGGGCAGGTCCGGAGCATAGGCGCTGAAATTTCCGTCGGCCTTTTCCACGATCACGGTGTAGGAGAGTTTAGCCATCGGGCGGTCCAAGTCCGGCTTGCCGGAAAATACTCTTCAGCGTTCCGGGTGCCAAGTCCTTTGATTCGTGGCCCGGCACGGTAACATGGTTCGGCTTAACGGCATGCTTGAGTATTCTATGACTACCGTGCCAACGAGCGATATACCAGCCGTCGTCCCGCAGCAGCCGCATGACGTCCCGAACCTTCATGATTCTATCCAATCTCGCCCTGAGAGCAATCCGCAACGGCGCGTCATCGGTGGAACTGACTGGCCGGAGTCTATCCAATCCCGTCCTGAGAGCAATCCGCAACGCATCGGTGCGCCGCTGTTCTCAAATCGGCGGACACAATACGGGTCATTGGCAGATTTCGCTGGACTTGATCGTCTCAGGGGATGCCAAGGCTCGCACGGGTAATGATTCCAGGCATACCGCACCATGTTACCCAGCGAGGCAACCGCCGGCAGCGGACCTTCTTCAACGACGGGGATTACGTCGCCTACCCGAACTGGGCAGGACACTTCGGCCGCCGGACGCATGAGGCCGGGCCATGACGTCTTGTCACGGCCGAGGCGTTTGGGGGTAACGCGACACACTCGAGTCTGGTAAAATGGGCGCGGCGTCGGGCGTGGCCCAATCCGGCCGGCCCGGCGGAGACGAACAATGGGGAACGCGAACCGGCCGGCAGCCGCGCAGCGCTGGATCGACGATGCGTGAGGCAGCATGAAGTGGCGAAAATCAGTTGCGTCCAAGGTCAATTGCCCGGATGGAGGGTTGCGTCCCCTTCGGTTACCCCCCGTCTTCAGAGTTTCCGCCGGGGATACGCCTGTTAGGGCCATACCGACTCAATCGATTTGCCTGCATCGCACTGCGAACCTCACGACATCGTCAATCGTGTCAAGTTTGCCAGGATTTAACCGACTCTGTCGAGACAGCATACACAGCCATTCATCGAGGCTGTCGAGGTCGGATTGTGGCTGGAACACTTTCGACCTGTATTGAAGCATGCGATCCGAGGGGCGAATCTTTCCAGCATCGACGTGTAGCGCGCTCGCTATTTCGTGCCAAACATGTAGCACCGCGTCCTTTGCAAGCCCCGATTGCTCATAGAACTGGCCAAAAATCTCATTGTCGCTGAGTCGAGGCCTGCTCTCGATTGCCCGACGGCGAATGCGCCGCTCCAGGATCAATGCAATCGCTCCCCATGCCACGGTGGCACTCATTAGCACTAGGCATACTTGAGATGACGATAGGTGGAACATTTGTCACTCAATACGGACAAGGGTCGCCGCTAAACTGGAATCGGCTCTGTGTTGGCATGGCCGGTAACTCTAACCGTATTGCAGCGAATTTGGCAAACGTTCTTCGCCAATGGTATCTAGTTTCCACTTGTGGTTGACCCGCGACCGAGCGACTGAGTTATTTTGTAACGCTGCTTTTTCGCAACGCATTGTTTAGAATACGCTCGGCCATGGCGTCTAAACCAGAGGATTCCCCGATTTTCTGCCGGCACTGTGGATACAACCTGCATGGATTGCCGCAGAACGTTTGCCCCGAGTGCGGCAAGCCCTTTGACCCGGCCAATCGCGCGACCTACGCGAAAAATGCGGGCTTTCCGCGGCGACGAGCGTGGATGCACCGAAGCGTTGTATTGATTGTCACGTTCGCCCTGCTGTTAAGCGCCGGCGGTTTGGCCCTGTGGTGGCCGTGGCACCATGACGCCGCAGCCATGCGAATGGTCCAGCGATGTTTCGGAGGGCATTTTGAAACGACAACGGTCGGGCCTCCGTGGCTGCGGGGCGCGCTCGGGCGACGAGGCGGCTTTCTCTTTGACCGCGTGGTGGCGATTGAGTTGACGAACAGGGGAGCCCCGGCATTCAAGACCTCGCAGCAAACTACTGTTACCGACGACGATCTGGCAGAGATCGAAGGATTATCGCATTTGCAGACGCTCGAGCTTGACAACCAGCCGATAACGGACGCGGGCATCGCGCATCTAAAGAACCTGAACACGCTGCAAAAATTGTACCTCATCCGCACGCAAGTGACCGACGCCGGCCTGTCGAGTTTGAAGGATTTGACCAAATTGCAGGTTCTAGCCATCGATCGTGCCCGGATTACGGATTCGGGGCTGGCGAATTTGAGGGATCTTTCTGACCTCAATACGCTATTGCTGGTTGATGACACGCAAATCACGGACGCCGGACTTGAGAATCTGGGAAATTTAAGGGAATTGCGTTCGCTTGCGCTGGATGGAACGAAGGTGGCAGGCGCAGGACTGTTCTATCTGAAGGACTTGCCGAAACTCACGGACATCAGCCTGAGTGGCACAACGACCGATGCCGGCCTGGATCATCTGAAGGATTTGCAGAACCTGCGTGCTCTCGATCTCGACGGATGCCAGACCAACGACAATACCCTGAACTATGTGCAGAACCTCAACGAATTGACGTGGCTGAGCATCCTGAACACCGGCGTTACCGACGCGGGGGCGCTGGACCATCTGAAGACCCTGACCGCGCTAAAATTCTTACGGGTCTCCGGAACGAAGGTGACAGCCGCAGGCATGGCGGCCCTGCGCCAAGCACTGCCGCATTGCATCGTTACCGACGAAGATTGAGTAACCGAAGCGACACGGCCATTCGATGGAAACTTGTCGCGCCGCGGCCGGCATGCGGGGGTGGTCCGGCGGCGGCGAATCTGGTAAGACAGGCGCAGCGTGGCGCATGGCGGCGGGACAGGCGGAGATGAACCAGAGGGAACGCGGGCTGTCCGGCCGCCGCGCAGCGCCCGATCGACGATGCGTGAGGCTGCATGACTTGGCGAAAATCAGTTGCGTCCAAGGTCAATGGCCCGAATGGAGAGGCAAGTCGCCTACGGTTACCCATGTGAGTGTCAGAGGATATTAACAATGCCGCTGGACGACGCCTTCTTTGCAGGTTTTGTCGCGTGGATATTTGACCGTAATGTCGACGCGGAACCTTGGTTCAACACCGATGATCGGGAATATTCCCGTGATTACGAGAAACTCTTGCTGGCGTGCATTCGGTTATTCGAGAAACCCGCGCACAACCTTTCGCGATTCAGCTTGCCCCAACTGAGACAAGGGTTTTTCTACATGGGAGTGGACCATGGATACCTTCGTCTGATCTTTGAACCTCAAGTATCCCTAGAAATTCGTCGGACAGCAGTTAATTCCATGTTGACGCTGTTTCGCGATTATTTTCAAATTGATCCAGTTGACGATACATGTAATATGTGGTGGGAATACGTGTATTTCTCTGCGTCGCCGAGCGGCAGAGGCATTTACGACGACGATCCGATATTTGATGAAATCCTGCGTGTACTGGCATCAATTCTACGGATACAAAATGACCAGTGCATCATCAGCGCGCTTCGTGGATTGGGACTTACTACGATCGTTCGGAATGAAGCGGTCAAGGAAATTATCAACAGATTTATCGCCGACTTTCCGAATCTATCGCCCGAGATTCTCAGTTTTGCTGCTGGGTGCCGAGATTCGCGGGGATGGATATGAAAGTAACTGAACGGGACGGGACCATTCGATCAGAAGATATCGCGCTGCGGCCGGCATGCGGGGGTGGCCCGGCGGCGGCGAATCTGGTAAGACAGGCGTAGCGTGGCGCATGGCGGCGGGACAAGCGGAGATGAAGCAGCGGGAACGCGGGCTGTCCGGCAGCCGCGCAGCGCCCGATCGAGGATGCATGAGGCGGCATGAATTGGCGAAAGCGGTTGCGTTCAAGGGCGATTGCTCGAATGGATGGTCGTGTCCCATTGAGTTAACAAAATATTGGGCTTATTGCTGGGAAATTGAGCAGCGACGTGGGCCGTATTGAGAAAGGGTTTAGCATGGCTTCAAATCTAACTAAGCGTCAGCTTTATCTTTTGCGAGCGGCTCATGTGGGCGGTATTGTGACAATGGTGATTATTGTAATCGCCGGAATCGACATATTGCACGATAACCCCAAATATTTTCTGGGTCGGATATTCTTTGACGAAGTTTTCGAGTTCTTTCTTGTAGCGTTCTATACGAGCCTAATCCGGAAAGTCTACAGAGAAACGGCGTCAGCCAACGAAGGCGGGAGTAACTGACAGGGACAGGACCACTCGATCAGAAAATATCGCGCTGCGGCCGGCATGCGGGGGTGGCCTGGCGGCGGCGAATCTGGTAAGACAGGCGTAGCGTGGCGCATGGCGGCGGGACAGGCGGAGACGAAGCAGCGGGAACGCGGGCTGTCCGGCAGCCATACGCCGCCGCCCCAAGGACGCGTGAAGCCGCATGAATTGGCTGACGGCGGTTGTATTCAGGGTCAATTGTCCGACCGGAGGGGTGTGTCCCCTTCAGTTACCCATATAGTGGTTGACCCGAGGACGGGCAGGGACGTTATAATACCACGTTCGATAGTTCTTGAAGCAAGGGATCTGGACGACACGAGCGAGGAAAACGACCCCGATTCCGATCCTCCGAATTGGTTTGTGGAATCTTTGGCGGCAAAGGGACTCGGGTTCGATGACTACGACTTCATGACCGGCAATGAGGCAAAGGACGCTGAAGAGCCAGCGCCAGTAGCCCCGTAGAGTGCAGTCCAATCGCGGCGAGTATGGAGCCGAAGGCAATGGATTTGTTGACAAATCTCGGTCTTAGAAGTGCGGCGAGCGATCGCAAGCTGACCGTCGACGATGTCCTTGGGTTCATTCGGCGGGCTTTCGGTGTGGAGGTGTGGACCGAGGTTGCCGACGCCATGGCAGACCACGAGGTCGTCGTCTTTGTTGTGAACGGCAACGGTGCCGGGCCACACTGGATTACAGTGCAATCCGCATGGGCTGGATGGGATCGCCTGGCGAGGAATCTCGCCGCTCGCGCGGAAAAGGAGCTTGGCGCTCTGGCGGTCATCACCTGGCTACATGGCGATACGATCGTCGACATTGTGCCTTACCAGGCTGGGCGCCCGGCCCGGCGCAGCGAATCGCCGCTCACCGAGGATGAGTCGCGGGCAGAGCTCGACCGCTTGGGCATGAAATTCTGTCTGGAGGTGCCGGACCGGGCGAATGCGGGAACTATCGCGTTACGCTTCCGGGCAAGCGGACGGCGCGCGGGGGGCATTGTGACGCCCATGTCCCAAGCGGGCCGCCTGGCCATTCCACGATTGTTCTGCGGCGAGGCCGCGGCAGTGAAGACTGCGTGGCGTCGTGTGACGCGCCGTGTTGCGAGGGAGGGAACGTGGCAAAATGTACTGCCGACGTTGGACTTCGTTGATCTTGAAGCGACGAAAGGTTACCTGGCACGATTGGAGGACGGTCGCACGTCGATGTTAGGTGATATTTGGTATCAATATATGGCCAATGACACGCTTTGGCTGGACTGTATGGAAGCTGCCGGATCGCGGGATCACGGATCAGAGCGGGTCATCGCATTGACCATGGAGGGTCTGGATTGGTTCTGGGTTTGCCTTGGATTGCTCGGGGGAAACTCGATCTGGTTCCCGAACGACTTCGTGAAGCGGCCGAACGGAATAGCGGAACTGAAGAGCGTAGTGCGCCATGTCATGCCTTGGTGGGATACATTCTGTCAGTTGCGGCCGCGATTCCTTGAGCCGTCTCTCATTTCGTGGATGACGTGGGGATCCTCGATATTGAGCGCATGTTCTCGCTGCGGATTGCCACGCGAGGAATATGATCGTATTTGCAATCTGGACAACCTGGGGACCCCGGAAGCGGCTGGAGACGCAATCAGAAAATGGCTCCAGAGCAGTGGATCATGAACAGTGAATAACCGAGGCGCCCGCTGGTATTCTGTTGCTGTTTTGTCAGACGGGGCGGAGCTAGTATCTGCACAAGATGTCATCGTCTTGCTCGGCCGCCGCCGTCCCGGGCGTCGCCGGCGACTTGGTCGGCAGCGGGTCTTCGGGCAATTGGGGACGGCCGGACAAATTCGCTGGTGCGCCGGGATAACTGAAGCGACACGACCCTTCAATAGGAAATGGGGTGTCGCGGCGGGCGGATTTAGGGGAACCAAGCCAACAAAGGCCGGCCCGCCGCCGGTTTTCGCGGCCACAGGGGATTTTTTCGCGGGCGTGCAAGGCGACAAAAACGCGATAAGTGTAACATTCTGTAACCCCACCCGCCCGCACGACGCCAAGAACGCCATCGGCGGCGGGGAAAGAACCTGGGCGAGGGTGACAAAAACGCAAAAAGTGTCACCTTTTGTCACCCCCCATTGCCGCATCTCGACGTTGCATCCCCCGACCGCAGGATTACCATAGCGGCCACATGGCGGATTACTGCCGCAAAGGAAGGAACTTATGCACAGCACCAAGACCCTGAACCGTCTCATTGCGTCCGTTGCGAGCCTGATTGTACTTCTGGCCGCCCCACCGCTTCTGCGGGCTCAAGCGGCCGATCGATTCGCCACCATCGCGCCGGCGATGCAGAAGTTTGTCGATCAGGGGCAGATCGCCGGCATCGTCACGCTGGTGGCCGACAAGGACCGCGTGCTGCACCAGGCGGCCGTGGGGGTCAGCGATATTGCCACCGGCCGCAAAATGCAGAGCGACGATATGTTCTGGATCGCGTCGATGAGCAAGCCGATCACGGCCGTGGGCGTGGGCGTGCTGGTCGATGACGGCAAGGTCAAATTCGACGACCCGGTCTCGAAATACATCCCCGAGTTCGCGGACATCACGCTGACGGCGGGGCGCGGCGGACCAGCGACCCGGCCTTCGCGGCCGATCACGTTGCGCGATGTGCTGACGCACACCAGCGGCCTGGGTGACATGATGCAGCGCGAACCGCACCTGACGCTGGCCCAGACGGCCGTCGCGCTGGCCAAGACCCCGCTCCATTTCCAGCCCGGCACGCGCTGGGCGTATTCGACGGCCGGGATTGACATCATGGGCCGGGTTGTTGAAGTCGCCAGCGGGATGCCCTTCGCGGACTTCATGCAGAAGCGGATTTTCGATCCGCTGGGTATGACGCAGACGACGTATTGGCTGTCGGCCGAACAAAATGCGCGATACGCCAAGCCGTATATTCTCAACGCGCAGACGAACAAGCTCGAGCAGACAACGATACCGTATCTGTATGGGACAGAGCCCACCGATCGCCAGCGCCCGCCGCTGGGCGGCGCGGGGCTTTTCTCCACGGCGGGCGATATTGGCCGGTTCTATCAAATGGCCCTGAATCACGGGACGCTCGGCGGCAAGCAGATTCTCAAACCGGAAACCCTGGCCGAGATGACCAAGCCGCAAACCGGCGACTTGACCGCGCGTCCCGGCATGCCGTGGGGAATCGGATTTTGCGTGATCGCCGATCCGACCAAGATGGAGGCCAACGACGTTTTCGCCCCCGGCTCGTTCGGGCACGGCGGCGCGTTCGGCACCGACAGTTGGATCGACACCGGCAAGGGCGTGATCTATATCCTCATGCTCGAACGCGACAAGATGGGAAACCCCGACAATTCGCCCATGCGCCAGGCGTTCCAGCACGCCGCCGCGGCGGCGCTGGCGGGATAGCAGCGCGTGGTATAATGTCGGAATCTATTACCGGAGCGGCGGACACATGACGACCCAAACGCTGACCATTGGGAAACGCCGGTTTGTATTGGTGGCTGAGCGCGACTTTCGCCGCCTGACCAAACGCGCAGGCGAGGGCGCGGTTCGGCCGGAATTTGCCGATGAGGCGATGCGTGCCCTGTGGGCATACCGCAAGACAGGCAAAGCGGCCAACTGGACCGACATCAAGCGCAGACTGGGTTTGTGAAATGTCGTATACGGTCAAGTTCTCCAGCAAGGCCGAACGCCAGATCGCGGAACTGCCGGAACATGTCCGCAAGCGAGTAGCGCGTTGGATTGATCTGTTGGCCGACGATCCCTATCGCAGGCCGTCTTGCCAGCTTGCGGGTTTCCCGGAACTCCGCCGCGTTCACGCCAGCAAGGATTATGTGATCGTGTATTCGGTCTTGGAAGATGAGGTCGTCGTGCTCGTCGTGCGCGTCGCCCACCGGCGCGAGGTCTACCGTAGAATGTGAATCTCGATAGCGGGCTACCAACCGTTTCTGGAATGGCTAGACTCCCAGCCTCCGCAAGGCCCGGGAAAGTTGCGCCAGCACGACTGCCACTTCGGGGTCAGACCGGATGAGGCGTCCTGACAAGAGTTTCTGCGTGGCTCGCGCGGCCTCGATCAGTTCCCGAATGCCGCCCTCTTGAAGACCTGTTGGCGACAAACCTTCACATGCCGCAATGCAGGCCGCCGCAAGGCGGGTGGCGCTATCCGACTGGCGAGATTTGACTGCGGTCTGCCGAACCTGATACGTATTTCTTCCGTATGCTTCCGCGAATGCTTCGGAGTGTGATAGGGATTGGGGACGCGCTTGCGCCAGATCGGCGACTGCGGGTCGAGAACGTCGGACGATACTACGAGGGTTCTGGTTATCCATACTCTGTCTCCAATCGCGTTATCACGCCAATCTAAGTTCCCTCAACGTCGCCCCGGCCGCGCTGAGGTTTTCGGGGCGCATGGCGGCGTGGCTTGTCGAGAGGACCATGCCCGTGCCGCCGGCTTTGAAGATGGCTATCACGGCGTCTCTGACGCTTTGCGGCGTAC
>CAYQTE010000029.1:0-52938 GCA_964420285.1 uncultured Tepidisphaeraceae bacterium
GTGCCGCCGGCTTTGAAGATGGCTATCACGGCGTCTCTGACGCTTTGCGGCGTACTGTTCTTGATTTGCACGTCGATGCCGAGGCCGGGGCAGATTTGGGTTTTGGAGCCGGAAACGCCGTCCACCGCGCGCTTGGTTTCCTGGAAGACGTAATCGCCGCTGAAGCCTTCGCTGGCCGGGCCGGCGTGGAGTTGGGCGTAGGTCTTTTCCTTGAAGCCCATGACGGCGTATTCCAGGTCGAGCAGTTGTTGCTTTGTGAGATCGCCGTACATGTTCTGGTCAAGACTGTCCACAAACGAGGCCATGCGTTCGCCGGCCGGGTTGTCGTAGAGGGCGGGTTTGAGGAAATCGGCGTATTCCGTATACGGCTTGTAATCCTGTTCGGCGCGGTACATGGGGTTGAACGAGATGTTCTGCCAGAGATGGTATCCCACCGGGATGCCGGGCTTGATGGATTTGGCCTTGGCGGAAAACTCACGCTGCATCTCGCGCATGGAATCGGCCCAGAAAGTTTCCCAGGTCAGCAATTCGGGATAACGCAGCAGAAGCCGCCAGAATTCGACGTAATAGCCGTCGAGCGGGCGCTTTCCAGCCCGGCCGCTGCGGACGAACGGTTCCAGGGCCAGGTACGCCTTCTTGACCTTGGCAAAATCGATGCCCTGCTTGGCGGCCTTGGCGGCGCAATAATCGCAGAAGCAGGAGGTATGGCCGGGATCGCTCTTGGCGCCGTGATGCCAGGCGCCCATGGCGTTGCCGAGCGGGCCCTGGCGCTCCGAGCCGCGTTGCAGGCCGTCAACGTCATAGGAGCGGATGAAGTCCTCGACCGAGGCGGAGATCAGGTTGCGGAAATAGGGATTGTTGAGGCACGGGCCGCCGGGATGTCCGGTGGTTCGCTGGCCGTGAAGATCGATTTCATAGAGTTGGTCCATGCCCGTGATTTTCGGCTGGGCCCGGTTGTCCTCTTCCATCCAGGGGAAGATTTTCATGCCGCGTTTTCTGGTTTCGGCGGTGATCTGCTGCATGGCGGAGGGGAGATCGAAATCGCCCTGACCCAGGCCCTGCGGCTTCATGTAGACGTCCTTGTAAAACTGCGGATGCGCGGTGGCAAAGCCGCCGGCGGGGCTTCTGGACGGCTCAAACAGATTGCAATGCAGGAAGACGGTGTTAACGGCGGCGCGGGTCTGGACATCGTCCAGAAAACGCGCGATGCCATAGGACATCAGGTAAGTGACCTCGGCCTGAAACCCGATCATGGGCTTGGCGGCCGCGGGCTGAGTGGCGGGAGCATCCGCTCCGCTGCTCGACTGCGTCAAAGCCACTCCGGACGTCATCGCGGCCGCCGCCAGAGCGGCCGTTTTGACGAAGTCACGGCGGGAGATCGAGTTCGTGCTGTCGCTGAGATTATTCATATGATTCCGGCTCCTGTGTTCGCCCAGAATGACCCCCATCACGATACCCGTAGTTGAATCCTGGCACAATTTTTTCTTCGGGCAAGAAGGGGCCTCCAAGATCAGATTACCCTCGATTTCCGTTGTCGGCCAATAATCTAGGATGTCCGCTTGTTGCAACTGCAATCGCCAAAATTAGCTACAACTGATTATCCTTTGCCCCGATTGTCGAGCAACTCGGCACGGGATTCGAACCGCCCGCATTCGTTTACGCCGAGAATTTCAAATCCGAAAGCCTCCGCCAAGGCGATGAGCGGCCCAACTCCCCCGTATGGGTACCCATTCGGATCGATCCTTAGTTCGCCAACAGAATCCCCGACACATTCGCAGCCGAGAATGGAGTAGTCGCCTTCCTCAATCGACTCGAAAATCCTGTAAAAATCCCACCGCGCGCCGAGCTGCTGATTGGGATTGGCGATCCTGATCAATTTGGTATCACGGACGCTTAGCCAATGCGAACGTTCTGCGGCCGTTGGCCATTCAAACCGAGTCTTGATCGCATCGGGCACGAGGGAAGGCCACGCCGCGGGATCACGGAATGCCCCGCAATCCTTGTCGTGCTTGATTTCGCCCAAGAGGCCAACCAATTCGCCGAATCGCCGGTTGTCATCGATGCGGAATTGAACGCCGAACGCCTTCATCGGGCAGTACACCGAGGTCGGATAGGGTGCCGCCTCCCACCGAAGGCAATCATGGTTGGCACCAGCACGACAAGGTGCATCATATCGCAAGCGGGCATCGCAACGGAAGGTGCCATCTAGCCACGGGTGCAAGCGTCCAAGCCAACATTGGTCGCCACACTCTCGTCGGCGGGCCAATACGGCCGTTCGATTGGTATCCGCAGATTTGCCAAGTCTCCGGCCAGGAACTGGCACTGTGCGGATACGAAGTCGGAGAGGTCGTAGACGTCGAGAAGCTCCAGCTTACCGAACCTCTCGAGCATTTGCCCGCGTAGCCCGAGTTGCATCACGCGACGTTTTTGCGCCGCGCCCTTCGGATTGTGATCCGGATCCCATTGCAGACAGACGCTGGCTCGCGCGAACAAGGCTTGCCATGCGTCGCGGCTTTCATGCAGCGTACTGTCGAACGATGAAAGCACAGCCTGGGCCAGTAGTTCGTCGAAAAAAATCCGGCTTATTCGCAGCGCGAGCGTCACCTGCTGATTGGGCTTGGAACCCCAGCCGGAGCGGTACATCATCCAAAGAAAGTTGGGCTTGATCCAACTCATGCGGGCGTAGCTGAACTCGCTGCCGCCCAAGGCGCGACGTTCGAGTGCATACCGAGCGATTTCCGCCCGATACGCTTGATAAACGATGATCGACGCGCCGTCGAAGTTCGCGAGAATATGCCGGCCTTCTGACGGCCAGCGTTCGACCTGATCTGCGTAGCGCTCGGTTTCGAGTTCGGCCTTCATCCTTCGACGGTAATCCCCATGTTTCGCGCCTGGCCGGCGATGATGCGGGCGCCGTGGTCGGCGTCGAAGCAGTTGAGGTCTTTGATCTTTTCCTCGGCGATCTTCTTGCACTGGGCCATGGTGATCTTGCCGATCTTGACCTTGTTGGGTTCGCCGGAGCCTTTTTCGGCCTTGGCGGCTTCCTTGAGAAGCTCGGCGGCCGGGGGGCTCTTGAGTTCGATGTCAAACGTGCGGTCTTTGTAGACTGTCACGACGCAGCCGATGATCTTGCCCTTGAGGTGGGCGCTTTGGGCGTTGAATTTCTGGATGAACTGGCCGGGGTTGACGCCGTGCTGGCCGAGGGCCGGGCCGATGGGCGGCGCGGGTGTGGCAACGCCGGCGGGCGCCTGGAGCTTGAACTGCTTGGTGATTTCCTTCTTGGCCATGACACGCATTCCTCACGCCGCTTGCCGGCAAACGTCGATCGAACGAAAGTCGAGCGACTGTACCAATCGAACACAAACCCAAGGCCTTCCCTGGCGAACTTCCATCCCAATATCCCGGTCGGAACATTGCCGACTGGAGGATCAAAAGGGCAATAATAATACTCTTCGCGGCAATCCAGAACAAGCCGGCTTGCGCCGTGCCGAAAGGCCACACAGATCACATCTTTTCGATCTGCCAGTATTCCAATTCGACCGGGGTGGGACGGCCGAAGATCGTGGCGATGATCCGGACCCGGCCGCTGTCGGGGAGAATCTCGTCCACATCGCCCTCGAAGTTGACGAACGGGCCTTCGGTGACCTTGATGCGGTCGCCCTTCTTGTATTCGGTTTTGAGCGAGGGTGCATCCTGCGGGCGCTCGGCTTCCTCGAGCATCTTGGCCTGATCCTTGGGGGTCATGGGGATGGGCTTGCCATCGGAGCCGATGAAATCGCCGACGCCGTCGGTTTCCTTGATGAGGAACCAGACCTTGTCGGGGACCATGCCGTTGGGATCGGCTTCGAGTTCGATGAAGACGTAGCCGGGATAGAGTTTGCGGTCGCTTTCCTTGCGAATGCCGCCCTTGAGGGAGCGGACGCGCTCGGTGGGGACAAGGATGCGGCCGACCTGGCTTTCCATGGCCTCGATCTTGACCTTTCGGACCAGCGCATCACGGACGCGGTCTTCCTTGTTGCTCGCGACTTTCAGAACGTAGAAATGCATCGAAATGCCAGACCTTTCGAACCCGCCGCGGTCAGATTGCCGCTCAACCACACCGGCCACGCCACGCCGCACGCCCAAGATCGCCGTCACCAGGGCTTGGGCAACCCTGGAATGCACCAATAAAAGATGAACTGGAGCACATAGTCGCACACGAACAAAAACAGCGCGATCAGCAGCATGAAGAGGATCACGACCTTGGTCGATCCCATCAAGTCAGCGGGCTTGGTCCAGTTGACCTTTTTCAATTCGCTGTCGGTTGCGATGAGAAAGTCCGCGTTGCCCGGGGCGTTCATGACCCACCAGCACAGCAGGAGCAGGCCGGCCATTACGACGATGCCAATGGCCAGCGGCCACAAGCCGCGGTTGCCGAGGTTCACCTGCTCGTAGACGAAGGAGGCGGTAAGGCCCGAAAGCAGAGCGGCTGTGACGGCCGTACCCATGCGGGTCCAGTATCCCTGGCCCTTCTTGTAGATGGTGAAGAAGTTACCGCCGGACACCGGGCGATTGGGCCGATTTGGGCCGCCGCCGGGCAGTTTCCTGGCCTTGGCGTAGCGCTTGGGCGATTCCGCTTCCGATTCCGACTCGGAGGCTTCCTCGGTCGAATCCTGCTCGTCCTCGGGATCCGGCTGTTCGGATTCGTCAGGTGATGGGTTCTCCGGCTGCGACATCGGCTCATTTCCCTCGGTTTTGGCGCTGCTGGGCATTGGTCAAATCCTCCACGGTCGTGCGCCGCACCAGCTTATTCGTCGTCGATCGTTCATTTGTCCTGCATCCGGCCGGGCCTTGCTATTGAACACGCCAGGAGGGACTCGAACCCCCAACCTGCCGCTTTGGAGACGGCTGCTCTACCAATTGAGCTACTGGCGTCCGCGACTGATTCAACGGCCGCCGCCGCACTGTGTCTCGCCGCAACTGCCGTCAACACACGCCACCATCTTCCGCCCATTTGCATTTCCCGGCCAAACCGGAGCGCGGCGGTTACTTTCGCTTCAGCTTATGCACGGTGTGTCTGCGAAGGCGCGGGCTGTATTTCTTGAGCTCCAGTTTCGGCGCGCCGCCTTCCACCTTGATCACCGTCCGATAATTCAGATCGCCCGTCTCCGTGCACTGGAGCCAGACGTTCTCACGTTTTTCCTTGGCCATCGCAACACCCGTACTCTCAAGCCGGCCGGATTATCTCATTCCGGCCAGCCAATGGCGATCGCGTCGCCGCGCCCGCGTCGTGAACATGCCGGGCGTGGATCACGCCAGTATCTTGGTCACGACGCCGGAACCAACCGTCTTGCCGCCTTCGCGCACGGCAAATCGCAGCTTCTCTTCCATGGCGATCGGAGCGCCCAGTTCAACCTCGAAGCTCACGTTGTCGCCGGGCATGACCATTTCCGCCCCGCCGAGCAACTTGGCAGAGCCGGTCACGTCGGTCGTGCGGAAATAGAACTGCGGACGGTATCCGGTGAAGAACGGCGTATGACGGCCGCCCTCTTCCTTGGTCAGGATGTAGACGTTGGCCTCGAACTTCGTGTGCGGCGTGATGCTCTTGGGAGCGCACACCACCTGCCCGCGTTCCAGGTCGTCCTTTTCAACGCCACGCAGGAGCACGCCGACGTTCTCGCCGGCCCGGCCTTCGTCCAGCGTCTTGTTGAACGCTTCGATGCCGGTCACGACGGTGCTCTTGTTGGGGCGCAGACCCACGATCTCGACGGGGTCGCCAACCTTGACCTTGCCGCGTTCGATACGGCCGGTGCCGACAGTGCCGCGGCCCTTGATGCTGAAGACGTCTTCGATGGGCATCAGGAACGGCTTGTCGATTTCACGCTGCGGAATGGGCACGAAGTCGTCCAGCGCCTTGACCAGATCGTCGATGGGCTTGCAGGCGACATCGTCGGCCGGGTTGGCCAGCGGCGGCAGCGACGAGCCGCGGATGATCGGCGTGTCATCGCCGGGGAATCCGTATTTGGTCAGAAGCTCGCGAACTTCCATCTCGACCAGATCGAGCAGTTCTGGATCGTCGACCAGGTCGATCTTGTTCAGGAACACCACGATCTTGGGCACGCCGACCTGGCGGGCCAGCAGGATGTGCTCGCGCGTCTGCGGCATGGGGCCGTCGGCGGCGGAGACAACCAGGATCGCGCCGTCCATCTGGGCGGCGCCGGTGATCATGTTCTTGATGTAGTCGGCGTGGCCGGGGCAGTCGACGTGCGCGTAGTGACGCGCGGCCGACTCGTATTCGACGTGCGCCGCCGAGATCGTGACCGTCTTGGTCGCGTCGCGTTCGGTGCCGCCCTTGGCGATGTCCTTGTAGTTCTTGGCGGTGGTTCCGTACTTCACCTGAGACCGGGCGCTCATCGCCGCCGTCAATGTGGTCTTGCCATGGTCGATGTGACCGATTGTGCCGACGTTCACGTGCGGCTTTTTGCGTTCAAATACGCCCTTTGCCATGTCCGTAACCTCCAGAAATCAAAACTCGCACCGCTGTCAGGCGGCGCATTATATCATAGTCGCGGGAATCCCGGATGCCTCAGCCGCGTTACCGCCGAGGCTTCCGGCCAGACCCGCTCGCCGTACGCCAAGAGAGCTGGCACTGGGGCTTGAACCCAGGACCTCCACCTTACCAAGGTGGCGCTCTACCGCTGAGCTATGCCAGCCAGAGCCCAACCATCCCATCACGCCAGCGCGTTGCGACCATCGGCAAGCGTGGAAGGGGCCAGAGTATAAATGGCCCGCCCCACTTGTCAATTCCGCCATGTACGTTATCCGCGGATTAAGAGAATGGGATTGTGGTTCGGTTCTGGACGGTGGCGTCCGTGTACGCTAGAGTTGCATCGACGGCATGACACTGATGGTGAACCCGGATGACCTCAACAATTACGCTTGACAAGCGGCATTTCCGAGCGGCCGCACTGAAAGCACGACAATTGGGCAAAACGCCCGAAAGCTATATCGAGTCGCTCATTGACGCTGCCGATGTCACGTTCGATGAGCTTCTAGACCCTGTCCGTAAGGCCTTCGCCAAGAGCGGGACCACCGAAGACGAATTGGACGACGTGGTCAACGAGGCGCGCAAGGCTATCTATGCCCGATCCCGGCGGAAGTCTCGCAAATGACGCGAACCTATCGCCGGCCGGTGGTCGTTTTCGACTGCAACGTCCTGGTACAGGCGATCTCGAATAGCGCCGGGCCTTCAGGACAGGCATTTCGTCTTCTCGAGAAAAATGTCATCGACGTCTGCGTCAGCCGCGCGGTATTGAAAGAGCTTAGAGCCGTTCTGCAATATCCAACTGTTCGAAGGAGATTCCCCATCCTGAACGATGAGCAAATCGCTTCGTTCATCGAAAAACTGGCCTTCCGTGGCACGTTATTGCGGAAAGTGGAGCATGTCTTCGACTATCCGCGAGCCAGACAGGACGAGCCGTACATTGACCTCGCCGCGGCAGCTCGAGCGAATTACCTCGTCAGCCGTGACAAGGATCTGCTTTCGCTGGCCACCGACACATCGCTGCATGGCAAGCAATTCCGCCAGCGATTTTCGCATCTCCATGTACTCGATCCAATAGCCTTCAATTCGCTGGTGGCTCCCAAGCCATAGTCGGCAACGCCAACTCCTGCGGGCGGTTCAAAGAGGGCCGCCGCCGCGCTGTGGAATTCGCCGCCGCCTTATTGTAATTCCGATCCGGCACCCGCAGCCGCCCGAATCATCGCCGCCATCGTCACATGCGGCCGTGGCTTGGGATAATCGGCCAACTCCTTCAGCGTAACCCACCGGCGACCCTGCGAGTCAAGGCCTCGTTTGCCGGGCCGGCCGCGGGCTTCGCAGAGGTACACATCAAAATGGTACTGCCGGTGGCTGAGCTGATGATCCACGCTGCCGACCCGGCGCGGCTTACCGACCGGCACTCCCAGATGCCGCGACAGTATCCTGGAGGTTGGTGCAGCGTCATCAGCGGGAATGGTGATGAACTGCCACATACCACCCCATCGGCCGGTGGTGGGACGTTGTTCGATCAGCCAGCGGTTGCCGTGGCGGACGCAGTAGGTACTCCGCGATAATTGCGGTCGTTCTGTGCGTTTTCGCGGGGCGGGGATTTCGTTCTGCACCTGGCCCGCGTACGCTTGGCAATATTTCGTCAGAGGACATTGGGGGCACAGCGGAATTCCGGGCCGGCAGACGGTTGCGCCCAGTTCCATCAGCGCGGAATTGAAATCGCCGACATGGCGGTGCGGCAGAATGTCGCGGGCACGATCCCACAGGCGCCGTTGTGTGGCTTGCGCGCGGGGATCGGATTCGATCCGATCCAGCCGACACAACAGGCGTGACACGTTGGCATCGACAATCGGGACGCGACGGCCGAAGGCCAGCGACCCGACTGCTCCGGCGGTGTAGCGGCCGACGCCGGGGAGAGAAAGCAGTTGGTCTTGTTCCTGAGGCACGTGGCCGGCGAAATCGGTCGCAATCCGGATGGCGGCCGCGCGCAGATTGCGGGCTCGCGTATAATAGCCCAGACCCTGCCAGAGCCGCAGAACTTCCCCTTCCTGGGCGGTCGCCAGCGATGCGGGAGTGGGGAATCTGGCGATAAACCGGCGGAAATACGGCTCGACGGCGGCCACGGTAGTCTGCTGGAGCATGACCTCGCTGACCAGAACATGCCAGGGGTCGGGGAATCGGCCGGGGGATGCGGTTCTCCATGGCAGCGAGCGGCGGTGAATGCGGTACCACGCAAGGAGGTTTCGAGCGAGTTGGGCGGTGTTTTCAGCCATAGGGGCCCCGTCATGCGCGGAGAATTTTATCTATTTTTCCAGTTGATGTTTCTTACCGGACGTGGTTTAATATCAGTGGGTTTAGATATCGGTTTTGCATGGCGTGGAGGGCTGTGCGAAATTGGGCTCTTTTCAAACGAGGCGACATATGAAAGAGCTAGGCATCGACGATGTGGTCAGGCTGACCAAGGACATCCCCGAACGACAATTGGTGCGAGGTGAAACGGGAGTCATCTGCAGCACCTGGTTTGCGCCCGAAGTCACGTTCGAGGTCGAGTTCCATCAGATCGGGCACGATTGCCAGACACGCTGTCTGGTCCATCGCGAACAGGTCGAACTCGACGAGCGGGCGACTCTGGTCGGCTGACCGCATTTTCCACCGCGACGATCACCCCGCCGACGCGGAATTGCCGCTTGCCGGCATATCCGTGCCCGGAAGTCCCGTCAATGTCGGCGGCGGCCATATGTGATCCTGCCGGGTGCCTTGTATACGCATGTAGTACGCCGCTTCACCGCTCGACGGCACCGGCAGATTCTCCCAGTTCTGGTTCAAATTGCCCGCGGCCGGAAAGTAAACCATCACATTGTGTTTGCCCGGCGGCGCGGTCACGGGCAGAATGTATGTCGTCCGCGGCAGCATCTCCCAATAGCGAAGATCGCCCTGACTCGACGCCTTGAGCAGCAATCCCGCTCCGATCAGCGCCAGGGCCGCCGCCGGATCGGATCGCCGCCGGCCCAGACCTTCATATGCTCCGGCCACGATCAGGCCGGTGCCAACCGCCGACTTGACCACGCGGATCGTGTCAATGCTCTGCCAGCGGCGGTCCTGGGCCAGTCTCAGCAGATCCACCGGCGGCTGATTCAGCGGCCCCAGAGGAGCGGCGCGGCCGTCAATGGCTACAAACGGCAACGGCAAATTCCCGGCCTGCTCCGGCGTGGGACCAAATCCGACGATCGATCCATCCGCATCCGCCAGCTTCATCGGGCCATAGCCGTAATCCACGATCAGCAGCAAATTGGCCGACGCAAACGCCTGTTCGTTGGCCAATCCCGCCAGATCCGGCCGCAGTTGCACGATCTTCTGGAACATGTCGTGGGCTTTGTCCGGCTGGCCCAGTCGTTGCCAGCAGTGCGCCAGCATCAGGTAGCCGAGCACGAAATTGCTGTCGATCTCGCGGTAATTGTCCGATTTGTCGGCGTTATCGCCGTAATCGCGGAGCTTGAACAAACCGTTCTCGAAGGCCGCCCGCGCGTTGTTGTAGTCCTGGCGCATGTAATAAACCACGCCCAGGTCGAAATTAAGCATCGCCCTCTCGAACGGCTCGCCCTTCCACACCTTGATCTTCTCATCGACCAAAGCCGCCCCCAGCGACCGGCCGCCGTCGTTCACCCCCACGCTGTTGATCACTTCATACGACCGCAGAAAGGCCGTCTCCGCCCCGTCCAGATCATCCAGCGCAAGCGACGTTGATCCCAGCCGGTCGTTGTTCAAGACGAAATTCTCATCCGTCTGCTGGGCCAGCGGCTGGAGTTCCTGTCGCGCGTTGATGAAATCCCCCACCACATAATCCGTAACGGCCGCATCGGCCTGTCTTTCGGCATCGGATGTGCATCCCCCGCAAACGGGCAGACACGCCAGCGCGACGATCGCCGCCATTCGCCAAATCCAACCCGCGCGAGCTCTTCCCCCTGCCTCAGCACGAGCTCTTCCCCCCCGCCCTGTACCGCCTTTTCCCCCTCGCCCTGTACTCAGGGAGAGGGTTGGGGTGAGGGTTCTCCCTCTCACTGTGACAGCGCGCGCCAGATTCAATCCAGGAATCCTTTCGCCACGTTCTTTTTCACTTCGTATTTCCCGCTCCACAGCACCGCGCGCGTCTGGAGATTGGTCAGTTCGTACACGCACAGGTAATACTCGCTCCGCCGATCCGCGTCCTCCTGTGTCAGCGAACTGAACTTCGCCGTCAGCGCATACTCCGGATTCATCGCCTCGGGGCTGGGGCCGAGATCATACCCCAATTCCCGGCCGCGAAGATCATTGTACGCGTCGCGGTTCATGATCCAGGCAAACTTCGCAGGCTCGTGCTGGCTGAGCAATGCCCGCACACGTGAAGTGAACGCTTCGCCCTCGCCGCGGGTCAATATTTCGCCGGTTAGATTGTTCTCCACCGGCTCGACAACGATGCGCAGGCGGCCCTCCTGCTGGATGGCGGCGTTCACCTGGCTGGCGGATGAAATCTGCGCCGCCATGTCATCCGTCATCCGCACCAGGTCGATGCTGCTCAAGGCCGTATTGCTTCCCGACGACACGGCCGATCCGCACCCGCCCAGCGCGCAAACTCCCGCCAGCAGAACCGCCAGGCACAGGCGGTCCACCAGGGTCGCCAACGATCGTTTCTCGGGGATCGACATAACGGGCCGGCCGGCGTCACCGCGCGGTCTGCACCTCGTACATGCGCGTCCAGACCGTCTCGCGCGTCTTGAGGTCGGTGACATCGAATTCCAGGTGGTAGAAATTGGTCGCCCGGTTGGGCATGTCCATGGCCTTGCCGTACAAACTGTATTCCGGATTGACGGCCGTCGCCGGGGCACCGGCGCCGCCCTGCCCGAATTGCGGACCGCTCAGTTCGCGCGAACGCAGGTCGTTATACTTCTGAAGGTTTTCGATCAACTGCACCCGGCCGTGACCAAGCTGGGAGAGATTAACCTTCAGCCGCGACAAAAAGATGTCGTAATTCGCGGAACCGGGGGTCATGGGGCAAAGCCGTTCGCTGGTCATATCGTCCATGTGGTCGACCACCAGCGTCCACTTGGTGCTGCTCTGATTCAACTCCGGCGCGGCCAGCAAATCCGCCGCCAGCATGTCTGTCGCCGCCTGCACGTCCTTGGCCTGCAATCCGACGTTGTCCGGATCAAGATTGCCGGCGGGCGGGCGCTGGTCGTTATAGTCCTGGCTGCATCCGATAATGGTGCCGCCGGCCAAAGCGGCGATGGCCAGCCAGATTTTCACGTTCTTCAACATAGAGCGTCTCCTTGGTCATTTTTACTTTATCAAGAGCCGGGGCCAAAGTCGCCCCCCAATCGAAAATCGGCGCCAAGTCTGTTATCCTTGAATATCGACACGCGCCGGGGCAAAACGGCAGTATTGCGGCCTCGATTTCACCCATCCTTTGCCAGCCGGCGGTGTCTGTACAATATCCGCCGGATCGTGGCCGCTGGACCGCCCGGCCGATAGGATGCGTTAGAATGACTTGCACCAGGAGGTTGTCGTGATCTTGATCCCTGTTCGATGCCCTGCCGGCAGCGGCGGACGCCTGCGCGGACATGCGCCTGGGCGCTTGGCCCTTGCCGCCCTGGCCGCCATCGCCCTGATCGCCGGTTGCGACACGTCAACGCCGCCCCCGCGCGCGATCGTCCCCGGACCCACGTTCTATCCCCTTCACCAATACGCTCCCGAAAAACCGATGCCGCCGGAGCTCGATGTCCCGCCGCCTCCCTTTAACGATCCGGCCATCATCACCCAGCAGCTTCCCGAGGAAACCGCCTTCATCCGGCAGTACATCCGCGTCGGCCAGCCCCGGTTTGTCGTCTTCGTCAATCGCGATCTCTACGGGCAGGAAATCCAAACCCCCGGCGTGATCGCCGTCCCCGGAACCTATATCACCCGCGACCAGCTCGACCAGCTCCAGGCCGCCCAACTCGATTACATGACCATCGAGACCATGCTTGCCGACTGGCTGGCGGCCGACGGAAAGGTCCACATCGTCTCGCCATCGGCGGTTCACGGCCTGCTGACGCCCGCTCAGGTGCAGAACCTGCAAGCCGGTCAGCCCAACGCCCTGACGCCGATCGCCCAGACCCTCAGCGCCGACGTGTTGGTTCAGGTTCAGGTCCATCCCGTCGAGCAGACGATGCTGGGATTGAGATACCTTCTCATCGCCGAAGCCATCAACACCCGCGATGGCGCATCCATCGGCCGCTGCACTATTCCGCTGGATCCCCCGCTGGACAAGCCGCACATCAACGACGATACCCGCTTTGTCGCGCGGAAGTTGATGGACGAAATCACGCTGTCATGGCAGAACTATCAGCCGCCGCCGGCCGTTATGACGCCCAATTCGCAGCCCGCCGGCATCCCCATGACTCCCCTGACTCCGGCCACGCCAACGACGCCATCAGCGCCCCCGACGCCGCCATCCGGCGCTGGCGCTCAGTCTCCAGCCGCGCCAAATCCGGCAGTCGATGATCAGTGGATCATCCAGCCAGGCCCGGTAGGCAACTCCGGCCAAAATGCACCGGCAACCCAGCCGGCCAGCACGCCGCCCGCCCCGGCCCAACCCGGCCGAGGCTTCACCGAACCTCCCGCAACACCGCCGACCAGCATCCCGGCGGGCCTCTCAACCATGTTGCAGAACGAGGAAGTGGCACCCGGCACGTTCATAGCGCCGACTACGCAGCCTTCCGCCGACAGTCCCGCACCAGCAATGGCCGCACCCACTGCCGGGTCGGTCGACAACAGTTTCTTTGGTCCCCCCTGACAACTCCATCGAGGAACATTCATGTCCATTTTCAAGCGATTTTCCGCTGCCCTGCTCCTTGCCGCTGTCATCGTTATCGCCGCTTTGGCCAACGGCTGCAACAGCGTCCCGCCGCCCATTTCCGGCCGGCTTGATCCGTACGGCCGCTTGCAGATCAGTTACGCCAGCGATGACCTTCGCAACAAGACCGCCGTCGGCACGCCCAAGGCCACGCGCGATGAATTCGGTACGCTCATCGTGACCGTGGACATCCGCAACACCACCGACCGCGCGTTTCCGATCGATTATCAGGTCACATGGTTTGACGCCAACGGCCAGTCGATCTTCAAGGAATCTTGGCAGACCATGCAACTGGAAGCCAATATCCAGGACCAGATCACCGTCAAGAGCCCCAGCAACCTGGCCGTGGACTTCCAATTCGACTTCCGGGACGCACAATAGGATGCCCGGCGCAGCCAGAGAGTGGTCGGACGGTCGTTGCAACGATGCCTCCCATCGCGCATACTTCCCATTGCCGTCGCGTCGTTGTATGGTGTCGGCCAAAAACCCGGGCGTGTACCGAAGTGGTCAAACGGGTCAGACTGTAAATCTGATGGCTCTGCCTTCGAAGGTTCGAATCCTTCCGCGCCCAATAGCCGCATCGCCATCGCCCACCTGCACCTTGGCCGGCTCCAGGAAACGGGTTTGATGGCCGCTTCCTGGCCTGACGAATTTGGCCGTCGCCGAAATTCGGCCAGCAAGTGGACGAATTTCAGGACGGGGGCACGTTATTCTCGCCCCGTGTTCCCTGCCGGCGACGCATGGCGTAACACAAAAACGACCAGATTCCCGCGAATTTGTAACCGGGGTCGACGTAGTGTTCGATCACGTAAAACGCGAAGTAATACGCCCTGGCAAAGCACCAGATCGCGACCGCCAGCAAGGCCGCCACGCGCAGGCTGGGAGCGGCCTGCAGAATCCCGGCCGACGCCAGCAGGCCCGCCAACACGAATAGCCCGCCCTTGAGATACAGCAACTTGTGGTTCCGGATGTCCATGGCGGCATTGTACCGATTGCCGCTGGCACTTTGGCCCAAAATGGCCGATCACAACCGTGGCATCTATTCGCCGATTGCGGATTCCCGTCCCGCCGCCCTCGACATTGCCCGGCGGCGCTGGTCTATTGACGGTCCGCCGCGATTGGTTGCGGTGGCCGGCATGGATCTTGATAGCACAAATCTTCTTCTGTCGCTGCTTTTCGGGTCGATCGGAATGGGGATGGTCATGTACTCCCGCAAGGCCGGAAAACTGGCCCCCGCGGCGGCCGGGGTGATGCTGATGGTCTTCCCCTATTTCATCGGCAGCGTCGCGTTGATGGTGGTCATCGGGCTGATGCTGACGGCCGTGCCGTTTATCTTTCGCGATTTTTGAGCGGCAAAGTCGGTTGCGCCAGCGCAGAAAAAACCCCGTAGGCGTGGGTGAGACCTACGGGGTAAGGAGGGAAGAAACACTACGTCAGATACTACGATTACAACTGAGGCTGTGTTCCGTCAAAATAATGTTGTTGGGGCATATTCGAATTTAGTGCGGTCAACCGTGGCGCAAAACCGCTTCAATCAGGCCTTTCATTTCAACCCAGCGAGCCGAGGGATATTTGTTGACGGTGATGAAGTCGCCGAGAAACAAAAGTCCGCTGACTCCTGAGACCGCAAAGAGCTTGGACGCCAACTGGTTGCCCCGGGCCGAATCCGCGTCCAGAAAGCTCACCGGACACTCGCTCACCGAGCCATCCAGTATGAACTTCAAGGCGTTGGGATTCGGCGTGGGCTGCACCGCACGGAGCCGAAAAGGCATCCAACCTCCAACGGTTTGTCAATATAGCGAAGCTTTGCCGAATTTCCACACAACATTACCGAAAAAATAAAAATTTTTCGGTTTTCGACATTGACAGTGCCGCAAAGAGGGGATTGCGGCCGCCCCGGGCTGCATTGGAGGCTACTTGGCCGGCGATACCGCGGCTTGCGTCGTCGGGATGGTCGTGGCTTGAGTCGTCGGGGCGGCCAATTTCTCCAGACGCGCCCCGGCCAGGGCCTTGACCAGTTGATCGGAATCGTCCTGGGCCGCCTGGTCGGCCGCCAAACCGTGATCGGGCCCGTCCTGGGCTATGACCAGGCCCACCATCCGCACATCGGCGTCCGGGTCAGCCAGCATGTCGGCGATCATCTTCGCCCGGTCGGCGCCGGGAAGTTCGGCCAGCGCCCGCATCGCCCATGCGCGCGCCGCTGCCTGCTGCGAGCCGGCCAGCGGTTCGATTGCCGCCCGGGCGTCGGCCGTCCACAGGGCATCATCCACCGGCGCCGTCGAGGGCACGGGCAGATAAAGACCGGCCGGCTTGGGCTCGGGCATCATTGACCGCGTTGAAACCACCAGGAAATCCATGATGCGAAGCTGCTCGGTCGCCGGACTGGTGCTGAGTTTCACCAGTTCCGCCTGGCGGGCGGTGTCCTTCAGGACCGACGTACCCAACCTTGTGATTTCGTTGGGGGTGTTGGCCTTCATGCCGCACGGACCCTTTATCATCGCTCCGCTGGTCGAACGCACGGGATTGGTAGTGACATAAACCTGAAACTGCATCAGCGTCGACGGCGTGGCCCGGAAGATCGCCAGCAGCGGTCCTTCATCCACGCGGATCGTCTGGCGGAGCGACTCGCCCTTCTTGAGCACGTGCCGGCCCGTGAGCCGGTCAAACGTGATATTGAGAACCGCCCTGGTCTGCACGCCCAGGATCTGGCCGTCGAACCAGAGATCGTTATGGACAGTCCCATCCGGCCCGATCGTCAGGTCGTAATTGCTGACGTTGCGAATGACCAGGTCGACCAGCAGGGGCTGGCCGAATTCAATCGCCGAGCCATGCGGAGTCAGCGTGATGTCATAGAACATGGCCGGGGTGCTGACGATATCCAGAAAATCCTGGGGAAACTGGCCGAGTTGTGCCTGAATGACATCCGCCTGCGGACCCGGGGCCACCGGGCCGGTGACGCTCGCCAGCGCATTCCACAAAACCGCGCCGAGAATGCCCGAGGGATTGAGCGAAAGCAGCCGCCTGGCCTGGGCGGTCGCGGCGACTTTGGTCTTTGGGTCAGCCAGGTTCAGCAGGATAAGCCCCAGATTCGCCAGCGGATCCTTCTCGGCGACCGGAGCCCATTTGGCTCGCGCGGCCGCCAGATCGCCACTGTCGTACGCCATCCACCCTTCCAGGCGTTGCACGGCCGAATCCGTTTGAGGCACCAGAGGCTGCAGGGCATCGATCATCTGCTGCGTGCCGCTGACATCTTTCTTGAAATAGGCCAGATACCACGCCAGCCGCCCGGCCATCGCCAGGTAACTCGCCTGCCAGCGCGACCCGTTGGCCTTGAGCATCGCCACGTCGGCGGCGACGTCGGAAATCGAAAACTCCCCCGTCGGCATTGATGTCGCCGGCGCTGTTGTCGACCCCGCCATCATCTCCTTGCGCATCGCGGCGCTCACCTGGCCCATTGAGTTCAGCATCGATGACTCGGCCAGCTTCTGGACGGCCGCGTACGACCCGTTCTTGTCGTTGGACTTTTCGGCCGCCAGGCGCACCGTCCATCCGCCACCGTCGCTCGGGTTGGCGGCGTTGTATTGGGTCAGGTAGGCGATGGCCTGCTGGGCCCGGCCGCCGATGAACAACTCCGCTCCCAGATCCTGTGCGAAATCCTCGCTGATGGGCATGCCCGATGCGCTGTACAGTTGTGCGCCCATGTTGAGGTACTTGATCGCCGCGTCGACCAATCCGGTATGGGCGAGAATCTGCCCCACGCGAGCGATCGCCAGCGGTTTGGCGGGATCGCACCGAACGATCGCCACCGGATTGCACCGGACCAGCGCCAGCAGATCGCCGAGCTGCTGGGCGGCGGTCTCAGTGCCGCCGGCCAGTTCGAGCTTGGCCTGGCGGGCCTCGACGTTCAGCGGGTCCAGCTTGATGGCCGCTTCGATCTCTTCCAGCGCCTTGTCCGACTGCGAGCGCTCCTCGAAGAGCTGGGCTTCCACGACCGCCGCATGGGCGCGAATATCCGTGCTGAGGGCGTCTGTCTTGAGCAGTTGGTCCATGTAGCTGATCTTGCTGTCGACAGACTGCATCCGAAGGAGATTGAGATCGACTTGCGCCTGCTCGGCCACGCGGTCGTGATCGCCCCCATGCGCTTTGCCGTAGACCGCCTCATACTTCTGAACCTCATCAATCGCGCCGACGAGGTCGCCGGCATCCTGGAGCGATTCATACGCCGCGCGCGGATAGCGAGGCTCGGCGGGATTGAGCCTCTCGGCCTCGCGGAATATCGCGGCCGCCGCCTTGTAATCCGCCGGCGTGATCGTCGCCGTGTGCAGCAGATATTCCTTGGCCAGCCCGTAAAATCGTTCGGCCAGTTCGGCCTTGCCATCATCGGTTGGAGCGGGTGGCGCGGCATCGGCCGCTCGCCCGCGCGAGCACACCACCAACATTCCCATCAACACTGCCAGCACCGCCATCGCCACCGTGCAAGTCCGTCGCGTCATCATGATTTCCTCAAATTCGCCGAAAGAACCGCCGCAAGCCTGCCCTCACGCCAGCGCCGACACGACCGCCGCCGCTGCCGCCAGCGAACAAATCGCCGCCGCCGCCGCCCCGGCCACATTGTCGATGGCCCGGCGCCCGAATAAGGCCGACCAGACGTATCGGACCATCACCGCCTGTGCGCCCGCCGCCGCCGCCACCGAAGCCCAGCGAAACGGCCACACGCCGCCGATCCATCCCCCGGCGCCCACGGACGCCGGTGCGTTCTCCCACAATCCCAGCGCCACCATCACCAGCGCCATCGTCCAGATAACTCCGACGCTCAATCGCACCCAGCGAACCATGTCAGACCTCCATGTCCGATCCACCGATCCAAACCACGTCCAAAATACGCCGGGCGGCACCAGTTTCAACATCGGCCAGAGCCGCCACAAAATCCAAACCGCAACATGCGGAGTTCCGTTATAGCCCCGGCGAGCCGCCGACAGTGTTCGATGATCCGCCCGCTGCCGCCGCGCCGCCGTCCGCGGCCGTCGTGCCGGTAATAGCCGCCGTCGCAGCCCCATCCAGCGCGAGTTGCTTCCAGACTTCGACGATCCCCGGCATCTCGCCGGCGAAGCGATCGGGATCGACCAGCAGCTTCACCCGCCGGCCCAGCCAACTCGCCTGATCCGCGCGACCAAGCCGGTGCGCCGCCAGGGCCAGAAACGCCTGCGCCCTCGCCGCCGATGCCGAGGGCATCAGTTCGGACAATTGCACCTTGGCCGGCAGGCCCGCCAACATCGCCTCACAGGCGCCGACGCGCCACGAATAATCCAGTTGAAGCTGCAGCAGAGTCATCGCCTCGGCCAGGCTGAGTCGCTGATCGTACAATCGGGCCAGCGAGTCGTATACGCCGCCGAGATCGCCGCCCTGGAGCAGCGAATCGGCCAGCAGAAGCCGGCTCGGCTTGGCCAGCGCCCGCGCCATCGGCACCTGCTGATCCAGCACCGCACGGCAGAGAATCGCCGCCTCGTCCCAGCGTTGCTGCGCGTGCCGCAACAGCGCGAGATTGTGCAGACTCAGCACTTTCACCCGCCGATACAGCGAAAACGTCCGCAGCGACAGGTCAATCTGCCGCTCCGCCTGCTCGAACCGCCCGGTGGCGATCATGGCCGGCCAGTCGGCGGCCCGGCGCGAACTCTGCAGGTCGCGGTATCCCTGATAAAGAAAGAACGCCATCAGCGCTGCCAGCAACCCGCCGCCGGTTATGCTCCGGCCCCAGCCGCTCTGCTCGTCGCCCGCGCCGGCCACGATCGCCGCCACCGCCAGCGCCAACAGCAGCACGCCGGCCAGACGGCTTATCAGCACGTCGCGACGGAATCTCACGATGGCCACCTGCGCCGAAAGCATCTCAGACCACCCCCGCCGGCGGCGACGCCGCCTTGTATGTCGCGAACAAATCGGTCACTTCCGGATACCGCCGGCACAATTCCGCCGGCGGGGAAAGCAGCGTCGCGCTGGTGACGGCCGCATTGGCCTCGGCGGCCCGTCCCGACACGTGCAGCGCCTTGGCGACAAGGATCCATGCGTCGGCCGCCCGATGGCCCAGTTGATCGCGCAGCCGTGTGAACATCCTGCCGAATTCCGCGATCGCCTCGGCGTGATGCCCGGTCTTCACATCGCGGTAGATTTCCACCAGCGCCAATCCCGACGATTCCTCCGCCACCGGCGAGCGCCGCAGCTCGCTGATGGCCCGGTCGGCATCGAACAGCCGGTCCTCGCGCAGCATCGCCATTGCCCGTCCCAGCCGAACCGCATGAATGGACGGCTCGGTCATCGGAACCGTCGCCAGCAGATATTCATGGATCGTCACCACATCCTCGAACCGCCCCACCCGCGCCAGCACCGTCGTCATGTACATCATTGCCTGAACCCGCGCCTGCTGGCTCAGCATCGGCCGGCTCAGCACCCCGCACAAGATCGCCGTCCCCTGCGGCCATTGGCGGAGCTGGATCATCTCTTCGGCCGCTTCCAGCATGGCGTGCTCCCGACGAATCCGCCTGAAGCGAGCCGACCGCATCATGAAACTGGACAGGAACAGCCCCAGCACGATCGCCAGCAGCACGGCCGGCATCGCACCGCTCTGATCGCTCGACAGCGAACTGACGACCAGCAACACCAGCATGCCGGCCATTGTCGCCCCAACCAGCCATTGCAGCGGATCCCCCTGTCGCGGCTGGCTGGCCGCGATCAAATGATCCACCGGCGGGATCAGCGCCATCGCATGCGGGGACGTCGGTTCCATCTCCCCCTATGATAAGCCATCGCGGCCGTTTGTGCATCCCACCATCGGCCAAGCAGCCCTATCGCCCGGCGACCGGCACGTCGCGGCTCATCAGCGGGGCGAACTGCTGATCCCAATACTCCTGCGCCGCGGCCAGCCGCGATTGCTGCCATTGGTCGACTTTCGCTGGCTCACCCGCCTGATCCGCCTCGTCCGCCACCCGCGGACGGCTCGCCAGCGTCAATTGCACTTTCATTTCCACCGCGCCCCGGCGGATGGTCATAGACAAAACCGTCCCCGGCGGCAGCAGCTTGACCGGCTCCGTCAAATCCGCGTGCGTGCGAATCGGCGCGGGCGGATCGCCCATCGACAGGATCACATCCCCGGTTTCCAGCACCCCATAGGCCTCGAAGCCCGGCAGCCGACCTTCAACGACCACGCCCGCCTGATCCAGTGGCGGCGCCAGCGCCGGCGCGACGACCGGCGGCCACGACAATCCCAGAAACCCGTTGGGCAAACTCTCGTACTCAACCCCTTTGAGATACACGTGCCGCACGATATCCGGTAACGCCTGACTCTGCTCCGGCTCGATCGCGCCCATCCCGGCAACCTCATCGTGCAACACCGGCAACTCATCCGCCGGCAATCGCATCAGCCCCAGCCGGCTCGCATCCCGAACGGATGGATCGGCATCGGCCAGCCCCTTGAGCCACATTCGCACATCATCGCGCCCAATCACCGGCTGGGAAGCCGGCCGCGTCGCCGTCTGCCCCCAAGACTGCCCTACCAAAACCACCAGGAGAATGCCCGCAAGGACAACGAGTGTGCCTGGATTTCCAGACAAGAGTAGCTCAATGCGGAGCAACCTCTTACCCCCTCCCCTTGTACTCAGGGGGAGGGTTGGGGTGGGGGCTGGCCGCCGTGGCGCTGCCGGGTGATCTGGCCTTCCAAAGCCGTCGGCGAAGAACCCCCTCCTCTGTCCTCCCCCTGAGTACAAGGGGAGGAGGAAAATGGTGTTGCCCGGAAAATCGGCCACACTCAGGACAGCCCATCGCCCAACACGTTGACACACCCGCGCCGAGGCCCAAAGCCCCGCGCTCCCCGACCAATCACCTGCGCGACATCCGTTCACAATTACACGTACCAATTAACATCCCCTTCCTCCCTCTACTGCTCTACCGTCAACTGCTCTACCCTCTATTTCGGCCGCAGGCCGAAATCACCCTTCCGCCATCTCAACCAGCCGTTCGCTCGACTTTTGCAGCCAGGCGACCTTCCGCTGCACCATTTGCAGGAACGGCAGCCCCTCGACCCGGCCGAATGTCCCGGTCGCCGCGATTGGAAACACCGCCTCGGCGATCAGGGCCTCGATCATCAGCCACGGAATCGCCCGGCATTCCGCCTGCGACAGCAGCATCACCTCATCATAGCCCCGCAGAAACCGCTTGAAGCGGCTTTCATCCAGATATTCCGGCCATTTTGACACATCGTCGTCGCCGCCCAGAATCGAAAACTGCAACGAGCCGTTGGCCACATCGATGATCCGCGGCAGCAGCCGGGCGCTGTCGTAATCGATCACCGCCACCACGTGGTTCTCGCGATACAGCATGTTCCCCGGATGCCAGTCGGCATGAACAATCTGGCGCGGCCAGTTCTCCAACCCCAACTGCTCCACCGTCTCCGCCGCGTGCCGATAACTCTGCTGCAAGAACGTCGCCAACTGCATCAGTTCGGTATTGTCCTCGCCGCGACTGGCCCCGGCCGTCAGACTCGTCTGGATCGTCTTAAGCCCCTGCTCGACGGCCCCGGCGGCGTGGTAACTTCCCGTCGGCGGCTGCCATTCGGATTTGAACGTTTCGAGCAACTTGTGATAAAGAGCCAGAATCCGCCCGCTGTCGAAGGTTGATTCCAGCGTCTGCGGATAGCCCTGGCCGGGAATGTACTCGAACAATTCGTACACCGCGTTTCGCCATTGGAGCATCGAATTGTTTTCCCGCCGGGTTCCCACCAGGTGCGGCAGGGGAAATTGCTTGCTGGCCAGATAAAGCTGGAGCGAATGGGTGAACGCAACCTTGAACGGATCGTCCTTGCCGCGGGCGCGACGCTTGAGCAGGAATTTCCCCTGTTCGCTCACGATCAGCAATTTGGGGCTCTTGCGCGACCCGCGCGGATATTCCGCGATCGAGTCGATCACCCCGATATCGAAGTGCGAAAGCACGATCGCCAGTTCTTCGGCCGTGAGAACTTCGCGCTGACCCGAGGCCTTTGCGTCACCACGATCAGATCGTTCCGATGCCATCAGGTTCCGAGTGTAAAGCAAAACGCCCGGCGGCAAAAGCCGCCGGCAAGGCGGATCGGCGTCATTTTCAACAAGGCCCGTCGACGGGTCTCGCTGGCGGCCGGGGTCAAATGTCCAGACCGGCCGGCGTCTAGCCACCTCTGACATTATCGGTTGGTTCGTCCCGATCCATTGGCGGCAGGTGCTGGAGAAATGCCTCGATCAGGCAGGCTCATTCCATATGGCAAGACGTTCTCACAAAACCGCCTTGCTGAAATGAAACTTCACTCCCGCCGCAGCCGCCGCGACCAGCAATGTCTCGGCCGCTTTCAGATCGCGCAGAATCGGATTCGGCTGCTTGAAATCGTTCATATTCGCCGTCACGTATTCGGCGATGGCCCGAACCGTTTTGAGTCCGTCGGCCGCGTCAAACCACAATTCCGGCGGCAGGCGCATCTTCGTCGGGTCAAATCCCTCGGCGCGCATCTGTGCCGCCAGGACCGCCTGACTTTCCGACAGCAGCGACGTTGGCGGCGTCGCGCCCTTGCGCCGCGCGGTCGAATCCAGCCGGTCGGATTCACGCGCCAGCGCTCTTCCCGATGCGCCCCTGGCGTACGCCGCCAGTTGCGGCAGTTCCTTTTCCAACACGATGACAAATGCCTGTGCCATGCCCGCCATCATATCGTCGCCGCTGTCGGCGTCACGCCCGGCGGGAATCTCGAATATCAAATCTCAAATCCCGCTTTCCCGCCCTGTCGGCTTTCACCGCATCGGGCTATAATGGCGCCCGGCTTGTTGCTGTTCGACACTGCCAAGGAGTCTTCGCGTGGCAAAACGTACGCCTTTGGGAATGCGGCTGGACGAAGTTCGCGAGCGGATCGCCGCGGCCGCCATCAAGGCCAAGCGCGAGCCGGCCGACGTGACCCTCGTCGCCGTCACCAAGTCGGCCTCGCCCGAGCAAATCCGCGAAATCCTGCAGCTTGGCGTCGGCGATCTGGGCGAGAGCCGCGTGCAGTTCCTCACCCAGCGGGCGGCGCAGGTCAATGAATTCCACCAGCGCCGCGTCCTGATGGGCGAAGGCGGCCCGGCCCCCAAGGTGCGCTGGCACATGATCGGCCATCTCCAGCGCAACAAGGTCCGCGCCCTGCTCCCGCTGGTAAGCGTCATCCACAGCATCGACAGCCTGCGACTGGCCGAGGAGATCGATCTTCAGGCGGCACGCATCGATCGGCGCATCCCCGTGCTGCTGGAAATCAATGCCGCCGAGGAACCGCAGAAACACGGCGTGGCCGTCGGCGCTGCCATCCACCTGGCCGAGCAACTCGATTCGATGCCCAATCTCCAATTCGTCGGGCTGATGTCGATGGCCCCGTTCGACGCTGCCGAAGCCGTCGTCCGCCGCGTCTTCGCCCGCACCTTCGAGATCTTCGAGGAGTTGAAATGGCACAAGATCGGCGGCGCGTCCCTGCGACACCTCAGCATGGGCATGACCAACGATTTTGAAGCCGCCATCGCCGAGGGCGCCACCATGGTCCGCATCGGCACCGCCCTCTTCGGCGGAAAAGTCCTCGACCACGAGGAAATCGAAGAAAAAGAACCCTCGCCCTGATGGTCTTATCTACTGCTCTACTGCTCCACTGTTCCACTCTCTCGCGCTAGCGCATGACGCCCTCAACGGACTCCGCCCGGCCTCCCCTAAACGACTCTCCCGTTTCGCGCGTCGTTCGCGCCCTGCATCATCGCAACTATCGCCTGTTTTTTTCCGGCCAGCTTGTCTCGCTGGTCGGCACGTTCCTCACCACCACCGCCATGAGCTGGTTCGTCCTGAAGCTCACCATGAATCCGGCGGATTATTCGCAGCGACAGGCGGATGTCTTTTTTGCCGCCCAGATCCCGCTGTTTCTGCTGGGCCCGATCGCCGGCGTCTGGGTCGACCGCCTCGATCGCCGCAAGCTCATCCTCGTCACCCAGACACTGGCGATGATCCAGTCCTTCTCCCTGGCCGCCGTCGCCTTCAGCCACACTCCCACCGTCAACAAGATTCTCGCCCTGGCGCTGTTTCAGGGGCTGATCAATTGCTGGGACATGCCCGGCCGGCAGGCGTTCCTCGTCGATATGGTCACCGACCGCGACGACCTGGCCAACGCCATCGCACTCAATTCGACAATGGTCCACTTCGCCCGCGTGTTCGGCCCGGCCGCCGCGGGACTGATCATCGCCCGCATCGGCATCGCGTGGTGCTTTCTGCTGGACGGCCTGAGCTATCTGGCGGTGATCGCCGCACTGCTGGCCATGGTGATCGTCCCCCGCCGGCCCAAGCCGCCGCGATCCGTCCGCGTCGAACTTCACGAAGGCGCCCGCTATGTCTTCGGGTTCCCGCCCATGCGCGCACTGATCTTTCTCATGTGCGTCGTCTCGCTGACCGCCATCCCCTGCATCTCGACACTCCTGCCCATTTACGGCAATCATTTCGGCGGCCAGCTTCACGGCAGCCTCGTCTTCGGTTTCCTGGGCGCCGCCACCGGCATCGGCGCACTCACCGGCGCGATCCTGCTGGCCGCGCGCCGCTCGGTCCTGGGCCTCGGCCGGCTCATCGCCATCGCCATGTCCACTTTCGCTGTTGCCCTGATGGCCCTGGCCGCCAGCCCGTCGCTGTGGCTCTGTCTGTTGGTACTCCCCTTCTGCGGCTGGGGAATGATCACCACATTTGCCAGCGCCAACACCATCATGCAAACCCTCGCCGACGATGACAAACGCGGCCGGGTCATGAGCTTCTTTTCCGTCTCATTCGTGGGCGTAACTCCGTTCGGGGCCCTGTTCGTCGGCCGGTTCCTCAGTCCGCACCTTGCGTTTGGCAGCGCCGACCCGATGGTCGGCGCCCGCCGTGCCATGTTCGTCGCCGCCGGCCTGTGCCTCAGTGCCTCGCTCTATTACGCCACCCGCCTGCCCGCCCTGCGCAAGCTGGTCCATCCCATCTACGCCCGCAAAGGCATCCTCCCCGACCTGGCCACCGCATTGCAGGCCGCGACCGATATGACCGATCCGGCGGAAGCGTGATCGCCATCTGCGTTCACGTTTCATCGTCGAACGCAATATTCCCAGGATGAATGTCCAGAAGCGTGAACCCGGTTGCCTGGCGGAACATCTCCGCAACATGGAGCGCATCGGCCCAACGATTACCGAACAATTCGCGAATGTGCTCGACATATTCCTCGATCACATGCGGCTCAAAATCGGGAACCTCGTCCGGAGCCTTGGCGCCGGCAAAGTCGAGCACAAAGGGACGCTCGACAACCGACATCTCGATGGCGCGCAGCGAATCATCCGCGTCAACGAGTTCCGGCACATGATGCCCCGCGAGCGAGTGAATTCCCCTGGCTTCCAGAGTCTGGTACACTTCGAGTTCGCGGTGAAAGCGGTCGTACCTATTGAAGAACTTGACCGCAGTCGGCCGATTGGAGCGCAAGACGAAACCGTCTTGCCCTGACCCGTGGCCAACTGGCCCGATCAGCAGGCAGTTGTGCCGTGTTTCGTAGTCGTGTACGCGAGGATCAATCATGGAACCCGCCGTCAGTATCCCGGAACCCTCCCGGCACAATTGGGTTTACGTTTCACTGACCGTAATTGACGGCCAGCGACAACTCAAGCCCAGCCATGTTTCCTTTGACCACGTGCGATTCGCCGCCCCGCCCCGCCTGGTGTCCAATCAGATCGAGATCGTCATCGCCAACGGCGACGACGAACAGCGTCACACGGCCATCGTCCTCCCCCACGACGCCGATGCCACGCTGATACCCATTCAAGTCATAAAAACGTAGCCGCCATCCCGTTACACCGGAATTGACTCTGCGCAACCCGTTCCCGCCTCTGCGCCCTTCGCGAATTTGCGTTGAACATTCCCTATTTCACCGGCTCGAACACGATCGTCACGTGGCCGCCGCCGTCGCCCGTTGGCTGGCTGAACTGGGCTGTGTCCACATGGATCATCGCGTCGGCCCTGGGTCCGCCGGCCGTGACCAGGGCCGATCGAATTGCCTCCAGTCTGGCGGCGGCCAGGTCGATGCACGCCTGGCGAACCCGGCGGGCCACGATCTGCTGGGCGCCGGGGCGAAGCAGATCGTACAGGCTGTCCAGCGCATCTTCCGTCTGGCCGAGTTCGCGATCCAGGGCGGCCAGTTGCCGCACCGTCGCCGAAGCCTGACCGGCCGACCCGGTCGCAAGCTCGGCCCGCGCCGATTCGGCCGCCACCTGCCGCTGTGCCGTCAGTTGCACTTTCTTTTGGCGCAATTGCGTGGCCAGCGCGATACTTTGGGACGGGTCCAGATTGATGCGCTTCAGGATCGTCGCCGCGTCGCCGCCGCCCAGATCGCCGTGCAGACGCAGCGACATGGTTTCGCCGCCTTTAAGTCGCTTCTCCAGATCGGCCAGCCGGGCCTGTGACGCCGCGTCCAGGGTCGCGTCGGCCGGGCCAAAGTCGATTTCGATCGGCATCTCTTTCGCCTTTTTCAGCAGATCGGAGAGATTAAACGGCAGCGCTTGCTGCACGATCTTCTCCGGCGCACTGGTCACCGCCGTGGAAACCGATTGCCCGACCGTCTGCACCACCACCGACGTGATCGCACCGCCCGACAGCGAATTCGTACTGGTCGTGAAATTCAACGGAATCGTCAGCTCGCCGTTGGCGTCCTGGATCGTGGCGATCGTCACGTCCAGCGGCAGCTTGAGCAGGAACAGCGACTGGATCGGCCCGTGCGGCGGTTCGCTCATCTGGGCGTTGGTCATCACGATCTTCGACTCGCTGGTCAGCGTCGCATCCCCCGGCAGCACGAAGTTGAACCTCCCGTCGAACAAACCGCCCTCGACTGTCACTCCCTTGCTGGCCGCGAATCCCTTGAACTCACCCATCTCCACCGCCCCGATATACGCCCGCACGGTTCCCTTGGGCTGCGGATACATCGAGATCGCCCCGTCGGCCGTAATGTCGTCAAGCAGATCCCGCTGTTCCACGACCGGCTGCGTCGGGGCCGAACTTTTATTGCCAATATTGCCGATGGCCGACGCCAGGCCGCCGACCGCACTGAAGATCAACGACCCGCCCTCCTGGCGCTTGGGTAACTCCACCTTGCCGGACCGCACGTCCAGACTGAACGTCGTTACCGTGCTTTGCGACATCATCCGGTTGCTCAGGTTCTGCGCCGCCACGTTCAAATCCGTCAGCGGAATGATCATCGGCGGATCGACGGAAATGTCCCGGTATTCAAAATCGAGCCCGCTCACGGTCAATCGATCGATGCGAAACTCCGGCCCCGCCGCCGCGGCCAAAGGCGCCGTCGTCGCGGCGGTGGTCGTCTGTGCGCCGGCCGGTTCCCCGCTGGCCGGCGAGCCTTGTGTCGCCGCCGGTTGTGTCGCGGGTTCCGCTTGATCCTTGATGACCAGATCGAGCACATGCGTTCCGGCCTTGTCCTTCCACACCCTCCCGGCCGGCTTGGTGATGTCCAGCGTCCCCACCGTCACGTCGAGAGTTCGCGGATTCACGCTGGCATTGCCCACCTCGATCTGATCAACGCCCGCCAGAAGCGGTCCGTCGGGCCCGTCGCGAAATGCCACCGGCTGCACGTTGATCTGCGCCTGGATCGTGCGTGTAAAGTCGATATCAAACGCCCCGCGACGCGACACCTTCGCCGACGCCTCCACGTGCGTGTGGAACCGCCCGTCCGCCAGTTCTCCGCCGTCGATCTGGTCCTTCAATTTCGGCATCACCTGCTCAAGCCCGCGGCCGCTGATCCCGGACGCTGTCACGTCCACCTTCACGGCTGGTTCCGGCAGGAAAAGCGATGCGGTGGTATCAACGCGGATCTCCTTCACCAGCGGATCGACCGCCGTGGTGAACTTGATCAATGTTGGTTCCAGCAATTCGGGATGGGGGCTGAGCAGGGTCATTTTCCCATCGGTCCAGAGTCGCGTTCCCGACACTACCACCGGTGCGCCGCCCATATCGCCGTCGAGAATCGAGAACTGCGCCAGACGCAGATCCAGTTTCGCCAGGGTCACCGTCGGCGGCGAATGCCGCAAATCGAACAGGGGCGCCGCGTCGGGCGTGGCGGCCGCATCCGAACCGGCCGGGTCCGCCGGCTGTGTCGTCGCACCGCCGCCCGCCGTGGCGCCGCCGCCCGCACTGGCATCGCCGGCGCCAATCGCCACGCCCAGCGCCCGCGTCACGCCCCCGGCCATTCGCAATTGCCCCTCGACGCCGTCACTGCTGATCTCATCGATGTCGATCACATTCCCCACCGGATCAATCCGCGCCACGGCCGCCCGCGCCGATGCCACCTTGAGCAGCGGCTCGGCGGCATCGCCATCACGATAATCCACATCCGTCGCCGTCACGCTGCCCGCCATGCCGCCCGCCGGGTTGGGCGACAGCGACGCTCCCAACTTCGCGTGCAGCCGGCCGTCCGCCAAATCGACCTTCATGCCCGCCGGCACATATCCCGCCAGCGGCCCGGCGCGCAGCCCGCTGCCGGTGATCTCGACATTCACCGATTGGGCATCGCGGCCCAGCATCGCATTCCCGCCGATCGCCAGCGAATCGACCGCCCCGTCCACTTTCAATTGCACCTTGAACGCCGACGGCGAACCGTCCTTGCCAACGATAATCCCATCGCTCTGCGCCGAGACCGTCACGGCGGTGTCGATCGACTTTCCATCGGCCCGATCGGACCATTTCACCTTCGCATCGGCCACGTTCACACGGCCGACACTCACCAGCGGCAACGGCGGCAGCACGCGCCACGGGCCCTTTGCCGGAGCCGCGCCCAGCGCAGCCGCCACTGGCGATGTAGCGGCGGCCGGCAGTGTGGATGCGGGCATGGTCGATGGAGCGATCTTTAATCGAATCCCCGCCAGCACCAGCGACCCATCCGCCTGGCGCGACGCCGCGCCAAACGCACCGGAGGCGTCAAATCCCGCTACGTGTATTCCATTTGTCGCATCACCGATCGACAAGCCATCGACCTTCAGGCTTTCCAGCGCCGCCAGTTGATCGCCGGCATCGGCGAAACTCACCTTCGCCAATGTCGCCGTCACCACCGGCCCGCCCGATCGGGCATCGTTCAGCACCACATCCGCCCCCGCGTGCAGATGCAACTCACCCTGTTTCACCAGGGGCTCGATACCTGTACCGCGCAGATACGGTCCCAGCGCCGCCAAGTTCAATCCTGTCCCATCCACCTGCACATCCGCCGCCGGATGGTTCATCGACGCGGTGGCATTTCCCGTTATCTCCAGCCGCTGGGCGATTCCGTCCACGGACACCCACCCATGCATCTTCGCGGCCGGGACGGTTGCCGTCGCGGTCGTATCCAGCACAAGCCCGGTCAGTTCCAAACCCGCATCGGAAATCGTCACTGTCGCCGCCGGGGTTTGCCCTTCGTCGCGCACGGCCAATTTCACTGCGCCCCAGGTCAACTGATCGATCTGAATCCGGGGCAGTGCGATTGGCGCGGCATTGGCTGGCGCGGCGGCAACCGGCTGGGGTGCGCCGCCGGGTCCGGCAACAGCGCCCGCCGGCGCGGTATTTGGAGCCATCGCGGCGGGATCAAATCGCAATCCCATTCCGCGCCACGCGCCGCCGGCTTCATGAACCACCTGGGCCCGCGGCCCGGCCACTTTCACCTGGCTCATTCCGATGCGCGTCAGACCCGCATTCACCGTCAATCCGGTCACAGCCACCGAATCGAACGCCAGCAGTTCCTGACCATCGGCAAAGGCCAGCGGCGAAATCGTCGCCCCGCCGCTCAGGCCGCCGTCGGATGTGCGATTCAACGTCAATTGACCGCCGAGCGTGAACTCGCCGTTCTTCAGTTGCGACTGGACGCCCAGCGGGCGCAGATAGGTCGCCAGTGCCGTCGGATTCACGCCCGTGGCGTCCAGTTTGAACGCGGCGGATTTCTGATCTCCCCACGGCGAAGCCGACCCGTCGATCGTCACGGAATTGGTGACGCCCGGACAACTCAGCGTGCCGCCGAACGTGATTGTCCCCGCCCCGCCGCCTGAGACAATAACGACATTCTTGACAGCAAAATCGCTGACGCCAAACGCCAGATCCGCCGCCGGAGTTGTAGCGTCGTCGCGCAGAGACGCGAGAATATCGTGCAGATCAAGTTCGCGAAGCTCGAAGCCAATTGATCCGCCGGCCGTGGCGCCGGGCGTACTGGCGGCACTGGCAACCCCGGCCGGCTTCGCGGGCGCGCCGGGCGTCGTGGTCGTTGCCGGCGCGCCGCCCAACTCCAGACCCGCCGCGAGGATCGTTCCCTTGCCGGTGTGCGTCGCGGCCATGCGGCACTTATCGATGGATACTTTGGAGACAACCAGCTTCCCGGCCGAAAATGAATCGATCGCGATGCTCAAATCGCCCGCCGACGCCGCCGGTTTGCCATCCGCCGTCAACTCCAGTGACGACAAATCCAGCGATCCCTTAAGCCCGGCGGCACTGCCGGGAGCGGCGGGAAGCACCTGGGCGCTGAGCGTCGCCTGCATCGAGGCCGCCATCGTCAAAGCGGCGGGCTCGATTCCCAATCCGCGCAGATACGCCGCCGCCTGCTGCGGGTGGATGCCGCGCACCGTCGCCGTCATTGTGGCCGACAGGGCCGTCGCCGATGTCGTGCCGTGGCCTTCGACATGCACCACATCCACCAGCGGCCAGAGGCGCACATCGGCGCCCCATTGCATCGGCCGGGACGATGAACCCAGATCGTCGAGCCAGAAATCGAGGTCCAGATCGGCCGACATGGCGGGGCTGACGGATTTGTCGATCAGATGGGCCTGGACATGGCTGACGCGGATGCCGTCAACGGTCAGCGGCGGAGCCAGATCGAGAGTTTGAGCCGGCGGATTTGCCGGCGGCGCGGCGGGCGATTTGGGCGCGGCTGCCCCACCGCCACTGAATCTGGCCAGGAGCGGAATCGATCCATCCGCCTCGCGAGTGATCTGCACGTCGGCCCCGTCGGCTTCCAGCCGGTTCACGTGAATCCGTCCGCGCAGCAGATCGAGCGTGGAAATATCCAGCCGGCAATAATCCGCCGACGCCAGGGGTTCCTGCGATCCGATCGGAGTCACCTTCACGTGCCAGAGGCCAAAATCGCCGCCGAGCAATGCCAGATCGAGTTTGTCGTAATGGCAGGCCAGACCGAGTTGCCCGGCCGCTTTGTTGATCGCCGGCGGGAGCAGCCAGATGAGCGCCAACCGCAGGGCGATCACCAGGATAAGCACGATGGGAATCGCCAGATAAAGCCGTCGGACCCAGCGGCGCACAAATCCGCCCTTGCGCGGGCTGGAGGTGGCGGCGGATGCGCCGGCATTTTTCGCGGGGCCGCCATCGGAGCCCGAAGCCGGGGGCAGAGGCGCCGGGGCGGATGTTGGCTCTTTTTGGTTGGGTGTTGCACCGTCGGTGGATTGGCTCATGGTGATACCTTCTGGCTGGTCGGACGGGTCGAGCCGCCGCGCCGCATTGCCTCCAGCGCCGCGCGACGTTGCTGCGCTGCCGCCAGTGGATCATATCCCCCCGGCGCCAGACCTCGCGAATTCAGCCAATCATACGCCCGCACTCGCGCGGTCGGCGAAGAGTCTTCAAGGTAATCCATGTTCTCCTTGACCAGTCGCGCATCCAGATCGGCCGGTCCCGTTGCCTCGCGCAGCACCTGCCCCAGCGATGCCGCCTGCCGACCGGCCTGGCCCGCGTACGCCGACAACAACCCGCTCAACTCCGGCGGGACTTTTTCGTTGTTCAGCAGATCCAGCAACGCGCCGTACGTTCGCTTCTCGATCAGCCATGCCAGCGCCGGCGAATCCGGCGAAACCTTGGCCGCGCTCAAATCCTTCACGATCGAGCCGCAGATCGCCGACACCACCGAATCGTCCGCCACCAGGGCCACGTCCACCGCGATGGGCACGCCCGCCTCGCCGGCCGTAAACACCAGCGCCGACCTCTGCCCCGACTTCTGCGCCAGCGCCGATTGCGCCGCATCCAGGCCGGGCCAGCCGGCGATCTCCTGCGGCGCCGCGTAATTCGCGCCACCGGCCAACTGAGTGGAGACCGCCGCGCACAACTTCTGATGATCTTGCCAGGCGGCGCTGGCGTCCGACGCGGGCGGCGGAGAAATCTGCACCACCGCCGCTATCACGGCATCCGCTGTGCCAAACCGAAACGGCTCAAGGAACACATAGGCCGTCGGCATCGCGGCGGATTCATTCAATATCAGCGTTTCCGTCTGCAACGCGACGCCCGGCACGAAATCCGTGATCGACAACCCGATGGCCCAGGCCGGTTTGTCGGCGGCGGAAGCGTTGGGCTCGATCCGCAATCCCAGACCGCGTCGCGCCGGCAGGCCCGTCAATGGATCGATCAGCGTGCCCGCCTCCGAGAGGTCAAACTGTGCCGTTACGCCGGGCCACACAATGCCCTGAGCGGAGTCGAAAAAGGCAAATCGCCCATATTTTCCGGCCTGCACGGAGGCAACAAATGCATGAGCGTCGGCGGCCGCACCAAACCGCATGTCGCGGCTGAGGCTTACACTGCTCATGACCGCGCTGTTGCCGCGAGCGGCGGTCACGATGGCCGCCTGCGGACCGGCCGGTGCAAAGCCCGGCGGCATCTTCTCCATCGCCAGCCACGTTACGGAAATGTGCCCGGCCGATGCGGCGCTTATCGCGTCCACTGTTTTCGCGCCCGCCCCGCCCGGCCCAGACAAAACAGTGCCCGCGTAATGCGTCACGCTCGGCGCCACCGCGCCCAGCGGCAGCGGCGCTGGCTTCACCGGTTTGGTCGCGCATCCCCAGAGGAAGATCGCCGCCAAGACGGGCCCGGCCAGCCGTGCCCAGGCACGTCCGCCATCTCTCTTAATAAAAGAACGCACAGTTGCTCCTCAGGCGGTCGCCGGCAGGTCGGCCGTGCAATGGGCGCATTTCTTGGCCTTGATCGGAATCACCGACAGGCACATCGGGCATTCCTTGGTCGTAATCGCCGCCGGAGCGGCGGGCTTCTGGATCGACTTGCTCATCCAGCCGACGACCTTCACGATCATAAAGAATACCGAAGCCGCGAGGATCACGAAATTCAGCAGCGCCGCCAGGAACTGACCGATCAAGATCGGCCCGATGTGCCATTGTTCATAGGTCATGATCGGCGGCGGCGGAGGTGTGGACGCCGGGGCCGGGCTTGGCGCGGCACTGGGCGCCGGGGCGGGAGGAGGAGGTGCTGCCGCCTCGGCTGGTGGAGTCGCCGCCGCCCCTGCCGCGGCCGCCGCGGCCGGCTGAGTCGCCGCCATCGTCGTCGGCTGGGTCGTTCCCGCGACCTTCGCCACCGTATTCGTCGCAACGGTCGCCGCGGCGGTGGCCGCGTGATTCACAAGCGGCATGACGATGCCGTTGACAGTCGGCATGACCACGTCGTTCACCATGGCCGTCACCACGGTCGTGAACGCACCGCCGATCACGATGCCCACCGCCAGATCGAGCATGTTGCCCTTGAAGGCAAATCCAATAAACTCGCTCCACAACGACTTGATTTTGCCAGCCATGACCGTCTCCTGTTCATTAGTTCGATTCGCAGTGTACAAAAATAGGCTTATTTATGGCTACTTGTCAAAGATTGGTGCGCGGATTGGCCTCTCCGCGGGCTTATCAGTAGCGAGCCAGTGGCGATAATGGAACTCTGATGAACCCGGACCCCGCACGCACCGCGCCAGCGCTGCCCAATGTCTTTCGCCGCCGCGCCGCCGCCGCACGCGCTCTGGCCGTCGTCTGCCTGCTGGCCGCCGTGCCTTTGATCGTCGCCGCGGTTGCCGGTTCACAGCACCTGCCGCGCGGACGATGGATAACGGCGGCGGCCGCCATTGGCATGATCCTGGCCGTCGCGGTTGCGTCATTTGTCAGCGCCGCTCACCTTCGGCAACAGGCTCGACGATTGGACGCATCCCTGGCTCGCCTGCAGGCCGGGCAGTTTATGGTGCGATGGACGTATTCGGCGGCGCTGTGGCAGGCGTGGTCGGCGAGCGTTCCCGGCGGGCCATCGTTCAGGGTTGATTCGCCATCCATCGTACCCGCCGTCGCCGCCATCGTTGCGATGGTGGCCGCCGTGGCAAGCCTGCGCGATCAACGCGCCGCGGCATACACGGCCGCCGCCGCCCTGGCCGCTGCCTTGCTCGTTTTCTTTATGCACTGGGCGAGACGTGCCCTGCGCATCCGCCGGCAATCCCCCGGCGTGCGCGAGTGCTTCATCGCCAACGACATGCTCTATTTTGACGAGCAACCGATCTTCTTCAACTCGCACGAATCACGCCTGGCGTCGATTGCCTACCACGCCGGCGAGATTCCCGAAGTGCGACTGCGCATCGTCCTGCTCGACCGCGACGGCGACGACATCCGCACGCTGAACGTGCATATTCCCGTCCCCCCGCGCGGCGGATCGGCCGCACGACGCGTCGCAACACGCCTTCGCCGCCGCTACGACCCGGCTTCCGTTCATCTCACCGGCCGTCATCCGCACCACAAGTTGATCCATCGCAATCCGCCACCGCCCGGGGCCAGGTGATCCGGCTCAGAATGTGCCAAGCCGGCGGCGGCCTACTTCTTCCCCCTCGCCCTGTACTCGGGGAGAGGGGAAAAAGAGGCGGCCCCGCATGGATTGATGCTCACCCGCAATATCGGGCACACCCCAAGATCACGCGGCGGTGGACGCGGCGGCGGCGGGGAAAAGACATGTCACGGTCGTGCCCTTTCCGAGGGTGGATTCGAGCTTCACCGTCCCGCCCAGCGCGTTGACGGCATGTTTGACAATAGCCAGGCCCAGGCCGGTGCCACGGCCGGCGCTGCCGCTGCGCGACGGATCGACCTGATAGAACCGCTCGAAGACGCGATCGATGTGTTCCCTGGCAATGCCGATGCCGGTGTCGGCCACGGAAAGGAAAACCCCCGGCCCGTTGCCGGAATTGAAGCCGATTTCGACGGTGACGGTTCCGGCGGGTGGCGTGAACCGGATGCTGTTCTCGACGAGGTTCTTGAGAATGACGTTGAGCAGCCAGGAATCGCTCTGGAATTGTTCGGGCGGAGTGTGATCGAGAAGGCGCACGTCGACATTCTTCTGTCGCGCCAGAGGAACAAGCGTGGAGCGCAGGAGCGAATAGAGATCGGACACCTTGACCGGGGCCACCTGCATGCGCAGGCTCGGACTCTCCACGCGCGACAGGTCCATGAGATCGCGCAGCATGTCCTCGAGACGGCGGAGATGGCCGTCGATGATCGTCAGGCATCGCTCGGATTGCTGTTTGTCGTCGCCCATCACTTCGCGGAGAGTTTCGAAGGCAACTTTGATGGCGGCGATGGGCGTGCGCAACTCGTGGCTGGCATTGGCGACGAAATCGGTCTTCATCTGCCCGGTGGCCGCCAGAGTGCTTTGATCGCGAAATACCAAGAGCGCCCCGCCGTCGGCGGTCTTCTGGGCGACGACCTGATAGGCATATCGCTGGCCGCGGCGGACGATGCGAATTTCGCGCTGAAGCGGACGGGGGGCGGAATCGGCGCCAAGCTGATCGACCAACTCCAGAATGGGTTCGTCATTGATGATCGCCACGATCTTCTGCCGCATCGCCTGGGCCGGGGCCAGTTGCAGGAGCACGGCGGCCGGGGCGTTGGCCATGATGATGCGATGGGAACCGTCGGTGGCGAGGATGGGGTCCGGGAGGCTGTCCACCAGACGCTGCAGGTCGGAGCGGGTCTTGTTGAGTTCGGCGAACTGCGACTGGACCTGAGCGGCCAGGGCATTGAGGCGAAGTGCCAGCATTTGGAACATTTCATTGCCGCGTGGATCGACGCGCACTTCCCATTCGCCGCCTCCCATGCGCTCCGTCGCCAGGGCGAGCCGCTGGGCCGGCCCGATCCAGTGGCGGCGCACGTGGAACGCCCCGGCAAGAAAGAACGCGGCAACAGCGCCGCCAGCGGCCAGCGCCAGCGCCCAGGGCGACATGGTCCCTTGTGCGACAAGCCGGCCGGCGGCGCCGGCCAGAGCGGCGGCAACAACGACGCACACGGCGGCCAGGAGACGGAAACGACGATTGACGGTCGAGCGCCAGGGCACGGTGGGATTATTCAGTTGACCGGGCAGGAATTCAAATCCGCCCGCCGCCGCTTCCGCGCCGCGACAGGCAGATTCCGGCCAGCGAGCCGGAGTCAATACACCCGGGCGATGTGGGATGCGTCGAATCGGTATACGCTCAGGACCGCGCCGGTCTCCGGGTCGTTCTGGACACCGACGTGGAGTATCCCTTTGAGAATGATCGTGTCCCCGTAGGTGATGTCGGCGCCCGGCTCGTCGGCCGGAACGCTGGCAAATACAAAATGCTGAATCTGCGGCGGCCCGCTGAAGCAGCAGTTGGCGATCGAATAGCAGAGTTCGAAATTGTGCGCGTGCCCGGCGGTATCCGGACTCCAGGTCTGGCCGATGAGCGCGACCTTCTTGCCGTCCATCGCCCGCCACTGCGATGGAATATCCTCGTTGCGGGCCTTGATCTGATCCAGGTCAAAGGCGCCCATCGCCTGGAGGTTCAGTTCGGCATACTCGCCGCCGCTGATGCCGCCGGTCGCCGCCAGCCGGGCCCACCCATAGAACGAGGCGACGATCACGGCGCCGAGCAATAGGCCGACGACCACCAAACCGACCAGGCGCCCAGTGATTCGCCGGCGCCAAGACGGCGGACAGGGCACAGGGGCATCGGCCGGCTTGACCGCCTGGGCGGCGGTGGTGGAACCGGGTTGAGAAATATCGCTTGTCGTAACGCCACCTCGAATATGAACCGAGGGCTCATGATACCCAATTTTCAGTAAATCAGCCAAGCGTCCGGCCGCAAAGTAACTATTCGGGGGATGGAGGAAGCAGTGGAATCCAGGCGCGATGCTTGCCGCGGGCCGTCAGGCCGTGACATCCAGATGCTCGACTTGCGAATCGGAGCCTTCGCCGTCGGCATCGTCGGTGGAACGCTGTCGATGTCCACGGCGGCGGTCTGGGGAATTGTGCTGGTCGTTGGTGGCGGGATCGACCTGCTGCGAGCTTTCCACCTGGTGCTCAAGCTCATCATCACGCGTGGCGATGTCGCGGGTTTGAATCTGGCGGCGGCGGAGCTGGCCGGTCTTTTCGCTTTCGGCCGTGGACTGGGCGACGGCGCCTCCCATTAAAGTGCCGGCCAGCGGGTTGATCGGGCTCATGCTCATTGACGAATCGCCGCGCCTGCGCAATTATCGGCAAAATCCGGCCCGCAGTGAGATGGAATTCGCAGGAATACGGCCCCCCAAGACGCTCTCCCCAAACAAGGGGAGAGGAAAAAAAGAAAGCCGCTCAACTGGCGAATTATTCCTATCCGGCGTGCTGGACGTTGGTTACGTCAATTCGGTAGACGCTCAGGATGGTGCCGGCTTCGGGGTCTCTTTGCACACCCACGTGAAGCACTCCCTCAACGCGAACGGGCTCGCCAACCGTGATATCGGCGCCGGGGAAATTGGGAGCGATCCTCGCATGCACGAAGTGCTGAATCTTGGGCGGCCCGCCAAAGCAGCAGTTGGCGATCGAGTAGCAAAGCTGAAACGAGCGGATACCGTCGCCGGCACTTTCAGGGCTCCATGTTTCGCCAACAAGGATGACCTTTTGGCCGTCCAGCGCCCGCCACCGCGATGGAATGTCCTCGTCGCGGGCGTTCTTCGAATCCATCTCGAACAGGCTCATCGCCTTGAGGTTGCAGTTGAAATAATTGCCCTCTTTGACGATCCCTCCGGTCAGGGCCTGCTCGGCCCAGGTATAAAACATGGCCCCGATCAATCCCACAATCAGCATGCCGACGACGACAACCCCGATCATGCGCGGATTGATCCGCTCGCGCCAGGTCGGTTCATACGGCGCCGGCGCATAGTCCGGCTTCAACACCCCGACACGATTGGCCGGCGCTGGTTGTGACATTTCACTGGTCATGGCTGCACCTCGAAAATGGATGAAGTATGAAACTGAATTTTTTCGTTAATCGGCCGGGCGGATGCTCGACGCGGATATCTCAAAAATACTGACCACAAAATCATCATCCTTGGTCTCGGCGACCTTCAGCGTACCCTCGACGATCAATTCCTGCGAGGTGTATTTCGCCACGCTCTTGCCCGGCGGCGTGTGCACGATGACGGTGTGCTGCACCTGCGGCGGCTGCCCGTAGCAGCAGCCGAACAGGCTCGGCACGAACGCGAATTCCGTGATGTTCTCGACCTGGTCCATGGGCATCATGTAACCGTGCGTACGCAGCTTACATCCGGATAACGCCGTCACATCGGCCGGTATTCCGCCAGGTGTCAGCGGATCATAGGTGAAATTCCCAAGCTGCTTGATCTGCATTTCCAGTATCTGGCCGGGTTTGGGCGCGACGTGCGGCTGACGCAGCCGCAGATCCATGATCATCGAAGGATCGGTCGGGGCGCCGGTCGGCGAAAGCGGCACGGAAGCCAACACGGCCGGCTTCGTGGCCGGCGTGGTCACCGCCACTTCCAGATTCTTCTGGCAGACGCGAATTTGTTCGTTGATCTGGGCAAGATGGTCCGGCTTGTCGGTCAATCCGGCCGCGACATGCTGCAACAGCGGCAGGGCCACTCCGTATTGCCCGCTGGCCATCGCCTGCGTAGCCCGAAATTCACTGGCCGCCAGATCAGCCTGCGAACCCGCCGGCTGGGTCGTCTGGGCCAGAGCAGCCGAACAAAGGCATCCTATCCAGGCTATTGTCATCCAACGCATTGGCATACTCCATTATAGGTCGGCAATTGGTTATTTCGCCGCGCGGACACTCGTTGCCGTTATATCAAAAATACTGACGATGTACCCGTCATCCTCTGTTTCAGCGACCTTGAGCGTTCCTTCGACGATCAATTCCTGCGTCGTATATTTGGCAATCGGCTTGCCCGGCGGTGCGTGAACGATGATAGAGTGCTGCACCAGAGTCCCCACGCCCGGCTGGTCGGGCAACAGCCTCGGTACCAGCATGAACTCAGTGATGTCCTCGACCTGATCCACCGGCAATATGTAGCCGTGTACACGTAGTGTGCAGCCATCGAGCGACCGCACGTCAGCAGGTATTCCGCCGGGTGTCAGCGGATCGTACGTGAAATTCCCAAGCTGCTCGATCCGCATCTCAAGCACCTGCCCCGGTTTGGGCGCTTCATGCGGCCGGCGGAGCTTGAGGTCCATGACCACGCTGGGATCGGCCGGGGCGCTGGTGGGCAGAACCGATTCCGCCCTCGATGTTGCAACGACCGACGGCTGGGTCGTCTGCGCCGCAGCGACCGAACAAAGGCATGCTATCCAAGCTGTTGTGATCCACCGCATCGCGATGCTCCAACGCAGCCGGGGCAGCGACCGACAGATTCCATCCGCCGCCCCCAAGCCGTGCCAAGACGTTCTCATAGAGTATAACCGCGGGAACCAAAAAAAGATTCGCAAATTCACCGGCAATCGGGTGAGAAAACGCCCGATTTCCCTCCCCGGCCGCCTTTTCTTCCACTTCCCGCACCCAGCAAGAGCGGTAAGATGTTGCCCTTCATCGAGTTGCGATCGCCCGGCCCAAGGTCTCCCGGATCAATCCCGCCAGGAGCAGACCGGCGGCGAACATCATCGCCGCGGCACATCCACGCCGTTTGCCCAGTTGTGATGCCTGAGCGGGATTGGGGATTTGCCCGTTGATGCGCGATTCAAGGGCCGCCATATCCACCGGCGAAGTCGCCATTGCCGCCAGACGCTCCCGGATCGCCGAATCCCACGGCGAACTCGATCCCGTCAGGTCTTGATCTTCATTCGACTGCGTCATGCCCATTCATCCATCGCGAAAAATCCATCACCGCCGCTCGAATACCTGATTCCGCTGCACGGAATTCACCTCCGCCGCCAGCGGCACCAGCACATCACGCAGCATCTCGCGCGCCTGTTTGACGTGCGACTCGATCGTCCACACCGGCCGGTCCAGAATGACCGCCACCTGCTGCTGCTTCAGCCCCGCCACGTCCAAAAGCAGCACGGTCCATCGCATCTCCGGCGGCAATTCCCGGATGGCCATCAGCACCTGCTGATCGCTCAGTGATGCGAGAATCTCCCTGGGATCACCGGCCGGCGTGTTCGAGCCGCTGGCCGCTTTGGATAGCCCGTGTGCTTCCACATCCGCTGGGGCCGGTGCGGAGTTGCTCAGTAGCGACTGACCTTGTCTGTAGAGGATTCCCAGCAGCCACATTCGCCAATCGGCCTCGCCGCGCTGGTTGATCGTCGCCGCCGCGGCCAGAAGTGTCTGGTAAGCCAATTCTTCCGCCAGGGCGTGATCGTCGCACGCGAAAATCGCCAACCGCAATAGTAATTCCGCGTGCGGCCAGACCGATTCATAAAAACTCGCCGCCGCATCAATTGCCGGCGGTTTTCCATCCGTGGCTCTCATATCACGATATCATACCGCAAACCGGACGGATTTCTCAGCGAGAATAATGACGGCGATCGCTCGCTTGCCGCAATTCGCCGTGCGGGTTATCCTGCACGCAACAGTTCGCAATAGGATTGGCCTGGTTTTGTCAGATCAGAAGGAACCAAATGTTTTGCTGGCGGAGGCTTGTATGAAGATCTCGTCTGTTGCCGTTCTCACAATTGGACTATCGCTCATGGGCGCCATCCACGCCCGCGGCGCCGGCGCCGGATCGCCGGCCACGCGCGCAGCCGCCGGTGGCAAGCCCACCATCTTCGTCTGCGGCGATTCAACGGCCAAGAATTCCGGGGCCGGCCGTGGTGGCCAGCAGATCCAGGGCTGGGGCACCCCGCTGGCCGAGTTCTTTGATGCCGCCAAGGCCACGGTCAACAACGTCGGCCACGCCGGAACATCCAGCCGCACCTATTACAACAACGCCGGCGACTGGCCCAGCGTTCTGACCAAGATCAAGGCCGGCGATTACGTCCTGATCGTCTTCGGCATCAACGATGGCGGTCCCCCCCGCGCCGTCACCGATCGCGGCTCGATCCCCGGCATTGGCGACGATACCGTCACCCTTCCCCGCGCTGGCGGCGCCCCGGAAATCGCCCACACCTACGGCTGGTACATGTCCAAGATGGCCACCGACGCCATCGCCAAGGGCGCCCATCCCATCTACCTCACCGTGACCGCGCGCAATATCTGGACCAACCCCAACGTCCGCTACAACGACGGCACGCCGGCCGGTCCGCTGCCGGCCAATTATGATCCCAAGCAGGACAAGATCGAGCGAGGCACGTCGCGGGGCCAGTACACGCAGTGGACCAAGGACGTGGCGGCCAAGCTTCACCTGCCGGTCTTCGATCTGACGAATTTCTCCTGCGACAAATACGAAGCCATGGGCCGCGAAACCGTCAACGCCCTCTACAGCGACCACAACCACACGTTCATCCCCGGCGCGAAAATCGTGGCCGAATCGGTCGTCTCCGGCCTGAAGGCCTTCAAGGACAGCCCGTTCATCCCGCTGCTGTCGGAAGAGGGCAAAGCCGTCAAGACCGCCGATGCGAAGTATGTGAACGATAATCTTCCGGGTGCGGCGAGCAGGCCGACGACGGCGCCGGCGGGGAATTAGTCCCGTAGGGTCCGCACCGCGGACCATTGCCTTTGCCTGCGAGAATTGTGGTCCGCAGTCCCGTAGGGTCCGCACCGCGGACCATTGCCTTCGCCGGCGAGAATTTTGGTCCGCACTCCCGTAGGGTCCGCATCGCGGACCATTGCCGTTGCCCGCGAGAATTGTGGTCCGCAGTGCGGACCCTACAAGTAGCGCAACCATGAGCGATCAACCGCCGGTGCATCGCCTCGACTACGCGCCCGGCCGGCCGCCGCGAAAATGGCTGCGACGGTTGGTGATGGCGATCGTCGCCGCCAGCGTGATTGGCACCGGCCTGAAATACTGGCCGGCCGTCCGCGATCGCGCGGTGGTGCTGTATTGGCAACGCCAGTGCATGAATTTCCAGCCGCCGGGCCCAGATACGGTGGTTTTGGGCGACGTACGGCCGGGCGATGTAGTGCCTCAGCCGCCGCGTGGATATATATCCCTGCACACCAGCCCAGCCTATTTCATTCTGCCGGGTATGGTGGTCACCGGGCCGTATACTTACGGCGACGCCGTTTGCTGCGCCCCGATCTGCTGGGGACACTTCGTCGAGGCAACATCACTTTACCCCTATAGCAACCAGCCTGACGCAATCGTGTTCCTGCATGCCCGCCGTAATCCGTGTGGCCTTGAACGTCTCGTTGCTGTCGGAAGATGGGATGACCCTCAGGAAAACAGTACGTTGGTGGCATCGATAGTGGTGCCGGGCGACGCGGGACATCTTCCGAAGCTCCAAGGCGGCGGGGTCGATGACCAACTTCAAGGCATACGGCAGGAATTCTGGGGCGAGGGCTTCAACACGCGCAAGATCTTCGCCGGCACCGTCGACCCGGCCGACGAGTCGCGATTCACCATCGAATTCGAATGGCTCGACGGCGTTCGTGGCGTTATTGATGGCCAACTCCTGGACACCGGCCACGTCAACCTGACCATCCGGCCCGGCCCCGGTGATTACGATTCGTACAACAAACGAATGCAAGATCGCGCCGCGACCCAACCGGCGAACTGACCAACGGCTCTTGGCGTGTTTTCTTCCTCTGCGTCTCGGCGTCTCAGCGTATTAGTCTTTCATTTCCGCTTGATCGGAACAACCTCAAACCCCTCCGGAACGTACGTCAGCCGGCGCTGCCAGGGGAATCTGGGCAGGAACATCCCCGTGCGGGTCATCAGTTCGCGGTAGTCTTCGCTGACGCTGGCGAGTTTGTCTTCTTCCAGTCTCGCTCGCCAGGTCATGATCGCGAACATGGTGGGAATCAACACGAAATAGATCGGCTCCATATCCGCCAGCAGCATGGCAAACAGGGCCAGGAAATATCCGAGATAAATCGGATGCCGGATAAACCGGTACGGCCCGCGCAGCACCACCTTGCGGACCGCGACCAGAATGCCGAACGACCGGCCCAGTGACATCAGCCCCCAGACCGAAACCGCCCCGCCGATCGCGCCGAACACCAGCCCGATGAACGCAATGTATTCCTGTCGCAAATCGCCCTCGACCAGCGACTGCCTCATCCACCACGGAAGCAGATAGGTATAGTCGTAGGTGATAAAGAAAAACGCCGCCAGCAGCGGCACCAAGATCTCCGGCAGCGTCCGGTAGCGGGCCACCGGCTTGCGGTTGGTCAGCAGAAAGATTGCTATCGAGAACTGGATGCAAAACAAGAGCCCATCGGAAATGAGAGCGGCGACCTGGTTCCTGGTCCAATCCCGCGGCGCTATCGACCAGAACCCGGATTTATTGAACACATCCAGGTCGTAATACCCCGTCAAAATCGTCCACGCCAGATAGAAATAGACGATGGGCAGGACGAAGTTCTCTAAAACGGTCGCCGCCCAGACCAGCGCGGCGGGCGCCGAACGAACCGGCTCGCCCGGCCTTGCCGGCTCATAGTCCAGCACCATCGTTTTGGCGGGCTTTGGGGACATGCAATATTACCTACGGCCGCGGAGCCGTTTTGTTGACAAGGCGGTTGCAAGCCCCCGACGATTCATCCGGAGTCGCCGGTATTTCCCCCATTCGCTATCCATTATCCATTGTCCATTGTCCATTGCCCGCTAAACCGTCTGCGGCGCCGATTGGGGCTTGTTCCGGCCCTCGGAATACTCGACCGCCGCCTTGACCAGGCCGAGGAATAGCGGCGACGGCCGCAGCGGCCGGCTGGTCAGTTCGGGATGTGCCTGCGTGCCCACGAAATAGGGGTGGACATCGGTGGGCAGTTCGAGGATTTGCATGATCGGCTGGCCGGGCGCCTTGCCGCTGAAGATCAGGCCGTGCTGCTCGAGCGTCGGGATGTAGCGCGGATCGACCTCGTAGCGGTGGCGGAATCGCAGGCGGGCGCGCGTGGCGCCGTCGAACAGGCGGGAGGCCAGCGTATCCGGCTTGATCTCCACATCCTTGCCGCCCAGACGCATGTTACCGCCCAAACCCTCGATCTGCTTTTGCTCGGGCAGAATATCGATCACCGGCTCGGGGGTGGCACGGTCAAATTCGGTGCTGTTGGCCCCGGCCAGGCCGCACATGTTGCGGGCGTATTCAATCACCGCCATCTGGAACCCAAGGCACAGGCCGAGGTATGGGATGTGGTTCTCGCGAGCGTAGCGGATGCATTCGATCTTGCCCTCGGTGCCGCGCACGCCGAATCCGCCGGGCACGATGATCCCGTGGCATTCCGTCAGCCGCCGGGCCACGTTTTTGGCGTCGACGGCCGTGGTGTCGATCCATTTGAACTGGACATTGACGTTGAGCTGCACGCCGCAATGTTCGCCGGCCTTGATGATGCTGGCGTAGGCGTCGCGGAGGCTGGTGTATTTGCCGGTGACGGCCAGGGTGATATCGCGGCGGGCCTTGCCGATGCGATCGACAAACTGCCGCCACCTAAGCCGGGCCTGATCCTCGGCCCGCTGATCGACGCGGTCGTGGAGGCTCAGCAGCGTGAGCACTTCGCGGTCGATCCCCGATTCGCGAAGGCCTTCGGGAATTGTGTAAATGCTCTCGACATCGTGCATCGACACCACGCGCTTCATCGGCACGTTGGTGTACATCGAGATCTTCTCGCGGACCTTTTCCTTCACCGGCGACTGGGCCCGGCAGGCGATGATGTGCGGCATGATCCCCACTTCCATCAGCCGTTTGATCCCCAGTTGCGCCGCCTTGGATTTCTGCTCACCCAGCGAGCCCGGCTCCAGCACGTACGTCAGCACGACGAACACCACCGAGCCTTCACCCTCTTCATAGGCAAGCTGACGACACGCCTCCAGATAGGCCTGATTCTCAAAGTCCCCCACCGTGCCACCCACTTCGACGAAGACCACATCCGCGTTGGAACTGGCAGCAAGCTGCCGGAGTTTCAGCTTCACCTCGCCGGTCACATGCGGAATGAACTGCACATCGCGACCCAGATATCCGCCTTCGCGCTCCTTTTTCAGCACGGCCGACAGAATCTGCCCATTGGTGGCGAAATTGGCGGCCGAGAGATTCTGATCCAACAGGCGTTCGTAGGTGCCCAGGTCCATGTCGGTTTCCATGCCATCATCGAGGACGAAGACCTCGCCGTGGCGGAATGGATTGAGGGTTCCGCTGTCGATGTTGTAATACCCTTCCATCTTGATGGGCGCGACGCGCAGGCCCTTGTCCTGAAGAAGCTTGGCCAGCGATGAGGAGAAGATCCCCTTGCCCAGCCCGCTGATGACGGTGCCGACGACCACCACGTACTTGTGATGGCCCTTGCGGTAACCCTCGGGCATGGGGGTATAGAATTCGGTTTCCTCGGTCGATTGCCCGATCCGGGTCAAAAGTTCTTCATTATTCATGGCCTGCCTCCTTGGCACGTCCTGCTGAACACATTTCCATCCATAAAACACACCCCCGCCGCGATCAGCTCGTAGCGCCCGCCGGCACACTGCCGACCTGCCGCTTCACAAATTCCGCGTACTGCTGCGGCGTGTCGATCCCATGCACGGCCCGGCGGGTCAACAGCACATGGATCGACCGGCCATGTTCCAGGGCGCGAAGCTGCTCGAGTTTTTCCGCCCGTTCCAAGCCCGTTGGCTCCCACGCGGCGAATTCCAGCAGGAACCGCCGGGTGTACGCGTAGACGCCCTGATGCAGATAGTAGGTCGGCGAAAACCCCGCCGCTCCATCCCGGCGAAAAGGAATTGCCGCTCGCGAGAAATACAACGCCCGGCCCTGGCGATCCATGACCACTTTGACGAGATTCGGATCGGCCACATCCGCGTCGGCCGGAAAGGGAGTTGCCGCCGTCGCCATGGCCTCGCCGCCGTGTTCCATTCGCTCGATCAACCCATCAATGGTGGCCGGTTCGATTTCCGGCTCATCGCCCTGGACATTAACGATCACATCTGCATCCGCCCCGCCGTTATTCCGCACGACCTCGGCCACCCGATCCGTACCGCAGGGAATGGCGGGCGAGGTCATCACACACGTTGTTCCAAACGGTCCCAGCGCCTCCACGATTCGCGCATCATCTGTTGCCACAATCACTTGCGACACGCGAGTACACTGCTTCACCCGATCCACCACATGCTGTACCAACGGCCGGCCGGTCTGGGAGGCGACGATCTTGCCTGGAAAACGGGATGAACCCCAGCGAGCAGGAATGACGACCAAGGCAGCCAAAGCGAATCCCGGTACGGGGTTTCCGAGCCAACTTCAAACTGCGGAGCGACCTTACAGGCGACGGGCGGCGGTGTCAAATTTCGCCGATCAGTTGGCCATCACCGAGAGTGCCCGATTTTCCGGGCGATGGTAACTCGATGCGGAGCAACCTCCTACCCCTCCCCTTGTACTCAGGGGGAGGGTTGGGTGGGGGTCGACCGCTATGGCGTCGGTCGCGGCTTCGAGATGGCAGCACCTCTGGCGAAGAACCCCCACCTCCGTCCTCCCCCTGAGTACAAGGGGAGGAGGAAAAGACAGGCTCCCGGAAAATCGGGCACTCTCGCCATCGCAAGCGCGGCGACGCCGGGCAGTCGGCGGCGAATCTCGATTTCCCATTCACCGACCACTACCAAGACCCCGTCTCACACGTACAATGGCCCCAGACCCGCGTCGCGGCGGTTTGAACAGATACCGAGGAGAATTTGGCCGAACTCAGCCGATCGAAATTGTCCGTCAAGCAGGAGCGAGCCATTCTCGTTGGCGTTCTGCTCCCCGAGTCCAGCGCCGACCCGCGCGATCCGCTGGGGGAATTGGCGGCCCTGGCCAAGACGGCCGGGGCGAAGGTTGTGGGGCAGATCCTCCAGAATCGCCAGCATATCGACGCCGGTACGTATGTGGGATCGGGGAAAGTGGTCGAGATCGCCGAATTATGCCGGGCCGACGACGCCGACGTGGTCATATTCGACAACGATCTTTCCCCGGCCCAGATCGGGGCGCTGGAACGGATCATCAACAAGACGCTGGACAGTCCGCGCGGCCAGGGGATCAAGGTGCTGGACCGTTCGGAACTGATCCTGGATATTTTCGCCACCCGCGCCCAGACCCACGAAGCCAGGCTCCAGGTCGAACTGGCACAGATGCAGTACACCTATCCGCGGCTCAGCGGCATGTGGGGACACCTGGAACGCATCGCCGGCGGGTCCGGGCCGGGAATCGGCACGCGCGGGCCGGGCGAGATGCAGCTTGAAATCGACCGCCGGCTGGTCCGCCGCCGCATCAGCGACCTGCGCAGGGAAATCGATCTGATCGACCAGCGTAAGATGCGAACCATCCAGAAGCGAAATCTCGATCACTTCGCGATCTGCATCGTCGGATACACAAACGCGGGCAAGAGCACGCTGTTCAACACGCTGGTCGACGCCCGCACGTACGCGGATGACCAGCTCTTTGCGACGCTGGATACCAAAACCCGCCGGTGGAAGCTGGAACGCGGGACGGATGTAATGCTGTCAGACACCGTCGGGTTCGTGCGCGATCTGCCGACGAATCTGGTCGCCAGTTTCAAGGCCACTCTCGAGGAGGCCGTTCACGCCGATCTGCTTCTGCACGTGCTGGACGTCGGCCACCCGCGCGCCCAGCAGCAATTCAATTCGGTGCGGCAGGTGCTGGCGGATATTGGCGCTGGCGACAAGCCCGAGATTCTTCTGCTCAACAAGATCGACACGCCCGAGGGCGAGCACAATGCTCCCACCTGGCGCACGCTTCACCCCGGCGCGCTGCCCATCAGCGCCAAGACGGCCGCCGGACTGGCCGATCTGCACGAATCGGTCCACGGCCACGTCCGCGGCCAGCGCGTGGACGTGACGCTCGATATCGATCCAACGCTGGGCAAGCTGATCGCGTTCATCGAAACGCACAGCACGGTTCACTCGCGCAAGATGCACCGCAGCCGGCTGCGCATAAAGGCCACCGTCAGCAAACACACGCTGGCCGATCTGACGAAGAATCCGGATGTGGCGATTGTGGAGAGCAAGGCGAGCGAATAGATCACGTACGGGTTCAGTCAACAGCGATTCTCATCGTTTCTGGCTCGAGCGGCGGAAGACTCACGCGGAGACGCGAAGAACGCGGAGGCAGATTTCTGAAAGTCAGGTGTCTCTGCGATTGACTACTTGCCTGAGCGCCGAGCTTCGCCACTTCGATTTTGACCACAAGCTTTCCTCCGCGCCTTCGCGTGAGGTTTCTTTTCCGTTGTCGGTCACCCCTCGGCAGGCAGTCGATTCACGCGGAGGGCCGGGGACGCGGAGATGGGAAGATCGTTGACGATGCGCTGCAAACCATCCTTAAGCGTGGCGGCGCCGAAGTTCATGAGAAGACCGACATGCAGTCCCATCAGGCGAAGATAGGTCAACACTTGTTTGCCGTGGACGGGGACGAGCTTCTCCACGCTCTTGAGCTCCACGATAACGCAGCCCTCCACCAGCAGGTCGACGCGAAATCCTTCCTCGAAAACCATGCCGTCGTATTCGAAGCGGACGACCTTTTGACGTTCCACCCTTAACAGCCTGTGGCAAAAGTCGCACGGGCCGATCTTGCGGCTTTGCCCTTGGCTCTTCGTTGTCGAAACTCAGCGTATTTCATTGCAATACTCTTCATTTCTCCGCCTCGATCCAAGGGCAAATCCGCAGCGCTCGGCCTCGCGGGACTTTTGCCACAGGCTGTTAAGCCCCGGCGCTCCAGCGCCCGCGCCAACACGGCCTCGTAAACAGATTCCAAAAGTCCCGGGCCAATCTCCACGTGAATCTTCATTGCCGCATCCACGATCGCACCGGTTATTTCATCAAGTGTTTTCATATTCGTCGGTTCCCGCGAAGAAAGAAGAAGCCCACGCTGTCCGCTTCCAACTCCGCGATCTCCGCGTCTCCGCGTGAACTGGTCCCCTCTACATTCCCAACTCCTTCAAGGCCGCCGCCACGCCCTTCACGTGCTCGGTATTCATCTCGCCATAGTTGCGGGCGAAGATCACGCCGTGGGCGCCGGCCTGCAAGGCGGTCATCACCGATTGCTTCACGCTTTCCACCGTGTACGGCGCGCCGGCGCCGGGAATATCGATATCGAGGCCGGCGTAGACCGGGACGTTTGTGCCGGCCAGGTCGTCCAGAGTGCGCTTCACCTCGCTCTTGATATAGTCGGTGGAAAAACCGGCCGGGCCAACTTTGTCGTAGGGCAGTTCCTTATAGTCGAACATCTCGTAGAGCATCTGCAGAATCTGCGGTCTGGGAATATCTCCGAAAATCGTTTGCGAAACGCTATCCACAAAGCTGTCGATGCGCACGCCGGCCGAGACGTTGTAGACCACCGGCTTGATGAAGTCGGCGTTCTTCGCCATTTCGGCAAAGTCGATTTCGGCGCGATAAAACGGGCTGAACGAGGCATTGTGCCAGACGTGAAATCCCACCGGCAGCTTCGTGTTCACCGAGCGCACGCGGTTGCGAATGTCGATCATGAACTGCTTGCGGCTGTTGATCCAGAACGATTCCCACTGCAACAACTCCGGATAATTCAGCATCAGCCGCATGAGCGATACGAAATATCCATCGCGGGGGCGCCGGCCGCTGCGTCCGCTGCGGACAAACGGCTCCAGCGCCAGGAAGCCTTCCCTGGCGCGGTCGACGTTGATGCCCATGTCGCGGCCTTTTTTGGTGCAGTATTCGCAGAAGCACGTGGCCTTGGAGGGATCGGTGGTGCCGCCGTAATGCTCGGCGCCGAGGGCGCTGAACAGGCCGCCATGGCGTTCGCTTGACCACATGAACCCGTCGATGTCGTAGGAACGGGCGTAGTCTTCCATGAGGCCCTGGGTGAACGCGCGGTAATACGGGTTATTGCTGCAAGGCCCGCCGGGGCGCGCGCCCTGCCGCCGTCCGTGAGAATCGACTTCAAACAGAGGCTGCCAGTTGGGGATGGCCGTTGCCTGGTCGGCCTCCTGGATCAGCGCATAGGTCTTGAAGCCGTGCTTGCGGGCCGCCTTGGTTGTGCGATCCAGCACGTCCATGTCGCCGAATTCAGGAGCCCGCAAATCCGCGTAGGTCAGGTTGGTGTCCTTGTAATATTGCATGTGCGGGATGCCAAAATTCCCGCCGTGAAAACCCTCGGCCGACATCGGCACCCACCGGGCGATGTAACCAAAGGCGAAGAAGAAGAGCGTGTTGATGCCCCGCTCGTGAAGATCGTCGAACAACTGGTCTATGTTGTCGGCACTGAGCAGCTTCGCTCCGATCTGCATGCCGATCAGCGGCGCAGGACGGGTCGCCGGCCCGGTCGCCTGGCCAACAACGTCGCCGGCCAACGCCAGAACGCCGGCCGCCGCGGCGGCTTTCAGAATGTCCCGACGCGTGGAAACTTCGCTCGACATGCGGCCTCCTGTGGGAAAAAGATCCTGCGCCAGAGCCTAATACGCCGCCGTCCCGGTGTCTATTTCATTCCCATTTCGCATCGACCGCGACGCGATCTGTCACCGACAATTTCACGTCTTTGAGCCGAATCCCCGGCCCCAGCACGCTGGCCAGCGCGATGGGCTGGCCATCGGCCGCCTCCAGTTTCGGACGGATGAGCGCTGCCGTCGCCTTGCCGATCATCCCGTCGCCGCGACAGGTGAGATTGTCCAGGCGGGCGTTGAGTTGATCGTCGACCGACATGGTCCCGCCGATGTGCAGTCCGGCGCTGAGGAATGATTTGGCGGCCGTGATCGTCGCCTCCACCGCCAGCGAGCGATCGTTGATCGGCCGCAGTGCCAGGTCGATCTTCTTGATCGTGACGCCATGGTCCGCCGCCAATACCCTCCCGCGGGAGATCAGCAAGGCCTCCAGATCGCGCGTGAGGAAATCAAGATGGATGCTCCCCGTCCCGGCCGACGCCACCGCCCAGAACGCCCGCCCGGATCGGTCGCGCCAGATCCGAATCCGCGCCGCTATTGTCGAAAGATCGAGTGTCAGGCTGGCATCGTCCATCTTGATCGGCCGGCCCCGGAGCCGAATCGATCCGGCGGACACTTCGAATTCATCGCGGGCATCGCTGGCAAGCGGCGCATCCGGCCGGTCGAATTTCGCCCGCGCGCCGGTGAGGTCAATTGCGATGGCATCGACGGCCGGCCACGCCGCCGCTCCCGCTTCGACGGAACAACTCGCCTTGCCCAGATCAAACAACATCGCCAGTCCGCGCGTGATCGACTCCGCCAGCGTGGCGGCATTCACGGGCAGATCGGTTGATCCCAGGGGCAGCATCAGGCTTTCTCATCCGCGCAGAAATCGCGAAGGCGGGCGATTTCGCTACGGAGGTTCTTGCGATGCACGATGAAGTCGACAAACCCGTGCTCTTCCAGAAATTCCGCCCGTTGAAAGCCTTCGGGCAGTTCGACCTTGATCGTGTTCCAGATTGTGCGCGGGCCGGCGAATCCGATCAGCGCCTTGGGTTCGGCGATGATGAAATCCCCCAGCATCGCGAAACTGGCCGTCACGCCGCCGGTGGTCGGATCGGCCAGCAGACTGATGAACAATCCCCCGGCGTCGTCGAGCCGGCCGAGGGCGGCGCTGGTCTTGGCCATCTGCATCAGCGACAGGGTCGATTCCTGCATGCGCGCCCCGCCGGAACAACTGACAATCAGCAGCGGCAGTTTTTCGTCGGCCGCGGCCTCGATGGTCAGCGTAATCTTTTCGCCGACGACGCTGCCCATCGAGCCCATCATGAATTCGGGATTCATGGCGGCAATCATCATCGGACGGCCCTTGATGAATCCCTTGCCGCAGAGCACCGCGTCGGAACTGCCGGTTTTGAGCTTTTCGCTGAGCAGCCGCTCCTTGTAGGCCTTGCGGTCGACGAATTCGAGCGGGTCGGCCGGGTCGATGTCGATGAACATCTCCTCGAAGCTGCCCTCATCGACGAGTTGCTGGATGCGCTGGGCGGCGGAGATGCGGAAATGGTAATCGCAGCCGGGGCAGACGCTCAGGTTATCCTCGACCTCCTTGCGAAAGAGCATCCGCGCGCACTCGGGGCAGCGGAGCCACAATCCCTCGGGAATCCCTTCCTTCTCTTTCCTGGGCATTTCGCCCGGCACTTGCGACATGGCAATAATGCTCGCCAAAAAGCGGCGGATTGGCAAGTGCCGCGCACCGGCTTGCGCGGATTGGGTCTGTCAATTCCGTCGCGGAAGAAATGCGGTTGAACCGCCAGGCTCGCCAGGAAGTAATCGCGTTAGAATCGCCATGATACCCAAATTCCTGGTCTTACCTCTGCGCCTTTGCGCCTCTGCGAGGGATAATCTTGCTTCGAGCGGGTCAACGAGAAGAATATCCCTCGCAGAGGCGCAAAGGCGCAGAGGAGTTTTGCTGTGTTTGGCCAATTCTTGGCGCTCTTGGCGGCCTGGCGGTTCAATTTCTTGCTCTAG
>CAYQTE010000030.1:0-9047 GCA_964420285.1 uncultured Tepidisphaeraceae bacterium
GCCGCGGCGGCCGCCGAGACCGCCAGGACTCCCTTGTTGCGTGCGATGGTATTGAAGATCTTCTGAGTGCGACGCCGATTCGATTGATTCCGACGCATCCTTATTCTCCTCCGGGGGGCTCTACTCCAAGCCCAACACCGCTCCAAAAATGAATCCCCAGGATCCTGTGATCAACGCGACAATGGCCCCGATGCGATTCCACATCGCAACCGGGAGAGTTTCCGTGCTGAAACCGTTTGTCGCCGTCATCGGTCGATGCCGCTTACCTGACGCGGCGTCGCTCCTTTGGCTGATCTGCACGAGAGTTGAACCAGAAGACTGCTCCGACAGCCTTCCTTTCCACGTATTCTGAGCCCGCACCGGCCAAAAGTAAAGTCATTTTTTGCGCGGCTCCAATAATTCATACGCGGACGCAACTACGCCATAATTGCGCAATCTGACGCCCTCCAACTTAGCCTGCCAATTTGGAAAAGAAAGGCACTTATGTAACCTCTGGTTGCACATTCATCACAAAAACCGCCCCGCTTCCTCCATTGCGATGTTAATCTGGGGGAAGTTAACCGCTTAACCGACCCGCTCTCTTCTTCTACCGTAAACAGGGGAATCCCACACGTCTGCGCCGACACCCCTTCGGCACCCCATTCTTCGAACTATCGGACGTGAAAAAGACCCACAGCCCACCCATTATGACGTACACCAACCCGCCCACATTGCCCGGTAAGCCTTCTCCATGTTCACAGCGAAACGCGCGGCGTCGGTTAGCGGGGACCGCCGCATGAGCGGCCGAAGACCAGCTCGCAGGCCGCCGAGCCGCACCGGGTCAGCGGCCAGACGAACAGCGGCATCGACAAATGTCTCTGGTTGATCCGTCGCCAGATCGGCCAGGCCGAGATTGCTCAACTGGCTCAGTCCGCCGCGTGAGACACATGTGTCGCCGTATAGTGAAATAACGGGCACTCCCATCCACAGTCCGTCCAGACTGGTGGTATGGCCGGCGTATGGGAAGGTATCCAGCGCCAGGTCGATCTCGCCGTAACTTTTCAAATAGGCATCGCGCGGCTGACGGAACACAAACTGGATGCGCGGGGCTTCGATGCCGCCGTGCTGGAATGCTTCCAGTGTCTGGCGGCGAGCCAAACCCGGCGGCGCCATGAGGATCAGGCGCGAACCCGGCACGCGCGCCAGCACCTGCGACCAGAGTTGGATGGTTGGGGCATTGACCTTGCAGAAGTTGTTGAGGCAGCCAAAGGTGACCGTGCCGCTGGCGAGCATCGGCAGCGGGGCGACCGGCAGATCGCCTTCGGGACACTGGTAGCACCAGAAGGTATCCGGCAGCCGCCAGGTGCGTTCGGAATAGACGGCCAGGTCGCGGCCGGGCGGATCGAGATACGGGTCGCTCAGCCGCCAGTCGATGGTTTCCAGGCCGGTTGAGCCGGGGTAGCCCAGCCACGTCACAAGCACCGGGGCGGGTTTACGCGCCAGCGCCATCAGGCGGTTGTTGGACATGTGCAGGGTCAGATCGATGAGGATGTCGATGCCGTCGGAGCGGATGCGATCGGCCAGTTCCTGGTCTTCCATGGCCGAGACATCGTGCCAGGCATCGACGTAACTCTGAATCCGCCGCGTGGTGTCGTCGACGAGATTGAAAAGCGAATAGGCGTGAACTTCAAACGCGGCGTGGTCGTGATGGGACAGGAGCGGCAGCGTAAAGAACGACTGGCAATGCTCGCGAAAATCCGGAGAGATGTAACCGATGCGCAACGGCCGGTGGGGATCGCGGAGGTTGCGGTGCGGGGGAATGTTGGCCGAAAAGGGGCGAGCCAGGCGGTCGTTCCAAAGCTTTGCCTGTTGTCGCAGTTGGACCGCCGATACGCGCGGGCTGTACTGCATCGTAAACAGCAGGTTGTCGTGAAGGGGCAGGCTGTCGGGGAGCTTTTCGATCGCCGCCGCGAAGACGCTGATCGCCTCATCGACCTGGCCGCGATCGGTCAGTGCCCGGCCGAGATTGTTGGCGGCAATGGCGACCGGCCTGGGGGGCGCCAAAGCCGCGGTGAGTGATTCGATGGCCTGGTCCAGTTGTCCGTCGAGAAGCTGGGCCCGGCCGAGATTGTGCAGCACCAGCGTCGAGCCCGGTTCCAGAGCCAGGGCATTGTGAAAGGCCTCGTAGGCCAGGGCGAATTGTCCGGCGTCGGTGAACACGACGCCGAGATTGTTGTGGGTATTGGCGTGCTTTGGTTGAAGTTCGGCCGCCCTGGTGAAGCACTCGACGGCCGCCACGAGTTGTCCGCCGCGATGCAGGATAGAGCCCAGATTGTACCACGCGGGTGCGTAATCCGGCGAGAGGGACGTTGCCTTGCGCAGGGCGGCGATGGCCCGGTCCTTCTGACCACTGTCGGCCAGGGGGATGGCCAGATTGAAATACGCGATGCCCCAATCCGGGCGAAGCGACAGGGCTTTTTCGTAGGCGGCGATTGACTCGGCAAGGCGTTTTTGTCGCCAGAGCAGAGTTCCCAGAATACTGTGCGTCTCCGGAATGTCGTCTTGCACGGCCAATGCCCGGCGGGCAATGGCTTCGGCGTCACCGCGGCCAAGCTGAGCGGCCACGCCCGCCAATTGGTGCAGGGCATCGGAGCGGTCGCCGGCCTGGGTGAGAACCTGGCGGTAAATGGCTTCGGCCTGTTCGAGTCGCCCGGCGTTCTGGTGAGACAAGGCGATGTTCATCGCCTGTTGTACCGAAACGCCGGCCATAAGCGAACCTTACGCGGCGGGTGTCGACAGAGCGGGTGGCTGGCCGCCGCCGCACCACGTCCGCCACATCGATCGCATCACCCGCTGGAAATCACGGGCAAAGGCGCGACCCTCCATCAGTGGAGAATCGAGCATGCGACCTCGAAGTTGATCACGCCAGTTGACCAGCGCATCCGGATTTTCGGCCCACCGGCAGGCGCGGTCAACATACAGCGGCACGCTGCGGGAGACCCAGTCGGACAAACCCAGTTGGCCGAGGATCGTCACTCCGCCGCGACCTACGGCCGTTGCGCCGGAGAGCGTCACGACCGGCACTCCCATCCACAGGGCATCGCAGGTGGTGGTGCCGCCGGCGTACGGGAACGGATCCAGGGCAATATCGATCTCATGATACCGCCGGAAATACTCCCGCGGCGAGCTTCGCCCCACGAATTGAACACGCGACGGATCGACCCCGAGGCGGGAAAATTGACTCAGAACACCCTGCCGATGCCGGCCCAGCGGCGAATGGACCATCAGCCGTGCAGTCGGAACGCGGCTGAGGATGGCCGCCCATGCTTCCCACGCGGCCGTCGAAATCTTGCAATAGTTGTTAAGGCACCCGAACGTGACATGCCCGCGCGACAATACCGGCGGCTCATTCACCGGCAGCGCCTCGGCCGGCGGCTCATAGCACCAGTATGTCCGCAGCCGCTCGGTTCGCTCGGAATAGTCGGCGTCGGTGGCGCCGGGCGGATCGAGAAACGAATCGCTGAGGCGGTAGTCGATCGCCGTCACGCCGGTCGTGCTGCAATACGCCAGATACGTCACGGCCACCGGCGCCGGCTTGCGGGCGAACACCAGCAGCCGGTTGCGCGACATGTGCATGGTCAGATCAACAAGAATGTCGATTCGGTCCTCGCGGATCAGGGCGTCAACGTGCTTGTCGCCGCGAGCATGAATATCCCGCCACGAATCGGCGGTCCTGGCAAAGCGCCGCGTTGCGGCATCGGGAGTGACGACATCGGAATAGGCGATCAGCTCGATCTGGCCGGGGTCATGATGCTCGAAGAGCGTCTGGAGGAAATGCCCGACGACGTGCTGGCGGAAATCGGGCGAGACCAGGCCAACCCGCAGCGTGCGGTCGGGGTCGCGATCGAGTTTCCACGAGCGCATATGCCTGGCCAGTGGTCGGGCGTGGCGATCGTTCCAGTCGCGATGGGCGGCCAAAATGGCGGCGGCGTTGTAAGCGGGATGGAAGTGCAGGGTGTAGATTTCGTTGGAATGGGCGGTGGCGTAGTTGTCTTGAATCTCGCGGGCCCGGCGAAAGCTGGCCAGCGCACCGCCCAGCGATCCGGTCTCTTTTAGCGCCGTGCCCAGGTTGTTATGCGCCGCCGGGAGATTGGGCATCAACTGGATGGCCGCCCGCGTAGCCTCGATCGCCGCGTCGGGCTGGTCGGCGGCAAGGAGAATCGCGCCGAGGTTGATGTGCAGCGTCGCCAGATTCGGCTGAAGCTCGATAGCCCGCCTGGCACATTGGGCGGCTTCGGCCAGGTTTTTCTGTGCCGCCAGAACGATCCCCAGATTGGCATGGGCCGCGGCATGCTCCGGCGCCAACTTCACCGCCATGCGATACGCCGCGACCGCCTCGTCCAGACGACCCAGTCGTTGCAGGGCCATTCCCATCGGGTAATAGGCATCCGCCTGCCTCGCCCCATGCGCCACGGCATTCTGCAGACACGTAACCGCCTCGCTCAAACGCGCGTGGGCGCCGCCGGCGGCTTTGGATTCATCGGTATCCTCGCCGGCCGGCCGTGACGCCACCGTCTCGAACAGCAGTTGCCCCAGGTGCAGCCAGGCCAGAGCGTGATCCTTGCCGGTCAGTGTTGCCAGACGAAACAGCGACTCGGCCTCGGCAACGTGCCCGTCGCGGCGCTCAACCAGCCCCATCAGGTCCAGCGCGTCCACGTTATCCGGCCGCTCCGCCAGCTCGCGCTGGCAGATGTCGCGGCATTCGGCCGTTCGCCCCTGTGCCAGCCATTGGCCGGCCAAAGTGACCGCCTGTTCGACGTTTGTTACCATTGCTTTTATCCCACCCTTTATGGATGAAGGACAAAACACACTTCATAGAGCCCGCCGCTACAGCACGAGTCTCTGGCTATACATTATACATAGCCGCGCCGCCGACGTTGCATGCCCTCGCGCCCACAAACAGATCAACATGTGTAAAGACATGGTAGATTTGCCGTCTTTGCCGGTTGTGCGGCCAAGTCTCCGCCACGCGGCCGGCCGTGCGCGTCGCGACAGCGGGCTTAGACCCCTTGCGACTTCCACATCTGCCACATCCACCGGTAGGCTCGTTCGATCTCCCGAGCGTGCTTTCTTTCATCCATCAAGGGCGATGAGGCCATCTCGCCGCGCAGACTCTTGTGCAGGTCAGCGAGGCGCCGGGGGTTATTCGCCAGCGATGTGGCGATCGAGACATATTCGTCAATATCCGAAGCCACAAGCTCGCCGTGGCCGATCAGGTTAAGAATCGATACGCCGCCACGCCCCACCGCCGTTCGCCCCGCCAGCGTCACGATCGGCACTCCCATCCAGATCGCATCGCAACTGGTTGTGCCTCCGGCCCAGGGGCACGAGTCCAGGACAATGTCGATTCGCCGGTGACAGGCAAAGTAGTCGGCCAGACTCATTTTGCCGACGCAGATCAGCCGCTCGTGCCCCAGGCCGTGCCGGTCCATCGCCGCCTCGATACGCGGCCGCGTGCTGCCGGCCGGGGCATGCACCATAAGCCGCGATCCCGGCACGGCGGCCAGAATTCGCGTCCATGCCGCAAGTGTTCCATCGGACATCTTGCCAGGTTCATTCAGACACCCGAACGTGATCGGCTCACCTATTTCACTGGGCGGCGGGCCCAACTCGCCGGTCTCAATCGGCGGTCGATAGCACCAGTATGACGAGAGCCGGATCGTGCGCTCGCTGTACGCCGCGGCCACTCCATCCGGATCAATCCACGGATCGCTCAATCGCCAGTCGATCGCCGACAATCCCGTCGTGCCGGCATGCCACAGATAGGTCACCTGCACCGGCGCCGGCCGGCGCGCCATCACCAGCAGTCGGTTGCTCCCGGTATGGCCGCACAAATCGACGAGGATGTCGATCCCGTCCTGGTGAATCAGCTTCGCCGCGGACGCGTCGTCCAGCCCCACGATGTTCCGCCACTTCGCCGTTTGCGCTTTCAGCCGTCGCGTCTGGCCATCCTCCAGCGCTGCGCCGCAATAGCCGATCGCCTCAACCGCGGCCCGATCGTGGTGCTCCAGCAATGGCAGCATGAACCACCCCACCGGATGCGAAATGAATTCCGGGGAAATGTACCCGACGCGCAGCGGCCGATCGATCACCGCCGGGCCTTCCCCTTCTTCGCCGGTTTCCCCGTCGCCTCCAACGTCTTGGACAATCGCCGCACCGGCAATTCTCGTGGCTGGGTGTGCCGGCCGATTACGCCGATCGGCCGCCGCCGTCAGGGGCTCGGCGTGCTGACGCGCAAACCGAATCGCTTCCGCCAGGACATCGCCAGCCGTGGCCTGCTCAATGTAAAACAGGCACATCACCAGATTGCTATGCACGGCCGGATTGGCTTCCAGGCGAAGCGACTGTCTATAGTAATCCAAGGCTTCCGAGGCTTTCCCCAGGTCGCGCAATGCGGTGCCTGTCCCGCTCAGTGCCCACACGTCGTCTGCTTTCAGCAATAACGCCCGACGATAGGCTTCCAGCGCATCATCGGTCTGCCCCGCCGTCGCCAGGCCACCGCCGAGGTTCGTCCACGCAATTTGATAATCTGGCCGAACCGTCACCGCCCGCCGCAGCATGGCGATCCCCTCATCGGTCCGGCCGAGCTGGCCCAAGGCCGTGCCCAGGTTGTTCAGCGCAACGGCATGATTTGGATCAAAGCTGATAGCCTGGCGATAAATGTCGATCGACTCCAGCACGCGCCCGCTGATCCCCAGCGCCGACCCCAGGTTGACCAAAACTTCCACGTCATTGGGGCGCTGCGCCAGGTAATGGCGCATCGCCTTGATCGCCTCGTGGAACCGCCGGGCCCCAAGAAGCAGCGCACACAGGTTATTCAGTGCCTCGGTCCAATCCGGCTGCAACTCGACGGCCCGGCGCATGTACGCAATCGCATCGCTTCCGCCCGACCAGTGCTCGACGAGCCCCAGCCCACGCCACGCGGCGGCGTTGGTGGGATGTGCCGCCGCGATTCGCTGAAAAACCGCGCGGGCCGCCACCCAATTCTGCCCCTGCAAATACTGTTCGCCCAGTTGAATCGCCCGATCAAGGGAAACCTGCAACATATTTTCCCATCTATATTCCCACCCACATAATCGATGCGTCGCGCCATCATCGTCCCGTCATGATTCAAAGCACGCTTCAGCACGCCATCCGTCACCACTGGCACACTTTCCCTTGAGTCTTCTTACGCGCGAGTATGCCGTTGCGTTGTCCGGTGCCAAAAAAAACAGACGCCGTCGTGCAAGCGACCCACCGCCCTCTGACCCACCGCCCTCTCGCCACCCACCGTTCACCCTGCTAGACTCTTCGCACCATTATGGCCTACACCGTGCTCGCCCGCCGTTATCGTTCCAACACCTTCGACGACCTCGTCGGCCAGCCACAGGTCGCACAGACTCTCACCCGCGCCATCACCACCGGCCGGCTCGCGCACGCCTTTCTCTTTTGCGGCACGCGCGGCACCGGCAAGACATCCACCGCTCGCATCCTCGCCAAATGCCTCAACTGCCAGTCCGCCGACGCACCCACCGTCAAGCCCTGCGGCAAATGCTCATCCTGCCAGGCTATCGCCCGCGGCGATGATATCGACGTCATAGAGATCGACGCCGCCAGCAACACCGGCGTCGATAACGTCCGCGATCTCATCGCCAACTCCCAGTTCCGCCCCGCCCGCAGCCGCTTCAAGGTCTACATCATCGACGAAGCCCACATGCTCTCCAAGGCCGCCTTCAACGCCCTGCTCAAAACGCTCGAAGAGCCGCCGCCGCATGTTAAATTCATCCTGGCCACCACCGAGCCGGAAAAAATCCCGGCCACGATTCTCTCCCGCTGTCAGCGCTACGATTTTCGCAACATCTCCAGCCGCGAAATCGCCGAACATCTCCGTAAAATCTGCTCAACCGAAAAAGTCGAGGCCGACGCCGATGCCCTTCTGGCCGTCGCCAAGGCCGGCGCAGGGTCCATGCGCGATGCCCTTTCGCTTCTGGATCGCCTGCTCAGCTCGGCCGGGTCGAATCTCAGCGCCGATGATGTGCAACATCTCCTGGGCCTGCCCAAGCCGCAGCTTCTCTTTGACCTGGCTGACGCCATCGGCCGGGGCGATGCCCATGCCGCCCTGGCCGGCGCCAACGGCCTCGTTTCATCCGGCTTTTCGCTCGATACCCTTCTGGCCGCACTCAGCGATCATTTCCGCAATCTGCTCATCCTTCTCACCTGCGGCCCGGATAGCGATCTGGTCGAAGCCCCCGGCCTGGCCGCCGATGCCTTGTTGGATCAGGCCCGCCGCTTCACCGCGCCGGTGCTGACACAGGACATCGTCATCCTCGAAGAGCTTCGCCGCACGACGCGATCATCCGTCGCCGCCCGCGCCTTGGTCGATGCCACCATCGTCCGCCTCGCACTGGCCGATCAGTTCCTTCCGCTGGCCGATCTGATTGACCGCGACCCATCCGATTCCCCTCCCGCCGCTCCTCGATCGACACGCTCGGCACCCTCCCCCGCACCGGCCGCTGCCAAATCCCCTCCCGTTCAAAAAAAAACTCTAGAGCCTGACCACTCCGACCAGCCCGATATCGCCGCCCCGATCGCACAACCCGATCCATCCCCGGCCGGCTCGACCCCATCCAACTCCGATGCATCTACCCCCACTCCCGACCTTCAATCCGGATGGAATTCCGTCCTGACCCAACTCCCTCCCGCAACAAAATCGGCGCTCCTGCTGGGCCAGATCGGCGACATTGAAGACAATCGCCTTGTGATCCGTTTCCAACCTGCCCACGAGACATTCGTCAATCGCCTCCAATCCAACGGCTCCGCCCACGCCATCGGCGACCTCCTCACCAAGACCCTCGGCCGCCCCACCGGAATCCGTCTCGAAATCGACGCCGCCGCTACACCCCCACCCGCTCCCCCGCGCCCGAATCCATCATCCTTACAGGGACGGCGGGCGATGGCAAGACGTACCTCTGCCGAAAAGTGTGGGAGGCCCTTGGGGGCGATGCCGCCGTGTGGCAGCCAATCGTGGC
>CAYQTE010000030.1:9057-13160 GCA_964420285.1 uncultured Tepidisphaeraceae bacterium
ACACCCCCCCCCGCTCCCCCGCGCCTCCCCCTCTCCTCCATCTCCCCCGCTCCCCCCGCTCCCCTGCTCCCGCGTCCCCCTCTCCCACGCCGCAGCGCCTCACCACGGAAACGCGCAAAGCCGCCGAAGCACACCCCTTCGTCCGCGCCCTCCTCCAGGAATTCTCCGGCAGCATCGTCGCCATCGAATGATCTTTTCCCTATCATTACACTCCATGAGCATCTTCGACGGCCTGAAAAACCTCGGTAACCTTCGCGACCTCATGAAGAATGCCGGCCAGCTTCAGGCCCGCATGAAGGAAATGCAGGATCGCCTCGCCGCCCAGCTTGTCATCGCCGATTCAGCCGCCGGCGCCGTCGAAGCCACCGTCAACGGCCGTATGGAACTCGTCAAGCTCCGCATCGACAAGACCCGCATCAACCCGGCCGACACCGAACTCCTGGAAGACCTGATCGTCGCCGCCGTCGCCGCCGCCCAATCCAAGGCCGCCGACTCCCTCAAGCAATCCATGTCCGACATGGCCACCGAACTTGGCCTCCCCCCCGGCATGCTCCCCGGCGTCTAGCGGACAATCCTGCTCCGCCCGATCTCTCCCCTTCTCACATTCCATTTGGATATCCCCTGCCAGATTTGTATCATCAAGCCCAACTGGGAAAGGGGCTTATGGCGGCGGCAAATCAGCGTCTGGGCGAGTACATCCTGATCGACCGCATCGGCAGCGGCGCATTCGGCGAAGTCTGGCGTGCCCGCCACCACGCCTGGGCCGATCAGATCGTCGCCATCAAAATCCCCACCGACTCCCGCTACGCCAGCTACCTGCAAAAAGAAGGCGCCGCCATCGGCCGACTGGCGCATCCCACCATCGTCAAAGCCATCGCCTTCGACCCCTACCACGATCCGGCCTACCTGGTGATGGAATATGTCGACGGCCCGAATCTTCGCCAATTGATTCAAGACGACCGGATATCTATCGCCGATGCCGTCGCCATCATGAAGCAGGTTCTTGACGCTCTGCATTATGCACACGCTCGCGGCATCATCCACCGCGACGTGAAGCCAGAGAACATCTTGATCGACAGATGCCTCGCCGCGATTGGGTTTTCCAAGCCCGGCAGCGTCAGGCTGGGCGATTTCGGCCTCGGCAGCACCGACGTTCAAAACCCCAATTCAATCGTCTTCTCGGCCGACCGCCAAGCGAGCACCCGCATCGTCGGCTCGGCGGCGTACATGTCCCCCGAACAACGCGACGGCGGCAAGATCGACGCCCGCTCCGACCTCTATTCCTGCGGCATCGTCCTCTTCGAAATGCTCACCGGCCAACGCCCGGCCGGTGCGGAATCCCCGAGCGAGGTCAACCCCAACGTGCCAAGGTCCATCGACGAGGTCTTCCGCCTGGCTTATGCTCGCCTCGATCACCGGTTCGCCTCCGCCAAAGATTTTTTCAATGCATTGGTGCCACCGGCGACATTCAACATGCCGCCGACGCTGGTGCCACAGACGCCGCCGATGCTGACATTCGCGCCGCCCGCGCTGGGCAGTATGCCACCACCGCTGCCACCGGCTCCGCGAGCAACGCCGCCAGACCCAAAGCAGATATCGGGATTTGCGTCATCTCTTGGCAACATGCTCACGTCCGCCGCGCGTGACATGGCGCTCCGCGAAAGCCGTCAGGAGAATTGGTCGTCGCGCTCGCGGAGGTCTCGCCAGCCAAGGCCGAGGCGTGAATCGGCTACCGCACCGCTTAGCGAATTGTCGCGATTTGTCATCGCGATGATTGTTCTCCTCATCGTCGGGCCGGTTGCCCTCAAGGTGATGCTCAGCATCTTCGTCCATGAGGCACAAACAACGATCGCGCCCCCTGTTTGGCCGACTCCCAATGCGGTTCCTCCTCGTCCGCCCGCTGCACCTCCTGATGAACAGGCACGCACACCACAAGACGTGGCTGGCCCGGCGCGATGGCCGATCGCCGGCGCGAGAAATTCCAACGGCCTGCCGCCCCCGGTGCAACAACCGGCCGCACAAATGCCCAAGCCACCATCGCCTCCGGTACCAGCGGCGGCGCAGGCTGCGCCCCCAGCAAAAGAAACCACCGCGGTAGCATCACTCGTGCCAACAGGGCGCATGCTCGCGATCCCGAGCACCCCCGATGAACTGGTGGCAGCTAAAGCCGCGGCTGCGGCGGCCCAAGCAAAATACGATGCCATATTGGCTGACGATCCCGGGTACCAGCAAGCCAAGTCCACGGCCGATCGGGCGGAATCTGTCGTCAAGTCGCTTAGGGACAGCGAGACTGCCGGTAGCGCCAGCTTGGCTGCTGCCAGCCAGAAATGGATTAACGCAAAGAGTGCCCTCGCCGAAGAGGCAGCTCGCGTCGCAACGGCTCAAAATCAACTGCGCATCACCATTCTGGCGGAAACTGCAAAAGCCAACGATAGCGAAGAAAACGGCCGCATCGCCCTGTATTCGCTGGACCAGTTGCTGACGCTGGACCCGAAGAACCCAGAGGCATTGGCGTTGCGGGCCAAGATCCGCAGCTATTACTTTGTGACAAACTCAGTCGGCATGACGTTGATGGTGATCAAGCCCGGGACGTTCCACATGGGCAGTGCTGCGGACGAGCAAGGTCGGTTTGACAACGAACTGCAGCACGAAGTGAGGTTGACGAAGGGCTACATGATGGCCACGACCCTTGTGACGGTAAGCCAATTCGCGATTTTCGAGAGCAACGCCCCCTATAAGACGGCTCCGGAAACCCAAGGCTATGGCGCCGGTGCATCATGGCACAACCCAGGTTTCGACCAGGGAGACGACTATCCAGCGGTGGAGGTCAGTTGGTATGACGCCGTGGCCTTCTGCGATTGGCTAAGCAAGAAAGAAGGACAACATTATCGTCTCCCGACCGAAGCGGAGTGGGAGTACGCTGCGCGAGCCGGAAGCCAAACGGCTTACTGGTGGGGCGACAGCCCCATCGACGGACACGGTTGCGCGAACTGTCTGGACCTTGCCGCCAAGGGCAAGGTCGCCGGCGCTGACAGTTTCAATTGGTCGGACGGCTACATCTACACATCGCCCGTGGGCCGGTTCAAGTCGAACGCATGGGGTTTGTATGACATGGCGGGCAACGTTTGGGAGTGGTGCGCCGATTGGCTCGGCGACTACCCCGTCGGCAATGTTGCGGACCCACGCGGACCCAACAGCGGGCAAAATCGCGTGCTGAGGGGAGCGTCGTGGGGCAATGGTCCAGGCTCCTGCCGTGTTGCTCGCCGCCATGGCATCCCTCCGGATGTGCGGCAAAACAACGTTGGCTTCCGCATCGTGCTGGAGTCCGAATAACGCCTCAATGCCGCTCCCCTACGCGGCCCCATCCCGGCTATCAACTGCCGACGATGAACTCGGATTTCTCAAGGGAAGGAAGCGATACCGCCAAGCCGGCAACCCCGCCGGGTTCGGGTTCCCTGCGCCTCGCGGCAATCGACGTGGGCTCCAACAGCATTCACATGATCGTCGCGCAGGCGGATGCGGATCGGGGTCGACTCTGCAGAAAGACATGGAGCTTGGATGTGCCGGCTGTCAAAGGCGATCGGGAGGGTCAAGCGAAATCGTCGCCACGCTTGAATAAGACCGGCCCACGCCTTCAGCTCATTCCGGCTGGATCAGTTCCGGCGCGACGCGCCATTGGCCGCGGTGGTCGCTGATGATCGTGACCGATTTGCGGTTGTAGCGGCTGATGACGCCGTGGATGATTTCGCCGGCCGAGGTGGTGAAGCGGACGCGCTGGCCGATGCGATAGTTCATCATCGCGCTGTGGCTGCGGATTTGGCGCATAAGGCGCAGGCGTTCGACGACGACATGGTTGAGCTGGGCCAATTCCTCCTCGGTCAGCCGGTCCAGCACCGACAAGACGGCCGGCAGATTGTTTTCACTGGTGGCGTCCATGCCCGCACTTTCGCCGGGCGCGGGAGTTTTGTCGAGTGTTCCGACGCCCCGGGGGGCGAAAGTTATCTTGGCTCCCCGGCTCCCTGTCTCCCCCTTTCCCCCGCTTGGTCCCCACGCCCAGATCGGACTGGGGCTCGGCAGAGTTCATACCAAATCTACATCCACTG
>CAYQTE010000030.1:13260-52059 GCA_964420285.1 uncultured Tepidisphaeraceae bacterium
CACGCCCAGATCGGACTGGGGCTCGGCAGAGTTCATACCAAATCTACATCCACTGCTGATTGGCGGCCAGGAGGGTCTTGGCGGCTTCGGCGACTTTGGGGTGGTCGGCGGGGTCGAGGTTGCTCATCAGCGGGAGAAGCGGGCCGGTGTCGGCGATCCCGCACAGACGCACCGCTTCGTGCAGCACGCGGACCGGGTTGATCTGGTTGCGAAGGTCTTCCAGCGGCTTGCAGATCAGGCGGATGCGGTCGGCCGTGGCATAGTCGCCGGCGCGAATCGCCTTGAGCATCGCCGCAAACGCGGCGGGGGCGATGTTGATGACGCCGGCGGTGAAACCGGGGAGCTTGAAATCACGCATGTGGATGATCGCGGGCTGCTCGCCCAGGCCGCTGATGATGAGGCGGCGATCGACGGCGTCACACAGTGCCGAGAGAAACGGATCGTGGGCCGCATCGGGACGGACGATGGCGTATTTGATGCCGCAAATAACGCCCGACGAAGCCAGACGCGATATCTCGGGGATGTCGACGTAGCCGTCGTTCTTGAGATAAAGGAGTGCGGGAATACCGGCGGCATCGACAAACCGGCGGATACCGGCCTCGACGCCACGGCTGGTGACCGGGCCTTGCAGGGGCAGAATCATCACGGTGGGGAATTTGTGATTTCGCACCAGCCGGGCCTGATCCATCATCGTGCCCCAGAGGCTGGACACCGAGGGAATCATCAGGGTTTCTGGCCCGGCCAGTTGTTCGAGGCAGGAAAGAACCTCATCGTATTCGCTGAGGGGAATGTGGTAGAAATTGGCATTGCCGCCATAAAGCAGCGTGGTAATGCCGCCGCTTTCGATGTGGCGGATCAGGCGGGCGTTTTGCGAGCGGCTGATGGACAGATCGGCGTTGCGGCACAGTGGCGGCACGGCCATCACCGAAGCGACGAGTCGCTGGGGGGTCAGCGTTGTAATCATGAAGGAATCTCCGGGTCGGCTACATCAAAAAATATCCGGCTCAGGGGTCGCGGCGGCGGAACGAAGGAACCTGAAATCGCACCCTTCGTCAGCCTGCGTGCATTCGTTCGCGTACAGGAGATTGTAGCCGCGCGAAAAGCGATCTTCCCGCGGCGGCAATTCCTTGCGGCGACGGGCCAGTTCCTCATCACCCACGCGAAGGTGGATGCGCCGCGCCTGAACGTCGAGTTCGATGGTGTCGCCGTCGCGCACCAGCGCCAACGGGCCGCCGATCGCGGATTCAGGGGAGATATGCAGAACGCAGGTTCCGTAGCTGGTGCCGCTCATGCGGGCATCGGAGATTCGCACCATGTCGCGAACGCCCTGCCGCAGGAGCTTGCGCGGGATCGGCAGCATGCCCCACTCGGGCATTCCCGGCCCGCCGATCGGTCCGGCATTTTTGAGCACCAGCACCGAATCGGCCGTCACCGACAGGTTCTCGTCATCGATGCGAGATTTCAAATCGGCATAGTTGGCGAAGACGACGGCCGTGCCGACGTGCTTGAGCAGCCGGGCATCCGCGGCGGCGGGTTTGATGACGCAGCCGTTGGGCGCAATGTTGCCGCGCAGGATGAAAGTCGATCCGGCGGCGGAAACGGGATTAGCCAGCGAGCGGATCACGCGGTCGTTATAGACCTTGGCGCCTTGGATATTATCGCCGAGCGTGCGGCCGTTGATTGTGGGGCAATCCAGTTTCAGCAGCGGGGCAAGCTGGGCGAGCAGGCCGAGCAGACCGCCGGCGTCGTAGAAATCCTCCATGAGGAATTCGCCGGCCGGTCGCAGATTGGCGATGACCGGCGTGCGATGCGAAAGTTCGTCAAAGCGATCGAGCGGCAGTTTGATTCCAACCCGGCCGGCTATGGCAATGAGATGGATGATCGCGTTGGTTGACCCGCCAATGGCCATGTCGCAGACGATGGCGTTGTCGAAGGCCGTGGCGGACAGCAGGCGGCTGGGTCGCAGGTCTTCCCAGGCGATTTCAACGGCGCGTCGGCCGCACAGTTCCGCCAGCCGGCTGTGTGCCGAATGCACGGCCGGGATCGAGCTGGCGCCCGGCAGGGAAAGACCGAGCGTTTCGACGACGCTGCTCATCGTCGACGCCGTGCCCATGGTCATGCAATGACCCGGCGAGCGGGCGATGCCCTGTTCGATCGAGCGCCAGGCACACTCGTCCAGATTTCCGGCACACCGTTCGGCCCAGTATTTCCATGCATCCGTGCCGCTGCCCAGCGTTGTGCCGGAGAAATTGCCCTTAAGCATCGGCCCGGCGGGAAGAAAGACCGAAGGGATATCAGCGGATGTGGCGCCCATGACCAGGCCCGGCGTGGTCTTGTCGCACCCGCCCATCAATACCGCCGCGTCAATCGGCTGGCTGCGTAGAATCTCCTCGACCTCCATCGCCAGGAGATTGCGGTAGAGCATGGGCGAAGGTTTCATGAAGGTCTCGGAGATGCTCAGGGCGGGGATTTCGACGGGGAATCCGCCGGCCTGCCAGACACCGCGCTTTACCTCCTGCACGCGCTGCGGAAAGTGGGTGTGGCAGGGATTGAGATCGCTGAATGTGGAGATGATGGCGATGATGGGCTTGCCGGCGAATTCGTCGGCGGAATATCCCATTTGTGCCAGTCGCGAGCGATGGCCGAAGGATCGCAGATCGTCGTAACCCAGCCAGCGGTGACTGCGGAGTTGTTCGGGGGTTTTGCGAATCGCCGGAGTTGTTGCCATGATGCGGTTGGTCCTTTGTTTGGCGGCGATTATACGGAATCGCCGGCAAAGGTCACCGGGCGAAAGCGTCGGTCAATATGAATCCACTCCTGATTGTGCTGATTGGCGTGGCGGTTGTGGTGGGCGGGATATTGTCGCTGCGCCTGCATGCGTTCTTGTCACTGATCGCCGGAGCCATGGTGGTGGCGCTGCTTTCGCCGCAGAAAACTCCCGTGGGGGAGCGACTGGCCGACGGGTTCGGGGACGAGGCGAAGAAGGTGGGCATCCTCATCGCGATGGCGGCGGTGCTGGGCAAGGCGCTGATGGACTCTGGTGCGGCCGAGCGGATCGTGCTGAGCCTGCGCCGTGCGCTGGGCGAGGGACAGGTTGCGCTGGCGTATCTGATCAGCGGGTTTGTGATGGCGGCGCTGATTTTGAGTGATACGACATTTTACCTGCTGATTCCGCTGGCCCGAGTGACCAGCGCTCGGAGCGGACGCAATTATCTATTGTATATCCTGGCCATTGTGGCTGGGGCGGTGATGACGCATTCGCTGGTCCCCCCCGCCGCCGGGCCGTTGCTGGTTGCCCAGGATCTGAACGTCAAATTGGGAACGATGATTCTCGGCGGCGTGATCGTCGGGGCCGTCGCCTCCAGCAGCGGGCTCCTTTATGCGCTCTGGGCCAATCGCAGGTGGCAGATTCCGATGCGCAGCGCACTGGGCGTGTCGGCGGTGGAACTTGAGCGCGACGCAAGCCGCGATGAGTCTCTGCTGCCGCCGCTGTGGGTATCGGTGTTGCCGATCGCATTGCCTGTGATACTGATAACGCTTGGGGATTTCGTCGTTAATCCTGTGACGAAAGGGGCGGGGAATCCGAACGTGGCATTGTCTCTGGCAGCGGCGATCGGGCTGGCGATGATGTGGTGGCGAAAAGAGGGAACGACCCGGCCGCAATTCGCCGCCGCCGTCAGCCAGGCACTGGCCAGCGCGGGGGTAATGGTGCTGATCATCTCGGCCGGGGGCGCATTCGGTTGGGTTGTCAATCAGACCGGAGTCGCGGCGGTGCTGCGCGAGGATCTTCCGACGGCACGGCTGGCGATCCTGCCCCTGGCGTTTCTGATCACCAGCGCGTTGCGCACGGCACAGGGCTCGGCGATCGTATCCATGACGACGGCCATCGCGGTGGTGGGTCCGGTGGCGGCGGCGGGATCGCTGGGGTTTCATCCGGTGTATCTGGCGCTGGCGATCGGATGCGGGTCGAAACCGATACCGTGGATGAACGATGCGGGATTCTGGATCATCGGGCAGACGTCAGGCATGACCGAGGGCGAGACCCTCAAGACGGTGAGCATCATGATGACGATCATGGGCATCACCGGACTGGGTGCAATTCTCGTCGGGGCGTGGCTGTTTCCGCTGGTGGCGGTGCATTGAGCGGCGGCGAGAGGCGGCCTGGAGGCCAAGGCCGGCACTCGGGCATCACGGCAAGAAGTTAACATTCTGCAGACACATATTCGCTAATTTGGCACATGTTTTGCCAAAGACAGGCTCGTTTCGGCATCCGGACGGTGCCATCATGGTAAGTTGAGCCACGCAGCCGAGACGATAAAGTAAACTTGGCATATTTGGGATAACTGGGTATATTTTTCCGCACCAATGGGCGACATACGGCCAAGACGGGACTGGCAATCCGCGGCTGGAAGAGTGCCACTGGGCAGGCGGAAATCAGCTATATTATCGGCCTACGGGATGCAGAATGGGAAACTCGCTATGCCCTTGGCCCATTGTCCCTTCTCGAAAATGACGCGTGAGACCGCCGCCCAGCGCGTCTTACCGAACGCAGATGCGACGGGCTTCTGGCATTCGGCCATGCCGCCAACATGCACCAGCATCGAGCTTGTGACAGTCTATCGCGAGCCCAGTTGTTTCACAAACACTTAATCTACAGCTAGATATGCCAAACGAGCCGCGCGGATAGGCCAGGAGGAAAGTCGCATTTTGGCCGCGAACCTGGGCAAGTCACGATGCCAGTCGACGAACGCAGCTACGCCTGGCGACAGTAGTTAATATGGGGAGATGTGGCATTTTTGGCAAAATAGATAATCAAAAAACGCGGGTCGATACCAACGGCGTCATTTTTCAGGAAGCACAGATAGCAATAACCTATAACTCTTGGCAATGGTCTGGCTTTCGATGAACAGCCTGCGGAAGTCCAATAAACGGGCATTATTGATCGAATTTCGCCACTTTTGACACACGACTTTGTCGTCTTCATGCGTCTTTTGGGGCAGTCCACAAATATAGGGTGGCGTGATCTTGCGGGCGAAGGACATGGGAATTAAATTGTCCGCTTCCGGCTTAGTCTAGCAGAGTCGGGCATTTTCGTGATTGGGTGACGCCGCCCCCAGCGAATCTGGGCGAGCGCATGTGAGGTTTTGGAGCGCCGGACATTTTTGTGGGACTGGGTGAAGTGTACGCACATGCTTGAATCGAATTCGTCGAGAATCGAACAGCACAAGGCCAGCGGCCGCATGTTGGCGGAGAGTCCGCGCGCCGAACGACTGACGGTTTCGGGGAATCCGGCAATGGCGGACCGGCCCAGCATGGAAGTGCTGCTGATGGTCTGGCGCGGCCGGTGGATCATGGCGACGTGCGTGATCGCGGCCCTGATCCTGGGAAACATCTATTTCTCGCGCCAGACGCCGATTTACAGCAGCAGTTCGGTCATCTGCCTGCAGCAGGACGTGCCGAACATCATCAGTGACGTCATGTCCACAAAAGGAGAATCGGCTGGCTATTTGTTCACGCAGTGTCAGGTCATCCACTCAACCGCCATCCTCAGCAGCGCGCTGAAGAATCCGAACGTGTCGGCGGCATCGTGCCTGCAGGGAGTGGAGAACCCGGTGGCGATGCTCAAGAACTCGGTGGTGGCCGGTCCGGCCAACCAGGGGGATTTGATCACGATCGCCATGGAATCGACCCGGCCGGAGGACGCGGCCGTCATCGTCAACGGCGTCGTAGACGCGTACATCAGCTATTTGAGCGAGCAGCACAAGTCCACGGCGGTGGAAGTGGTGCAGATTCTCCAGAACGAAATGAAGGTGCGCGAAGCCGAGTTGCAGAAGGACCAGCAGCAGATTCTGGATTTCAAGCGGGCCAATCCGAATCTTGCCATTGCGATCGATGCGGGTAAGGCGCTGCCGGGGCGATTTGCGGCGTTGTCCGAGGCGCTGACGCAGGCGCAGATGCGCACCATGGAGGTCAAGGTCGCGGTCGGACAGGCCAAGAACGCCAAGGACGATCCGGTTCAGTTGAAACGAATTCTCGACCATGTGGATTCGCTGCCCAACACGTCGGACGGCGTCGACGTGGCGGTGGATCCGGGGCTGGCCGCCGCCTACCAGGCCGCAGAACTTCAGGCACTCAATCAACAGGCAACGCTCGGAGAAAAAAGTGCCGCCCTCAAGGAAACGCAGATGCGGCTGCAGTTGCTGCGGCAGCAATTGCAATCGGAACGACAGGCTGCGGCCGACACGTACATGTCCATGCTGACGGCGGAACTGGACATGGCGACGCAGCGCGAGGATGCGCTGAAGAAGGCGGTTGACGAGGTTCGTCCGGAAGCCATCGATCTGAATGCCAAGCAGGCGGAATACGATCAACTCGTGCAGCAGGCGGACAACACGCAGCGGGCGCTGGACATGCTGGACAGCCGGATCAAGGCCGTGAATGTGACCGATGACATCGGGCATCTGACGGCAACGGTTCTGGAAAAGGCGGAGCCGGTCTTCACGCCGGTCCGGCCCAGTCGCACGCACACGATGGGCATGGCGCTGGTGATGGGGCTGATGATCGGTCTGGGCGGCACGCTGTTGCGCGAGATGATGGAGCAGCATCTCACATCGCCCAACGAGATTTCCAATCTGCTGTCGCTGCCGATCCTCGGGGCGGTGCCGACCATCGAAGCCGACAGCGGCGCCGGGGCGGCAACGCAACTTTCTCAACTTCGGGCCTCGTGGCACCGGTACATGCGGCGGTTGACGCTGTCGCGGGACCGCAGTGACGCGGGCGCGGCGGCGGCCATGGCGCGGCGCGGGCAGGAGATGCGATTGCAGCCGTATTCGGATGTCGCCGAGGCCTATCGAACAATTCGCACCGCCATTTCCTTCGGGCTGGGCGGCCAGCCGGCAAAGACGATCCTGATCACTTCCCCCGTCGCTGGTGACGGCAAGACCACTCTTGCAAGCAACCTGGCGATAAGCATCGCGCAGGCGGGCCGGCGGGTGCTGCTGATCGACGCGGACTGCCGCAGCCCCAAGCAACATAAAATATTCGGCCTGGCCGAGTCGCCCGGATTGTCGGATGTGCTGGCCGGCAAGTCGCGGCTGAGCGAAGCGGTGCAGGGCACGACGGTGGAGAAGCTGGACGTTCTGGCGTGCGGCTCGCGGGTCTCAAGTTCGGCGGAACTGCTCAGCAGTCCTGCGCTGATGGGCATGCTGAAGGAGGCTTCGGAGGACTACGACCAGGTGCTTCTCGATTCATCGCCGGTGATTCCGATCTCTGACGCCAGAATCCTGGCGGCCTCGTGCGAGGCGACGATCCTTGTGCTTCGATCCGGCAAATCAACCCGGCGGCTGGCGGATCAGTCGCTGGATGCCCTTGAATCGGTTGACGCGGCGGTCTTGGGCGTCGTCGTCAACGACGTGCAGCGCCAAAGGGGCGGGCGATATTACGGCTATTACTACGGTCCGGGCCGGGGACTGGGAAATGGAAACGGTCACGGCGAAGGCGACCGTTCGAGCCAGTCGATCGTGGTCTCGCGCGCCGCGCCGGACCTGGATTCTTAGAGACGCTTGATGGGAGTAAGTCGTGTGATGAACGTGATGGCAATGCAATGGGAGAAGTGATTGATCTCGGCGGCAACAGCGGCCGGAATCGGGTTGCCGGCGCTGGATTGTGTCGAGCGGGCTGGGCAGGAACGGGTACTGGGTGAGTACCGGACTCAGCGCGATGGGTTTCCAGGAAACCTTGCGCGATGATGGCGTTTGTGATTCGGCGAAAGCCGTTTCCGTCGTCAATCCGGGTGTGTCTTGAACTCGCCGGTGCGAGCGTGGCGAGGGTGTTTTTTGTGAAACGGCCGGTGCGCCGACGGGGACGAAGTGCGCGCGGGGCCGTGAAATTTCAGTTGATAAGAACATGCTGGCGCTTTCCGAAAACCCGCCCATGATGTCGCAGGACATCGGCAGTCTCCTTGATATCGAGGGAGATTGGTGGGTCGCGCACACCAAGGCGCGATGCGAAAAGGCACTGGCGTGGGATTTGCACGCCGGCAATATCCCGTGGTTTCTTCCCATGGTGGAGCGGACCGCGGTGTGGGGCGGTCGAAAGCGGAAGGTGCTCAATGCGCTGTTTCCGTTGTACGTGTTCTTCTGCGGAGATCAGGACGATCGGCAGACGGTGCTGAGGACGGGTCGTGTCTGCCAGGTCATTGCAGTGCCGCAGCGAGAGAAATTCGTCGGTGAACTGGATGCCATCCATCGCACCCTGGCCAGCAAGGGAGACCTGGCGCCGTATCCCTTTGCCGCCGTGGGCAGGCGATGCCGAATCGCCCGAGGGCCGCTGAAAGGCATCGAAGGAGTGGTGGTGCGCAACCACGACTCAACTCGCATCGTGTTGGAAGTCAGCATGCTCGGACAGGGAGCTTCGCTGGAAATCGATGGGGAATTGCTGGATCCCGTCGAGTAGCTTCGTGCTCCGGGGCATTTCGCCTGCTCTTTTCGAGTCATTTCCGGGCACGTCATCAGGAGTGGAAGGTGGTCCCATGAATACGCTTGAATTGTGCCTTGTCTGTGGATTGGTCGCCGGGCTGCTGGCACTGGCCTTTGTGCCGCTGGTGATTCGGTTTGCGACGGCATTCGGCCTGCTGGATGTACCGGGGCTGCGCAAGGTTCACCGCACGCCGGTGCCCCGCCTGGGCGGCGCGGCCATCGCGCTGGCGGCGTTGATCCCCTTTGCAACGGCGCTGGCTGTGATGCGCAACCGGTGGTTTGCCCCACCGGAAGATTCGGGCACGGTCTTGACGCTCATTTTCGCCGCCGCTTGCGTGCTGGCGATCGGTTTGATCGACGATCTGACGCAGATGCGGGCGAAATTCAAACTGCTGGCCTTGCTGGGATCGGCAATCATGTTCTGTGGATCAGGCGGAATGATCCACGCCGTCACCTTCAGGGGTCACGATCTGTTCAACTTCGGCGACTTCTCCCCGGTGGTCACCATTCTCTGGATCGTGGGCGTGACGGTCAGCATTAACTTTATCGACGGCCTTGACGGACTTGCCGCAGGCATATCCCTCATCGCGTTCGGCGTGCTGGCAACGGGAGCGGCCGTGGGAGGCGTGGCCTCCATCGTCGTATTGGCGACATCGGTCATGGGAGCGCTGGCGGGATTCCTGGTATTCAATTACAACCCGGCCAGCATATTCATGGGGGATTGCGGGAGTTTGTTCCTCGGATTCACGCTGGCGGCCAGTTGCGTGGTCGCCACGGAAAAGATCGGCACAACGCGGGGGATCATACTTCCCAGCCTGGCGCTCTCGGTGCCGCTGCTGGACACGGCACTGACAATGGTGCGCCGCGGCATTTTGCAGCGGCAGTCGCTGTTCGCAGCGGAACGCGGCCATATCCACCACCGGCTTCTGGAAACCGGCCTGATCCAGCGACATGTGGTGCTGATTCTGTGGGCGGTAACGCTGACGGCCGCGGCCGTGGCGCTGGTGACATTCCTGGGCAGCGCGTGGGCGACGGCGATCACCGCCAGCGGCATGGCTTTGGCGCTGGCGATCCTGTTCCGATCGGCCGGGTCCGTCCGCGCGAGGGAAACGCTGCTGGCCGTGCGGCGAAACCGTGCCGTCCGCCGCGAGATCCAGCATTATCAAGCGCACTTCGACGAGCTTCGTCTGGGATTCCGGGAGGTACGCTCGTTTGAGGAGTGGTGGAACCAGGTGTGCAAATCGGCCGACAAGCTCGATTTCGCCAAGCTCAACCTGCCGCTGGTGCAGCGAAACGGAAACTCGACGGTCCTGCTCTGGCGGCGAGCCGATTCTGAGCTGGCCGAAGCCGACTCGATCACGGCCGAAGTGCCGATTTCGCAGCGGCGGGCCGGTCAGACCATGCGCGTCGAGGTCGAGGTGACGGCGTCTAAATACCTTGAAAACACCGGGCTGCGGCTGGCGTTGTTTTCACGGCTGATGAGCGAATTCAGCCTCGCGGAACTGCGTAACGTGCCGCTGGGGAACGAAGCGGCGATGATCCGCTCGCATTCCGACGGGACCAACGACTACGCCGGTGCCGCCGCGCTGGACCCGGCCATACGCGAGGCGGCGGCCACGTTCGCCAACAAGCGCATCGCGATCGTACACGACTTCCTCTATACCTATGCGGGAGCCGAGCGGGTTTTGGAGCAGTTGATTGAGTTGTTCCCCAAGGCCGATCTGTTCAGCTTGTTCGATTTCCTGCTGGATACCAAACGGGGATTCATTCATCGTAAGCCGGTGCGCACGACATTCCTGCAGCGCATGCCGGGGGCCAGGACGCGACACCGGACCTATCTGCCCCTGATGCCGCTGGCCATCGAGCAACTGGACCTGTCCTCGTACGATCTGATCATCAGCAGTTCGTACATGGTGGCCAAGGGCGTGCTGACCAGGCCCGACCAACTGCACATCTGCTATTGCCACACGCCAGTGCGCTATGCGTGGGACGCCCAGACGCAGCGACTGGACGGTCGCGGGCTGGTGTCCATGGCAAAATCCGCCGCGGCCCGATTGATCCTGCATTACATCCGCAACTGGGACGTCCGCTCGGCCAACAACGTGGACGTCTTTGTGACCAACTCGGATTTTGTGCGCCGACGGATTCAAAAATACTACCGGCGGTCGGCTCGCACCGTGTACCCGCCGGTTAACACGGACTGGTTTGCCCCCGGCGAGCAGAAGGAAGACTTCTATCTGACGGCGTCGCGGCTGGTGCCTTACAAGCGGATCGACCTCATCGTCGATGCGTTCAACAAGATGCCGGAACGCCGGCTGTTCGTGGTGGGCGACGGGCCGGAACTGGCGAGCCTGACGGCCAGGGCCAAGTCCAACGTGCAGATCATCGGCTTCCAATCGTCGGAACGGCTGCGGCAATACATGCAGCGCGCCAGGGCATTCGTCTTCGTGGCGGAAGAGGATTTTGGCATCGTGCCCGTTGAAGCCCAGGCGTGCGGAACTCCCGTGATCGCGTTCGGCCGCGGCGGCGTCACCGAGAGCGTCAGCCATCTCAAGACCGGGTTCCTTTTCCAGGAACAAACGGTGGATGCGCTTGTGCAGGCCGTCGAGGAGTTTGACCGCCTCGATTGGGATTCAGCGCTGATTCGCAAGAATGCGGAGCGGTTTTCCATCGGCGAGTTCCGGCACCAGTTCCTCGAAATCGTCAAGGCCGAATGGGCCGGCTTCCTCGCCCAACGTGTCGACCTGAGCCTTACGCCATCGGCCGCGGACACGGATTCAAGCGATTGGCCACAGTCAACCGACGTGCCGGCCGCGAAATCGTCGCGGAAGATCATCGGCGCCACCGGCCAGGTTGGAATTTAGCAGCGGCACTGACAACACCCCCATCGACATCCCATGCGCATTGCGATTGTCGCCCAAAATCTGATCTACGGAGACGGCCAGGGCCGGATCAATCTGGAGATTGCCCGCCAGGCCCTTCGCGCCGGGCACAAGCTCGTGCTGGTGAGCGTTACTGCCGATCCGGAGCTGATCCAGGCCGGAGCGGCATGGGAACAGGTGAAGGTGATCCGCCGGCCGTTGCTGGTGCGCGTGGCTCAATTCCCGTTCATCGCCAATCGGATCGTGGATCGCCTGCGCGACGAGGGTCGGGTGGATTTCGTGATCGCCAACGGCTACACGCTGACGCGGGCTCACGACGTGAATCTGTGCCAGTTCGTGCATTCCGCTTGGCTGAACACGGGAGTTCACTCGACGGCGACGCGGGGGATTGTGAACCGGCTGTACCAATCCGTCTATACGCGCTACAACGCCAAGCTGGAACGGCGCTCTTATGAGGCTGCACGCACTGTCGTGGCGCCATCCTGGCAAACCGTCAGGGAGCTGCAGGGCCTGGGTCTGGATGCCGCCCGGCTGCGGATGATTCCCAACGGCGTCGATTGCGATGAATTCGCCCCCGGCCGGGAAGACCGCGCGGCATTGGGCTTGCCGGCGGGCGCGCCGCTGATCCTCTTTGTGGGTGACGTGAGAACCAATCGCAAAGGGCTGGGTTCGGTATTGAAGGCTCTTGCAAAACTTCCACATTTGCATCTGGCGGTCGTGGGCAAGTTGACCGGCAGCCCGTTTGTCAAATTGGCCGGTGATCTGGGCGTGAGCCAACGGACGCATTTTCTGGGTTTTCGCCGCGACGTCCCGCGCATCATGCGCGCGTGCGACCTTTTTGTCTTTCCCTCCTGGTACGACACCTTTGGATTGGTCGTAACCGAGGCGATGGCGTGCGGGCTTCCGGTTGTCACCACGGCGGCCACTGGTGCCGGCGAGTTACTGACGCCGGAATGCGGAACCGTCGTCCGCGACCCGGCCGATGTCGATGAACTGGCTGCGGCCGTAGACCAATGGATGTCCGATCCGTCGCGTCGATCCCGCGCGGTACCGGCTTGTCGGGCGATTGCTCAGTCGAACGGCTGGGCGGCCATGGCCGGACAATATCTGGAACTCCTTTTGCGTACTTACAACGAGCCTGTCAGGCAATCGGCCATTGCCAATTCCGCGTTGTTGTCGGCATGACAGGTTGACTGCAATCCCCATGAAACAGCAGCCTCGCATCCTCGCATTCGCCACCAAGGGCAGCCAAACCAACGAAGAGCTGCGCCTTCGCTCGCTGCTGGCGCACACGGGCGCCCAGTTCATTCCGTATGACAAGGCGGCCAAGCGAAGGAGTTTCTTTCACGTGCTCGGCCAAGTCTTTCGCCAGCGACCTGATCTGCTGGTAATGGAAGGAACCGGATTGGCTGGCGGGCTGGTTTGTCTGCTGGCGCGACTGGCCGGACGAACCCGCTACGTTGTCGGCAGCGGCGATGCGGTCGGACCTTTCGTCGCCGCGCACTCGGCCCTGGCGGGTCCGGCGTTCGCCGTCTACGAACGACTGCTGTGCCGGTTTTGTGACGGCTTCATCGGGTGGACTCCTTATCTGACAGGCCGTGCGATGACGTTCGGCGCCCCCAGAGCGATGACGGCTTCAGGGTGGGCGCCGGCACCGCTGAACGCCACCGACGCCGCCGAGGCGCGACGCGCTATTCGCCGCCAGCTTGGAATCGCTCCCAATGCGCTCGTCTTTGGGCTGGCGGGCGCGCTAAACTGGAATCCGCGTCGCGGCTATTGCTATGGATTGGAGTTGGTTGAAGCGGCGCTGAAAGTCGATCGGCCGGATACGTGCGTCCTGATCGTCGGCGCCGGAAGCGGGTTGGCGAAGCTTCGGGAGCGGTCCGGTTCGAGCTTGGGGCGCACGATTTTTCTGCCGGGAATGGTGTCGATGGAGGAGGTCTCCCGATACCTGGCCGCGATGGACGTTGCGAGCCTTCCGCAAAGCGTGGATGGCGTGGGGAATTTTCGTTACACGACCAAGATCAGCGAGTACGCCGCCGCGGGGCTTCCGATAGTAACCGGCCGGTTGCCGCTGGCGTACGACCTGGACGATGGATCCATGTGGCGGCTGCCCGGCCGTGCGCCATGGTCCGGCAATTACATCGCCGCATTGGCGGACTTGATGCGTGAGATGAGCGTGCCAATGTTGGCGGCGGCCAAGTCGTGCGTGCGGCGTCAGCGGAGCGAGTTTGATGCCGATATACAGGTACAGCGGGTGACGAAGTTCATGACCGAACTCTTGGACGATCTCGCCACCGCCAGCCCCGCGCCCAGGCGCAACAAGGCTGCGGTTTCGATGGCCAGCGTGTCCGAGAAGTTCCAACAACCCGCCTTGAGCGAGCTATCGCATGACGGACCTGGCCGAAATTGAACGCAGCGCGGCTCTGGCGGCGCAGTCGTCGCCGCCGCAGCCATCTCTCCGCGCGCTGCAATTGGGAATGGGCTGGTTCACCGAACACTCCGGCGGGCTGGACAGATACTATGCCGAATTGCTCAAACAGCTTCCGGACGCCGGCGTCGTGACGCGCGGGCTGGTCTGCGGGTCCGAGGCCGTACTCGAGCAATCGGGCGGCGTGGTTCGTTCGATGATTGATTCCGACGCCGCACTGCCGCGGCGACTGGCGGCGGTTCGGCAGGCGGTGAGGCGAGAACTGATCGACTTCCGGCCGGACGTTGTGGTGGCGCATTTTGCGTTGTATGCATGGCCGGCGTTGCGCTCGCTGCGGGATTATCCGCTGATCGTGCATTTTCATGGTCCGTGGTCCGCGGAGGGACGCAGCGAAGGCGCCGGCGCCTGGAGCACATGGGCGAGATATCGGATGGAGCGGGCGGTCTACCGCCGGGCCGATCGGCTTGTGACTCTTTCGCGTGCATTCAAAGAGGTGCTGGTGGGCGAATTCGGCGTGGGCGAATCGCGCATCGCGGTTGTCCGCGGCGGAGTGGATCTGGCGAAATTCGATATCGCGCAGACTCGCGATGAGGCTCGCGAGCAACTGGGCTGGCCGCGAAATCGTCCGATCGTGCTGAGCGTTCGCCGGCTGGTGAGGCGCATGGGGCTGGAGAATCTGATCGACGCGATCCGGGCCGTCAGCGAGAGAGTCCGCGATGTACAATTCCTGATTGCGGGCAGGGGCCCGCTCCAGACAGAACTTCAATACCGCATCGACGGAACGGGCTTGGGCCGACATGTCCAGCTTCTGGGATATCTGCCCGAAGCCCAGTTGCCGCTGGCGTATCGTGCGGCCGACATCACCGTAGTTCCGAGCATTGCGCTGGAAGGTTTTGGATTGGTGGCGGCGGAATCGCTGGCTGCGGGAACGCCGGCGGTGGTGACGAACGTGGGCGGTCTGCCGGAGGTTGTCGCACCGCTGCGTGCGAGCCTCGTTGCCCGGGATTCCAGCAGCCGCGCATTGGCAGAATCGATCATTGGCTCACTGGCCGGTTCGACCGACATGCCGAGCGGCGCAGAATGCCGGCGCTATGCCGAGCAGTTTGATTGGTCGCTGGTCGCAAGAGATATCCGCCGGGATGCTTATGAGCCGGCGATGAAAGAAATCGGTTCGCGTATGTCGAGCGTAATGGAAGACAAGGTGATGGCAGCAATGTTGCGGCCGGAGGGCGCACAGGCGGTTCACGAGCCACTGCTGAAGATTCGCCCGCCCCGCGGTTGGGCGGCTTTGGATCTGCGCAGCGTCTGGCGATTCCGCGATCTGCTGTGGGCGCTGGCCGGGCGAGACGTCAAGCTGCGTTATAAGCAGACGGCACTGGGCGTGGCGTGGGTTGTTCTGCAACCCTTGCTGGCGGCGGGCATTTTCACGTTTGTCTTCGGGAAAGTCGCCGGCTTGTCCAGCGATGGAAAAAACTACTTTCTCTTCTCGTATGCCGGGTTGCTGGGCTGGAACCTGTTCAACAGCACCGTGACCAAATCCAGCGTTTGCCTGGTCGGCAACGTGCAGCTCATCAGCAAAATATATTTCCCGCGATTGGTACTGCCGCTGTCCACCATTCCGGCGGCGCTGATCGACTTTGGCGTGGCGCTGGTCATGATGGCCGTGCTGATGGTCATGTATCGCACGCCGGCCGTGCCCGCCATGGCGCTCATGCCGTTGTGGGTGATCCTGATGTTGATGCTTTCGACGGGGATTGGGTTCTGGTCAGCGGCATTGACGGTCCCGTACCGCGATGTGCAATACATCCTGCCTGTTATCATGCAGATGCTCCTGTACGCCAGCCCGGTGGCCTACTCTATTTCTCGCGTGCCGCAGAACCTGCTGTGGGTTTACCGGCTGAATCCGCTGGTTCCGTTGCTGGCGGGATTCCGCTGGTCGGTGCTGGGAACGGCTCGACCCCTGTGGACCGATGTGGCCTATTCGGCGGCGGTTTCGCTCGCATTCCTGCTGGTGGGCGCGATTGTCTTCAAGCGCATGGAAAGGAAATTCGCCGATGTCATCTAGCGACATCGCCATCGCAGTTCGCGGCCTGTCCAAGGCCTACACGATCGCGCGCGATCAGCAGCAGCACGTCACCCTGGCCGAGGCCATGCTGTCGCGGCTGGCCAATCCGCTGCGTCGATCCCGCACCGAAACCTTCTGGGCGGTCAAGGATGTCTCGTTCGAGATCAACAAGGGCGAGGTGGTCGGTATCATCGGCCGCAACGGCGCCGGCAAGAGCACGCTGCTGAAGGTTCTCAGCCGCATCACCGAACCGACAGCGGGCGAAATCGACCTGTACGGCCGGGTGGGCAGCCTGCTGGAGGTGGGAACAGGTTTTCACCCTGAACTTACCGGCCGGGAGAACATTTTTCTCAACGGCGCGATATTGGGCATGACCCGCGGCGAGATTCGCCGCCAGTTCGATGCGATCGTTGATTTTGCCGGGGTGGAAAAATTCCTCGATACGCCCGTGAAGCGATACAGCAGCGGTATGTACGTCCGGCTGGCATTTGCCGTGGCGGCACATCTGGATCCGGAAATCCTGGTCATCGACGAAGTGCTGTCTGTCGGAGATGCTGAATTCCAGCGAAAATGCCTCAGCAAGATGTCCGATGTCGCCAACGCCGGGCGAACGGTCCTCTTCGTGAGTCACAGCATGAACGCCGTGCAGCAGCTCTGTCGCCGGGTGCTGCGGCTGTCGGCCGGGCGGCTCGAGTGCGATACCACCGACGTTCGCAGCGGAGTCATGGGATATTTGAACGGAGGGACGCGCGGCGAGACGGCCCAGGGGTGGGTCAACCCCGGCGACCGCTTCCAGGGCGAGGATTTTGTGCCGACCAGCCTGCGGGTGCTTGATGAAGACGGCCGGCCGGCATGTGAAAATCTGCAGCGCGGCGAGCAATTCGCGGTTGAAATTCGCGGGAATCTGCGGCACGCCAGCGCACTGCTGAAGATCGGATACGTTCTGATCGGGCCCGACGGCGGCGTCGTGTACGAAACATGTTGCACCGACTGGGCTCAGGAAGACTGGCCCGAGCTTCGCCCGGGACCGATATGCCTGCGCAGCCCGCTGCCGTTGCAGTTTTTGAACGAGGGCGCGCACCATCTGGACATGGCGGTGAGCATCCACGCCTGCAAGTGGATTTGCGAGCCGAAAAAGACCGCGCCGTCAATATCCTTCACAGTGAGCGGGCCGCTCAGCGATTCGCCGTATTGGCGCGAGCGCCGCGAGGGTGCGATCGCTCCCCAGTTGAAGTGGACCGCAATGACCGAAACAGAATCGGCCGACGAACCGGCGGAGATACGCGGCGCCTGAAACAACGAGACGAAGCATGCCTGAATTGCGGTGCATTATCCAGGTGATGGGCGGGCTGGGCAATCAGTTGTTCCAGTACGCGCTGGGTCGCAGCCTCGAAATCGAGCGTGGCGCCGACGTCCGCTACGACCTGTCGCAATTCGATCACCCGGGCGAGCGGGCATTGAGCCTTCGGAAATATCGAACGCGGCTGACGGAAACCTCGCGGCTGGATAAAATCATGCTCCGGCTCTCCATGGGCCGCACGCTGGGCGCACTTCGCCCGCTGCTTCGCCTCACGCCGGCTTCATCCCCCTGGGAAATCCATAACGACCCCCGCGACGGTTTTGATCCGGCCGTGCGCGAGTTGCGCGGCCGATGGTATCTGCGCGGGTGGTGGCAATGTCCGGCCTATTTTGAATGCATTCGCGATACACTGCTTGATGAAATTCAACCGGCCGAGGCGCTGGCCGGAGCAAACCTCCAAACCAAGTCCCGCATCGATGAAACAAACTCGGTATGCGTTCACGTGCGCCGGGGTGATTTCGTGTCTTCGCCGGTGTATCGGCGCATCTTGAAGACTCAGCCGGCGGACTACTTCCTGGCGGCGATGACAGAAATGCGGCGGCGGGTCGGCGACGCCACGTTTTTCGTCTTCTCCGACGACGCGGACTGGGCCAGGAGCCACATCACGATGGACGCCCCGATCGTCTACGTGAATCACAATGACTCTCAGCACGATTATCTCGACATGTTCCTGATGTCCAGTTGCCGCCATTTCATAACCGCTAACAGCACGTTCTCCTGGTGGGCGGCCTGGTTGTCGCGCGACCAGGGCAAGATCGTGATCGTTCCGTCGGTTTGGGGCGCCCAGGGCGGCGGGCCCCCGCCGGGTTTGATTCCCGCGCATTGGCAGATCGGGCCGGGAACGCAATCCGCGTGGAAAGACGGCCTGCAGGTCAGTCCGGCGGATTTTGCGAGCGAGGCTCGTCAGTCGGCATGATGAACCGCTGAGGCCGTGCGGCTTTCAGCAGGAATGGAATTGTGAAGATTGCTGTACTACTGGCAGCGCCTTGGATCCCCGGATCGGTCGACATGACCGAGTACATCCGGATTCTGCGCCACCTGGGCCACGACGCCACGCTGATCTGCCTGGACCGGGCCCACGGCCAGGGAGATTTCCCGATACGGGCGGCCTCCCGCGCCATGCTCGAATCCGTCTCGTTTTACCGCAATTTGCAACTGGACGCCGCCATCGCCTTCACGTGGATCGCCAGCCCGCGCATCGTGTCGGCCATGAAGGATGCGGGCCTGCGCGTTCTTCTTCGCGGGGATTCCGATGGAATGATCAGCGTCCGGCGATTCCCGCGCCAGGCACTTCGCGTGCGGATGTCGGCGACGCGCGGATTTGTCGATCGCGCCCGGGCAATCAAGCACTGGGCACAACGCTACCTGATCGACTATCAGGTCGAAGATCGCGATCGACTCTCGTGCATTGACGCGGCGGACGTCACGGTGCTGGAAACGGCCGAGGCGGCTCGCAACGTCGTCTATTTCCTTCGCTCTTGCGGCCGGACGGATCTGATATCGAAAGTGCATGTTGTGCCCCACTTCGTGGCCGACGACTTTCTGAACTGCGATGTCTCGCTGCCGCGCCATCAGCATGTCACGTGCATCGGCCGATGGGAGGACGCGCAAAAGAACGCCCCATTGCTGGGTGCCGCCATCGAGATTCATCTCTCGGGTGGCGCGGAAACATCCTTCACGATCATTGGCCCGGAGCAGGGCCGGTGTGAGTTTGCCCGGCTGGTGGGAAAATTCTCGCAGGTGCATTACATGGGCCCGCAAAGTCCGGCCGGCGTCCGCCGGTCGCTCACATCCTCGAACGTGCTTCTCTCGGCCTCGCGGTGGGAAGGCGCTCCGGTGGTCGCCAACGAGGCGCTGGCCTGCGGCGCCACCGTGGTCGGAACACCGATTCCCGCATTCGTCGATATCTGCGGCCAGGGGTTCGGAACCGTGGCACGTCGCCACTCAGCCGGAGCTCTGGCCGACGCGCTGGGCGCTGAGTTGCGGGCATGGAAGAACGGCGCTCGCCTGCCTGCCGACATCGCCGCATTCTGGCGGCCGCGGCTTTCATCCGCCGTCGTTGTCACGCAGCTTTGCAATCTGCTGACCGGCAACGCGTCGGCGGCCTGCGAGGACGCCGCAACCACTTTGGACACGCTTGTCGCCTAGTGATATTCGCGTAGACCATGCAACCGGACCTGACAATTTCCATCATCAATCACAGCAATCCGGAGATGCTGCGGGATTGTCTGCGGTCGATCTACGCAGGAACGCACGCCATCGCGTTTGACGTGTGGGTCGTCGATAACGCGACCGGCGGCCGATTGGTCGACGATATTCGCGGCGAATTTCCGCAGGTCAAATGGCTCTTCAATCAGCAGCGGCGTGGATTTTCGTACAACCATAACCAGGTTCTCGGCGCAACCGACGCTCGCTACACATGCATTCTGAACGACGACACGCTGGTGCGGGACGGCGCCATGGACGAGCTGGTCCGATTTATGGACGAGAATCCAAGGGTCGGTATGGCCGGGCCGAGATTGCTCAATCCCGATGGAACCATTCAGAATTCGGCGTTCCATGACAAGAGCCTGTTGGGCGAATTGATCGACATCCTGCTCCTGCCTGGCTTTGCCGAGCCGGTCAAGCGCTGGGGCATCGACGCGGCCCAATTCGGCGAGATGCCGGTTTGCGTGGATTGGATACTGGGCGCCTGCATCGCTGTGCGCCGGGAGGCACTTCAGCAGGTCGGACTTTTGGACGATAAATTATCGCCGATTGCCAACTGCGAAGAGGTCGATTGGTGCCGACGGGCCAGAATCATCAACTGGGACGTGGCGTTTGTGCCGTCGGCGCGGGTACTTCACTACGGCGGGCAATCGATGAAGCAGATGCGACCGGGCGCGGACGGGTTCCGGGTGGAGATGCACCGCGCGATCATTGCATATTTTCAAAAGCACTTTGGGCTGGCGCGGACTTTGCTGCTGCGGACCATTTATATGGCGACGCTGCCCTGGAATGGATTCATGCTCGCCCAGTCGGTGCTCCGGGGTCGAACCAACAGGATAGAGGCGGCTTCAGCCTGGGCCACGCTGCTGCGTATCGGCGGCGTCGCGATGCGGCCGGGCTTGCCGGCAAATGGATTGCCGGCCGTATCCGCGGCCGCTGCGCCCGAGCCGACCGTGGCGGCGTGAGTATGTCCGTCATCGCCGCCGGGGCAATGAACTTCGCATTAAGGTTTCATTTAGTGGACTTGGCAAATTCACAGCCTGTTTCAGCTTTGCCGATGCGGTCGGGGAAGACCGCTCGTCTGGCATTCCTGGATGGAATCCGGGCTCTGGCGGCCTTCTACGTGGTGCTGGACCACCACATCACGGATATGGGCTCGCGACTGCCCACCCTGCTGCAACGCGCCACATTCTGGATGGGGTTCGGACATTACGCGGTGGATGTGTTTATCGTCCTCTCGGGCTATTGCCTGATGTTGCCGATCGACCGTGACAACGGCGGGCGAATGCCGGGCGGCGTGCTGCAGTATCTCCGCAGAAGGTCGCTGCGCATCCTGCCGCCGTATTTCGCGGCGTTGGCGTTGTCGCTGCTTGTGATCTGGGCGATGCACAGGCCGGATCACGTGACACCGGGCGACTTGGTAACGCATCTGCTGGTGGTGCATAATTTCAGTTCGCGATGGATCTGGAGCATCAATCCGCCGCTGTGGAGCGTGGCGGTGGAGTGGCAAATTTATTTTGCGTTCCCGCTGCTTCTGTTGCCAGCCTGGCGACGACTGGGGGCCGTCGGGTGCGTGGGGCTGGGACTGTGTCTGGGCATGCTGCCGCACTTCCTGCTGGCGCCGGGAAATAACTTCGACTGGTCGTTCCCGTGGTATCTGGGTTTGTTTGGCATGGGGATGGCGGCGGTAGTGGAGACGCATCGAAAGCTCGGCGATCGCCCGGATGGGTGGTATCGGCGTGTCTGCCTCATGGCGGCGGCCGCAGCCTTCATCATCGTGGCTTTTTCAACCTGGCGCGGCAACAAGCTCTATCAACACAATTACGTCATGGACATACTGATGGGTCTGGCCACGGCGGCGGCCCTGACGTGGTGCGGAAGACATTCGCTCGACCAGCGAGCCGCCAACCCGCCCTTGCTACGCTTCATCAGTTCCAAGCCACTGACGATGCTGGGTGCGATGTCGTTCAGCTTGTATCTGATTCACGTTCCGGTCTGGTGGATGCTCGAGCCGGTGGTCAGCCGGTTGGCGCCCAGTCCGCTGCGTGAACTGGCGTTTCGAATGCTCGTGGGTGTGCCGGTGGCGATTCTGATCTCCTATGCCTTTTACCGTTGCATTGAGCGCCCCTGCATGGTTCGGCGGGATCGCGCGAGCAAACCCCAGTCGCAGACGCCCAGGAGCTCCGCAAAGGCAAAGGCCAAGACCGAGGAACCGGCCATCGCCTGATATGCGAGTTGTTGCAACGAATTGTCCAGTTTTCCGGATGTTCACGTGCCCCTGACGATTTTTGTACATCGCGCTTCGGAATGCCTGACCGACCATCTCTCTCACGGCGATGGGTTGATCTGCTTTTCGCTGCTCAACGAGTTGGCGCAGCGCGGAAATCGCATTTTCGCTTACACCAACCGCAACGGCGTACATGAACGGCCGGAAAACATGACCATCCTGGCCCGGCGGCACATCGTCCCCGCCAATTCGCTGGGGCCGTGGGAAAACGCCTGGCGCGCCAACCGGTGGCTGCGGCGGCTTCAGCGCCAGCACCAGATCGATCTGGTCTGGCGAATGCATCCTTACGAGGGCGGATGCCCGGCCAAGCCTTATACCGGCAAGAGGCCGCTGGTGGTCGGTCCTCTCTTTTACGGTTGGCCGCAGGAATCCAGCGACGCCAGCCGGGTCTATGGGCCTCGGTTGGGACTGGGCATCGGTAATCTCGTGGCGCCGCTGGCAAGACGCGGCTGGAATCGAACTCTCAAGGCCGCTTCGCTGGTGCTTTGCGCCACGGATTCACTGGCCGAACAAATACGGCCGCTGACCCGCGGGCGCGTCATCACGCTGCCGGTCATCGTGGACCCGCCGGCCGATCTGGCGTCGCTGCGCGAGCCGGGCCGGTTTCCCCACCTGCTGTTCGTCGCCAACCTGGTGGCGAACAAACGGCCGCTCGTATTTTGCGAGATGATCCAGATTCTCCGACAGAAGGGAATCCTGGCAACGGGCACGGTCCTGGGTGACGGGCCGCAACGCCCCATCCTTGAGCAGTGGTGCCAAAACCAGAACCTCGGCGACGCCGTGCGATTCCTCGGGCGAATCACCAATGCCGACGTGTATCGCAACATGGCGACGGCTGATGGCCTGGTTTCGACAAGCTATGGTGAGCCGTACGGCCGGAACATCGCCGAAGCCATGAGCGTCGGAACCGTGCCGATCTGTCATCGCAGCGGTGGTCCGGCGGATTTTGTGGCCTCTGGAAAAGACGGCTTGCTCGTCGATGGGCTCGAAGGCGCCGCCTACGCCGACGCCATCGCCAGCAGTTGGACGGCGCCGGGCACATGGAAACGGCTCTCGGCCGGAGCACTGCAAAAGGCCGGCCAGTGGAAACCGCGGGTCGTGATCGATCAATTGGAAGACGCCCTGCGCGATCTTGTGCCAAGCCTCGCCGCGCCGGGTGGCGGCGCTCGCCAGGACAGTGGCGAAAGCCGCAATGAGATCGCAGCGCATAGAGCCATTCATCAGGAGTCTGTCGGATGATACGAGTGCCGCTCAATCCAACCTGGCCGCAGTCGGTAAAGGAAAGCCACCACTACGACGAACTGGAATTGTGGGGCGACAGGTCCAGCCTTGGCTATGCCTATGCATATCGCAATCGCGCCCAGACGGCCATCGATCTGGTCAAACAGGCTGCGGCCCCGCCGGCTCGCGTTCTCGATCTCGCCGCCGCCCAGGGGAATTTCACCCTCAAGCTGGCGGAAATGGGATATCGCGTTCTTTGGAACGATCTGCGGGTCGAACTGGCCGATTACGTCCGCCAGAAATATGAATTCGGACAGGTCGAGTATTACGCGGGAAACGTCTTCGATCTGCCGACCGAGAAGATCGGACTGTTCGATGTCATTCTCGCCACCGAGATCATCGAGCACGTGGCGCATCCCGACGATTTCCTCAAGAAACTGGCCAGCCTGCTGGCAAAAGACGGAACAATCGTCCTGACCACGCCCAACGGCGGGTATTTCCGCAACAAGCTGCCGCGGTTTTCCGACTGCCCCGATCCGTCGGTCTACGAGTCGGTGCAGTTCCGGCCTAACGCCGACGGACACATCTTCCTGCTCCACATGGATGAGATGATCGCGCTGGCGGGCAAGGCGGGGCTGGAGGTCCAGCGGCTGTCGCTTTTCACCAATCCGCTGACCAGCGGGCACGTCAAGACCGAACCGATCCTCCGCGTGCTGCCCAGGTCGCTGGTGAATGTTCTGGAAAAGGCCACCGAGAGCCTGCCGATGGCGATGCAGCGGGTGGTCAATGTTCACATGGCGGTGTCGCTGAAACGCCGAACTGATCTGGCGGCCTGATCACATGAAGATACTCTTTTGCAGCCCGACTCGTCTGGATCGCACACTTGGAGCGCCCAAGGTGGTGATCGAGTTGGCCGAGGGCTTGCGCGGCGAAGGGTGCCATTGCGACCTGATCGGTCCGGAGGATCTGGGAAATGGCCTGCCGATGGGCCGGGTCGATCCGGATCGTTACGCCGAGGGTTTGCGGGATTTCCTTCGCGAAAAGGCCGCGGAGTATGACGTCGTGGATTATGACCACGAATATCTGCCGTTCGATCGCAGCGAATTCCCGCCAACCACGCTGATGGTGGCGCGGTCGGTACTGCTGCACTATCACTTCGGCGACATCAAGATACCCATGCCCAAGACTCCCAGGGCGATCGCCGCACGGATAGTTCGCGGATTTCTTTCCCGCTCGACGTGGGCGCGGAATCGCAACCGGGCCGATCGCACCGCCCAGCAGGCCGATTTGTTCGTCTCCCTCAATTCCTATGACGGCAAGGCGCTGGTGCGGCATGGCATCGCGGCGTCGAAAATCGCGGTGGTCGGCCTGGGGTTGCATCCTGAGCGGTTCGTTGCCCTCAGCCGCGCCTGCTCAAATCGCACCGGCCCGCCTACCATCGCCTTCGTCGGCACTTTCGATTACCGCAAGGGCTGCCTCGATTTCCCGCGGATCGTCTCTGATTTGTACGCAGCGATCCCCGGCGCGAAATTCCGGCTGATCGGCACGTGCGGACTGTTTCAAACGGCCGCACAAGTGCTGGCGCATTTCCCCAGGCGGTTACGGCCAATCATCGAAGTCATCCCGCGATTTGCCCCCGATGAGCTGCCGTCGCTCCTGCAGCCGTGCGTCGCCGGAGTTTTCCCCTCCTACATCGAGGGGTTCGGGTTTGGCGTCCTGGAGATGTTAGCCGCCGGATTACCCGTCATCGCTTACGACGCCCCGGGGCCGCCCGATATGCTCCCCCAGCGCTGGCTGGCGCCGCGGGGCGATGCCCGGCACATGGCCGGCCAGCTTATCCAACTCCTTCGCGACCCGGCCGTTCTCAGCAGCGAAAGCGCCTTCGCTCGCGATCTGGCCGCCAGCTTTACATGGAAGCGCGCGGCCGAGAAGACGCTCAGCGCCTATCGCCGCGCCCGCGAGACGCTCCTGCACGCATTGCCGTCGCGAGTTGACGGCCAGAGCAGACCCCGGCTTGAGCCGACCTCGCGCAGCGTGGCGGTCGAAGCACCAACAGTCGGCTGATTGCCTTATGGCCCCCGAGATTTCTATCGTCTGTGCCGCGGATGAACGGTTTGCCATGCCGTTGGCGGTGATGTTGCGCTCGGCGGCGGCAACCTGTTCTCGACCCGTGCGGGCGTTTGTTCTCAGCAATGAGCTTTCCGACCGGGCCAAACGCGAAATTGAAGCCGCGTGCAACCGGCACCCGCGCCCGCCGGCCATCGAGTGGCTTGATGCGGAAACCGACTACCTGCGCGACGCGCCCAAGGGATTGTCCCACCTGAGCCGGGCGACGTATCTGCGGTTTGCCATCGGGCGCCTTATTTCCCAGTCGGTCAGGCGGATCATCTACCTGGACTGTGATCTCCTGGTTGTGCGCGACATCACCCCGCTTTGGGACATGCCCATGGAGGACAACACCATCCGAGCCGTGCGGGATTTCTGGACCCCCGCCGTGGGCCAGCCCAATGCCCTGGCGTATTGCATCTCCGAAATCGGAATTGATCCGTCCCATCCGATGTTCAACGCGGGCGTGCTCCTGATCGATCTCGACGCCTATCGGCAAGAGCACGTGGAAGATCGCTGCGTCGAATTCATCGGCCGATGGGCAAAACATATTCGTTCGGCCGACCAGGACGCCCTCAACGGGGTTCTTTGGAACCGCTGGAAGCCGCTGGATTTCCAGTGGAATGTGCAGACCGGGGCATGGGAGGATTTCAAGAGCAGTGCGCTGCTCGACGCGACACAAAAGGCGGCGCTGCGCGATGTTGACCCGGCCATCCTCCACTTCAGCGGCGCCAACAAGCCCTGGAACAGCGGGTTGAGATCGCCGCGGTGCGAACAATATGTCCGCAGCGTTGGCGACAGCGGATGGTTTGGAAAGACGGGATTTCAGATGTGGAAGGCCCGGCGCGCGGCCGTTTGCATCCGGTCGGCGGCTCTCAACCGGTTCGCGTCCTTTCAGGCTCGGCGCAGGCAGGCTTCCGGATCGCAGGTGTAAGAGGATGAAAGATTCGCCGGTCAATCTCGTGATCATCACACCCGTGCGGAACGAGGCCTGGATCCTCCCCAGGTTTCTGGCGGTGGCCGAACGCGTGGCCGATGCCATCATCGTGCTGGATCAGAATTCCACCGACGGCAGCATCGAGATTTGCAAGTCGCACCCGAAAGTCGTCCTGCTGCAAAACCCCAGTTCCACGTACGATGAGGCACAGCGGCAGAAGATCCTCATCGACGCGGCCCGTCGCCTGGTGCCGATGCCGCGAGTCCTCCTGGCTCTGGACGCCGACGAGATCGTCGCGGCCAATGCGCCATCCTCGGCCGACTGGAAACGCGGTCTGGCCGCGCAGCCCGGAACCGTCTTGATGATCGAAAAGCCCACGTTTCTGGGCGACATTGATCATGTCATTCGCTACCCCGAAGGGTTTCCGCTCGGATTTGTCGACGACAATTCCGTCCATGAGCCGCGATTGATCCACAGCACGCGCGTGCCCATGCCGGCCGGCGCACCCCAGCTTCAACTGGACGACGTGAAGATTCTGCACTATGCGCTGCTTCGACCCCGGGCACAGGCGGCCAAGAACCGCATGTACAGCGTCATTGAGAACGTTGCCGGCACGCGCCATCTCTTCTCGCGTCGAGAGGTTTATCGAACGGGTAAGGATTATTCGCTGGAGGGCCCGGTACAGCGCACGCCCGCACAGTGGCTTGCCGGCTGGGAACAGGCCGGTATCGACATGCGGACAGTTTCGGACGACCCGCCGCACTGGCAGGACATGGAGGTTCTGCGTCTCTTCGCCGAGCATGGAACCAGGCGATTCTGGCTTGAGGACATCTGGGATCAGGACTGGGAAGCCTGCCGGCAGGCGGCCCGCGCCAAGGGCGCAGTCCCCGTTCCCAGGCGTCCCGTTCAACCGCCGCCCGCTGTCATTCAATGGATGCTGCGGCTGCCGGATTTCGGATACCGCGCGATTCGAGCGGCCCGCTCGAGGATCCGTTCACCCCATGGCGCTTCAGCGGCCCCTCGCTGCGACACCGCCGACCAGCCGTCCGCGGCAAAGACCCCTGCTTCCCCTTTACATGGAATACGATGATGGGCACGATGGAATCTACAATCGAGATCGATGCGCCCAGCCGTCATCGATCAAAGGCCGGATCGAAATCGTGGCCGGCCGGCCGGCGACCCCGCATTGCGATCGTCACCTCCGCGCTGCCACCGCAGCTTGACGGCATCGGCGACCATTCCAGCCGCCTGGCCTCAGTCATGTCGGTGTATGCGGATGTGACCATCTACACCGCCGAGGGTTTCGTCCCGGATGCCCTGCGCGGAGTCCAGGTCGTTCAGTCGTTCGATCCCGCATCCTGGCCAACCGTCATGAACCTCATCGACGCCATCGTGGCCAACCCGCCCGACTGGCTCATCGTCCAATACAATCCGTTCTGCTACGGCCGCCGGGGCTTTAACCCCTATCTGGCCCGGGCTCTGCGGCAATTGCGCCGAGCCTGCCCGCGCATGCGCCTGGCGGTGATGATTCACGAAATGTATATGCCGGCGAATTCACCCGCCAACACCCTGATGTCGATGTATCAACGTTGGCAGTTCGCCGCGATAACGTCGATCGCCGACCTCTCGCTGTTCTCGACAGGGCCGTGGCACGACGAGTATCGACGGCGACATCCCACGCGGCGATCGCTCCATATGCCGGTCGGGTCCAATCTGGACCTGGTGTCGGCCGACCGCCAGGATGTCCGCGTTGAACTGGGACTGCCGCCTGACGCCATCGTGCTGGGGACTTTTGGAGGTCACCATCCGTCCCGGCTTCTGGACCGGCTGGCGGAAGTGGGACACGGCCTGCGGGCCGGTGGATACGACGTTCGCATTCTGGCAATTGGCCCGGCGGGGCCCGTGGTTCGAGCCAAGATGTCCAATCTCCCCATCATCGATCTGGGTTCGCTGGCGCCCGACAGCGTCTCACGCTATTTCAGGGCCATCGATATCTACTGCTGTCCTTTTTTCGACGGCGTATCGACACGGCGCGGCTCGTTCTTCGCCGGAATGCAGCACGGATTGGCCGTCGTCACCACCGATGGATACCACACCGACGATGGCCTGCGGCGACTGCATGGCGATGCGATTCTGGCGGTTCCATCGGAAAACCCGGCGGCCTACATGGACGCCGTCATGCGACTGGCTCGCGATCCCGTCCTGCGGAATGCCATGGGGGAACGCGCTCGCAAGGGTTTTGAGTCAAGCTACGCCCTGCCCGTCCTGGCTAAGAAATGGCGCGATGCCCTGGAACTGACGGCCGATGAGGCACAAAACCAATGACCCACCTGGCCCTGGACCAAACCCTGACGGCGCCTACCGTATTGATCGTGATGCCTCTGGCCGATCAACGCGGCGGAGCGGAAATGGCGCTGCTCCATCTCCTTCAGGCCGCCAGTCCGATTCGCTGGCACGTCGTGTTTCTGGAAGACGGTCCGATGGTCGCGCAGGCGCGGGCGCTGGGGGTCGGCGCCACGGTCATCAAGGCCGGCCGCGTCCGCCAGCCACACAAGTTCGCCGCCACCATCATTTCCATTACGCGCCTGGCCCGGCGAATCCACGCTCGCGCCATGCTCGCCTGGATGGCCAAGGCCCACCTGTATTGCGGTCCGGCGGCCAAGCTGGCGCGCATCCCGGCTGTCTGGTTCCAGCACGGCCTGCCTTCCATCGGCGGGATCATCGACAGCGTCGCCGCCCGCATTCCCGCCGCCGGATCGTTGGCCTGCTCCCAATTTGTCGCCGATGCACAAATGAAAATGATGCCCGGAATTCCCGTGCGCGTCGTTCATCCGGCCACCGACCTGGCTCGTTTCTGCCCCGGCACGCTTCCCTCCCCCGCCGCCTGCCGGCAGCAAACCGGCCTACCGCCGGCCGGGCCCCTGATCGGCATCTTCGGCCGCTTGCAGAGTTGGAAGGGCATACACGTGTTCATCGCCTCGCTTCCGCGCGTCCTGGTCCGCTACCCAACGGCGACGGCGGTGGTCGTCGGCGGCGCCTGGCACCTTGAGCACCAGTACGAATCGGAATTGCACCGTCAGGTGGAAACGCTCAAGCTCGAAGGCCGCGTCATATTCGCCGGCCATCAGCAGAACATCCCCCAGTGGATGCAGGCCTGTGACGTCCTGGTGCATGCCGCCGATCATGAACCCTTTGGCATGACCGTCGTCGAAGCCATGTCGCTCGGCAAGCCCGTCGTCGCCGGCGCTGCCGGCGGACCCCGCGAAGTCATTACCGACGGCGTTCACGGCCTGCTCGTGCCGTTCGGCGATTCCGAGGGAATTGCCGCCGCGATCCTCCGCTATCTGGACGACCGGACTCTGGCCAGTACGATCGGGGGAGCGGCCCTGGAGCGGGCGCAATATTTCTCCGTCGAGCGCTTTGCCCGAAGCGTCTGCGACGCGCTGAATCAATGGATGCTCCCGCCGGATACTAAGCCTCCGGCGTGCCTTCACCCTGGTTGACCGAGAACAATGCCCTCCAAGTCCGACGAATCATCCGCCAGCCGAGCACCGCAGCTCATACCGCTTGGGCTGAACGCGGGCGAGTCGTCGGCGTCGCTGCGCCGCGCAGTCACGCTGATCGGTTCGGAACACGATTGCCACATCCAACTGCAGTCCTCCACCGTCAGCAGCCATCACGCGATGATCGTCCGAACGCGCGATGCCATCCACATCCGGGATCTGGCCAGCCGAACCGGAATCGTCGTCAACGGCCGACCGCTCCGCGAGGGCCGGCTGGTCGAAGGCGACGAACTGTGCATCGGCAAGTTCATTTTTCGATTCTCCGCCGCACCCAAACCCAATCCGTCGCGAGATGCAGCGACGCCACGCCCGGACACCCACGGCGAGCAGCCGCCCCTTCCGGTCTCGGTACGTATACTCCTGATCGGCCGGGACGCCGGCTGCGATGTTCAGATTGTCGGCGAAACTGTCTCCGGGCGGCACGCGGTCGTCCTGGTTGCCAATCACGAAGGATACATTCGCGATTTGAACTCGCGCACCGGCACGTTCGTTAACGGCCAGAAGATCCACCAGCAGAAGCTGCACAAGGGCGACAAGATCCGCATTGGCCCGGCGACCCTGAAGGTCCGGCACGACGATTGGGCCGTGTTTGCCGAAGCCGAGAAACCGAGTCACACCCTTCTCGACCAGTCGAGAGAGTCGCCGGCCGCCAGTGCGGCATTGGGAACACAGACGCTTGTCGATGAGGCGCCCCAGACGGCTACGCCGCCGCCGGCTCGGATTCGTCCCCAGCCGCCGCCGATTGCCGCCCGCACCATGGTCCCGGTGGCGCCCCCCCTGCCACCGGTTCACGCGCATCCGCCCGCGGCCGCGGCGAGCGAGGCGTCGACGGACGTTGGCGCCGACTCCGGCGCGAAACTCAATGCCAGCCTGCCCGCGCCCGACGCGGACAGACCGCCGTTTCGGCAGCGCGTGCGCCGCCGCAACCAGCGCCCCGCGCAATGGACGCAATGGCCCCTCTATTTCACCTGGTATGCCCTGGGGTGCCAGGTCGCGCTTCTGTTCCTCGGCGACACGCCACTGCGTCTTCCGCTGCGCATCGCCACCTACGGCGGCAGTCTTCTCCTGCTCATGCTGCTCCCGCCCAAATATCAAACGCACCCCTCGCTGAGGCTGCTGAAATGGATGCCGGCCATCCTTGCCATCGGCCTGCTGCACCCCGAGCACAACACCATGATGGCCGGCCTGGCCCAAATCCTCTTGTATGTCTCCATCTACGCCCCGCTGGCCTGGGTGGCCGGCTCGAAACCTGATTTCGCCGTCTTCCGTCGAATCCTCCTTGTGCTGTGGATGTTCAATCTGGCCAGTGCGGCCACCGGCGTTTTGCAGGTGTATTTTCCCGGCCAGTTCCAGGGAGCGACCTCGTCTCTGGTCAGTTCCCGCGCAACCTTTCAACAGGGCGCGGCTGACGTGGTCCTGGCCGACGGAACGCGCATATTGCGGCCGTTCGGCCTCACCGACACCCCCGGCGGCGCGGCCGAAGGCGCCCTCAACGCCATCATTCTCGGCGCCGGCATTCTGCTGGCCGAGCGACATCCGCTGCTGAGATCGTGTGCGGCGGCGGGCATGCTCGTGAGTCTTTTCGCGATCTTTCTCTCGCAGGTCCGCGTCGAACTGGTCATGGCGGTTGTCTGCGTGATCGTCCTGCTGGGCATGCTGATGCGGCGAGGCGAATGGAACAAGGTCATCGCCACCGCCACCGTGATCGGCGCCGTCGCGATTTTCGGAGCGGCCTGGGCCTTTGCCATCGGCGGCAAACAAACCATCGAACGCTTCGCCACGCTCACGGCGGAGAATCCGGCCGACGTCTACTCGGCCAATCGCGGATTCTTCCTCAACGAATTGATCACCTACGACCTGCCGAAATACCCGTTTGGCGCCGGACTGGGCCGATGGGGAATGATGAATTACTACTTCGGCAATCAAAACGACCCGCTCTATTCCGAAATCATGTGGACATCGTGGCTGTTCGACGGCGGGATCGCGCTGGTTCTTGTTTACGTGTCGGCTTTCGGCATCGCGATGTGGCTGTCATGGAAACTGGCCGTTCGGCGGGCGGATCAATTGGGGTTATGGAGCGGCGTTGTCTTCGCATTGAACATCGCCGCATTGGCCGGCACTTTTGTCTTTCCCCTGTTTACCATTCAGGCGGGAATGGAAATCTGGATGATCAATGCCTGCCTCTTCTCCGCGTCGTTAGCCGCTGTAGACACAACGCAGCGGGAATCTTCTCGCGATCCGGCCGCTGTCGAAGTGGCGCCGTCCGGCGCGGATGATGCCCGGCCATCGCGGCGCCGGCGGCGCGCAACCGCCGAACGGCGCGGCCGCCGCCGCTTTGAGCTTCAGGGCGCTGCCGTCCCGGACGCAAGAGGTATGTGATGAGCCAATGCCTGGCGGATTCACAGCCGCAAATCAACCGATCACCTGCCCGCAGGCGCTGTTCCAACTCGCGGACCAGGATACCTAAGGTCGCCATCCTGGATCACACGGCCAATCTGGGCGGCGGCGAAATCGCGCTGCTGAATCTCGTTCGCTGCCTGGACGCCGGGCGCTACCGGCCTCTGGTCGTGCTCTTTTCCGATGGACCGCTGCGGCAGAAGCTCCACGACGCTGGAATTGCCGTCTCGATATTTCCACTCGACCGCCGAATCGTCGATACCCGAAAAGACTCCCTTGGCGGCCGCACGCTGCTGCGCATCTGGGAACTTCTGCTGGCTGCCCTGTTTGTATGGCGGCTCTCATCGGAACTCCGCCGCCGCCGAATTGATATTGTCCATACCAATTCGCTGAAATCGGACATACTCGGCGGCGCCGCGGCCAAATTGGCCGGCATCCCGGTCATCTGGCACGTGCGCGACCGCATCGACAGCGACTATCTGCCCGGGCCGGCGGTGCGCGTCTTTCGATGGCTGGCGCGATGGCTGCCGACTTGTGTAATCGCAAATTCCGCCGCGACCCTGCGCACGCTTGAACGGCGATCGTCGCCCGACACGCCGGCCGCTCTCCAGGGCCCGCGCGTACCTCCGCATTATCATGTCGTGCATGACGGCGCCGATGCCAGCCAGATTACCGCGGAACGGAAAGAGGAAAACGCCGCGCCGCTTGTCGGGCTGGTGGGTCGAATCAGCCCCTGGAAAGGCCAGCACATCTTCCTGAAGGCCGCCAGCCTCGTGCGGTCGCAATTCCCGCAGGCTAAGTTCCAAATCATCGGGGCGGCGCTGTTCAGTGAAAGCGAATACGAGCAACAGATCCGTCGTCTGGCCGAATCGCTCAATCTCACGCAAGCAGTAGAATTCACCGGTTTTCGCGAGGATGTTCCGGATCTGATCGCCAACCTCGACGTGCTCGTACACGCGTCGACAACCGGCGAGCCGTTCGGGCTGGTGATCGTCGAGGCCATGGCAGCCGGAAAACCCGTCGTGGCCACCAACGGCGGCGGCGTGCCGGAAATTGTTGTTGACGGGGTCACCGGCCTGCTGGTCCCAATGGGCGATGACCACGCCATGGCCAAGGCCATTTCACGATTTCTGGCCGATCGCCAATTGAGAATCCAGGTCGGCCGCCAGGGGCGGCAGCGATTCGGCGAACATTTCACGATTCAGCACACGGCCGACAAGGTCCAGCAGGTCTATGACAGCCTGCATCGCCGCGAGGGCAGCAAACTCGCGGAAGCTCGCCTCATGTAATGGGTGGGATTGAACGTGCCGGGACGCAACGGCGACGGCTTTGCATCCCGAGTTGACGAAAGTATTGCGGTACGTGGAGTCTAGCTCCGCTTGTTCAGCGCCTGTCGCGATTCGATTGGCGGTGCGGTTCGGGGTGTCAGCTTGCATTGTTCCCGAAAGCTCGAATTCTGCCCCACACACCATTCCCGTATCAACTCCGAACGCACGGCACACAGGTTCGCGTTCTGCACGTCCGCACTTGTTACTTTGCTGATATGATAGTCTTTCCATCCCAGCAGCGATTCCACCAGTAATAGAACATCGTAAGCTTCGGGATGATATTCGAACACGAAGGCGTCGACCTTCTCGATTGTGGCCGGATCGAGCGAACCGAGAATCGATAATTCGGCGCCTTCACAATCCAGTTTGCAGACCCGCAGCCGTTCCACCTGACATTTGGCCATCGCATCCGGCAACGACAGCATTTCGACTCTTGCTTGCGCGGTGATGTCAATTCTGGTATTCTGGGCAAATGCGGGAATGGTGGTATTCATGCCGCCACCCAACCGTGGCGTGCAAAGCAAATTCGCCGGCCCGCTTTCCCCGCCAACGGCGATCGGATAGGCCGTCACCCGGTCGTCCAGCCCGTTGGCGCGGATGTTTTCGACCAGCAACTTGAATACATCGGGATCGGGCTCGAAGGCATGCACCGTGGCCCCCTGATAGGCGGCCCAACAGGCGAAATACCCGTGGCTGGCGCCCACATCAAAGACGACGTCGCCTTTTCGCACGGGCGCGAAGGCAATGTCGTATATATGGGCGTGCAACGTTTCGGCCATCATGACTTCGGCTCCGCGCCGGCAACGAAATCGAAGGCCAGTCTTGCGGTCAACCACTGTCACAATGGGAGATTTGAGTGCGCGTTGAAACATGAGCCAAAAGGGATTGCGGTAGTTTCGCACTCCCTTTACGAGCCGCCACACCGATTCGATCATACTTCTCTCTCCATAGGAAGTCGCAAAGGTCTGGTCAGTGGTCAGCTCCGTGCTTATGTATGATTTTCTCGGTCGTCAATGCAATCACGCATAGAAACAGCCGATAGGTTCCTCTTATTCCTGCCGATCGGGAGCTATCCATACTCCCTAACTTGACAGGCAAAGAACTTCTGCTCACGGCGACACTATACGACGAAAACCACCGCCGGGCAACCGAATATCTGACAAGGGGCCTCAAGGGCGACAGCCGATGAGGCCCCTTTCTTATTACCGGAACCCCACCTGAAATCACGCGACGGCTTGCGGCTGCGCCAGCCGCCGCTTGATGTCGTCCGACATCCTCAGGCACAGCGCCAGCATCGTGAACGTCGGGTTGGAAAAACCGCTGGTCGGAAATACGGAACTGCTTCCAATGTAGAGGTTCTGGTATCCGTGAACCAGGCAGTGCGGATCGACGACGCTGGTGGCTGGATCGGTCCCCATCCGCGTCGTCCCCATGTGATGGCTGGCGTCGATGAACCCGCCGTGTTCGCCGCGCTCCCGCCCGGCCATGTGCAGCTCGTCCGGATCGAATTCCGCCAGCCCCTGGCGGCTCCATTCCTGCGCCAGAGCCTGCGCGAAGACCATGATCGATCGGCCCTCCAATTCGGTCACGTTCCAGTTCAGCACCGTCCGCCGCATGCCCAGAGAATCGATCTGATCGCCCAGCGTCACCCGGCTCTGCGCGTTGGGCACTTGCTCCACCGAAAACCCCACGTGCGGCTGCAACGACCCCGCCGTCGCCACCTTTCCGAGCACATACCGTTTGAAGAACGCCGTGCGCCCGACCTGATCCAGGCGGTTCGCCACCGATGCCAACGATTCGAAAAGCCGCGCCCGCGCCGTCGTCTGATCCGCCGCACCGCCGCCCGTCGCCGGACCAACCCCTGCTTCCGCCACTTTCGCCTTGGGCTTGCGGAAGATCTGCGTCACTGACCCGACCACCATCTTTGCGGCCGTCACCGCAAAGGAAATCGGATAGAACACTTCCCCGCCGACGTTGAGGATTTCCTTCTCCCGCTGCAGCGATGGGCTGGCGGTAAATTTGATGACGTGCTTGATCTGACCGCGCCGAAACGCACCGTACCAGCGGGTGAATCGCTTGTGGTCCAGTGGCCGCACCGGCATGGCGACACCGGGGTGATCCTGGAAATACCGGCCCACAACGTCGTGCCGATTGCCGATCCCGTTGGGCTCAACCGAGTTGGAGACCAGAAGCAGCCTGGCGGTTTCGATCCCGCCGCAGCAGACAATGAATATCTTCGCGCTGACGCGCAGCTCCTTGCCCTCATAGGACCGAACGCGCACATCCCCAACCGCATTGGCGTCCGCATTGGCGTTGATTGCGACGGTATTGGCGTGCGTGATCAGCCGGATATTCTCCGCCGCCGCCAGTTGCTGGCGGTATGCCTGCGAAAAGTCCGGGACCGGGCTGAACTGCGAAAAACACGTGACCACGCCGCCGCCCTGGTAAGCCGGCAGGTCCGCGCCGCGATCGATCAAATCGCGAGCCTCAAAGGAACTCCGCTGCACGTTGAGCACATCCGCCGCACGATCCAGAAACGGGAGCAGCGCCTCCCGCTCGATCGGCCAGCCACTTCCGGGAACCCAGGGCCGTTTCTCAAAATCGATGTCCCACAGCGGTATGGTCTGGCCCGGCCAGAGCGTCGTCGTTCCACCCACAACGCGGACGCGGCCGTTGTGAACGCCGTCGTGCTTCAGGCCGGTGATTTCGCTCTTGTAAGGTTCCTGGCAGCGCGATTCGAACGTGGGGCCGCCGCCTTCCAGAAGTATGACCGAGTGCGCCGTGCCGATAAATTCTCGCGCTATCGCAATTCCCGCGGCGCCACTGCCCACTATGCACAGGTCACAAGCCAGCGAGTCGGTGGCACCCAGGCCGTTGATATCAGTGATCATTGTGGCAGAGACTATATCCGATTATTTGCAGACTTAAACCACTGCCGTCGGCCTCATCCCGGCACATCATGTTCACTGCCCTGCCGCCTGGGGCCGCGTTACTTGACCGGCGTCAGCGCGCCGCCGGGCGCGGCGTTCTCATTGACCTCCAGACGCAGGTAGTCCCAAACGACGCCGGAATTGCATTCACCGGCGGGGACGGTGAACGTCATCGTGTTCTCGCCCTGTTTCAGCAGCGAGCCGTCAAATTGCTGCGTGTACTGGCCCCAGACACCCTTGTTGGTGTTATAGCGAAGGGCGTTGGTGGCCACCGGGCGAATGCTGCCCACACTGCGGCCGTTGACGCCTATGGCCAGCCCGCCGTTGCCGTCAGCACCGGCCAGCGCGATGCGCATCACCGCCTGGCCATGCTCAGCCTGGTCCACGTTGAACTTGACGGTCCATGTGGTGGCCCGGCCTCGGGCCCATTGGCCCCACATATTCTGATTGCCGGTCGCCAGATTCACCCAGCCAAACGGCTGGTTGAGCGGGTCTTTGGCGGCGGGATTCTTCCAGGCTTCGGACGTGGCGTGTGGCACTTCTTCAAAGAACCAGTCCTTGTGATAATCGCTCTTGCCGATCGTGTAGGTAACGTCATTGGGGAACAGATCGCCATAGCGCAGGCACCAGCCCCACAGCCAGTAATTGGCGCCGTCGCCCTTGTAGAACTTGTCGCCGGTGCGGTCCGGGTACCCGATGTCCCACACCTGCTTGCCGTAGCGAACCGGCTGCCAGGTGACCTGGCCGAGGTCGATATCTTTGCCGGCCTCGACGGTAATGTTGGTTTTGGCGAATTCACCGAGCACGCCGTCGGCATATGCGTGCAGCGTATAAGTTCCGGGACGCACGTTGGTGATATTGAACTTGCCGTCCTCGGTGCCATCGGTCCAGAACTGGTAGAAATTGCCATCGTGCGGCCAGGTAATCATGTTGCCGTTGCCCGATCGGGCAACAAACCCGCCGGCATTGCTTGTGTAATCCGGGTGAGCCAGACCCACGGTCAGATGGGGCAGTTTGGTTGAAGCGGCCTGCGGGTCGTCAAGCACAAGCTGGCCGGTCACGTTCCCGCGCTGAGCCTTGGGCGTGTATTCCGAGCTGTCAACCCAATCGTACGGCCAGCGAGCCTTCTCGACCTTCGCCTGGGCCAGAGCATCCTGCCACAGGGCAGTGCCGTTGGCCTTCCAGACGGCCGGAACCGTCGGATTGCCGGCTGTCGCTTGCAGCGTCGCCATATCGGCTGCCGATGGATTCTGCGGGTCCGACAGCGCGTTGCAATACACAAACATCGGGCCGACAACCTTGCTCCAGGCCAGGCCGGCCGGGACGTTGCATCCCGCGCCGCCGGCATAGTGGCCGGCACACCAGTAATTAAGGATGATCGGATCGGGATTGTCGTTGGCGTCAAAGTGGCAAACCAGTTCCAGCTTCTCGGAACCGCCGCTCAAATACTCGGTGGTCGGGTTGATGATGAAGATACCGATATGGTCTTTCGTGCTGGACCAGCCATAGGCCGGAATCCTGTATTGCACCGCGTTGTAGCTGTATTTGTGCTCGACGGAGTTCTTGTAGTAACCGGTGTTCAGGATGCGCTGCTCCTTGGCGTTGATGACCGTGCCAGCGCCCCAGTCCTGCGGGGTACATTCGAGCATGTTGCGGTCCTGGTCCACCGAGATCCAGTTGAAATCGTGATTGAGCTTGGTGATATAGCGGTTTTCGCCATAGCTGCCCGCGCCGTTGGCGGCCGGATGCGTATAGACCGCGTAGACATAGATGCCGCTGGCGCCGCGTTCCAGGGCGTAGCGAGCGTCAATGTCGATGCCGCGCCCCGGAGCGCCTTTCACGGACACTTCGCCCAACTGGCCGCCGTTCTTCGTAGGGTCAATGGTGATACTGCCGGTCGCACCGGCCGGGTTTGTTTCCCAATATCCGCCGCCGGCCATGGTGTTGATGCCGTGAAACACCAGCGACGTCATGCGGCTGCTGCGCTTGTCGATGGTGGCCCGCACAATGCCGTTGTCCATCGTCCAGGCCGCCCCGCTGTCGGTGATTGTCACGGGGGCGCTCACATTGGCCTTGGCGACAGCCGGCAAGACATCCGCCGCGCGCAACCCCGGGGCGAGCAGCGCGAAAACCACCGCGACAAACGAGCACGCAACCCGGCCACGCGGGCCGACGATCAACACATTTTTCATCGCACGCTCCAACTGATATGAATTCGTTCGCTCAGCCGCCGATTATTCGGCGCTGCGACAGTGAGGAAGAACTGGCTTCCGGCCTCACACCTTTGCACGCCACGATATCACGCCCCACCGCCTTGTCAACCAGCCGTTCCGGCCTTGTCGGGAAATCGAACTGCGACTCGACTGAGCTCGTCGAAGTTGGAGAACAGCAAGAATCGCCAGGAAGAAGGGACTCACCCCGGTCTTCGACTCTGAGCGGCGAGGCGTTCAGCCTCAGGGCCGATGGCAGACCCGAAGGGAGGTAACGGAGGATCACGGAGGAAAGGCAAATTCGATTTGACCGCGGATGATCACTGATGGACAAAGACAAAGGGAAAGCTGATCGCATAATTTCTATCCGTGGCATCCGTGAGATCCGCGGTCAAAA
>CAYQTE010000031.1:0-51962 GCA_964420285.1 uncultured Tepidisphaeraceae bacterium
CGCGACTTTCTGAAGGCTTCAACCGCCGCCACCGTGGCGGGATTGGCCGCTCAGGTCTTGCCGCCGGGAACGCTGGCCGCTGATGTTCCGCCTGCCGCTGGCGGCGGCGCGCCTGCGACAGTGCCAGCACTGCCAATGCTACCGCCGATTGGTCCGCTGCCGGCAATCCCGTCGATTTCGTCGCCCCGGCCGGCGCTGGGCTCCGTACCGCTGGGCATTGCGGCCGACTTTCCTGAAGCGAAGATGGACTTCCCCATCGAAAGAGGGCCGTTTGAGCCGACTTGGGAATCGATTGCCAAGACGTATCCGGTCAAGGATATCGCGTGGCTGCGCGAGGCGAAATTTGGCTTTTGGGTACACTTTGGTCCGCAAGCGGCCGGCCAGAGCGGCGATTGGTATGCCCGCAAACTTTACCAGGAGGGGACGCCCGCCTACCGCAACCATATTCGCGACTACGGGCATCCGTCGCAAACCGGCTACATGGACGTGCTCCGCACGTGGAACCCTGCCAAGCTCGATCCGGCCGCGCTGGTGGATCTCTATCGCGACGCGGGTGCACGGTTTCTGATTATCCAGGGAGTGCATCACGATCAATTTGACAACTGGGACTCGAAATATCAGCCGTGGAACAGCGTCAACCTCGGCCCCAAGCGCGATATTCTGGGCGCCTGGCAGAAGGCGGCGCGCGCCGCGGGAATCCGTTTTGGCGTCACCTTTCACCATGATTACGGCTGGTTCTGGTATCAGTCTGCCTTTGCCGGCGACAGAACCAACGACCAGGGCAAGCTTGGGGTGCCCTACGATGGCGCGCGGCTGACGCTTGCGGACGGCGTGGGCAAATGGTGGGAAGGCTTCGACCCGCGACTGCTCTACACCGTGAACATGCGCGAGTATGCCGGCATCTATAATTCGTATGACAGAACCGGCTCCAGCCCGCCCAACGGGATTTACACGAACCACCAGCAGTATGCGCATTGGTATGCCACGTGGTGGGCGCTTCGCATCATGGACGTGATCGAGAAATACGATCCCGATTTCATCTACACCGACGGCAATTCCACCCGGCCGTTCTCCGGCGATCACACCGGCATGGGCTACAAGTGCGATGCCATGGCGCGCGTGCTGGCGCATTACTTCAACCGCACGGCTGCGCGGCGCGGCGCCATCGACACCTTCGCGATCGTCAAGCACCACGATGCCAACAACGGCATCGTGAACACCGCCGAAAGCAAGTACTTTGACGCGATCAAGACCGACCAGCCGTGGATTGGCGAATCGCAGGTGGGTGACTGGTTTTACGCGCCGAATTTCGTCTACGACTCGGGCATGGTGATCCGGCATCTGCTCGAATGCGTCTCCCGCGATGGGGCCGTCGCCATCTGTGTGCCCATCAAGCCCGACGGTTCGCTTGACGACGCCAGCAAGACGATGCTGGCGGAAATCGGGCGTTGGATGAAGATCAATGGCGATGGGATCTATGGCAGCAAGGCATGGAGCAAATTTGGCGAAGGCAGCCGCAAACTGCCCACGGGCGCATTGTCCAGCAGGCAGGCCAGCTATGCGTTCACAAACGAAGACTTTAGGTTTACAATGGGAAAAGATGGCAGCGTGTATGCTTTTTGCATGACGGTACCAGGGTCCGGCGCCCAGATAAAGATCACCTCGCTGGGCACGGCCGCCGCCGCTCTGGCCGGGCCGATCAAGGCCGTCTCACTTTTGGGCAGCGAATCCAAACTCTCCTGGACTCAGCAGGCCGACGGTCTTGTGATCACCTGCCCCGACACGACGCCGTTCAAGAGCGCGATCGGATTCAAGATCGGTTGAGAAGACGGGCGCAGGGAACCCGAATACGGCAGACAGCGTCGCCACGCGTTGCCCGCCACGGTCAGCCTCCCCGGCCGCCGGAACCTGAAGGTGGCGAGGGAATACGCGGCTGCGGCATGGGCGGGGGTCGAAATACCGGAATTTGCGGCTGTGGTGGCGGAGTCGCGGGCCTGGGCGGCGGAGTTGGCATACTCGGCCGGCGCGGAATGGCTGGCGCAATCGGAGTCGGGGGCTGCGGGAAGTTTGGAGTTGTCGGCGTGCGCGGCTGCGGAAAATTGGGGATCGTCGGCGCAGGCATTTGTGGGATCACGGGCATTCCGATCGGCGGCTGCGGCGCGTATTGCGGAATCTCCTGCTGCGGCCGTGAGAACGGAACATGAAATGAATCCGGCTGATACCCGGCCGGCGACACGCCGTTGTCCCAGGGCATGGCTGGTACCACTGGCGGATGAATGCTCAACCAAAGCAGAAACGTGAACATCGCGATCCCGGCAGCGGCGCGGCCGCTGTATTTGATCCAGTATCGCTTGACGTCCGCCGGCCTGTCGTTGGCCACGGCGGGTTTATCGAGCGGCTCGATCGCCGGCAGCGGCTCGATACCGACTGCGTTCTCGACCTCTTCGGCGATCTGCGAGAGTTCCGCCAGAACGCGGATGACCAGAACGGAATAGGCGCTCAGCGCCGTCGCGGCGCAATTGATTGCGTCGGCGGGATTGCGTTCGGCCGGAAATCGCGGAGCGACAACGCTGGCGATGGAAATGCCCGGCGTTGCATGCGGAAACGGAAACGCCACAGGTGCAAGCTCATTCGACGCCTCGCGGATGATTTCGTCGGCGTCCTTGACCTCCGCGAGGATCTTGCGAACCAGCGGCGGGTTGGGCCGGTTCTTGTTGTGCGAACTCATCAGCACGCGAATGGATATGAACGAGTTTCCCAGTCGGTTCATGCGAAGAGAGATTCGTTCCAGCACACGACTTACGGCCAGAAGTTGCGTGGCGCGGATGCGTCGCTGGGCCAGGGGATATTCCGTGCCTCTGGAGCCGGTGAATCGCACGCCGTCACTTTGAAGCAAGCGAAGCGCTCCGGTCAGGCGCAACGACGCGGCGGAGGCGAAAGGCGTGTAACGGTCGAGCGTTTGATTGAGCGACGGCTGGGTTTTGCGGACGGTGCGGTAGGCCCGGCTGTGGATTCTGGCGGCGTTGGGAGATCGGGTGAAGATCTCGCACACAGCCATTTGCGCCCGCGATGCGGCCAGAGTGACGGTGTCCTTGGCAATGTTTTGCACGCCCGGACCGAGCCGACCCGCCGCGGCGAGCATGCGCTCACGCGCGGATCGAAGCGACTCAATCGCCGCGGCCGGGCTGACCTCGATGGGACGATCCGCGTCCACATCAGGAAAGACCGGCCGCATTGAAACAATGTGGCCGCGCAAATAGCGACGCAGCGTCTTGATCGCTTCGCGCTCGGCCAGACGCTCCTGGCCCAGCGCCTGGGAGGACATCAGCGTGGTTTCGGAAGCGGCGGCACCGAATACGCGACGATAGGTGGCCTGCGACGCGCGCTGGCACAGATCCTCGAAATCGCTGAAGAGCCACGTGGCAGGCGCTTCGAGCTTCAGCAGTGGCTCGGCGTTAAGCCGCTCGACTTCCTGTATGCGATCGTGCAGGGAAGGGTGAGTGTCCAGCCAGCCGGTGGTTTGTTGCTCTATTTGGCCCAGCAGCTTGTCGCGATCTCGCCACGCGTATTTGCCGTTGATGGCGATCAGCGCCGGCAGGTTGTCCGGAAGCCGCCGTGTCTCCCACGTCTGCGTGACGTCGCCACGAGCCAGTTGAACGGCCAATTGCAGGAACACGGCATGTCGGCAGGTGAGCACGAAATCGTGAGTGCCGGCGACGAGCGCTTCGTTGCGGTCGGCGTCGTATTCCATGCGGCGCAGAACTCCGCATGTCACCAGCGAGCCGACGGTCAGCAGGAGCCACAAGACGCCGCGTGCCGCTTCGATCGGGCCGGACAGCAGCCAGAAACATGCTCTTCGCGGCCCGTAGTTGCTGTAGCGAAGACGCGCCAGGCGTTCATCGATTTTGTCGCGCTGAAAGACAACCTGGGCAAAGAAGTGCATGAGCCGTCGAATCAGATACGATCCGCTCATGCCGTGGCGCTGATTGAAATGCCCGAATTCGTGCGCCAGGATCCCAATGAACTGTCGCAGCGTCAGCGTCTGCGCCAGTGGCAGGCCGATCCGCAGTACCAGATCGCCGCGTACGCCGCTGATAATCCCACGCTGGAATCGGGCATGGGCGTTGGCGTCGCAATCGACTTCAATGCGCGACGGCGGCACGCATCCGATGGCTGCGCACAGTTTGGCGACGCAGGCAAACAGCAGCGGCTCATCCGTCTGGCTGATGGAAACCACGTCGATCTTGTCGGGGCGTTTGCGAAAGAAGACTGGCTTGACCAGAAACAGGAGCAATGATCCGCCGAGCAACGCCATGGGAACGTGAAATGCGAAATAGGGCCCCTGGGACAGCGTGGCAAGACTCTGGTATGTGTGCCAGGCGACCAGGTACAGCAGAAAAGCCAGCAGCGCCAGATAAATCAGCGGGATCAGCGTCAGGCAGCCCGCCAGAAGCCCCATCGCCACTCCATACCCCGGCGGAATTGCCCGACGGGGCACGGTGAAGTCAAAGGCCGGTAGCACGCGCTGGGCGATCGCTGCCTGCTGTCGCTTGGCGGCCGGTTGCGGATCGGACGTAGTCGCAGCCCCGAACTTCATTCAAGGTCTCTCCGGACGGAGATCGAAACAGTTTCGATCGAGATTCGGATTGTCCCGATTTCGGGACGCGGGATCAATCGAATTAGCGAGATCCTTACAAGCGTGATTGTCGCGGGCAGATTTGGTAGGATCGTGAACATCGGGATGGGCGACCGGAGCGTGCATTACGAGGCGGCGTTCGAATCGCTCTTACGCGAACGCGGATTGCCGTATGTGTCGGTCGATGAGGCCAAGCGGGCCTTGTTTGCCAATGCACGGCTGAAATCGTTTGATTTCGTGGTATACAGCAAGTCCGGGCCGAATCTGCTGGTGGATGTGAAAGGCCGGTCGGCGCGCGGCCAGAGCGGGCGGAGTTCACTGCAAACATGGGCGGGTGAACGCGATGTGGATGATCTGGCCGAATGGGAACGCGTGTTTGGCGAGGGGTTCAAGGCCGTACTCATGTTCATCTATTGGGTGGATACACCGCTGGCGCCGGGGCCGGGCCTGTTCTCATTTCGCGATCGGTGGTATCAGGGAATGGGCGTCGATCTGCACGAATACCGCGGTCGGATGAGGCGGCGAAGCGCCAAGTGGAAAACGGTCGCCCTGCCGACGGCGGATTTTCGGTCGCTTGCCCGGCCGCTCGATACCTGGTTATCATAGCGGTATGCGAAGATTCATGTATCGAACGTTGGCGGCGGCTTGGGTGGTTCTGGCGCCGTCGGTTGCCCTGGCTGCCAATAGCAGCGGCGCGGGCACCGATATTGATCCGCGATTTCAGAATTATCCGGTGACGGTCTGGGCCGACGGCTCGGTCGCGATGGCGTGGCTGCTGGGGATCTTTCTGATGATCCTGTGCGTGGCGGGCGTATTCAAATCGGCCAAACGAACGCATCTGGATTAGCCAAGGAGTCGCCCATGCAAAAGCGAACCATGATCCTGTACGGCCTGGTCGGGTTGAACGCGGTATTAGCCCTGCCGCTGATATCGCGGGATTTTCATCCGGCCGCCGCCAATGCCGCGGCGCGGGCCTGGGCGGACTATCTGACGGTTTCCGGCAACGTGGCGGGCGGGCCGGATCAGGTCGTGCTGGTCGTCGACATGACGCACGATGAACTGGGTGCGATGAACTACGACGACACAACACACCACTTGCAGGTGATGAACCCGATCGATCTGGCGGGAATTTTTCGCTCGGCCGAAACGATGCCGCCATCGTCGTTGCGTCCCGGCGGTGGTCCGGCGCCGGCGAATCCCGCGCAGCCCGCGCCTGGCACACCGGCCGGTTCGCGTGGCGGATGACGCGCAGAAAGTCGACGTCCTGCGCAATCGACGATATTTACCGCTGAGATCATCATGAACACCAAACAACAATCGGCCGTGACGGGGCTTCTGATCGGCGTGCTGGCGGGCACGGCGATCCTGATGGCGTGGGCCAATTTGGCCGGTACTCCCGCACGCGCCGAGGCGGCGCGGGACCGCGATTACCAGATCGTGACCGCCAAGACTGCCGGCGGCAACGACGCAATCTATGTCGTCAACAACACGACTGGCCAGGTCGCGATCTTCGAATACGACGCCACCGCGCGGGCACTGCGGCTTCGCGACGTGCGACCGATGACTGATGTCATTCCGCCCCTGCCCGGCCGCTGAATCGAATACGCCGGTCCGTTTTTTTTCCAACCGTATTAACCGCGCACCAGTGCCGACGATTGACGGTTACGTGCCAGCAAATCAGGGAGAATCTGTGAACGCTCAAATTGCCACTCTTGCCGACCGTGTTCTGCGGGGCGAACTTCTGGACCGTCGCGACGCACTGGCGCTGGCCGAGATCGGCGGCGACGATCTCTACGATCTGTTCTATTGGGCCAACCGGATCCGGATCAAGTTCGTTGGTCGCGACGTGAAATTCTGCGCCATCGTCGCCGCCAAGGTGGGGGGGTGCAGCGAGGACTGTAAGTTCTGCGCCCAGTCATCGCATTACCAAACCGCGGTGGGGGGGCAGAAGACACTGACGGAAGAAGACCTGCTGGCCAGCGCCGATCATGCCGCCCAGGTCGGAGCGGACAGTTTCGGACTGGTCAACAGCGGTCGTGGCCCGACGCGAAATGAGTTGGAAGGCTGGCTTAAGCCCATCCTCATGAAGATTGCTGGCCAGGGAAAGACCCGCGCCTGCGCGACGCTGGGCACTCTGACAGCGGAAACCGCACAATTTCTGCACGATTGTGGCGTACGGCGGGTCAATCATAATCTTGAAACTTCAGAGCGGCACTATCCGAATATTGTCACGACGCACCCGTTTTCCGAGCGCGTCAATACTCTCCGCATCGCCAAGGCGGCCGGGCTGTCCCTATGCAGCGGCGGCATCTTCGGCATGGGCGAGGATTGGTCCGACCGCATCGACATGATGCTCATGCTCCGCGACATCGGCGTGGATGTCATGCCGATCAACTTCCTCAACCCCATCGAAGGCACGCCCCTGGCCGATCAGCCCAAACTGGCACCGATGGTCGCACTGAAGATCATCTCGATCGCCAGATTTCTGCATCCCAGGACCGAATTGAAAATCGCTGGCGGGCGGGAAGTCATTCTCCGCGACCTGCAAAGCTGGATCTTCTTCGCCGGGGCCGACAGCACGATGATCGGGAATTACCTCACCACCTACGGCCGTTCGCCTGCGGCGGACCATCAGATGGTGCGCGATTTGGGCCTCAAGTGGCGCGCCTACGACGGCGGCAAAGTCGCGGCGACGGGTGGTCCGGCCCTGAGCAACGTCTCGCACTCCGGCCGGCATCGCATACCTATACTTTACGAGCGAGAAGTCGTGGCGGCGCCTCTTGTCCCCTCCCTCTGTACTCAGGGTGAGGGTTAGGGTGGGGGGCGTACTGCGTGAGCGAGCCGAAATGAAGAACCCTCACCCCGACCCTCTCCCTGAATACGGGGCGAGGCGGAAGAAGGGGCCGGCCAGGGAGAACAGGATTGTGCCCGTCATCGCCGGGGTAGGACTGATTTCTCCACTGGGGGATTGTCTGGATTCGACATGGCAGTCGCTGATGGCGGGGCGGTACATCACCGATCACAGTCCGGCCCAATTCGCAGATCGGCCGGGCTCGGCGCGGATCATGCAATTGGCGATTGCCGCCGCGCGGGAGGCGATGCGATCGGCCGGGCCGGCCGCCAGTGGACGGACGGCCGGCGATGCGGCGGTCATCATCGGGACGAGCAAAGGCCCGGCGCAGCGATGGATCACGCCCAAGCCGGTGGAAATATCATTCGCTAACATATCGGCGGGGCGGTGCGGTTGCGTTGATGGCGCCGGTCTCGGTGAAGTCGCGGCGGCCGTTGCTGATGCCCTCGATCTGGCCGGGCCGCGCTTGACATACTCAGCCGCCTGCGCCAGCGGTCTGCACGCACTGATTCGCGGCGCGATGATGATCGTCGACGGTGACGTGGATGCGGCCTTGGTCATCGGCGCCGAATCATCGCTTCAGGAAATCTTCCTGGCCAGTTTCCAGCGACTGGGCTTGCTGGCCGATCTGAAAATCGGGTGCCGGCCGATGGATGAATTCCGCGACGGACTCCTGGTCAGCGAAGCCGCCGCCGCGGTTTGGATGGTTCGATCCGACTCGCCGGACATCGGCCATGTTCGTTTGCCGATCGTCGTGGAATCGATGTTCATGGGCTCTGACGGATACCATCTCACCGGCGTCGATCCGGATGGGAAGGCGCTGCGGACTCTAATTGAGCAAACGCTCGGCGAAAGCGGCGTCGATCTGGTTCACGCGCACGCCACAGGGACGCGGGCCAACGACGGCGTGGAACTTGACGCGCTGGACGAGGCTCTGGATCGCCGCGGTTGCAACGCGATCGCGTATTCCCACAAGGGGGCGCTGGGCCACAGCCTCGGCGCCAGCGGCATGGTCTCGACGGTATTGGCCGTCAAATCCCACCAAACCGGCACCGTCGCCGGCAACATCCGCACGAGCCATCCGCTGGCGACACGGCACCTGCAAATCTCGCAGCGGCCGATCCACGCAACGATTGCGCGCACACTTATTCTCGCCGCTGGTTTTGGCGGTCCGGTGGCGACGGTTTGTCTCAAGACTCGCTGATGTGGTCGGCCCGTTGCCGGATCACAACGAAGAGTTGACTGGCGCCGGTTCGGTTGCCGGCCTCGTGGCCGGGCGCGTGGCGGCGGGGTGCTGTTGCTTCCAAGCCGCAAAGGCGGGCGTGGCCAGGGCGGGGCCGATGTCCGGATCGGCGTAGAATTCGTCGGCCTCATAGTCCTCGTCCAGCAATTCGTCCAGGGCCTTGGTGGCCTCGGCGACGTTTCCGGCGGCACACTCGACAATGGCGAGATTCCACCAGTCCTTGCCGTCGTCCGGCGAGCGATTGGCCTCGGCGCGCGCGGCATCAAACTGTTTCAAACGAACTTCGCTGCGAATGTAGATGTCTTGAAAGCGGTAGCGGTCAGTCGCGACCGCTTGAATCGCGGCGCGATTGCTCTCCAAAACACTGACAGCCCCCGAGTAGTCGCCGGCGAGGAACTTCGCATCGCCATCCCACAGCGGTACGCCGGGATCGTTGGGCGCATCCGCCCGCCGCGCGGCGACCAGTTTGGAAAGGCCGTCGGCGTCCTTCTTGCCCGCGTACAACCCGCACAACTGCGAAAAGACCTTGTCCTGCGGCTGGACGTCATGGTACGCCGTCAGTCCGTTGCCGGCGCTGAATCGCGATATCACGCGCGCCGAGCGAAAGGTATCGGAGTCGGTTGCGGCGGCCAGCGATAGGGCCTTGGCATAGGAGGCGTCGGCCGCGTCGTATTCAAGGGCGGCCTGGTGCAACTTCCCCTGGTAGTAATAGACCCACGGGTCCGTGGGAAACGCCTTGAGATGCGTGTCGATAAGGAGCGACAGCGTGGTGTTGTCCTTCTGCCCCAGTAGCCGTGGGGCAAGCAGGCGAAACGCATTCTTCTTGTCGGGCACCACGCCGTACGCGTCGATCGCATCGCCGGCCAGTTCGGAGGCATAAATGTACTCGGTCAGAAAGCTCGCCTGCCCCTTGACGGTGGCCAGCGGAACCAGGGGCTTGAGCAGCGTTTCTGCATCCTTGTATTGCTTACCGATGACCTTGAATTCCGCATCGTAATAGGGCAGCCACGGATCTCCAGCCGATTCCGGACGGGCGCGATAGGCGTCGATCAAAATCTGCATGCCCTCCACGTCGCGCTGCCGTTGCAGCGTCGGCGCGGTCTTAACGAACACCGTGGCGGGGGAGTCGGCTTGGGCGAGGCGGAGGCCGATTTCCGACTTGTTTCCGGCCGGGAGAAGTTGTGCCAGTTCACCGAGGCTTCCGGCGGCATCGTGGTCTTCATCGAGCGACTTTTCAAACGCCACGACAGCATCGGCGGGGCGCTTCAGGTTCACCAGAGCCAACCCCCGCTCATAATACAGATCGGCGTCCGCGCCCAGTGCATCCTCCCATTTCTGGGAGCATTGCAGTGCATTGTCGTATTGGCCGAGCTTGTTGTAGGCGATGGTTCGAAACTGAAAGATGATCGGGACATCCTGCCCGGTGGCTTCAACGGAATCGCAATCCTTGAGGGCATCTTGATAGCGGTTCTGCCGCATGTGCAGGGCAGCCCACATGAACTGGCGGATGGCGACTAGGTCCGCGGTCATGGACATGGCGTCCAGCGACTGCAACGTCGTCTGGGCGCCCGCGAGGTCTCCCTTTTGCATGGCGGCGCCGGCGAGCTGGAACTTCTGGCCCACAGTCATCAGGATGTTGGATTCCGCAGTCCCGCCCGATGCCGCCGATGCCATCGCCGACGCCATGATCGTGCTCACTCGAATCCCCTCGGCAAGGTCTTCCGAATCCCAGACCTTCCACGTCGATCCGCTGGCTCGAAGCCACCATCGCCTCTTTTGTTCGATCTTGTGCGGAGCAACGCCCTGAATCTCCTGATCGTAGACCACGGCTTCCCGGCGGTCGCTCGAAAGGCTGACCTTGCTCATTTTGTGGGTGTTCCAAATCATTGCTCCCCAAGACGCGGCGATTTGGCCGGGAAACTGGGCCGCGATTGTGCTTCGCACCGCGCCGATCTGGTTGGACGGAACCGCCTTGAACGCACCCAGGCGGTCAAGCTCATCACAAAGGCGATCGGTGTCGAAATCGCTGGTTATCGCAGGGACATTCTTCTGCGCGAGGCCCTGGTCGAATCGGTCCAGGGCGGCCGATATGGCCTGCAGCTCGGCCGCCGTGGCCGCGTTGGCCGCCGATGCTGGTCCGGCCCCCGTAAACGCTTCCCTGGTCTGCTGATGCTTTTGGTCAATCGTGAGATTCTCGCGCGGCGGCAGGTGGCTCAACTGATACGCGCGCCAAGCCGCAAAACCCATCGCGCCGACGAGCACAATCCCGATTGACGCCAGAGTAATCCAAAGCCCGCGTTGCGACGCCGGCCGGGTCTGATTCACAGTGGCCAACTGCGAAGTCAAACCAACGAACGGCGGCGGCGCCGGTACGAGCTTCGGCGCCGCCACGTACAGCGGCATTGGTGGCGGTATCACCGCAACCTTCGGCGCCGCAGCCGATGTGTGCACTGGCGATCCGCCCGGAATGACGACAATCTGCCCGCAGCCGCGGCATTTGGCCCGCTTGCCGGCATATTGGTCCGCCACCTTGATCTGTTTTCCGCATTGGCAATTGAATTCAATCATCCCGCGTTCCCTTTGCCTTCCCAAATCCCGCTTGACTGCTGCCCATTGTCAGAGTTGCGTAAAGCAGCATCATCCGGCGCATTTCGGCAGGAATCAAGATGCATTGGTCGAACTTAACATAACATGGATTATAGGACGTGGGGGGGGCGAAAGGGGGGTTGGCGGCTGAGCCCTTTGATGGCGGTCCGGACTGTCTGCCGTGATTTCAAGTGGCTGCCGCGGCGGATTCTTCCCATGCGGGGATGTCACCTTCGAAATACCGGATGCGGACCTTCTTGTATTCGTGTGTTGAATACAGGGCCGCATAGCTGTCAATCCCGGTCGCGGCGGAAATCGACTTGAGGATGGCGGCGCCCTCGGTCTGCTGCCGGGCGTGGATCATCGTGTAGAGGTTGTACGGCCAGTCGGGATAGCTGGGGCGAAGATAACAATGGCTGACCTGAGGGAAACCGGCCGCTGTGGCGCCGAACGCGTCCTGATGTTCAGGCGGGACAATCCAAACTCCCATGGCGTTGGCGTCAAAGCCCAGCTCGCGGTGCCGCAAGACCGCACTGTAACGCCGCATAAGCCGGCGGGCGCGGAATTGCTCGGCGGCCGTGAGAAGTTCATCCACGCCGACGCCGATTTCGCTGGCCCAGGCGTCGAAAGGGTGCTGGGCTGCGGGAAGGTCACGCTGCAGGACGCGGATGAATTCCTTTTCGCGCTGTGTCAGGGGGTTTATCTGTCCGGCGGATGCACGACCGACGGGCGCGACGGTTCGGGGCGACGGCGATGGATCGAATGGGCCATTGTGGAGATCGAGCTTGACGCCGATCTTATACATCTTGAGCGTCGGCATCAGCCGAGTGACAATCGCGCCGGAACGCTGGTGCAGTATTTGCGATGTTGCCTCCAGACCCAAACGGCTGTCGGGCGGGACGGCCAGTGTGTACCACAAATTGTACTCGTGATCGCGACGATAATTGTGGGAGACGCCGGGGTGCTGGCTAACGGCCGCCGCGGCCGCTTCCAGGCGATCTTCCGCGACTTTGGCGGCGACCAGAGTGCTCTGATAGCCAAGTGCCCCGCTGTCAAAGATCGCGCCGATCTGACGAATGACGGCGTGCGGGCCGGTGCGAAGAGCCTGCAGTCGCTCGATGACCAACGACTCCGCCACGCCTAAATCCTGAGCGATTTGAGCGAACGGCCTCGGCACGAGCGGAACCTGCTCCTGCACGGCCGCGAGCAGTTGGGCGTCGATGTCGTTGGGGACGGGGCGCATCATGGTCCGCTCATCAGGATGGGACTGTGACCGCAATTTGCCACGGGCGGTCAGGCGAACTTCTTATCGCCGGCCGAGCGATCGCGGTCGCGATCATCCCCTTGAGTGTAAGCGGCATGGAGCGCCCCCGCCACCGCCATCATCGCGGTTGCCGAACTGTTGCGGACGCCGACCACGCAGGGATGCATGAACTTGCCAACCAGGCGATCGACGAGTTGGCCGACGGCCTGGCGCTGGGCATCGGTCAGGTCCGGGCATTTGCGGATGAGCCGTTCCATTTCCGACTCGCGAACGCATTTGGCGTCGGAATACATCTGGGCGATGATCGGATTGAGGCGGGTTTCGTTGAGCCACTGGATGAAGGAACTCACTTCCTCATCGAGAATCTTTTCGCATTGCTCGAGGGCGGCGACGCGGGTCTTCTGATTTTCGGCGACGATGCGGCCCAAGTCATCCACGTCGTAGAGATATACGCCATCGATCCGGGCCACTTCCGGCTCGACATTGCGCGGCACGGCCAGATCGACGATGTAAATGAGCCGGCCGTGGCGCTGTTTTTGAATCTCGCGCATCTGCTGTGCGGTCAGGACCGGATTGCCACAGCCCATGGCCATGATGACGATGTCGGCTTCGAGGAGTTTCTGCGGGAACTGCTCGAACGGCGCGGCCGTGCCCTGGCAGGCTTCGGCCAACGTGCGGGCGTTGGCGAGGGTGCGGGACATGACCACGAAATTATGGGTCTCGGCGGCGCTGGCCAGATGCTGGCAGACCAGTCGGGCCACTTCGCCGGCGCCGACCACGAGCGTCTGCTTATCGCTGAAATCGGAGAAAATGCTGCGCGCGACATCGACGGCGACCGAGGGCACGGACAGTTTTCCATCGGCGATGGCCGTTCCCGTGCGGGCGCGCTTGCCGACGGCAAATGCGTGGTGGAAGAGGCGATTGAGCACCCGGCCGGTGGTGCCCTGCTCGGACGCCTGCGTGTACGCCTGCTTGATCTGGTTGACGATCTGGCATTCGCCCAGGACCATCGAATCGAGACCGCTGATGACGCGGAAGAAATGGCGGCAGGCCTGCTCGTCGGTGAATTGGTAGAGATACTGTTTGAACTGATCGGCGGGGATATCGCGGGCTTCGGCCAGGAAGCTGACGATATCGGCGGCATTGGGCCGGTCGCCATCGGAAGCGGCGACGATTTCGACGCGATTGCAGGTACTGAGAATGGCGGCTTCGCAGCCGGGGAATTGTTTGCGGAAGAACATCAGGGCCGTGGCAACGCCTTCGCGGCCGAAGGCCAGTTGCTCGCGGACTTCGACCGGTGCGGTGCGATGGTTCAAGCCGACAAGGACGATACTCATGGCCGGCCTCCGGCATTACCGCGGCTGTTGGCATTACGACAGGCGGCGCGGCCTTCGAGCCACATCAGTCCGGCGTAGCCCCACATGAGAGCGAATCCAATCGCGTAAGCCGCGATTACATAGCCGTTCATAGCACACCTTCCGTCTGACCCATCGCCTTGGGGCCGAGAATCGTCGGAACTTTCACAGCGGAAGCGGATCGGATTTCCGGCCGGCGACTGGCCGCTTTGGAAATCGCCGCAAGAGATTGGGCCCGGTTGAGATCAAATCGAGTGGCGATCAGGCCGACCGTCAGAAGCGTCACCGGCGCAAACCACACCGCCAGGGTGATCTTCATCGCCAGTTCCGGCAGGCTGACGTTGCCGGGATGAATATAGTCCGGCAGCAATCGAGCCGAGAGCCAGACCAGCGGGACATCGAGGAAGGCAATGATGGCATAGACCGAACCGATGACGGCGCGGCGTTCACGGCCTTCGATACTCGAGCGAATGACCAGGTAAACAACATAGAGGAAGAACAGAACGAGGCTGAATGTGAGCCGCGGGCTCCAAGTCCACCAGACGTTCCAGGCCGAGCGGCCCCAGATCATGCCGGTGGCAAGCACCACGGCGCACAACTGCACCGCGATGCGCCCCGCCGCCGCCGCCAGATCATCCCACCACGCGCTGCGCTGCCACAGATAAGCGATGCTGGCCACGAAGGCGACCAGGCAGGCCAGAAAAGTATTGATGGCCACCGGCAGATGCAGATAGAAGATCTTCTGGACGACGCCCATCGAGGTTTCGTTCGGCGTGTATTTTGCCGTGAGGATCGAAGCCCCGGCGAACAGCATCGCCACCGCGATCCAGTACGCACGAATCAGTTTGGATGGGATGCGGTTCATGATTTCAACTCCGTACGCTCAGGGCTCCAGAACCAACTCAAACATCAGCCAACTGGCCGTCAGGAAGATCGCATCGAACGCCACCAGGATTCCTAAGCCGTTGACGCCAATCGGCAGTCCTTTGACGAACCGGTCGAGCAGCAACTGCGTGGAGGCGATAACCAGCGGGAGGGTGACCGGGAAGATCATCATCGCCAGCAGGCCGCCCTGCAGCCTCGTGGACGAGACTACAGCAGCGAACAACGTGCCGATGGCTGCAAAGCCGATGATTCCCAACGTCATTACGGCCGCAAAAGCGAATGGGGCCGGTGAGAGGTCGAAAGAAAAGAACAGAACTCCTGCTGGCGTAATGACTAACGCAACGGTGGCGATCAGGGCCAGATTGCTGGTCAGCTTCGCCAAATAGATCGTTCCGCGTCCGACGGGAGTGAGCATGAGGGCCGCCAGCGCACTTTCGGAACGCTCTACCGCCATGGTTTTCTCAAAGCAGAGAACACCACTGAACAGGTAAGCTACCCAGAGTACCGCCGTCGCCCCGAACCCCCCTGCCGTCCCTCCACCCAAACCCAAGCCCAGCACGACGACAATGAGCAATCCGAGGACAGTTACCAGTCCGATCGTCTGCCGGCCGCGGGCTTCAATCTTCAGATCCTTGCCGACCAGCAAAATGAACTGCCTGGCGGCAACGCTGAACGGATGGGCGTCGTGATCGGGTTGTTGCATTGCCAGGGACATGACCGCTCCAAGATCAGCAGACCGCGAAACTCTCGGGTTCATACCGCATTTCCGCGCCGCCCAATTCCGCCAGGATCGCCGGCGCATCGGTGATGCGGGCAGGTTGGTCGATGGCGACCATTCCACCGCTCAGCACGACGACGCGTTGGGCCAGCCGCAGGCTTTGCCCAACATCGTGATTGACCATCACGATCGTCTTTCCCGCGATGTGGAGATCCTCCAAAAGCCGCTCGACGGCCGCGCTGCCCGGCACGTCCAGTCCGGCGAACGGCTCATCGGCCAGCACGAGGTCCGGCTCATGCACCAATGCACGGGCGATCGACACGCGCTGGCTCATGCCACGACTGAAGGTCTTCACGGCATCGTCCGCCCTGTCGATCATCCCGACGGTCGCAAGCAGTTCCTCTGCCCGCTGCCGTGGAGATTGGACGCCGTACAGGCGCGCGAACAATTCCAGGTTTTCCCTGGCGGTCAGATCGCGATAGAGCATGGATTGATGGCCGATCATTCCCAGCCGCGCCCGTGCCCGCGCGGCTTGTTTGGGTACCGACAGGCCGAAGAGTTGCAGCCCGCCGGATGTTGGCGGCATCAGCGTCGAAAGGATCTTCAACAGCGTGGTCTTGCCTGCCCCGTTAATCCCCAGGATGACCACATATTCGCCGGCGGCAATCGACAGGTCGATCTGATTGAGCACCGGTCGTTCATCCAGAGTCTTTACGAGATTCTCGGCCCGCACCGCCATTGGCGCGGGGGTCGCATTGCCGGCCGAAGTTGAGAAAGGCGTCAAGACCACAAGTCACCTTTTTGCACGCAGGCGGAACAACCGTTGGGTTAGGCATTCTTTTCCGCGCGGGCGGACTTGGGGCTCTTGAGCAGGGTGATCAATGTCCCAATCAGCAGGATCGTAACTGCCCCGCCGACGGCTATGGCTTTGGACATCATTGAAGATTGTGCGACCGCCACGGCGGGCTCCGCCGGGGCGCTGACATCGGCGGCCGCTGTCGGCCGCGTCGCTGCCACGGCGGACTTGAGACTGCCGATGGTCAGTGTGACGGTCTGACCTTCGGTCAGCGTGCTGGCCATAAAGCAGCGGGTCTTGGGCCCCTGCGGATCGAGTTGCTGCGTGCCCATGGATTGCATCCCGGCCGCATCGACCGTGGTTCCATCGTCCGGAACCAGCACGAGCATATTTCCCACGGCGGCTGGGGCCGTCACGGACAGGACCGCCTTGTTATCCCTGGCGGGAATCGTGTATTCGATTTCGTAGCGGTCATCGCCGGGAACCATGGGCTGGCGGCTGATGAGCTTGCCATCGGCAACGGCGACTGTGTTGCTATCGAGCGAGCCGCCGATCTTCAGATCCTGCAAGCCGGCCGGCAACGCCACTGTGAACGTGCTGCGCTGGCCCTTGGCATCTGCCTTGCCAATCCAGGCGCGGTCGCCCTTGGATTGGACCGAGAACATTTCCATCACGTCGAGCCCGGCGGGAGAGGGTTGAACGATGACGTGCCGCATGGTGATGGACCAGGCGGGGGCCTGTTCGGTGGTCTCGTAGATGGGGACATCGACCTTCTGGGTGAGGTGATCGGCATCCATCGGCTCGCCGCCGGAGCTGAACGCTATGCCGGAGTGAGTGATGGTGACGATCGGCTGAACTCCGCCGCGCACGTCGAAGCCCTTGAGTTCAAGCGTTCCATCAGCGTTGAGGTGGGTGTCAGAATGGCTGACTACCTGGCCCGTGTTGGATACCAGATCAATGCTGACGGGCTCCGCGCCGATGGCCGCAGCGCCAGCCGTGTTCTGGATCGCGTGGATGTTCAGTGTGCCGGCGATGACAGGCTGTGTACTGGCCGGCGCTGTGGGACCGACGCCATTGATGGACGGATGCCCCGGCGGCAGCGAGCCGTTCTGTTGAGCGGGAGCGGCAGTCGGATTGATCGCGGGATGTCCGGCGGGCAGCGGACCGCTGGGAGCCGGTCCGGCGGCGGAACCAATCGCAGGATGTCCGGCCGGCAACGCGCCGCTCGGTGCTGCGCTCGGCAGGGCCGGATGTCCCGCTGGAAGCTGCTGGGCGTCCTTTGGAGATGCCTGAGTCGTTGGCACGGTATCCGAGGCGAAGATCGGGTTAACCACGGCGGGCTTTGTCGTTGGTTCGGCGACAGCGGCGGTGACGACGGGGGCGACGCTGGTGGTATCGGCCGTTGTCATCGGATGCGCGGCGCAACCGACCAGCAAGCAGGCGCTGGCAATGGCCGTGGTTCCGAATACTCGCCTCAATAGATTCGTGTTCATGATTGTCTCCAGAATGCGTTTTGATTCTTGCAGTGTTAACGGGCTGCGACCACTGGCCGGCCGTTGCGCGATTTCCGACCGTTATTTGCGGCGGGTTGGGAAATTGCCAGCGGCCTTTGCTCAGCCACTTGCACCGGCTGCGCTTCAGTTTGAAACAGCGTCTCGATGCGCGGAACCATGCAGATCACTGCGCCGATAGCCAGAACCCAGCCACCGGCCCAGATCCAGTTCACAAGGGGATTCACGATAGCCTCGATGGCGACGTTCTTGCCGGTGTCGTCATAGCCGGCGAGATTCACATACAGGTCTCGCTTCCAGTCCGACCCGATGGCCACCACGCTCATGGTCTCGTCTTCCCATTTGTCATAGACGCGGCGCTGGGGGTTGAGCGTGATGGTACGGCCGGCGGCGTCGGTCGCGGCCACAATGGCTTCGACCTGCACGTAATTGGCGACGCGCGATTGGGCGATGGAATTGAGCGTCAGGGTGTAGTTACCGAAAGCGGCCGGCTTGCCGGGGGTCAGTTGCAGCGTTTGGGTTGTGCTGAACACGCTCGATCCGGTCACGCCGATCACGACGAGCACCATTCCCATATGTACGATCTGTCCGCCGTAGCGACGATGATTGCCGTCGACCAGTCGCAGCAGCGCCACTACCGGCGTTTCCTCGCGGCAGCGAGCGATGAGCATGCGGCCAAAATCCATGACCGCGGCGGTAACCGCGAACGCGGCGATCGCCGCACAAACGACTGCCCAGGCGCTGTGATTTCCGAATCTCCCCACGAGCAAGCCGGCGACGAGTGCAGCGACAGCCGGAATGACCCCGCCGCGAAGTAGCCGTTGTGATGCGTCCTTGCCGTAGCTGAGCAGCGGCCCGACGGCCATCAGGGCGACCAGCAATATTCCGGCTGGGGCGACGATGTGGTTGTAGAAGCGTTTGTCGAGCGTCGTTCGCGTGCCGGTGATGGCGCTGCTGATCACGGGGAACATCGTGCCAACCAGCACAACCAGAGTCATGCTGACCAGCAGGACGTTGGTGGCCAGGAAGGCGCCGTCACGGCTGACCAGGGCTTCCAATGTACGATGCGATCGCAGGCGGCCGAACCGCACGGCGATCATGACCATTGAGAAGACAACGACGATCAGCAGGAAACAAAGGAACCATGTTCCGACGGAAGAACGCTCAAACCCGTGTACCGAATCAACCACGCCGCTGCGGGTAAGGTAGGTCCCGAAGATGCAGAGGACGAAGGTGGCGGCCAGCAGGCCGGCGTTCCAGAATCGGAACATTCCGCGATGCTGTTGCACCATGATCGAGTGAACGAAGGCCGTCGCGGTAAGCCAGGGGAGAAGCGAGGCGTTTTCAACCGGATCCCAGCCCCAGTAGCCACCCCAGCCGAGTTCGACGTATGCCCAGCGCGCCCCCAGCACGATGCCGATGGTCAGGAACAACCAGGCAAACAGCGACCAGCGGCGAGTGGCATCGATCCAGCGATCATCGGTCCGGCCGGAAATCAGAGCGCCGAGCATCAGGGCAAAGGGAATCGTGAACGCGGCGTATCCCATGAACAGGATGGGCGGATGCGCGATCATGCCGGCATCCTGGAGCATCGGATTGAGGCCGGTGCCGTCGGTAGCGGCCTGAGTGCCAAGGGCGAATGGGCTTGCGGCAAACAGAATCAGCAGTGAGAAAAAGGCGCAAACGACGGACAAGGTTCCGATCACCGCTGCCGATTGCCCGATCGATTGCTCCCGTTGCAGCGTAAAGACGGCGATGGTGCTGAGAACCGCCAAGAGCAAGGCCCACAGGAGCAGGCTGCCTTCCTGGCCGGCCCAGAACGCGGCGAGCTTGTATCCAACCGGCAATGCCCGATCAGTGAATCTGGCGACATAGTCGATCGAGAATTCGCCGCCCAGCAGCGCGACGAACAGCACGACCGAGGAAACCCAGAGCATGATCGCAACGGCCCCAACCGACCCTTTGGCCACGCTCAGAGCCCGCCGAGATTGAAATCGGGCGGCCGCCACCGAAGCCAGAATTGCGACGGCGCAAGCCAGCACGGCAAAACTCACCGCCATTTCACCTATGTTGCTCATGACGCCCTCCCGGGCTTCGATGCGGCATCCACGGCCGCGGGCTTATCCGTCGGACCATGCCCATCGGATTCGTACTTGCTGGCGCACTTGGTCATCATCACGTCGGCCGCGAACACACCCTGCGAATTCAACTGCCCCTCGACCACAACATCGCGGCCGGCCTGGAACAGGTCCGGGACCACGCCATGATATTGAACGTGAACCTGCACGGCCGTTCCCTTGAGGATAAAGCTGGCCGCCAACGTGCCTGGCTTGGCGGAGAAATCCTTGTCATCGACCGTTCCGCACAGGCGAACCCGCTGCGTGCGGTACTGGGCGTCGGCCAGGAATTGATCGACGGTCAGGTGATACACGCTGGCCTGCCTGGCGCCGGCATAGGCAAGGTAACTGAGGGCCCCTAGGAAGACGCAGCCGGCAATGGCGAGCTTGATGTGCATTCGGTTCATAGTTTCCCGGTCCTTAATCCGCCCCACCAATCACAATCCCGATGCCAATGCCGATGGGAATGCAAAATAAGCGCCGTCGCGGCCAAAATGCGTCGTGCCAGCCAGTTAGCACCGAAAACGAGCCTGGCGCGTCGCCACGGGGGTCCAGCCGCTCTCAAACTTGGGACTCGCCCGCTGTCGCGAATCCATCCGGCGGGAAGCGATGGGAGCCTTGGGTTTGGCTCGCCCCGCATTTGCGAAGCTCCAGCCCGGAAACGTTCAGGAATCAAATCTGAGCGGTGTGGTACGCATATTGCCCCATGGCTCTCCAGCGCAGAGTCCTGACCAGACGGGCGTGTGATCGGCGCGTGCCGATCAAGAATCGTTCTCTTACAGAAAGAAAAGGATACCGACTATGAAGAATCCCAAGCTGTTGCTCGGGGCGGTCGCCATCTGCCTTTGCCTTGCTGTGCAAGCCAAGTCGCAGACGGTAACGGGCGTCACCGGCACTTTCCACGACCTGAACCATGATGCCAGTTTTGGCGTTGGTCCGGTCAACACTCGCCATTTCACTGGCGAAGTCTGTCTTCCCTGTCATACCCCACACAGCGCGCCGCAACTCGGCGGCGACTTGCTGTGGAACCACACCGTCACGGCAACCGCCACGACGTACAAGCTGTACAACTCGGCTCACACCACCGAGAACAGCAGCACCACCAGCGCGAACCCGGAACTGGATAACGCCAGCCTCATGTGCCTCTCGTGCCATGACGGGTCGATCGCCCTGGACAGCTACGGCGGCGGCTCGCCCGTCACCGGCGCGCCCTCCGGCGGCAAGATCACCTGGGGCCTGGTTTCCAGCGCCACTGATTCGACCGATCTGACGGCCGATCACCCCCTGGGTATCGGCTATCCCGGCGTCCCCGCCGGCACAACCGTCACTTCGTTCACCGGCACTGGCCCGGCACTCGATTTTGTCGATCCGACCAGTTCGGCTGCTTTCAAATATGGCAGCGGCGTTGGTGGCATCCCGGCCGTAAAGCTGGTGTCGCTGCCCAATGGCTACATGGGTGTTGGCTGCACGAGCTGTCACGAGCCGCACGACTTCAGCCAGGTCTATATGCGGGTGAGCAACAACGGCAGCAAACTCTGCCTCAGTTGCCACATCAAGTAAGTCAGCCGCCGTGGCGCGTCGGCCAAGAACACGCGTCAGAGACCCCTGGCGGGCCGGTCCTTTCAGACCGGCCTCGCCAAGGGCGAACAAACGACTGTTTCCAATGTCCCCTTACGCCCGTCTGGTCACTCTACGCGAAACATCACAACTTTAGTACCGCAAGAGGTTTGTCATGATACGTAACAACGCCCGATTGAGTCCAATCGCCCGCCACCTGGCCATCGCGGCGTTCACGCTTCTTCTCGCCGCCGGCGGCTGTGCCAACCAAACCCCGGTCGAAACAAAACCCTACGCCTTTTGGCCGCCCTTCCCCAACGAACCGCGGGTTCTCTACCTGGCCAGCTACTCGACCAATACCGATATCGAGCCGCCTAAATCCAAGATGGATGAACTCCTCTATGGTAAGGATCCCCAGGCGGTGGTTCCGATTACCCATCCCTACGGCCTGGCGATGTGGAACGGACGCATCTATGTCTGCGATACGCGAAATTCCAGCATCGAAATTCTTGACCTTCGCAAACACCGTATGGAGCTCATGGGCGCTGAAGACAAGATGAAGCACCCGGTCGCCATCGCCATCGCACCCGACGGCATCAAGTACGTCGCCGACGATCTCACCGATGTCGTTCTCGTCTTCGATGCGTCCGATCATTTCATCCGCCAGATCGGCCACGACAAATTCTATCCGGTGGGGCTGGCCATCCACGACCGGGAACTCTATGTCACCGATAACCACCTCAGCCATGTTGAGGTTTTCGACCGCTTCACCGGCCAGTCCTTGCGGATGATCGGCGAACTGGGACAGAAGCCGGGTCAGTTGGAATTGCCTCTGGGCGTGGCCGCGGACGCCGACGGTAATGTGTACGTCGATGACATCGTCAACTGCCGCGTCCAGAAATTCACGTCACAGGGAAAACTGCTCGGAACGTTTGGCTCGCTGGGCGACAACGTCGGCACATTCACCCGGCCCAAGCACATCGCCGTCGACGAGGACGGTATCGTCTATGTCGTTGACGCCGCCTTCCAAAACGTCCAGATGTTCGACAAGCAGTTTCACCCTCTGATGTTCTTCGGCGGCTCGGGAAACTTCCCCGGCGCCATGGTGCTGCCGGCCGGGATTTCGATCCATGACGGCGATCTCGACCTCTATGCCGACAAAATCCCCGCGGCTTTCCAGGCCATGCGGTTGATCCTGGTGACTAACCAGTTTGGCGACCGCGTTTCGGTGTATGCAATGGGACATTTGAAACAGGGTCACACAGTGGAAGAACTTTCCGCCAGCAAGGGCATCATTCCGGAAGGGACGACGACGCAACCAACAACGGGAATAGGTGCGCCGCTGCCGGATATGCCACCCACGACCGATCCCACTGCGCCACTTTCCAACTAATGGCAAGAGGCGAAATCCCATGGCGGGCGCATCATGGTTATCAAAGGAGCACATCTTCCGTTCCGGAGGCGCCGGCTCTACGCACTGGCTGCTGGCCCAGCCCTGTTGCTACTGACCGTGCTGGCGGTCGGCTGCTCGGTCAACCACAGCAACTACAAGACACTCAGTTTCTTTTTTGACGGCGTTCCGGATCCCGATGCTCCGGTCATGGCCTCGGCCGATTCAGCCAGAACCACCTCGGATAACGGTCTGGTGCAAGCGGTCAAACTGTACCGGCACAAGCCCTATGCCGACGGCAAATGTGAGGAATGCCACACCGCCGACAAGAAACAGCTCCTCTCTCTCAAGGAGGATTTGTGCATCAAATGCCACCAGCCAGCCGTCAATCAATATGCGGTCATGCACGGCCCGGTGGCGGTGGGCCAATGCCTCTGGTGCCACGAGCCGCATGAATCCGATTCCCCTCGCCTGCTTAAGACAACGGCACCGGACCTGTGCCTCCAATGCCACGATCAGAATCTGCTGCCGGCCAGTATACCAGCGCATCTGTCGGACGCGGCCAATTGCCTCGATTGCCACGTGGGCCACGGCGGAACCAAGCCGTCCCTGCTGCTGGCCGACAACCCGACCGTCGCGCCGATCACGGCCCGGCTGGTCCCATCGGCCGTGCCGGCGCCCACAACCAATGTCGCTCCAGACGGCGGAGGCCCGCCGTGACTTTCCCGCGTCATCTGTCGGGCACAACACTGGCGGCGATGGCGCTGGCTGTTGCAGCGGTGTTTTCATCGGCCGCGGTGGCGGCTGACGATCAAGGCGGTCCGGTCATCGTCGGCAACCCAAATCAATCCGCACCGGTCTTTAACATGGACCTTCCCAAGGCCACGCTCAATCTCGACTACGCCAACGAGCACGACACCAGCCGCCAGGACGGCGTCACCACCGGAACCACCAACAACCAGTCCACGGAAGACCTCGATGTTGAAACCAAGGCGTATATCCTCAGCCCGAAATTCTTCGATATGAGCCTGGGCGGTACCTTCGGACTGGAACAGACCTCGTTCGACGACGCCGGGCAGAACCGATACACAGCCGGCCTCCTTGACGGGTGGGACGTTTCAGGAACACTGCTCCGCGATCAAGGCGCACCCTTGACACTCTATTCGCGACAGTCTGAAGAATTCATCACCCCCGATTTTTCGCCATCTTTGAACTCGACGGACCGCGCGACCGGCGCAAATCTCGCGATCCGCTCGGAAACCGCGCCGACGCAGTTCCAGATCTATCAGCAGGAGGATACGCAATCCGAGATCGGCGGCGAAACCAATTACAGTTCCAACGAGGACGTGTTTCATTGGCATACCGAGGTCATCAATCTCCCCCATCAGACTCTGACCTGGGATTACAGCTATCACAATACCCTTTCGCAGGAGAGCGAATCGCCATCGATCCGCGATGAGAATCATAGCGCCTCTTTGAATCATGCGCTCTATTTCGGCACGCAGCAGCAAAGTTCGCTGTCGTCAAGCCTCTCGGCCGACGTGCAAACCGGGGAACTGGCCTACGATGACCTGCGACTGGACGAAGCCCTGCGGCTGTGGCACTCGAAAGATTTTCAGACCCATTTCGAATATTCGCTGGATCGATCCGAGATGAGCGGGGTCACCCAAACCAGCAACTCACTGGATGCCGGACTGGTTCATCAGCTCTTCGGCAGCCTCACGACCACCGCCGACGTGGGCGGATCGCTCCTCAATGCGTCGGGCACGCAGGTCGAGCAACTCTTCGGCACACTCGATTTCGGCTATCGCAAGACCGTTCCCGACGGCCTGTTGCTTTTCAATCTCAACGGCGGGTGGCAGTGGCAGTATGCCCCCCGGGGAACCGCGACCACCTCGGTCATCAATCAGGCCGAGACCTTTACCGATACGCAGCCGATCATTCTCACCCAGCCCAACATCGATCCCAACTCGATCGTCGTCGTCAGCCCCGCCGGCGTGCCTTATCTCAAGGGCTCCGATTTCACCGTCAATACCGTCGGCAGCCTCATTCAGATTCAGCGAGTCATCGGCGGCCTCATCCCGCCCGACGGCGGCGTGATGCTTGATTACAAGGTCCTCGCGCAACCGGCCAGCACCATCAACACCGGCACCTATGGAATCGGCGGCCGTTACGACATCGACAAAGGATTCCTGACCGGCCTGTCGCCCTATGCCCGTTATAGCGTTCAAGACCAATCAATCGACACGGAAGTGCCCAGTGCGTTCATCCCCGACAGCTTCAACGACATCGTCGCCGGATCGGATTACCGAATCTGGCTGATCACGTTCAACGCCGAAGAGCAGTGGCACGACAGCACGCTGATCCCCTACGACGCCACACGCTTCTCCGTCCGCTATTCGCAGGCGCTGGGCCGCGACACGACGGCTGGCATCAACGCCAGCTATTCCATGATCAACTACTACGACGAAAGGGATCGCGTCAACGATGCCTCGATCGGCGCCAGCATCCGCCGAAATCTGAACTCCGAATGGTCCATCGAGGCCCGCGCCCAGTGGATGAACGACAGGGATGAATTGTTCGGCGATACCGACGGTCTGGAGGAACAACTTGAATTGCGTTGGAAACACAACCAGACCGAGATTTTCGGCCGGGTCCGCAATGCCACGATCTCGAACCGTGATGTCGACAGCACGTTTCAGGTCTTTGAGGTCGGTCTATCACGGAGTTTCTAGCCATGCAGTGGAGCATCAACTTGCAAACAGAACGCCATGACGGCCGGCCAAACGTGCGGTGGGCATCGCCCGCCATATTGCTCTTGGGCCTGTTATCTCTGACCGCCTGCGGTCAGTCCGCCGGGGTCATCTTCCCGGCCATGACCCCGCCGTTGCAGTGGCCTACACCGCCGGACGCTCCGCGTATCCGCTACGTGGGTCAACTGGCCGGCAGTCGGGATCTTAAGCCGGCGGTGTCTGGATTCCAGAGCTTTGGCGAAGCGATATTCGGCTCGTCTTCGACGGACCATTCCTTTCAGACTCCGATGGCCGTCTGCACCGACGGCGCCGATCGCGTATTTGTAGCCGACAGCGGCGAGCACGTCGTCCATGTGATGGATCTGAAGAATCGGCTCTACCAGCGTTGGACCCCCACCGGCAAGGCATTCGTCACGCCGGTTGCGCTGGCCTACGATGTCGTCGGCCGCCGCCTGCTGGTCAGTGACTCCGGTGCGGCAACGATATTCATCTTCTCGCTGGACGGTCATTACGTCGGAGATTTCGCATCGGGCCAGATCAAACAACCCTGCGGTCTGGCCGTCGATCCCGGCAGCGGCCGGATTTTCGTCGCGGATGTCGCCGTCCATAAGGTGATCGTTCTCTCTGCCGGCGGCCAGGTGCTCGAACGACTTGGCGTACGCGGCGACGCACTGGGGCAATTCAACTATCCAACGAATGTCGCCGTCGATAATCAAGGCCGCCTCTACGTGAGCGATTCCTTGAATTTCCGGGTTCAGCAGTTCAGCCCCGACCTTAAACCGATTCGCCAGATCGGACGGCAGGGCGACCTGCCCGGATATTTCGCCCAGCCCAAAGGCGTGGCCTTCGACCCCGATGGTCACCTCTTTGTCGTCGATGCCCAGTTCCAGGCCGTGCAGGTCTTCAGCGATGACGGAACTCTGCTCATGGCCTTCGGCGAGGGAGGCGGCGGCCCAGGACAGTTCTCGCTTCCCGAGGGCATCTTCATCGACGGCCACGGGCGAATCTGGGTCGCAGATTCCTACAACCATCGCGTGCAGGTGTTTGACTATCTACCGCAGGGCAAGCCATGAAAACCAATCTCCTGACAACACTGACGGTGAGCGTGGCGATGTGGATCAGCTTGGCGCATCCATCAGCGGTCAGCGCCCAGACGGCCGGACCGAACAGTGTCGTCAACAGCAAGCACAATCTATCGGCGTCCGGTCCCGGCACGATCAAATCGGGCAGCGAACAGGAGGTCTGCATCTTCTGCCATACCCCGCACAACGCCTCGGCGATTCAGCCCCTGTGGAATCGCAACGTCACGAATACCGATATCCAGCCATACACGCTATATACGAGCCCATCCCTCATCGCCCAACCCGGCCAGCCGCAGGGCTACAGTAAGCTGTGCCTCTCCTGTCACGATGGTACCATTGCGCTGGGCAGCGTGCTGTCGACCAACCAGCCGATCACCGATCTGTCAACGCTCCAGGGCTCGACCAATCTCGGCGTCAATCTCTCCGGCGATCACCCGATCTCCTTTGCCTACACGTCAGATCTGGCAACGGCGGCGAATCTGGTCCAGCCCAACGTGCTTCCCGCATCGGTCAAATTGCAGAACGGCAATCTCGAATGCACCACCTGCCACGATGCCCACGACGACAGCCGCGGCGATTTCCTGGTCATGGACAATAGCAACTCCCAACTCTGCACGAGTTGCCACCTGCTCTCCGGCCAGGCAACCATCACCGGCCATGACCAGTGCATCGACTGCCACCAGGAACACAATGCCCCCAGCGGCGCCCTGCTGCTTGTGCAGGATACGGTCACCGATACCTGCGCCACCTGTCATGGAAGTTCAGTCCCAAGCGCCTCCGGCACGCCCGTGACCGCCAGCGCCAGATCCCTCGTCGGAAACTCCGCCGGAGCCAACGCCAGGCCGGGCCTCACTCGCCTGGCCAAAGTCGGTGTCAGCGTTACACCCGACCTGAACAAGTCCAGCCGCCATAACGCCGATAACGGTCCCGGCCTCATCAATCCCAAGCCCACTTCAATCACGGTCAACAAAGGCCCCGTCAATTCGGTCAATTGCGGAGATTGCCACGAATCCCATACCATCAAAACCGGCGTGGCCCAGGCGCCCAATATCTCGCCGGCCCTTGGAAAGGCCAGTGGAATAACACTTGCTGGCGCACCGACGGCCGCCGCCAAATACGAGTATGAGGTCTGCTTCAAGTGCCACGGCACGAACAACGCGGATCGGCCGTTCGTGACACGAAAGGCCGTCCAAACCAATATCCGCCTCGAATTCGACACCAGCGCCGTGTCGTACCACCCCATCACCGCGCCGGGGCGCAATCACATTGTCCCCAGCCTGGCGCCGGGTCTTACGCCCGCCAGCCTCATCTATTGCACGGATTGCCACAATTCCGATTCCTCCAAAAAGGCCGGTGGACCAGGCCCTGACGGACCGCATGGCTCGAACAAGCCCCCGCTCCTCCTGGCCAATTACGATACCATTGACGGCACCAGTGAAAGTTCAATTGCGTACGCACTGTGCTATCGTTGCCATGAGCGAACCAGTATTCTCGCTAACCAGTCGTTCGCCAAACACGAACAGCATATCGTCAACGACCGCGCACCCTGCTCCGTATGCCACGACGCACACGGCGTCAGCGCCGCGCAGGGAACCGTCACGAACAACGCGCACTTGATCAATTTTGACACCACCGTCGTCTTCCCCGATCCCATCACCAAAAAACTGGAATACGATTCCACCGGACCGTTCACCGGAAAGTGCTACCTCCTGTGCCACGGCAAGGATCACTCCGGGCTCAAATATCCTTAACGCGGAAATACCATGACCACCAATCCAATATCCAATCCGTCAGACGGGCCGGCCGACAAACCGATCCACGTAGTCGTCTGGACCAATCCCATCACCATTGCCGGACTGCTCTTCGTCGCCATTGGTCTGGTGTCGCTGATCAGTTTCTGGCTGCTCACGATCATCTCCAGCAGTGTCGAGACCAATCAGTATCTGGGCGTGGTCGGCTTCATGATCCTTCCCGGAATCCTCATCAACGGCCTGATCATGTGCCCCGTTGGCATTGTCATGCGCCGCCGCCGTCTGCGCAACAAGAGTCCGATCTGGCAGATTTCGTCGCGACACGCGCTGCAATTCCTGGCGATCACGTTCTTCCTGGTTGTCCCCGTCCTGGGCGTGGCCGGGTTCCGCGGCTACGAATTCACCGATTCCGCCGAGTTCTGCGGAACCGTCTGCCACAACATGGACCCGCAATACACCCGCTATCTCCAATCGCCGCACGCTCGCGTCACCTGCGCCGGCTGCCACATCGGCCCCGGCCCCGGCGCCTTCGTCAAGGCCAAGGTCTCCGGCCTGCGGCAGGTCTATTTCACCGCGCTGAATTCCTATCCCCGGCCCATTCCCCCAGCCATTACCGAACTCCGCCCGGCCCGCGAAACCTGCGAACAATGCCACTGGCCCAGCCAGTTCTTCGGCTCGCTTCTGCGGACCACCGTCCATTTCGCTCCCGATGAAACCAACACCAAACACGAGTACAACATCCTCGTCAAAGTCGGCGGCCTGAACAACAGCCTGGGCGTCGCCGAAGGCATCCACATGCACATGCTCGATCACGTCGAATATGTCGCCGATGATGCCAAGCTCGACCACATACCTTGGGTTCGCTACACCTATCCCGACGGCAAACAGGTCGTCTTCCGCTCCGACGGCAAACCCGCCGATGATCCCGCCCCGGCCGGAAAGAGCCGGTTGCTGGACTGCATTGACTGCCACAACATCGCCGGACACCAGTTCCAATCGCCCGAACGCGCGGTGGATCATGCCCTGGCCGTCGGTCAGATCGATGCCACGCTCCCGTATATCAAGCGACAGGCTGTCGAGGCACTGTCATTGGCCGCCGACTACGACAGATACAAGACCAAGCCGGACGCTCTGGATTCAATCGTGAAAAGCCTAGACGCTTTCTACAGCACGACCTACCCCCAAACCTGGTCCATGCATCGCGACGCCGTCGATCACGCCGTGTCGGTTGTCAAAGACATCTACCAGACCAATTTCTTCCCCGATATGAAAGTCGACTGGCGTACCTACCCCAGCCACCTGGGCCACACCGAATCACCCGGCTGCTTCCGCTGCCACGACGGCCTGCACATCGCCGCCGACGGCCGGCGAATCTCCTCTGACTGCCAAACCTGCCACACATTCCAATACCGCCAGCCTGATCCGAAAGTCATCGTCGAGCGCACGTTCGATCATCCCTCCAAGCTCAACGAAGGCTGGACCGGCCTGGGTCCACACGAGGGAATGCTCTGCACTGATTGCCATGACGGCGGACTGGGCATCATCGGCTGGTCGGTGAACGGTCCCAACTACCAATGCGGCACGTGCCACCCCTCCGGCCGCTGGCTCGATATCCGCCAAACCCTGCAAATCCGCCGTGCCGCCGCCACCCAACCGACGGGCGCCCACAGCACAATCCAACCGGCGACGATGCCAAGTGCGCCGAAGTGAGATTCACGATTGCGGATTGGCCGACTCCGCCGCCGCCAGGGGCACGTCGGCTTCGACAACCGGCAAGTGAATGGTGAGCGTCGTGCCGACGCCGGGCTGGCTGGCGACATCGATCATGCCGCCGAGGCGCTGGATGAGATTGTAGCTGATGGACAAACCCAGGCCGGTGCCTTTGCCAATGGGTTTGGTCGTGAAGAACGGCTCAAAGACGCGGTGAAGATGTTCGGGCTTGATGCCGCTGCCGTTATCTATGACCTCGATGATGTACCACTTCTCCTTGCGGCTGGTTTTCACGGCCAGCTTGGGCTCGGGAATCTCCGCAAGGGCATCCAGCGAATTGAGCAGGAGATTGACGACGACCTGCTGCAAAGCCTGGGGACGGATGAAAACCAGACCGACATCGGCGGCCAGATCGGCCTGGATTCCCAGACGCCGGGCGCGGGCGTCGATGCGGACCATCTCTATCGCTTGTGCAACGACATCGTTCAGCGGCAGACGCTGCGATTGGCCGTCGGCCGGATGAACCAGCGAACGCATCTGTTGAATGATCGTGTTGATGCGGGCTATCTGCTCGCGCAGCTTGGCGATCGAGTCGGGGTTCATCCGCTCGGGTTTGCGCTGCGCCAATTGCAGCAGCCCGTCCATGTTGGCCAGCGGGTTCATCACCTCGTGAGCGACACCGGCTGCCATCTGGCCCAGTGCGACGATCTTCTCCTGACGGATCATGGCTCGCTGATTAAGCCTCAGGCGTCGGGCCATGGCGCGAATTCGCCTGTTCTGGCGGGTGAGCCGACGGCGCTGGCGGCGCAGGCTGCGCGTGATGCGGTTGGTCAGTGCCACCGTCAGCAGAACCGTAAAGACGAAGCCGACCAGAAGCAACCGATCGGCCGGCGTGGCCGGGAACTGATCCGTCCAGGCCAGTGCCGCCATCAGCAGGGCTATCGCGGCCAAGCCGCTGAGATACGCGAGCAACCGCGGCAGCAGCAGGCTCGCGAACACCATGTGAAAGACGAAGAACCCCAGAATCGGACTGTGCAGCCCGGCCGTCCATCCCACCAGAAGCGAGAGGCATATCAGGTCGAGCAGCATCTGGGCGACAGCCAGACGGCGCAGATGTTTCCGCGTCGGCTGCGCCCTCTTCTTGAAATAGGCCAACAGCGCCAGGTTGTAGAAGAGAATCGTCTCCCCGAGCAGGAGAACCTCGAACGACTGGGGATGGCGCTGAACGATGAAGCGATCCACCGCTCCGCCGAGAGTCACAACAGCGCCGGCAAGCCACCTGAGGCGTATGAACCATGCCAGTTCCAGCGCGAGCGGATTTTGGCGGTCGGCCTTTGTCATTCTGCGTGGGAATCGGGTACGGTCGAGACGGAAATCGCCTCGTCCGCCGTGTCAAACGCCTGCGCCGATCGTTCAACGTCCAGCATCTTCATTCCTGCCATATAGTCCGTCAAGACAATTCTCCTGGCATGGCGCAGCGCATTGACCACATTGGTCATCCGCTCCAGGCTCTGGCGAATCTGCTTGAGATGATCCTCCAACGCGGCAGCACAATCGGTGCGCTTGCTCACCAGCACCAATTGCAATTCGATGATGTTGATCACGTTGTTCAACTCGTGGCTCATCGACAACGCCACCTGCGACAGAACCTCCATCCGGCGCTTTTCCGACGCCTGCAGTTCCTCGGCCATGTGATTGTAGGCCTGCGCCAGTTGGGCAAATTCGTCGTCGGTGTCCAGATTGATGCGAACGTCGAAATGCTCCTGGCCCAGATCGCGTGCTGCGGCCACCAATTTGTCCACCGGCCGGAGAATCATGGCCCCCATCCGCAACAGCGCCAGCACCGAAAGATTGATGACCAGAATCGAGACAATTGAGAACGCCAGAACCTGCCAGCGCAGACGATTGGACAAGCCCTGATAATCGGCCTTGGCCTGATCGCTGACCAGTTGACTGAGATTGCCCACATCGCCGTCAATCTCGTTCATCGCGGCGATGATCGCTTCGGCATGGGTGGGGCTGGTGTCGGCGCCCGGCCGTGATAACGCCACGATCTGCTTCTCCAGATCCGGAAAGTTGTCCCGAATGTGGTTCAGCGGCTGGGTGAAAGTCGGATGATTCACGATCGGCGATGCATGGATAGCTTCAAGGAGCACGGCCGCCTTATTCATGCAATCGACCATCGGGACGGTCTGATCCGAGTGGCCGATCGCCATTTCGTGCAGATTTCGCCGGGCATCGCGGAAATCCGCCAGAAACAGGTTAGCTTGGCCTACAATCGTCAAGTCTTGGCCGTTGGCGTCCACAAGCTGCCCCAGCGTTTCCTGAAGCAGGATGACGCCAACGACCGCCGTTACCGCCAGTACGGCTACCATAGGACCAATAACTTTTAGCAGTCGGCGACGAAGCATGTATTCACTGTTCCCGCTCGCAAGAGCCATAATCGGCGGCCGGTCCCAAATTCGGCACGGAAAACGCGGTCCGCGCCAACAAAACCGCCCTTCGGTGGCTCGGGGCGCCATTTGCGGCCGAGTCGGCAATCTACCTGTTACAAAACCAGCGCCACAAGAGCGAATTCCGTGTAGGATGGTAGAAGAGCCGATGGAAGGAATTTCGCCCCGCGGCGAGGTCGCTTGGTACGCAATGTGCAATTGCCCTTGGCATAAGAGGTTATATGTGCGCTGATTCCATCCAATCCGATCCGCATAGTCTGTATTCCATCGCCGTGGTCGAGGCCGACCCGTTGCTTCGCAGCGATCTCCGCACTCTCACGCTCTTTATCGACCTGTATTGCCGTTACAAACACCGCAGCTTGAATCGACGCGCCGTTGAGCTGGGAGAACTGGATATCGACAAGATCGCCGGCCGGTCCATCCTACTGTGCCCGGACTGTTCCAAACTGCTGTTGCATGGGATTGTCAAGCGGATGCATTGTCCCAGGCACCCCAAGCCGTTGTGCAAGCAATGTCCCAAGCAATGTTTGCACCCGAAATATCGGGCTGCGATCAAGGACGTGATGCGTTTTTCGGGCCGGATCATGATCCTGAGCGGCCGGCTGGATTATTTGGTGCATCTGCTGTACTGAGCCGATTGAGACCGCGCCGGCATCCAGCTTCCAAGAACTGAGAAATCGCGACGCTGTGACCGCGGCAGGTGGTCAATTCCGCCACAGGACGCCCGGTGCGCAGCTTGGCCTGGCTGGCACACGGTTTGTGCTATGCGTGGGCGTACAAGGAGCGTGATATGTCCGTATCGCTAGAGTGTTTCCCAGGTACCCGAAAACAGTCGCCCCAGCCGCCCGCTCCGCCATTACGGCTGCTGTTCTGGGAGACGACCACCGCCTGCAACCTGGCATGCGTTCACTGCCGCCGCCTGGAGGTATCGGAAGAATTGAGCAAGTTCGATCTGTCGACCGAACAGTCGATCGCGATGATTCGCTCCCTGCCGCAAACCGGCAAGCCAATCCTGGTCTTTTCCGGCGGTGAGCCCCTCAAGCGGAAGGATATTTTTGAGCTGGCCGCTGAAGCGACGGCGGTCGGCCTGCCCACGGCTCTGGCGACTAACGGAACGATGGTGGATACCGCCGTGGCCAAGAAAATCGTCGATGCCGGCTTTCGCCGCGTCTCGATCAGCTTCGACGGGCCCGATGCGCCAACGCACGACATCTTCCGCGGTCCGGGCGCTTTCGACGCATCAATCGCCGGCTTTAAGGCTTTGCGGGTGGCCGGGATGTCGATGCAGATCAATACCACCATCGCCAAGCACAATTTCCGCAAGCTCGACGAAACCTATAAGCTGGCCATGGACCTTGGCGCTGATGCCCTGCACACATTCATGCTCGTCCCGGTCGGTTGCGGGATGTCGCTGGACCCGAGCGTGATGCTGTCGGCCGACGAATATGAGCAGACCCTGAACTGGGTCTACGATCGCAGCATCGAAGGCAAGCTCCATCTGAAGGCGACCTGCGCCCCCCACTATTTCCGCATCATGCGCCAACGCGCCAAATCCGACGGCCGCCCGATTCCCTCGCGACACGGACACCCCGGCGGACATCCGGGTGGTCATCCAGGCGGACATCCAGGCGGAGCCCCATCCGGCGACGCCAACTCGGACATGACCGCCATGACCAAAGGCTGCCTGGCCGGGCAGGCGGTGTGTTTCGTATCTCACACTGGCGAGGTTTTCCCCTGCGGGTATCTCCCCGTGAGTTCCGGAAACATCAAGGAGCGGCCCCTGCCGGAAATCTGGCGCGACAGCCAGATTTTCGCCGATCTGCGAGGCCAGTCCGATCTGGGCGGCAAGTGCGGCTGCTGCGAATACTCCAAAGTCTGCATGGGCTGCCGTGCCCGCGCATATTCCCAGACCGGCGACTATATGGCCGAAGAACCGAATTGCAGTTTCACATCCGCACGGGCAGGCGGATGCTAATCCGACCGCTCTGGCACCTTCCGGAGGAGAGGAAAATGCCAGCGGTGGGAGAAGAAGGGTCATAGGTCATCGAACGGGCTTATGACCCTTTTTCCTGCGCGTCACTCGGCCCTTTGGCACCGTCGCCGCATGCCCGGCCTCTCGCTCTGAATCCCATTGCGCCGTACACTTCACGACTTGACCACTAACCTTCCATTGCGTCCGGCCGTCGCGCCCCGCGCGCGGATTTCCGGGTGGGCTGTGCTTTTCCTTTTTACGATCGTCTACGCAGTCGCCGTGCGCGGCATTCTTCTGAATCGGCCTTTCGTGCGCGATATCGAAGGAGTCTCCGCCTATTACGGAATACTTGCCCGCAACTATTTCCGGTACGACTGGAGCCAAACTCTGGGCGTGCCCGCGTGCAGCATGGGCAAATCCCCCGACGCGCCGATCCTCTACGCCCATCACCCACCGCTGGTGTTTCTGCTGGTGGCAGTGGCGTACGCTCTGTTCGGATATCGCGGCTCTTTCGATGCGCTGCCGCCGGATTGGCAATTGCGCCTCGTGCCGGCCTGTTTCTGCGTCGGCTGTATTGTTCTGATCTATAGACTTCTGCGCCATCGCGCCGGCGCCCGCCCGGCCGCGATGGCAGCACTGCTCTTTGCCGCGATGCCGATCACCATTGTCTTTGGCGGCCATGCGGATGTGATCAATCCGCAACTGGTGTTTTTCTGCCTGCTGACAATCGCGGCCTATCAAAATCTCCACGCCCGCCCAACCTTCGCCGCCGCATCGTGGACCGCGCTGGCTTTCATCCCCGCCGGGCTTTCCGACTGGGTCGCGTTTTATCTGCTACCGATTCTGGCCGTACACTGGCTCTATACCCGGCGGCTGCGCGACTGGCCATATGCCCTGCCGCTGTTCGTAATCGGCACGCTGGTCTTCATTGGCGACTTTGTGCAAATCAACATGGCCTGGCACGAGGCGGACTGGTTTACCAAACTCATCCTGCACCGCACCGCCGCCGGCGAGTCTGATGCCGGCACTAAATTCACGTTCGTCGATTGGATTCGCGTCGCGCTGATCGAGCGCGACGCCAAACAGCACACGCCGTGGCTCTTGCTCTTGGCCGTGGCATGGATTGTATTGGACTTGGGGCGATGTCTGTCGCGCGGGCGGACATCGAGCACGAGTCAACCCGCCGTCAGCTTCTGCCGGCTTACGCTCGCCTGGGGCATTGTTCATGTTTTTGTGGGCCGCCAGGGCGTCTATAACCATCTCTGGTGGTGGTGGCCGCTGACGCCCGGCGTCGCCATTGCCGCCGCGATGCTCCTTGATAGCACGGCAACCGCCATCGAATCCCGCGGCTATTTGCGGCGACAAATCAATATCGCCCTGGTCGCCGGCCTGATCCTTTTCGTCGCGTGGTATACGCCGACCACGCTGCAAGCCGAATTGAATCCTGAGAGGCATAGCACCGACCCGACATTTGCCGCCGACGATTACGGGCGGGCCATCCGCATCGCGACACCACCCGGCCGGGCCGTCATCCTGGCCGACACCGATCGCAGCGTCTGCCTTTGGTATTACGGCGACCGCCCCATCATCTTCAACGTGTGGGATCCGGTCACGCTCGAAGAGCAACTCAAACCGCCGCTCAAGCAAGGCGAGCTTCCCTGGATCTACTTCCAACCCCTCGCCGCGCCGCCGGCCGCCATCGTCATCCCGCGAGCCTACATGCACATGGTTGACGAATTCATCAGATACCTCGACGCCCATTACCAGCCCGTGTCGCTCCCGCCGTCGCTGGACAGACAGTTCCTCGCCTATGATCTGACCACTCCCGCGGGCCCGCATTACGCCGGCATCGCCTTGCCCGGTCATTCCAGGTTCGTCAGTCCTTCCCGCACCGCCAGTTTCGTGAGTTCGGCCACCGAGTGAATGTTGCGCTTCTGCATGATGTTCTTGCGATGACTGTCGACCGTGTCAGCCGCGATGTGCAGGATGAGCCCGATCTCGCGCGAGCTGTGCCCTTCGGCAATAAGCCGCAGTACTTGCTGTTCGCGTTTGGTGAGACTGCCGCCGGAGGAATCCTCCGCAGCCTCGGCGGCCGGACCGCGACCTGACATCACCGCGCGAATCGCCGACACCAGGGCCTTCATTCCGCCGCCCTTGAGTAACAGCGCTGACGCCCCTGCTTCCTGCATCGCCTGCGAGTAGCGCACGTTCTCGTGCATGGTGACGCCAATGACGCGCACGTCCTGATTGGCCGCGAGGATCTGCCGCGTCGCGTCGATTCCGTTCAGGTCGGGCATCGAGATATCCATCAGCACGACATCCGGCTTGAGCCGCGCGGCCAGTTCTACGGCCGCCACGCCGCCGGCGGCTTCCCCGGTCACGCGCATATCGTGCTGCTTGTCCAACACGGCCCGCATTCCATCTCGCATCATCTGATGATCGTCCGCCAACACTATGCGAATCATGTGCCACCACCGCCTGATCAGTCTTGAACCGGAACCCGCAGCACCACCGACGTGCCCTTGCCCGGTTCGCTGGTAATATCCATGCTCCCGCCCATCGACTCCATTCGTTCGCGAATACTGAACACTCCCAAACCTCCGCTGGCCTGGGCCGGTACAAATCCGATGCCCCGATCCTCGACAGAGATTTCCAGATCCGTCGCCGTGCGCCGCACGTTCACCCACGCCTGCTCGGTTCGCGCGTGCCTGTAGATGTTCATCAGCAATTCCCAGACGGACCGGAAAAGCGTCGCCCGCACATCCGCGTTCAGCGGCGCCGACGATCCGCTGCGGGCAAGATGCACCAAAAGCTTATATTCCACGCCGAATTTCTCCGCCAGCCAGTCCAGTGCCGGCTCCAGTCCCAGGTCGTACAGAATCGGCGGGCTCAGATCGTACGCCAGGGACCGCGACATCGTGACCGCGTGCTGAATAAACTCCAATACCTCGGTTAGCCCCCTGCGGTGGGCCGTGTTCTTTGGGCACGAGGTCAATTCGGCCAGTTTCGCCTGCGCCAGTGCCAGCGACTGCCCAATACCATCATGGAGGTCGCTGGCGATGCGCCGCCGCTGGCGCTCCTCGGTTGTTCGCAATTCCGACGCCAGCGACCTGAGTTGCAACTGATAGTGCCGCATGGACTGCTCGATTCCAGTTCGCTTGGCGATCTCCTGGCGCAGCGCCAGATTGCTGGCTTCGATCTCCGATGTCCGCTGGCGCACCCGCTGTTCCATCCGCGTCCGGTCCTCCACAAGCTGCATCCAAACTCGCTGCCGTTCGGTCTCGTCACGCATGATCGTCATCGACGACACCACCTGCCCGCTATCGTCCCGGATCGGGAGTTTGCTCACCAGCATTTGCCTGATCTGGCCGCTTTTGCTCACGGTCGGCAACAGGTCATCCAACCGCGGCGTCCCCGCCCAGACCATCGCGTGATTCTCCACGAACTTGGGCACGTTACAGGCCGGCACCAGTGGAGGCAGGCGGCCCAGAACCTCCCGCTCGCTCCAGCCGAACGTCTGCTCGGACTTCGGATTCCACGCCTGCACGCAGCCATCCTTGTCCAGCATATAGATCGAATACGGCGACAATTCGAACAGCGTCCGCATTCGCCAGTGCGACTGCCTCCAGTGCTCTATCTGCGATTGTTGATCGATCCCCGCGGTCCGTACCGCCGGCGCAGCATTACCGCGCGGCTCGATCCCCGGCTGCCGAGCCGCGTCTTTGCCCGCTTCATTCTCAGTTCCGGATGGCGTCATAGTTCCTGGAACCCATAAGTTGCCCCGTCGCCACCCATCAACCGTGCAGAGGTACGCGCAAAAGCACGGCCGTGCCCTTGCCCGGTTCACTCTTGATCTCCATGCTTCCGCGCAGAGACTCCATTCGCTCACGTATACTGAGGGTACCCAGACCCGCGACGCCGCAGGTACCGATCCCCTGCGGCAGGGCAAATCCGATTCCGCTGTCCAGGACACGGATTTCCAGATCGGTGGTCGTGCGCGTAAGGATGATCGACGCCTCCTCGGTTCGCGCATGCTTGTAGACGTTGTTGAGCAGTTCCCACACGGCCCGGAACAGCGTCGCCCGCATATCCGCATTCAGCGGCACCGCCGGTCCGCTTTGCGCGAATTGCACCTTCATCGGATATTCCCGGCTCAGTTTTTCGGCCAGCCAGTCCAGTGCCGGCTCCAGACCCAGGTCGTACAGGATCGGCGGACTCAGGTCGTAAGCCAGCGACCGCGACATCGCAACCGCCTGCTGGATCAGACTGAGCACGTCATTCAGCGCCTCGCGATGCGTCGCGCTCTTTGGACATGACGCCAATTCGGCCAGTTTCGCCTGCGCCAGAGCCAGCGACTGCCCGATGCCGTCGTGCAGGTCGCTGGCAATGCGCCGCCGTTGCCGTTCTTCGGTTGTGCGCAAATCCGACGCCAGCGATTTGAGCTGCGCCTGATATTGCTGCATCGACTTCTCGATCTCCATTCGCTTGGCGATTTCCTGTCGCAGGGCGAGATTACTGGCCTCCAAGGCCGCCGTGCGCTCATGTACGCGCCGCTCCATCCGCTGGCGGTCCTCGACCAGTTCCGTCCACACGCGCTGCCGTTCGGTTTCGTCGCGCATGATCGTAATTGCCGACACGACCTGGCCGCTGTCGTCTCGCACCGGCAGTTTGCTGACGAACATCTGCATCAGCGCGCCGCTCTTGTGCGTGGTCGGCACCAGCCGGTCGATCACGATCTCACCAGCCCAAAGCGCCCGGTGGTTTTCCCAGAACAACCGCGTGTTGTACGTCGGAACCATTGGCGGCAGGCGGCCCAGTGCCTCTTTTTCCGTCCAGCCGAATATCTGTTCGGCCATCGGGTTCCACAATTCCACACGCCCCTCTTTGTCCAACACGTAAATCGCATATGGAGACATTTCCACCATCGTACGCAACCGCCAATGCGATATTTTCCATGCGTGGATTTGTGCCTGCTGGATCTCCGCAGCCGACGGCGCTGGCGCAGCAAAATCACTACGCTCGGCCGCGACGCGCAGAGCATCTTGTTCCTTCGGCGTGCCTTCAATTTCCAATGACGTCACACCTCATTCCCGATGGGGCATGGCACAAAGCTGCCCTCGCCCAAGGCCGTCGCCCCCCGTTTGCCTTGATTTGGAGCCCACTACCGCAGGCTGCCAGTTCTCAAACGCACGGCGACCGCTCAATATTGTGACTACACTTGCCAGCAATGCAATACCCATTTGCCAAAACTCCGCCCCAAGATTCTCGCCGCGCAATATGGGTTCATTCCCAACCGCACGCCCCGCATCGCCCGCCGACTTATCCCGGCAGGGTCTGGTAGTGGTTCGTGTCGTTGAGCGCAATCGCCTTGGCTTCGGCTGGCGGAACGAATTCAATGACATTCATGCAAGCCGGATCCTGCGCGAGTCGATCGCGATATCTTGCCAGGTCCATCCCAAGCACGAATGCAATCAGCAGCCTGTTGGTGGCTTTGTGCGATACGACGGCGATCTTACCGCCCGGATGATCCCGAACGATCTTCAGAAAAGCCGGCGCCGCCCTGGACAGGACCGCCCACGCCGTCTCACCGCCGGTCGGCGCCGACATCAGTGGATCCGCCTTCCACGCCTCGTATTCATCCGCATATTTTTCCGCAACTTCCGAATGCAGCAGTCCCTCCCAATGCCCGTGGTCGATTTCCCGTAATTGGGCCACGGCCGTCGGCGCCAGCCCGTGCGGCAGGGCCACCGCCTCGGCCGTCGCCATCGCCCGCTTCATATCGCTGCAATACACCGCCTCCAGTTTCGCCGCCGCCAGCCTCGCTCCCAGTAATTTGGCCTGCCGACGTCCCTCATCGTCCAGTTCCACATCAGCCGAGCCGGTGAACCGATCCTCCTCGCTTTGCAATGTCGCTCCGTGACGAATCAAATACACCCGCGTTTTATGTGAATTTCCCATGATCTGCACCATAGAGAACCGGAGCACCGCCGACAATGGCAAATCCGAGGCTCGATCGTTCGCGATCAAGTCATCAATTCCATGGCCACGCCCGCCGCGCGTTTGGACGCACCCGGCTGGCCGATCGTCGCCACCAAATTCGTCAGCCGCCGCGACATGCCTTCGCGCCGGACCGGATCGTTCAGCAGATCCAAGGCCGCCTGGGCCACCGGCTCAACCGATCCATACCACGGAATAAATTCCGGCACGATCATCTCGCCGTCGCCAGCCAGGATATTCACCACGACATATCGCCGCGTCTTGACGATCCAGCGCCCAATCACATGCCACAGAACCGGATTCCCGTAATAAACCGCAATCATCGGCACGCCGAATGCCGCCGCGTGCAGCGTCGCGGTGCCCGACACCGTCAGGCATAGGTCGCATTCCGGCAGCACACCGTCGAAGCCGTCCAAGGCAACCAAAAAATCGCTATCATCCGCCATTGCGCGCGACGCCAATATCTCCCGCACCACCCCATCCGTCGCGGCCGTCGTTGGTATCTGAAATTTCAGATCGTTCATCTGCGATTTCATTCTCCTGGCCACTTCCAGAAGCCGTGGGAAATTCGCCCCCGCCACCGATTGCCGCGAGCCGGCCACGAGCGCGATTATCGCCGGCCGGTTCGGATACCGCTGCTCCGCCGGCCGTCGCGGGACTGGCCGCACATGATCGAACAGCGGATGCCCGACATACGTCGCCGCGATGCCCCGTCGCGTCAGATAGTCCTCCTCGAACCGGTGAATACACGCCACCCGATCCACCCATTGCCGCATCTTCCCAACGCGCCCCTCCCGGCTGGCCCACACCTGTGGTGCGATATAGTACATCACCTTCACCCCCCCGGCGTGTGCTATCCGCGCGAACCGCTTGTTCATCTCCCACGAATCGACGCAAATCACCAGGTCCGGTCGAGTTGCCGCCACATATTCCCGCACCCATTTCTCCAGGAGCAGCACCTCCCGCCATCGCCCCAGCGCCGCCAACCCCATGGCGGCCCGGCTGACTGTATCGTGCCGGATCACCGCCCCAGCCTGGCGCAGTGCTGGCCCGCCCAGGGCATCGACGATCACCTCCCCATCCAGTGCGCGCAATTCCCTCACCAGATTCGCGGCGTGCTGATCTCCGCTCATCTCCCCAACACAAATCAATATGCGCCGCGCCATCCCATCCTGCTCCATGCCCCCGTCCACGCAATCCTACTCTTAATCCCAATCTTGCTCCTAATCCTCGGCCGTGGGCAACGTCGAACGGTCTTCCTCATCCTAATCCTGCTCATAATCTTAATCCTCTGCCCGGATTGCCGCCCACCTTTGCCACCGCTTCCCCCCTCCGTACAATTCCCCAGCGATATTGACTCCGGCATATTTCGCCCCGAGACCGCATGGTCGCTCTGGCACTCCTGCTCATCCTCGCCATCTGGCTGGCGATCGCCCTCATCCTCATCGCCATCGGCCAGCTCCTGTTGCGAATCCTCCAGGGCGAACCGCGGCTCGTCGATTCCTTCTGGACCGGCCTGGCCACATCTGTCGCTTTCCTCGAAGCGTGGCATCTCCTGCTGCCGGTGACGTCCGCCGCCACGCTCCTTCTCCTCATCCCGGCCGCCTTGGGATGCCTCCTCGCCCGGGCATCCGTTCTTCGGCAACTCCGCAACAGGCCAACCATCGCTGGCAAACCTGCGTTTCTCTACGCGGTTATCGTGGCCCTCCTGGCCTTGCGCGCTGTCGGCCCATGCACCTATTACGACACCGGCCTGTACGGCGCCACAGCGGTTCGATGGACTGGGGCCTATCCGGCAGTGCCCGGCCTGGCCAATCTCCACGGCCGGCTCGGATTTGATAGCGCCGTCGTGCTCTGCATCGCCGCGCTGGGGCCCAGCCAGTGGCCTGATCTCGGGCACCACATATTTCCCGGCCTGATCGTCGCCGCGATCTGGGCATCGGTGCTTCCCGCTTGGTGCAAGGCGTGGCGACGATCGCAGCTAACGCCGAGCGACTGGTTCCTGGCCATCTTGATGATACCGGTTGCGAACTGGACGTTGCGTTGGCCGATCGTGGGAACCGTTACCGACGTTCCGGCTTCCACCGCAGCGCTGCTGGCGATCGCCATACTGATCGAGCGGCTGACGGACCCGCCGGCCGTCGGCGCTGCTGACAAGGGCGACCCTCCCGCCCGTCCCGCAGCATCTGGTTCCCGGCTGGTTGTAGTAGCGTCGCTGTGCTCGCTGGCGGTCGCATTCAAGTTGTCCACCGCCGCCATCGCCGGAGCGGCCTGGACTGCCGGGTTTCTGTGGATTCTCCATCATCGCCGTGCGCGCAACTCCGATCACCGCCCGCGGCTCTGGTTCGTGTATTTGGCGATACCGGCCATCGTCCTGGTTCCGTGGGTATTCGGAAATATCATGACCAGCGGCTACCCGTTTTACCCGAGCACGATCTTGCCGGTTCACGTGGATTGGCTCGTTCCGGCCGCCGCGGCCCGAAGGGATTCCGACATGATTCGCTCCTGGGCGCGGATACCGAACGTCCCGCTCGAAAAGACCGCCGGCTGGTCGTGGATGGGCCCGTGGTTCGTCCGCAGTCTGGCCACCGGCGTGTCTTTTACACGCCCGATATTCATCAGCGCCGCGGCGATCGGCTGTCTTGTGGTGTTTCGCGTCAGGCGCATTGGCCGCCGATCCGATTCCGGCCCCTGGCTCTGGATGCTTGTCCCGGCCCTGGTCGGACTGGGGTTCTGGTTCTGGGCAGCGCCCGATCCCCGCTTTGGCGAAAGCGCGATATGGGCCACAACGGGAATTCTGGCCACGTGGGTGCTTTCGATCATAGATGGCCCCGGGCGCCGGCCGTTTTCCCGATGTGTTGCCATTGGGATCGCGCTGGTCGCGCTGACCGGCCTGGGGCCGCCGATGCGTTTGTTCCGCGACCAATACAAGGCCATTTTCACATCCAGACCGCTTGCATCGTTGCGCGTTGCGCCCGTCTCGAAGCAATACACGCGATCCGGCCTGCTTGTCTATGTGCCCGTGGCGCCCAGCAAAGACGACCGAACCTGGGGCGCGCCGCTCCCGAACACTCCGTATTTCAATCCCGATCTGGCTCTGCGAAATCCGGCCGACATGCGCTGGGGATTCACGATGACAACGCCCCATCCGCCGACGGCGCCGCTGCAATTGGGCAATCCGATTCCCTTTCAATTCCCAGCAGTTGGCGATAACGCGGCAGCACCACCGACCAGTCGTACTTCGCCTTGACGGCCACTGCCGCGCCGACGACCAGCCGTCGCCATAGCGCCTCGTCCTCGGCCAGCCGCACGATCGCCGCCGCCAGCACCAGCGGATTGCGCGGCGGAACCAGCATCCCCGTTACGTCATCCTCCACAACATCCCGAATTCCCGCCACATCCGTCCCCACGACCGCCACGCCCGCCGCCATCGCCTCGATCAGCACCAATCCGAACCCCTCGGCGTCCGACGGCAGCACCAGCACATCCAAATCGCCCAGCACATCGCGCGGCCCTGCAATCACCCCATGCATCCGCACAAGACGCTCCACGCCGCTGGCTGCAATTTCGCGCCGGATCGCCGCCCGATCCGGCCCGTCGCCGTAGATATCCACCGTCGCACGCTCGCCAACCACCGCTGCCGCGCGAACCAAATCGACCACCCGTTTAATTGGATCGAGCCGGCCGATAAACCCGACTCGCATCGGCGATTTTGCATCCCCTTTTGCGCCCGATTGCTGTGCCTCCACTCGAAACGATGCCACATCCACCGCGTTGGGAATGACGACAATTTTCGGTGCTGGAACATGCGCCCAATCCCGCGCCACCGCCGCAGCCGATTGCGATGGCACGACAACCGCCTCAGCCCGGCGTTGGGCGACGGCCTGAACCTTCCAATGCCATTTTGGCCGGGGTTGCGTGGTCTGGATCGACTGAAATTGCCGCACACCCCGCAGGCCGATCAGCCCGACCGCCGCGGCCGCATTTGCATGCACCAGGAGTGAATACACCGTATCGTATTCGCGCTGCCGGATCAGCCGTCGCAACCGGCCGATCACCGCGACGTCCAGTTGCCCAAGGGCATCGAGGCTGGTGACGTGAATTCCGGCATCAGCCAGGTCGGTGGCGACCGGACCCCAAATGGACAAGCAAGCCACTTCGACGGTGACTTTTGGCGGATCGTTCAGGCGGATGGCCAACTCACGAACCACGTTCGGCGTCCCGCCGATCTCCAGGTCCGTCGCCAGCAGCAGAATCCGCCGGTTCATGTTCGCGCCGCCCAGGTAAAGCCGCGGCGCTGGATGGTCAGACATGGCTCGGCCGCGACGATGTCCGCCTGGTGTCCCAGTGAATTGTAGAACACCCGCCCCTTGCCATAAAGCTTGGTCCACACCACCGGCATATCGACCGGGCCATTGGTAACGTGCGGACCGTCGGCCACGGGAAATCGCGTGTTGGCCAAGACCCGCACGGCCGGATCGACGTGCAGGTAATACTGCTCGCTGCTCACGTCAAAATCGCCAATCCCGCGCATGATGGGATGCTGGCGATCGGTGACCCGAACGGTGTAGCGGGTGCCGTCGTTGCCGGGATGGGCCACCCATTGCCCGCCGGTCATGAATTGCCAGTCGGTATTGGCGCGGAAGGCATCGCACATGCCACCGTGACATCCCCCAACACCCATCCCCGCCGCCACCGCCGCACAAACTGTCCGGCCGGCGGCTTCGGGCAGTTCCCCCATCGTCCAGACCGGTACCAGCAAGTTAAGCTTTGCAAGCTTGTCGGCATCCCCCAGCGGTTTGAGCGAATCGAACGATTCGACCTCGAACCCATCCTCCCTTAGCACGCGCGAAAAGACCTCCGCCACCTGACGCGGCTGATGCCCGTCCCATCCGCCGTAGACGATCATTGCCCGGAGCGACATGCTTCACCTCAGATATGGATGGCCCGCCCGTCGGCGGCCGCGGCGGCTTCCATCACCGCCTCCGACATCGTCGGATGCGGGTGCATCGCCGACAAAATCTCCTGCTCGGTCGCTTCCAGTTTACGCGCCAGCACCAGTTCCGCCAGCAACTCCGTCACATCCTGACCGATCATGTGAACGCCCAGCAGTTCGCCGTATTTCGCCTCGAAGATGAGCTTGACGAACCCATCGGATTCGCCCGCTGCCAAGGCCCTCCCGCTGGCGGCAAAGGGGAATTTCCCCACGCGAATCTCGCGCCCGCTTTGGCGGGCTCGCTTCTCGGTCATGCCCATGCTCGCCACCTGCGGATGCGTGTATGTGCAGCCGGGAATCCACCGATAGTCGATCGGCTCGCCGCCCTCGCCGGCCAGGCGATCCACCAGCGACACCGCCTCATGATGGGCCACGTGCGCCAAATCCGGATGCCGCGATCCCGCCATCGGCGAATCCGCCGGGAAATCCAGAGCCACGCAGTCCCCGATCGCCCAGACGTTGGGAAGATTAGTCGCGAATTGCGGATTCACTTTCACCCGGCCGCGGAAGAGATCCAATTTCGCCTCGGCCGCGCCCAGACCTTCGGTGTTGCCGCTGACGCCAATGGCGACCAGCACGATATCCGCATCGACCACACCGGCTTTGGCGCCCGACAGCGTCAGTCGCACGCCGGTTGCGGTGGATTCAACCTTGTCGGTGCGCGTCGCGGCGCGCACATCAATGCCGCGTTTGGCGAACACCCGGTCCAAAACGACCGCGACATCGTCATCCTCGATCGGCAGGATGTGTTCGAGCATCTCGACCAGCACCACTTCCGTTCCCAGCGCGTTATAGAAATCCGCGAATTCACACCCAATCGCGCCGGCCCCGATGATGGCCAGCCTCTTCGGCAGGCTTGGAAGAATCATCGCCTGCCGCGACGCGATAATCTTCACGCCGTCGAATTCCACGCCGGGCAATGGCGTCGGCCGGGCGCCGGTCGCAATGATGATGTGCTCGCCGGTGACATCCCGCTTGGCGCCGCCCGCGCCCTCGATGCGCACCCGGCCGGGCGCGAGCAATCGCCCGATGCCCGTTTCATGTTTGACCTGGTGTTTGGCGAAGAGATGCGCGATCCCCTTACTCAGCTTCTGCGCGATAGATCGGCTGCGGCCGATGATCTTGGCGAAATCGACCGTCACACTGCCGACGGTGACGCCGCGATCGGCCGCTTCGGTGCGAATCCGCCGGACGAACTCGCCGTCCTCCAGCAATGCTTTGGTGGGGATGCAGCCCCAATTCAGGCACGTTCCGCCGAGGTTCTCCTTCTCGATACACAGGACGCGCTTGCCGAGCTGGCCGGCGCGAATCGCGGCCGCATATCCCGCCGGACCGCCGCCGATTACGATGATATCGAATTCAAATCCCCTGCCGGTTACGGCCGGTGTCGTTGCGCCCGCCGTGGGTTTGACTGTCGCTGTCGCCATGTCTGTCCTTTAGGTGATCTCGCCCGTGATGCGCCCACCGCCCATTAGAGAAGCATCATACCCGGCTCTTCGAGCAGGCCCTTGAGCGTGCGTAGAAAGTCGGCGCCATCCGCGCCGTCGACCACCCGATGATCGCCCGAGAGCGTCAGCGTCAGCATCGTCCTCGCGACGATCGAACCGCCGCGCACCACAGCTCGTTTCTCGGCCGCCGCGATCGCCAGAACCGCCACTTGCGGCGGGTTGATGATGGCGCTGAATTCCCGCAGGCCGTACGCACCCAGATTGCTCACGCTGAACGTCGCGCCGCGCATTTCGTCCTGTTTGAGCCGCTGCGCCCGCGCCCGCTCGACCAGGTCGGCCGTCCGCTGGCGAATCTCAATCAGCCCCATGCGATTGACGTTCCGCAACACCGGCACGATCAGGCCGTCCGGTATCGCGACCGCCATGCCCAGATGCACATCGCCGTATCGCGTGATATTCGTTCCGTCAAACGTAGCGTTTAATGCCGGATGTTTCAGCAGCGCCGTCGCCAGGGCCCGGGCCAGAAGATCGCTCAGCGACAGGCGAATCCTGCGTGATTCCAGAATCGCGTTAAGCCGCTCCCGCAGCGCCGACAATTCCTCAACGTCAATATCGATGGTCGAGTAATAATGGGGGATCGTCTGTTTTGATGCCACCAGGTTTTTCGCTATCGCATGTCGCATCTTGGTCATCGCGATAACCTGCGTCGCGCCCGGCCCAATGGCGGCCGGCGACACGACCGGTGCGGTAACTTTCGCCGGCGGCGGCGCGGCCATGAACGCGGCGATATCTCGCTCGATGATCCGACCCAATGGGCCTGTGCCCTGCACCAGCGACAGATCCACGCCTTTTTCCAAAGCGATGCGCCTGGCCAGCGGCGAAATGCGAATGGGGCGGCCGTTGTCTTCGGCAACGGGATTGGAGGCACTGGGCGATGGTGCGACAGCGACCGGCGCCGCAACGGCCGTCGCTGTCGCGGGGCCGGTTCCCTCGCCTGGCGCGGGCTCGGCCTTTTTCGCCGGCTCGGGCGCTTTCTCCGCACCGCCGGCCGACGCCTGACTTTTCACCTGCGCCGGGTCTTCCTTGCCGGTCGCCACCACCGCCAGGCGCGCCCCCACGGGGACTTTTCCCCCCTCGGCAATCAGCCGCGCCGCCAGAACGCCGCTGGTAAACGCCTCCATCTCCATGACGGCCTTGTCGGTTTCGACATCGGCCAGCTTCTCCCCTTCCTTGATCCTGTCACCCTCATTCTTGTACCACTTGACGACGGTGCCTTCGGTCATGGTGTCCGAAAGCTGCGGCATCGTGATATCGACGCTCATGCGGCGCTCCTTCGCGAGGAAACCTGTACTTTACCGGCCGAACATTTCATTCACGGTGCTCACGATGCCGTCGAGACTCGGCAGCATGGCCAGTTCCAGGTCGTGGCTGAACGGCACGGGAATATCGTCGGCGTGAATATACTCGATTGGCGCGTCCAAATCGTCAAACGCGGGCTTGTGAATCTGGTGAAGAATTCCGGCCCCCATCCCGCAATAGCCCCAGTCCTCGTCGATGATCACACACCGATGCGTCTTGCGGACCGAAGCCAGAATCGTGGCCAGGTCCAGCGGCCGCAGCGATCTGACGTCAATTAATTCGACGTCGATGCCGTGATCCTTCACAAGCACTTCGGTGGCCTGTCGCACAATGCGCGTCAGAGGCCGGCCATAGCTCAGGATCGTGACATCGCTGCCGGTGCGCTCAACATTCGCCACGCCCAGTGGGAGGAGATATTCCTCATCCGGCACTTCACCCTTGTCGGCCAGGATTTTTTCGGATTCCAGAAAGATAACCGGATCATCGCAGCGAATAGCGCTCTTGAGCAAGCCCTTGGCTTCGTACGGCGAGCTCGGTGCGACCACAACCAATCCGGGCACGCGCGAGTACATCGCCTGCACGCGATGGCTGTGCGTGGCGCCGAGTTGATGAGCGATCCCGTTGACGCCGCGAAAGACGATCGGAATCTTGATCTGGCCGCCGGACATGTAGCGGATGTTCGCGGCGTTGTTCATGAGCTGATCGAGGCAGACCAGCGTGAACGACCAGCTCATGAACTCGACGATCGGCCGCAGGCCACAGGTGGCGGCGCCGATGCCCAACCCGGCGAATGCGGTTTCGCTGATCGGCGCATCGACCACCCGCTGGGGTCCGAATTTCTGCAGCATTCCCCGCGACACTTTGTACGCGCCGTCGTACTGCGCCACCTCTTCGCCGATCAGGAACACGCGATCGTCGCGTTCCATCTCTTCGATCATGGCTGTCCGAAGTGCTTCGCGGAATTCAATGACTGGCATGGCGGATCAACTGCTCAGGGAAAATAGGGGTAGGTTTCAGAATAGATGTCGGTAAAGCGGTCGTTCAGATCGGGATGCGGATCGGCATCGGCCTGGGCGGTGGCCTGGTCGATCTGGTCGTGGATCTCCTGGTTCATCGCCTCGATCTGCTCGGCGGTCATCACGCCGCGATCGATCAGCCGGGCCGAATAGATCGTGATCGGATCGTGAAGCTTGGCGCGTTCGACCTGTTCCTTGGTTCGATATTTCATCGCGTCCGACATCGAATGCCCGCGGAAACGGAAGGTGTTGCACACGATGAAGCTGGGCCCATCGCCGGCTCGGGCTCGATCGGCGGCCCGCGAGAGCTCGGCGATGACCACTTCGACGTCGTTGCCGTCGATGGCCCGATGCGGCATCACAAAACCACAGGCGCGTTTGGCCAGTTCGGGGTCGGCGCTGTGGCGTTCAACCTGCGTGCCCATTGCCACCCCGTTGTTTTCCACGACGAAGACCGCGGGCACTTTTTGCAGCGACGCCATGTTCAAGGCTTCGGCAAACGAACCCTGGTTCACCGCACCATCGCCCATGAAACAAAACGTGACTCCGCCGGTCTTGAGATACTTCTGGGCGAATGCCATCCCCACCGCCAGCGGAATCTGTGCCCCGACGATCCCATGCCCGCCGTAATTCCCCTCCTCGACCTGAAACAGGTGCATCGACCCGCCCTTGCCCTGCGAGCAGCCTGTCGCCTTGCCGAACAGTTCGGCCATGGCCGTTCGCGGCGGCATTCCGAGTGCGAGGCTGTGGCCGTGGCAGCGGTATCCGTTGATGAGCTTGTCGCACGATTTCTGGAAGATGGCCGCCGCCCCGACCGCGATCGCTTCCTGGCCGCTGTAGAGGTGACAGAACCCGCCGATCTTCTGTCCCGGCTTGGTGTATTCCTGAAACGTGCGCTCCTCGAACCGGCGGATGAGGAGCATCATGCGCAGCATGTCGATCTGGCGCTGGGGTTCAAAGGCTGGCGCGCTGGCGGCTTGCGAGGTCGCCTGTGCCGACCACTTGGACGGCGGGCGGCGTTCTACCGGGTTGACTACTGCCATGTGCGAGACTCCAAACTGCACCGCCCCGCCCCGAGGCAACCTTGCCATAGGGGACCGACATCCCTGCTGAACACCATTCCCGCTAAGTGTAGTAGCGTCCCGCGCCGTCTTCAATCGTCACGCGGCGAATTGACGGCAACGTCCAATCCCATCGACAATTATAGGACGCCAAAGCCCACGGATGGGCGTCCGTGGGCTTTGGATTCCTGCGCGGAATTCCTGGCTCTCCGCTATTACAAGATGCCTTCCTTCTTCGCCATCGAGGTCATCAGATCGTTGACCCGGCAGCTATATCCCCACTCGTTGTCGTACCAGCTCACCAGCTTGAAGAAGTTGGCGTTCAATTCGATGCCCGCGCCGGCATCGAAAATGCTGCTCCGCGAATCACCCAGGAAGTCGGTCGAAACCACTTCCTCGTCGGTGTAGCCGAGAAAGCCCTTCAGCTCGTTCTCGCTCGCTTTTTTCATCGCGGCGCAGATGTCCTTATATGTCGTCGACTTGACAGTCTTGACCGTCAGATCGACCACCGACACGTCCGGCGTCGGAATGCGGAACGCCATGCCTGTCAGCTTGCCCTTCAATTCCGGCAGCACCAGCGTCACGGCTTTGGCCGCGCCGGTGGCCGACGGAATGATGTTCTGACCGGCGCCACGGCCGCCGCGCCAATCCTTCTTGCTCGGGCCGTCAACGGTCGGCTGGCTGGCGGTGGTGGCATGTACCGTGGTCATCAAGCCCTCGGCGATGCCGTAGGCGTTGTTAAGCACCATCGCGATGGGGGCAAGGCAATTGGTTGTGCAGGAGGCGTTGGAGACGATCGTGTCCTTGCTCGGATCGAACTTGGTGTGATTCACGCCGCACAGCAACGTAGGCACTTTGTCCGGATCCTTCGTCGGGGCACTGATGATCACGCGCTTGGCCCCGGCCTTCAGATGCCCGCTGGCCCCGGCGTGATCCGTGAACAGACCCGTCGATTCCACCACGTACTGCGCGCCAACCTTGGCCCACGGCAACTCGGCCGGGTTTTTCACCGCCGTCACCGGGATCAGCCGGTCGTTCACGACGATGCCTTCGGGCTTATGCCCGACCGAGCCGTTGAACGCGCGGTGGGTCGAATCGTGTTTCAGCAGATACGCCAGCAGATCGGGCGAGAACAGGTCATTGATTCCCACCACTTCGATGTCCGGATTGTTCGCCACTGCCCGGAAAACCAGGCGACCGATGCGACCGAATCCGTTAATACCAACTTTCAATGCGGCCATGAAAAGACGCTCCCTTCAAGCCCCTAGAATATCGCGTAAAAAGAGCGGCGAGCGGAGATTGTTTGGTCCGCATCGCCGAATACACCGGAACATACCGGGATCAATGGGCGTGACATTAGGAAAACCGCACCGCTTTTGTCAAGGGTTCGGGGCATGGCGTGTCAACGCCAAATAGAAATGTCCGGTATTTCAGCCCGATAGAAATGTCCGCCTC
>CAYQTE010000032.1:0-51468 GCA_964420285.1 uncultured Tepidisphaeraceae bacterium
GGCAACGCGCTGGCCGATGTTCTGTTCGGCGACTACAACCCGGCCGGGCGGCTTGTCCAGACGTGGCCCAAGTCGCTGGATCAGGTTCCGACCATGATGGACTACAACATCCGCGACGGCCGGACTTATATGTATTTCAAGGGCGAGCCGCTGTATCCGTTCGGATATGGGTTGAGCTACACGAACTTCGCGTATTCGAATCTGCGGACCAGCGCTACATCGCTCAGCGCCAAGGGTTCGATTGATGTCAGCGTCGATGTGAAGAATACCGGCGCCAAGGCCGGCGACGAGGTTGTGCAACTGTACGTCAAGCACATCGGCTCGACGGTGGACCGGCCGGGCAAGGAACTGCGCGGATTCAAGCGTGTTCCAATCGCGGCCGGTGAGACCAAGACTGTGACGATGACGCTGCCGGCCAGCCGGTTGGCGTATTGGAACACCACCAGCAAGAGTTGGGAGGTGGAGAACGACAAGATACAGCTTATGGTTGGCGGATCGTCGGCGGACACGAAAGTGGAGCAGACGATCGCGGTGACGCAGTAGGAGGATCGGGCCGGACCTTCGTGCGACCGGTTTTGGTGGTGCGAGGGTCCGGCTATTCAACCGGGCGGATAAATTGCTCGACCGGCTTGCGCAGCGGCCAGGGCATGTCGGTTCTGGCGTGGCACTTGGCCATATTCTGGCGCGCGGCGCGGGCCAGAGGGAAGAGGTCCGGATCCAGTTTTGCGGCGGCGATCGCGTTGGCCCAGGCGCTGGTCTGGGCGTCGATGGGGATCGGGTATCGGTAGATGCTGTCAATGAAGTAGGATCGCACGTCCGAGTCGGCCCGTTCCATGACGGATTGGATTCTGGAATCGGCGAAGAATCCGCGCGGGTTTCGCCACATGAGGGCGGCGATTCCGGCCAGCGAGCAGTATTTGGCCCGCGGCTCGGGGGATTTTCGCCCCAGCAACAACCCATCGGCGATGCGCATGGCGACAGTCGTCGCCGGTGGCGTTGCGGGCAACTCGGCCTGATCAAGGTCTGACGGCATAGGCAATACTATACACCGCAAACCTCGCCGCGAACACGAAAATCAATTCAAGCCACCAGGCGGCGGGGCGATGCGGCGCGGCTCGGCCTATACTACGGAATTACCGGACGGGCGGAGCCGATGCAGGTGCACACACGGGTCGGACCGGCCGCCAGGGGCGAAAAAAAGTGGGAAGATGCACTTGAAAAATGATAGTTTGCCCGGCCGGCGCGGCAGTGGTATAGTGTGCTCGGCAGCAAATCGCGTGCCTAAGATTAGGTTTGTGTAAGCCTTTTATTGGTATGGAATTAACACAATCAACCTCGATGCGGCAGGAGCTCCGGCAGCTTCTCACGCCGCGCATGATCCAGAGCATGGAGATCCTCCAATTGCCCCTGATGGCCCTGGAGGAGCGGATCGAGCAGGAGCTGGAAGTCAATCCGGTCCTGGAGATGCGGGAGAACGAGCCGGAGCCGGATGCCGACGGCCAGCCGGCCAAGTTGGACAAAGTCATCGATGAGGGTCGCGAAGAGTCGCGCCCGATGGTGCTGAAGGAGGATTCCAACGGGGCGGAGGACTTCGATCGGCTGTCGAAGATCGGCGAGTATTTCGAGAACGAGGAGTTTCAGACCAATTCGGGGAACTTTCGCCAGGGGTCCGGTTCGGACGGGGAACGCGATAAGAAGCTGGACGCGATGAACAACACCGCCGCGCGGGCGGCATCGCTGACCGATTATCTGCTGGAGCAATGGGCGTTTGTCGAGTGCCCGGATGCCGTTCGCCGCGCCGGCCGGGCCATCATCAACAGCATCGACGCCGAAGGGTATCTGCGCGTCAGCATGGAAACGATCCAGAGCGAGAGCAAGGAACCGCCGCTTTTGGCGGACCTGGAGGCGGCGCTCAAACTGGTGCAGACGCTGGAACCCGCGGGCGTGGGGGCGCGGGATCTGAGCGAATGCCTGCTGCTGCAACTGGCCGACCTGGAAAAGGACGAGGAACTCTCCGAGGGGCACGATTTTCGCCTGGAGCGGGCGCTGATCAGCGAATGCCTGAACGATCTGAAGATGAATCGGTTTCCGCAGATCAGTAAGAAGCTGGGCCGGTCGATCGACGACATCAACGCGGCCCGGCGGCGGCTGGCGCGGCTGAATCCGTATCCGGGCAAACTGATCGGCGGGCAGGACGCGCCGCCGATCACGCCGGATGCGATCATCTATTACGACGAGGAAACCGACCGGTACGAGATCGAGATGACCAACGATCCGGCGCCGAATCTTTATATCAGCGCCATGTATCGCAACATGATCAAGAACCGGACGGTGGACAAGAAGACGCGGGATTTCCTGTCCAACAACGTGCGCAACGCGCGCTGGCTGATCGAGAGCATCGAGCAGCGACGCGGCACCATCGCCCGCGTCATCCGCGCCGTGGTCGATGCTCAGCGCGAGTTCTTCGACAAGGGTCCGGAGTTTCTCAAGCCCCTGCCCATGATCCTGGTCGCCGACCAGCTTGGCATCCACGTGGCGACCGTCTCTCGAGCCGTCTCGGAAAAATGGATTCAAACTCCGCGCGGCATCTATCCGCTGCGCCGCTTCTTTTCCGGCGGCACCCAAGGCGCTGACGGCACCGACATGAGCTGGGACGCCGTCAAGGAAAAGCTCAGAAACATCATTTCTGAGGAAGACAAATTTGATCCGCTCAACGACGATGTCCTGGTTGAAAAGCTCAAGGCCCAGGGAATTGACCTGGCACGCCGCACTGTTGCCAAATACCGCAAACTCCTGAACATCCCCACGGCGCGGCAGCGCCGGACGTTTGAAACCGGCCACAAATCACCGGTGCCGACCAACGGCCAGTAGGCCGGTGCATCGCCCGGCGTTAACATGCCCTCGATGTCGCAAGCCAAGATCGAACGGGCGATGCAAATCGCGATGGAGCACCACCGCGCCGGGCGGCTTGGGCAGGCTGAGTCGGGCTATCGGGAGGTTTTGGCGAACCAACCATCACATGCCGAGGCGCTGCATCTTCTGGGAGTGCTCGCGGGCCAGACTGGGCGGCTCGACGAGGCGACGGATTTGATCAGGCGCGCCATTGCCGCCGCGCCGGGGAATGCGGTCTACCACGGCGATCTGGGCGGATTCCTGCAACACGCCGGGAAGCTGGATGAAGCGATCGGCTGTTACCAGCAGGCCTTGCGGTTCAAGCCCGATTTCGCCGAAGCGCATTTCAATCTGGGCGTGGCGTGGCAACAGAAAGGGGAACTGGATCGCGCGATCGGCAGTTTCCAGCGGGCGGTGCAACTGAAACCGACGTTGAGTGACGCCCACTTCCAACTTGGTCAGGCGTGGATGGGGCGAGGTGAGGTGGATCGCGCGGTGGCCTGCTACCAGAACGCGTTGCAATCAGATCCACGATCGGTTGCGGCCCATTATTATCTGGGGAATGCGTGGACGGCCAGGGGTGATCCGGACCGGGCGATCGAGTGCTATGAACGGGCGCTGGCGCTGCAACCGGACCTGGCCGAAGCGTACATCGGCCTGGGCATCGCCCGGCTGGATAAGGGACAACTCACCGAGGCGGAGGCCGATTTCCAGCGGGCGTTGGCTTTGCGGCCGGAATGTGCCGAGGGGCATCACGGATTGGGCATGGTTTGGGGCCGTCGCGGGCAAATGGACCGCGCGATCGCCTGCCACGAGAAGGCGCTGTCGCTGCGGAGCGACTATCCGGAAGCGCATAACAACCTCGGCCTGGCATGGAACGAGAAACGGGAGCTCGACAAGGCGATCGCGTGTTACCAGCGGGCACTGGCAATAAGGCCGGGCTTTGCCGAAGCACACTGCAATCTCGGCAACTCGCTGCGCGACGCGGGAAAGTTCGACGAGGCCATCGCCAGCTATCAGCAAGCGATCGCGTGCAATCCCGGCTTCGTCAAGGCCCACCTCAACCTGGGCAATATCTGGAAAGACACCGGGTACATCGACTTGGCCATCGAGTGTTGCCGGCGGGCGCTGGCGCACGATCCCACGTTCATCAGCGCGCACGACAATCTCATCTATATGTTGCATTACCATCCGGCCGCTGATCTGCAGAGCCTGCTGGTGGAAAGCCAGCGATGGAATCGCCAGCACGCCGAGCCGCTGAAGCGGTTTATGCTGCCCCACGGCAACGACCGCAATCCGGACCGGCGCCTGCGCGTCGGCTACATGTCGCCCGATTTTCGCACTCATCCCGTCGGCCGGTTCATACTGCCCCTGCTGGCCAGTCACGATCGCGCGGCGGTCGAGGTCTTCTGCTATTCACTGGTGACGGTTCCTGATGCGATGACGGCGAAATTGAAGCCGCACGCCGACACGTGGCGAAGCGTGGTCGGCCAGAGCGATGAGCAGATTGCCCGGACGATTCGAGAAGACCGGATCGACATTCTTGTGGATTTGGCCATGCACACGGCGCACAACCGGCTGCTGGTTCTGGCGCGTAAGCCGGCGCCGGTGCAGGTAACCTATCTGGCGTCCCTGGGCGGCTCGGGGCTGGACACGATCGACTACCGCCTGACCGATCGATATCTCAACCCGGACGAAGCGGATGATCGGTTCTACCTGGAAAAATCCGTGCGACTTTCGGGAACCTATTGGTGCTACCAGCCCAGCGACGCCGCCGGGACTGTGAACGAACTGCCGGCATTGACGGCCGGAAGGATCACGCTCGGCTGTCTGAATAACTTCGCCAAGGTCTCGCAAAACACGTTGGAGATCTGGTCGCGGCTGCTTCATCGCATTCCGGATTCGCGGATGCTGCTGCACTCTTTTCCCGGCAGCCACCGCCAGCGCGTCGTCGGCTATTTGAATGATTGCGGGATTGCCGCCGATCGACTGGAGATCGTCGGCAAGGTTCCCGCAAGGGACTATTTCAACAACTACCATCGTATTGACATTGCTCTGGACCCTTTTCCTTATCCGGGCGGCACGACGACCTGTGACACGCTGTGGATGGGCGTACCGGTCGTTACGCTCGCCGGCCGCACCGCCATCGGACGCGCCGGCGTGAGCATATTGTCCAACATCGGCCATGCGGAATTGGTCGCGGAGAATGCCGAACACTACATACAAATCGCTGTCGATCTGGCCGGCGATCTGCCCCGGCTGGCCCAAATGCGAGCGACTCTGCGCGAGCAGATGCGAAATTCTCCGCTGATGGATGAAAAGGGGTATGCCCGCGGCGTCGAAGCGGCGTATCGAACCATGTGGCGCAACTGGTGCGCGCAACCATCCCCCAGTACGGCGCCCCAGCCGTGAGCAGTAATATGCCGGCCATGTCGCACGACGAGATCGACCGGGCGATGCAAGTGGCCATGGAGCACCACCGCGCCGGGCGGATTCCGCAGGCGGCGGCAGGGTATCGGCAGGTTCTGGCCATGCAGCCGGACCACGCGGACGCGCTGCATCTGCTGGGTGTGATCGCGGGCCAGTCGGGGCGGCCGGATGACGCAATCAAACTCATCCGACGGGCGATCGCCGCGGCGCCGGACAATGCGATTTATCATTGCGATCTGGCCGGATTTCTGCACGCGCATGGCCAGGTGGATGCGGCGGTGGCCAGTTACCAGCGGGCAATTCAATTGAAAGGCGATTTTGCGGAGGTGCATTACAATCTTGGCGTGATATGGAAGGAAAAGCTGCAACTGGATGCGGCCATCGCCTGTTACGAACGAGCGATTTCGCTGTCGCCCAATCTTGCCAAGGCGCATGATGCGCTTGGCACCGCCTTCAAGGACGCGGGTCAGCTTGACCAGGCGATGGCGTGCTATCGGCGAGCGCTTCAATTGGACCCCAACTACCTGGAAGCGTGGGAAGATCTGCTCTATGTGCTGCTGTTCCATCCCGCTTCGAACCGTCGCAGCCTTCTGGCTGAGCACCGGCGCTGGAACGACCGGTTTGCCCGGCCGCTTGGACGATTCACCCGCCCTCCGAATAATGGCCGCGACCCGGATCGGCGACTGCGGGTCGGATATGTCTCGCCGGATTTGCGCCAACATCCGGTCGGCCGATTCATGCTGCCGCTGCTGGCATCGCACGATCGCGATGCGGTGGAGGTGTACTGCTACGCGCAGATTTCCAAGCCCGACGACCTTACGGAGAAATTGAAGGGGCACGCGGCCGTTTGGCGAACCATCGAGGGTCTTTCCGACGAGGCGGTGACCGAACTGATCCGGCAGGATCAGATCGATATTCTGGTGGACCTTGCGATGCACACGGGCAACAACCGGCTGCTGGTTTTTGCGCGCAAGCCGGCGCCGGTGCAGGTGACGTATCTGGCGGTCGCGTACGGCGCCGGCGTGGAGGCCATCGATTACCGCCTGACCGATCGCTACCTCGATCCGGACGAGGCCGATGACATTGACTACATCGAGAAGTCGATCCGTCTGGCGGGACCGTATTGGTGCTATCAGCCCAGCGTCGCCACTGAGCCGGCCGGGGGGTTGCCCGTTCTGGCGGCCGGGAAGGTTACATTCGGGTGCCTCAACAATTTTGCCAAGGTCTCTTCCGCCGCGATGGAAACCTGGGCCAAAATCCTGTTGGCCGTGCCCGGCGCCAGGCTGATATTGCATTCGCATGCCGGCCGGCACTGGGAGCGGATTACGCAGCTTTTCGCCGATCAAGGGGTGGCGGCCGATCGGATCGAGATTCTGCAAATGCTCTCGATGAAGGACTATATTGAGCAATACCGTCGCATCGATATCGCACTGGACCCATTCCCGTATGCCGGCGCCACGACCACGTGCGATGCCCTGTGGATGGGGGTTCCGGTGGTGACACTGGCGGGCCGCACGGCCGTTGGTCGCGCGGGGGTGAGCATCCTGTCCAATGTCGGACGTACCGAGTGGATCGCGCGGAGCAGGGAACACTACATGCAACTTGCCATTGATCTGGCCGGCGATCTGCCGCGGCTGGCCCAATCGCGCTTGACCCTGCGCCAGCAGATGCGGAACTCGCCGCTTATGGATGAAAAGGGGTATGCCCGCGGCATCGAAGCGGCGTATCGAACCATGTGGCGCTACTGGTGTGCGCAACCATCCCTCAATACCTCGCCCCAGCCGTGAACAGTAAGATGCCAGCCATGTCGCACGACGAAATTGCCCGGGCGGTGCAAGCCGCGATCGGCCACCACCGCGCCGGGCGGCTCCAGCAGGCGGAGGCCGGGTATCGGCAGGTTCTGGCGATGCAGCCGGACCATCCCGACGCATTGCATCTGCTGGGCGTGGTTGCGGCCCAGGCCGGGCGGCTTGACGAAGCGATCGCCTGCTTCCAGCGATTCCTGGCGGTCAAGCCGAACGTGGTCGAAGTCCACTACAACCTTGCCCTGGCCTGGGCTGCAAAGCGAGAGCCAGACAAGGCGATCGCCTGCTATCAGCGGGCGCTGGAATTGAATCCGAAGTACGCCGAGGCTCATCTGGGCCAGGGTCTGGGTTGGAAGGACAAGGGACAGCTCGACCAGGCCATTGTCTGCTTCAAGCGGGCGCTGGACGCCAATCCGAAATACGTTGAAGCCCATTACAATCTTGGCAACGCATTGCGCGACACGGGCCATTTTGTCGAAGCCATTGCATGTTTTCAGAAAGCGCTGAGCTGCAACCCCGGATTCGTTATTGCGTACCGGAATCTCGGCTACCTGTGGAGACACATCGGGCAGATCGACCAGGCCGTTGCCTGCTATCGCCAGGCGCTGGCCCTCAAGCCCGATTTTGTGGGCGCCCACGACAATCTGCTCTATACGCTGCCGTTTCATCCCGATTCCGATCGCCCAGGCATGTTTGCGGAATTCCAGAACTGGAACCGCCAGCACGCCCGGCCGCTGCGGCGGTTCATTCAGACTCATGCCAACGACCGCAATCCCAACCGGCGGCTGCGCATCGCCTACGTCTCGCCCAATTTTCACAAACATCCCGTCGGTCGCTTCATGCTGCCGCTGCTGGCCCGACACGATCGTGTTCAGTTTGAGGTCTTCTGTTATGCGTCGTCGCCGGAACACGATGAGCTGACCACGAAACTCAAGTCGCATGCCGACGTGTGGCGAAGCATCGTCGGCCTCTCCGATGAGCAGGCCGCCCAGTTGATCCGCAAGGACCAGATCGACATTCTCGTCGATCTTTCGATGCACATGGCCGACAACCGCATGCTCGTCTTCGCCCGCAAGCCGGCGCCGGTGCAGGTGACGTACCTTGCCTATGCCGGCGGCACCGCCGTGGACACCATCGACTATCGCCTGACGGATCGCTATCTCGACCCCGACCCGGCCGATGACCGGTTCTACATGGAGAAGTCAATTCGCCTGGACGGAACCTATTGGTGCTACCAGCAGAGCATTGCCACGCAGCCGGTCAACGCGCTGCCGGCGCTGACGGCCGGGACGATCACGCTGGGATGTTTGAACAACTTCTCGAAGGTATCTCCCGGCGCGATGGAGACATGGGCGACGTTACTGAATCGTCTGGGCAGCGCGCGGCTCGTCTTGCATACGATTATTGGAAGCCACCGCGAAAAGGTCATCAGGTTTATGACCGATCGCGGTGTCGCGGCCGATCGACTGGACATCGTCGGCCGGGTTTCGCCGGAGGAATATTTCACGACCTATCAGCGCATCGACCTGGCTGTGGACCCGTTCCCATACGCCGGCGGCACGACGACCTGCGATGCGCTGTGGATGGGAATTCCGGTGGTGACGCTGGCCGGGCGGACGGCCGTGGGGCGGGCGGGCGTGAGCATTCTGTCGAACGTCGGCCTGGACGAGTTGATTGCCGGCACGCCGCAGGAATATGTGCGCATTGCAGCCGATCTGGCCGCGGACTTGCCCCGACTGGCGCAGTTTCGCGCCACGCTTCGCCAGCGCATGCAGGACTCAGCGCTGATGGATGAGACGCGGTATGCCCACGGTATTGAAGCGGCGTACCGAACCATGTGGTGCGATTGGTGCCGGCAGCCGGCGGGAAATAGTTCGTCACCGCTCTGAACGGTAGGATGTCGTCGATGTCGCAACTCACGATCGAGCAGGCGATGCGGTTGGCTTTGGAGCACAGTCGCGCCGGGCGAGCTTCGCAAGCCGAGTTGATCTACAGGCACATACTGTCTGTGCAGCCCGATTGTGCCGATGCGCTGCACGAACTAGGGGTGATCGTCGGGCAGGCCGGGCGCGTTGACGAGGCCTTGGGTCTGATTCGCCGGGCGATTGCCGCATCGCCCGGAAACGCCGGTTATCACTGCGATCTGGCGAGTTTCCTGCAAACCGGCGGTCGATCGGACGACGCGATCACCGTTTTTCAGCGGGCCATCGCTCTGGCACCGGATTACGCCGAGGCGCATTACAACCTCGCCATCGCGTGGAAAAGCAAAGGCGATCTTGATAACGCCATGGCGTGCAACCAGCGGGCCGTGGCGCTGAAGCCGGCTTTCGTCGAAGCGCACAACAATCTCGGCATCATCTGGAAAGAGAAAGGGCAGTACGATCGGGCGATCGCCTGCTATCGGACGGCTGTGGAATTGCGGCCGGATTACGCCGAGGCCCACATTAATCTGGGCGTCGCGTTGCGGGACACCGGCCAGGTGGACGAGGCGATTGCCTGTTACCAGCGGGTACTGGCGCTGCGGCCGGGCAACGCGGATGCCTACAACAATCTGGGCACCGCATTGCGCGACAAGGGGCAGATCGACCAGGCCATCGCCTGTTACCAGCAGGCGGTGGCGGTGCGACCCGATCTACTGGGCGCCAACAGCAATCTCGGCAGCGCCTGCAAAGCCATCGGACAGCTTGACCGCGCCCTCGCCTGCTTCCGACGCGAACTGGCGCTGCATCCGAACTTTGTTCCGGCCGACGACAATCTGCTTTACACGCTGCTCTACCATCCGGGCACGGATGCGCGGGCGGTGTTCGACGAAAGCCGGCGCTGGAACCGTCAACATGCCCAGCCGCTGGCGCGGTTTGTCGTTGGTCACTCGAACAATCGCGATCCGGACCGCCGGCTGCGGATCGGATATGTCTCGGCCGACTATTTCGATCACGCATCGGCGTTATTTTTGCTGCCGCTGTTTCAGCACCACGACCGGGAGCGGTTTGAGGTGACATGTTATGCCCAGGTTTCCCGCGGCGACGCCTGCACGCGGCAACTGCGCCAGCAGGTTCAGCGGTGGCGAAGCACGGTGGGGCAGTCCGATGCGCAGGTCGCCGCGCAGGTGCGCTCGGACCAGATCGACATACTGGTTGATTTGAAACTTCATTCGGCCGACAATCGCCTGCTGGTCTTTGCCCACAAGCCGGCTCCGGTTCAGGTGACATGGCTTGGGTATCCCGGCACGACCGGAATGGACGCGATCGACTATCGATTGACCGATCCGTATCTGGATCCGCCGGGGACGGATGAATCCTGCTATTCGGAGCGGACGATTCGATTGCCCGATACCTTCTGGTGTTATGATCCGCTTACCGGTGAACCGGACGTGAACGCATTGCCCCGTACGGGAAACGGGTTCATCACCTTCGGCTGCCTGAACAATTTCTGCAAGGTCAACGACGGCGTGATTTCACTGTGGGCGAAAGTGCTCAAGGCCGTTGCCGATTCGCGTCTCATTCTCATGGCGCCGCCGGGCGGTGCGCGGCAGGCCGTGCTGGACCGTTTCGGCCGGGAAGATGTCGCTCCCGACCGGATCGAGTTCCTGGCCAAACAGCCGCGCGCGGACTACCTGCGCACCTATCACCGCATTGACATCGCGTTGGACACGTTTCCTTATAACGGCCATACGACGAGCCTGGATGCGCTGTGGATGGGTGTTCCCGTTGTTACGCTGGTCGGCAAGACAGTCGTCGGCCGGGCGGGTCTGAGCCAATTGACCAACCTGCGGCTGGCGGAGTTGATCGCCCGCGCGCCCGAGGAATATGTGCAAATCGCCGCCGAACTGGCGGGCGATGTGCGGCGATTGGCCGAGTTGCGATCGGGCCTGCGTTTGCGCATGCAAACCTCGCCGCTGATGGACGCCGGTCGTTTTGCCCGCCATGTCGAGGCCGCTTACCGATCGATGTGGCGAAGCTGGTGCCAGAAATGACGCAGGTCACGATCGATCAGGCGATGGCGATTGCCGCGAAGCACGAGCAGGCCGGACGGCTTGCCGAGGCCGAGTCGGTTTACCAGCGCATCCTGGCGGTCTTGCCGGATCGCGACGATGCGATGCATGCGCTGGGCATGGTGGTCGGCAGGGTGGGGCGGATCGATCAGGCCGTGGAACTGCTTCGCCGCTCGATTGCGGCCGCGCCGGACAATGCGGCGTATTACTGCAATCTTGGAAGCGTTCTGCAGAATGCCGGGCGGCTCGACGAAGCGATGGGGTGTTACCAGCGGGCCGTGGAATTGAAAAGCGATCTTGCCGAAGCGCACAGCAACATGGGCAGTTTATGGATGGTCCGACGGCAACCGGACCTGGCGGTCGTCTGCTTTCAGCGTGCTCTGGCTCTCAAACCTGATCTGACTGAAGCACACAGGAATCTCGGAAATGCCTGGTATGACAAGGGAGAAACCGACAAGGCAATCGCCAGTTACAAGCGGGCCCTGGCGCTGGACCCGAACCTCGCGGAAATCCAGGTCAACCTCGGTGTCGCCTGGCGGGATAAGGAGGAACTGGAAAAGGCCGGCGAATGTTTCCAAAAGGCGCTGGCGATCAATCCCCGTATGGCGCAGGCGCAGGTGAATCTCGGAATCGTCTGGGCCGACCAGGGTCAGATCGACGAGGCGATCGCCTGCTACCGGCGGGCGCTGGAATTCGATCCCGCGTGCATCACCGCTCACGACAATCTCATCGCCATGCTGCACTATCTTCCCGATTCCGATCGGCGCCGTATCCATGAGGAAAGCCGGCGATGGAACCAGCGCCATGCCCAACCACCCCGGGCGTTGATTCGGCCTTGCACCAACGATCGCGATCCTGAGCGGCGTTTGCGCGTCGGTTATGTCTCGCCCGACTTTCGCGGCCATCCCGCCGGCCGGTTCATGCTGCCTCTGCTCGCCTCGCACGATCGCCACGTCGTCGAGGTTTATTGTTACGCCTCGGTGGCCGCGCCGGACAAAATGACGGCGACACTGCGGTCGCACGTCGACTGCTGGCGGGATATCTTCGGCCTGCCCGATGAGCAGGTTGCCCAGACGATTCGCAACGACCAGATCGATATTCTCGTGGACCTGGCCATGCACGCGGCCGGCAATCGGCTGCTGGTATTTGCCCGCAAGCCGGCGCCGGTGCAGGTGACGTATCTGGCGTATGCGGGCGGCACGGCGCTGGATGCCATCGACTATCGACTGACGGATCGCTACCTCGATCCCGACGACGCCGATGATCGGTTCTACATGGAGAAGTCGATCCGCCTGCCGGGAACGTACTGGTGTTACGGACAGGATGCCGCGGCAGCGCCGGTGAACGAACTGCCGGCGCTGAAGGCGGGGCGGATCACGCTGGGTTGCCTGAACAAATTTCCCAAAGTTTCACTGGTTGCGCTGGAAACGTGGGCCAAACTGCTCAATGAGCTTGACGGCGCCCGGTTGCTGTTGCACGTGATCGCGGGAAGCTCGCCAAGCCGCGTGATTCAATTCATGGCCGATCGTGGCATCGCGGAAGATCGGTTGGAAATCGTCGGAAGGGTTTCGTTTGACGAATACTTCAAGACATACCACCGCATCGACATCGCGCTGGACCCGTTCCCATACGCCGGCGGGGCGACAACGTGCGATGCCCTGTGGATGGGAGTTCCGGTGGTGACGCTGGCGGGCCGGACTGCCGTTGGACGCGCGGGCGTGAGCATCCTGTTCCATGCCGGCCTTGCGGAATTGATCGCGAACGCGACAGACGAGTATGTGCGAATTGCCGCGAATCTCGCCGCCGATCGGCCGCGATTGGCCGAGTTGCGCGCGACGTTGCGACAGCGCATGCAGGCATCGCCGCTGATGGACGCCGCGCGGTTTGCCCGCAATATCGAGGCGGCGTATCGAGCGATGTGGCGAACCTGGTGCCAGAGATGACGCAAGTCACCATCGAGCGCGCGATCCAGATCGCCGGGGAACACGACCGAGCCGGCCGGCTCGCCCAGGCCGAGGCGGTGTGCCGGCATGTACTGGCGGCGCGGCCGAACCAGCCGGATGCACTGTATTTGAGTGCATTGGTGTGTGCCAAGACGAATCGCGATGAGCAGGCAGTGGATTTGATTCGACAAGCCATCGCCGCCGCGTCGGACAGGCCCGCCTATTATTGCACGCTTGGCGGCCTGTTGCAGAAACGGGGCCGGCTCGATGACGCGATCGCCTGCTGCCAGCAAGCCCTGGCGCTGGATGGGCAGTTTGTCGATGCGCACTTCAATCTCGGCCTGCTGTGGAAACTCACCGGCCGGCTTGAGCAGTCGATTGCGTCCTACCAGCGGGCATTGGCGCTGAATCCCACGTTTGCGCCGACTCTGAACAATCTCGGCGTGACCTTCACCGCGGCGGGCCGGATGGACGAGGCGATGGCTTGTTACCACCGGGCTCTATCGCTTCAGCCGGATTATCCTGATGCCCTCAACAACCTCGGCCGGGCGCTGCGCGAGCGGGGACAATTGGATGAAGCGATTGCCTGTTACCGCAAAGCGCTGGCGGGACGGCCGGAATTCGCCGAGGCCTTGAGCAATCTGGGAAATGCGCTGCGGCAGCAGGGCCGGCACGCCGAGGCGGTGGCGTGCTATCGCCGGGCCGTCGCGCTCCGGCCGGAGCTCCCTGATCCGCACAATAATCTGGCCCACGGTCTGCTGGCGCTGGGTGAATTGGCCCAGGGGTGGGTCGAATTTGAATGGCGTTGGAAATCCGCGGGCTTTGAACCCAAGCGCGTCTTCCCGCGACCGGAGTGGACGGGCTCGGATCAAAGCGCTGACACCGTTCTGCTCGTCCACGAACAAGGATATGGCGATGCGATCCAATTCATCCGCTACGTGCCGCTGGTGGGCGCACGATGCCGTCGCGTGCTGCTTGAATGTCCGGCGGACCTGATCGCTTTGTTCGAGGGAATGCCGGGTATCGCTGAGCTGATCGCGCGGGATCAACCACTGCCGGAATTCGACGAGTATTGCACGCTCTTGAGCCTGCCGCGAATCTTTCAGACGACTCTGGCGTCGATTCCCTCGGAGGTTCCTTATCTGAAGGCCGAAGCGGGGCGGGCGGCCGCGTGGTCGGCCAGGCTGGGGGCCGATCCACGGTTTAAGATCGGCTTGGCGTGGGCCGGAAGTCCCATTCATACCAACGACCGAAATCGATCCATAGCACCGGCAGTGCTCTCGCCGCTGGGAGAAATTCCTGGCGTTGTGGTCCATAGCCTGCAAAAGGGCGCGGCATCGCCGACGCAATCTCTGCCGACCGGGATGAAAATCATCGATCACACGGCCGATCTCCGCGACTTTGCCGACACCGCCGCTCTGATCGCCAACCTTGACCTGGTCATTTCCGTCGACACCGCGGTAGCCCATCTGGCCGGCGCGCTGGCCAAGCCGGTCTGGACGCTCCTGCCCTTTGCGGCCGATTGGCGCTGGCTGATCGATCGAACCGACAGCCCGTGGTATCCGACGATGAGGCTGTTTCGCCAGCCGTCGATCGGCGATTGGGACAGTGTCGTCAAGCAGGTGGCCGGGGCACTGCGCCTGCATTTGAATGCACTTTGAGCCGCCGCCAACGTCCCAGAACTATTCAATATCCGTTCACCGCCCGGCCGATAGTGGATGGAAGGTCATCCGACATGGCCAAGACAAATCCCATGCGCTGGCTGCTGGGACGGCGTTCTCGCGGGCCGCAAGCCGTTGCCCCGGCCGCCGTCGATCTGGCCGATCTGCTCGGCCGGCCGGCGGTCAGTCTCGACACGCCCGAGCTTCAGCGTTTCATCGCCGACCAGGTGGTTCTGGTGACGGGCGCGGGCGGTTCGATCGGATCGGAAATCTGCCGCCAGTGCATGCGCTTTTGTCCCCGGCAACTTATTCTGCTTGACCGGGCCGAAAACGCACTCTTTGAGATTGACCGCGAACTTCGTCACCGCTGGGTGGCCGGCGATATCGTGCCGGTTATTGCCGACATCGGCGATCGTCCGCGCATCGACCGCATCTTTTCGACGCTGCGCCCGCGCATCGTCTTTCATGCCGCCGCCCATAAGCACGTGCCGATGATGGAGCACAATCCCGGCGAGGCGGTCAAGAACAACATCCTTGGGACGCGCACCGTGGCCGACTCCGCCGTCGAGCACGGAACGGCCGCGTTTGTGATGGTCAGCACGGACAAGGCCGTCAATCCCTCCAGCGTCATGGGCGCCGCCAAGCGGATGGCGGAATTGTATATTCAGTCGCTTGCCGCCGAATCCGCCGCCGGGCACAAACGAACTCGCTTTGTCGCCGTGCGATTTGGAAACGTCCTGGGCAGCAGCGGAAGCGTGGTGCCGATTTTTCGCAAGCAAATCGAAGCCGGCGGCCCCGTCACCGTCACTCATCCGGACATGCGACGATTCTTCATGACCATCCCCGAAGCCAGCCAACTGGTCATGCAGGCCGGCGCCATCGGGCAGGGCGGCGAAGTATTCGTACTGGACATGGGTCAGCCGATCCGCATCCTCGATCTGGCGAACCACATGATCGGCCGCGCCGGCCTCACGCCCGGCCGCGACATCGCCATCGAATTCAGCGGCGTCCGGCCGGGCGAGAAACTCGAAGAGGAACTGGCCGCCGACAACGAACAAACCCGCCCGACCGCTCATGCGAAAATCCGCGTCTGGCAGCTTCCGCCAGCCGATCCCGAGCAGGTCCGTGCCGCCATCAGCGACCTGGCCGAAGTGATGGATGGCCCACGCGAACATGTCCTGGCCGCACTTCGCCGCGCGGTTCCCGAATATCAGCCGGGCAGCACCCAGCGCATGGCCTCCGATCGCATTGCTGCATCCGCTATTCACCCGGCCGCCGAATCGGCTGCCGCACTGGCACAGGCCAAGGCGGCCTGATACCTTTGCACCGCGCCGCCCGCGGCTGCCCAATAATGATGTCGAATTCCAGGGAATCTTCCGCGCCCGCCGGGCCCGTTGGCCAGCCCGCGACGGCCACCAGCGGTCTTCGGCACGCTCTTCTGGTCGAATCGGCGGTGTTTCTGTGCCTTCTGGGCTCGACGCTCGTTATCTACTCGTCTACTCTCGTTTCAAAATATGGGTATCTCGACGATTACAGCTCCTTCGCCCTGGTGAACACGCCGCGACATGCTTTTGGCGGGGCGGCCGCGCTGGGCCGGCCGCTGGCGGGGATTGTCGGCGGCCTCGTGACAAGGGCGTTTCATCCCTACGATCTGTCGGTCCTGCCCTGTCTGCGATTCCTGAGCATCATTGGAATCACACTCGTGGCCTGGTCGATTTATCGCTCGCTGGCGTGGGCCGGATGGCGGCGGGTTCCGGCCGTGTTTGTGGGGTTTGCCGTGTGTACGCTTCCATCGTCGCAGGTTTATGCGGCGTGGGCGAGTTGCGATACCTATGCGTACGCCGGATTCCTGGGTGCCACGGCCGGTTGGGTGGCCTGGGCCTCGCTGTCGCATTTCGAGGCCGGACGGCCGGCTCGCGCATGGATCGGCGCAATTGGAGCCGCAATTCTGCTGCTGGCCGGTGTTACTCTTTACCAGCCGACGGCGATGCTGTTCTGGGTTGTGGCGGCGATTGATCTCTTGCGTCCGTCGTTCGATCTGTCGCCCGCGACCAGGCGCCGCGCCTGGGGCTATGCCTTAGTCGGCATGGCGGCCCTGGCGGGCGGTTGGGTCATTTTCAAGATCGGCACGCATGCCTACGCCTGGGCGGTGCAACCCAATCGTGGTGGCATCAGCATGCACCCGGTTGATAAGGCGTGGTGGCTTATCTCCGAGGTGCTTCCCGACGTGCTGAACCTGCAGAACATCTTTCCTTCCACCGCGATTGCGTGGGCGGTGGGGGCCTTTATTGTCATCGGCCTGGCGTGTTATCTGCGCGGTCCGCTGGCCACGCGCATCGCCGGAATTGGCCTTGCCGCCATCCTCCTGCCGCTGGCATATCTGCCCAATCTGCTGGCGTCGGAAAGCTGGGCCAGCTATCGCACGCAATTGGCGCCGGGTTGCCTGGTGCTTGTGCTTATTTTCATGGCGCTGAACGGATTCTGGAAACTCCTGAACCGCCCGGCGCCGGTGATATTGCTGGCGGTGCTGGTTCTCGCCGCCGCGATATCCGCCAAGCGGACGGTCAAGCGTTACATCACCTCCCCGCAGTCGATCGAGTTGAAGTTCGTCCGCACGGCCATCGCCACGGCCGGCGAAGAGCAATCGCGAAATGTCTATTTCATAGTGCCGAGTTGGCTGGATACGCCCGCGCCGGGAACCCGCTATGACGAGTTCGGTTGGCCGTCAACCTCCGCCAAATGGGTGCGCCGCAGTATCGTCCCCATGATCAGACGGGATCTGTTCGGACGCGATGTCGATGCCGGCACGGAGGCCGACGTTAGCCCTGAGGACGCTGCGGCCTTGAGCCTCGGCCGGGATTCCATGGTTCTGGACATGCGAAAACTGCGGGGATTCCGCTGACCGGCATTTCCGTCATGGCGGTTGCTCAAGTCATTTGGTATCACACCGGCGATTCGCCCTATGCACATTGAACCCGCGGAGAGATTCTTGGCAGACGAGTTACAGAGTGTGGATTCTCACGGCCGCGGCGCAAAGTGGGCGGGGCAGGGCCTTCATCGGTGGCAAGTTCAAATTGCGACACATGGGCGCGCGCTTCTCGGCATGGCGGTTTTGTGCATCGTGACATACGCCGCCGCGCTCGCCACGACATATGCGTTTCGCGACGACTATAATTGGATACTCCTTGCCCGAGCGCCCGGGTACATTTACGGCACACTGGCTGCCCAGGGCCGGCCTATCGACGGGGCGATCCTGAGTTTTGCTTTTCGGCATACCTCGATCGACCTGTCGCGGTGGATCCGGCTCGTCGGGATCCTTGGTATCGGCGCGCAGGGCTGGATAATATACCTCGCCGTGAGCCGGGGCGGGTTCCCCCAGCGCCAGGCATTTGTCGTGGGCTTCCTCACCTGTACGCTCCCGTCGTCGCAAGTTTACGCAGGGTGGGCCTCCTGTGTCGGCGAGCCGTGGGCCGGCGCGCTCGGCGGCTGTGCCGGTCTTTTGGCGTGGACGGCATTGGACCACCTGAGGCTGCGGCACTGGGCCGGATTCATTCTCGCGTCCTCGGCGGCTACACTCACTATGCTGATTGCGCTATGTACCTACCAGCCCACCGCAATGCTCTTCTGCGTGGTCGCCGCAATCGACTCCCTTGGCGACAAGGGCGCACGAGCGACACAAACACTACGTCGCGTGGCCGGTTACGCCTGTATCGCGGGTGCAGCGCTCGCTGGCGGATGGGCCGTCTTCCGCGTTGAAAGCGCTCGCTATGCAAAATACTTGATCGCGCACCGAGGCGGAATGACGCACGACCCCGCCGCGAAATTACGTTGGTTTCTGTCCGAGGTGCTTCCCGACGCGCTGAACCTACAGAATGTCGCCACGTCGAACGCGGCCGCGATCGTCGTTGCGGCCGCACTGGTTTGCGGCCTTTTGCTATATTTTCGGGGTGCGTTCCGGGATCGTATATTGCGCCTCGTGCTTGCCGTTGTGGTGTTGCCGATCGCATATGTGCCCAATCTGCTCGCGGACGAGTCCTGGGCCGCCTACCGCACTCAGGCCGCCCTCGCGTCGGCCCTAGTCATTTTCGGCTTCCTGTCGCTGCACGGCGTTGCGCACGCCGTGCGGCGCCCGATTCCCGCAGCCGTTTTCCCGATCCTAGCTAGTGCTGCGGCGTTCGTTGCTGCGTCCAATGTCGTGCGCTACATCACGGTCCCGCAGGCTATCGAGCTCTCCCTCGTTCGCATGTCTGTCCTGACGCCCGGCGACGCCTCGCGACGTATCTATTTCGTTCCACCGAACTGGAGTGACAGCCCCTCGCCAGTGGGCCGTTATGACGAGTTCGGCATGCCGTCCACGTTCGCCTTTTGGGTCCAGCGCGAAATCGTAGTCGACGTGAAACGGGACGCCTTCGGGCCAAGCGCCAAACCCGGCGTGACGATCGTCACGCCCGACCAACTTCCCACGCTCAAACTCGAGCCCGGTTCCATTCTGCTCGATATGCGAAACCTGCGCAACGCCCGTTGACCGCATTGTCGCGGACCGGTCCCTTTCTCCGGCCTGACCGCCTTTTCGCGGCCCGTCTCCCGTTCGTGAAGGTGCGACAAAACGTCTCTGCCCGGCGACGATTTAGGCCAAAAACCCCGTTTTCACTATTGAAATAAAGTTTATTGAGGTTATACACCGATGATCGTTATCGGGCCGGGAGGCTTTTTCTTCAGTTCGTCCTCCCATGCCCAACGGACTGGCCGACGGATCGGCTCGACTATTGCCAAGGAAGGTTCCTATGCGGACCATCGCGATCATCAATCAAAAGGGCGGCTGCGGAAAGACGACCACCAGCATCAACCTTGCGGCCTGTCTGGCGAGGTTGGGCCACAAGACGCTGCTGGTTGACATGGACCCGCAGGGACATTGCGGCGTCGGCCTGGCCGTCCCCGAAGACCAGATCGAGCGCACCATTTACGAAGCTCTGATCGAGGAGCGCGACGGCAAGCCGGCTCGCATCAGCGACATCGTCTGGCAGATCGCCAGTGATTTCGATCTGGCCCCCAGCAATATCAAGCTGGCGGCGTTCGAGCAGGTGTTCGCCGGCCGGCCCGGCCGTGACGATCGCCTCAAACGCGCCATCGAATCGCTTCGCAACGCCTATCAATGGATCATCATCGACTGCCCGCCGAGCGTGGGACTGCTGACCTTCAACGCCCTGCGCGCCTGCGACGAGGTCATCGTTCCGGTGGAGACCGGTTTCTTCAGCCTGCACGGCCTGACGAAGATGATGGAGACGCTGGAGATCATGCGTCATCGCTGCGGCAAGGAAATCCTCATTCGCGTGCTGCCGACTCTTTACGACACGCGCACCAAACTGGCCCGCGAAGTCCTCTCCGAATTGCGAAACAAATTCCGCGAATACCTCATGGAGAGCACGGTCAATTTCAATACCAAGCTCAAGGAAGCCGCCAGCTTCGGCCAGCCGATCACCGAATACGATCCCGGCAGCCGCGGCTATAAGGACTTCGTCAACCTCGCCCGCGAACTCATGGGACATCGCCCGACCGAGACCGAACCGACCCCATCGGAGAACCTCTCGCGCCCGGCCGAGTTGGTCCAACGCGCCAAGCAATTGACCCAGTTGTCCAATTACCAGTTTGGCCGCCACAATCTCTCGGGCGGCACAGCGCCGCAACCCGATGCCGCGCCGGACCCGGTGGTCGCGATTACCGGCGGGCGCCTGTCACTGGTCGGCGCGCCCGCGCCGGTTCGCAATGACGCGCCGGCAACGCCGCAATTCCCCAAGCTCTCCACGGCCGAGCCCGCCAGCACGATGATCGATCTGGAAGCGCCGCTGCCGATCCCATCGGGCGTGCGCTATACCGATTCGATCCACTCCAACGCCCTGAGCATGTCCGATCTGACGCTCAATATGGGAACGCTGATGAGCGGCACGCTGGGCTCGGCGATCCCCGCCAACGCCACCATGATCATCTCCCTGCCGGCCATGGATCAGCCCAAGACCACGCAGCAGAAGATCGACGAATTCTACGGCGTCAAGCAGGATGGGGGCGAAGTCATCTTCGCCGCGAAATTCGACAACGCCAAACAGGTCCAGATCGCCGGCGATTTCAACAACTGGTCGCCCGGCTCGACCCCCATGACCGCCGCCAGCAAGCCCGGTGACTGGAAAACCCGCGTCGCGCTTCGCCCCGGCCGCTATCGCTATCGTTTCGTGGTCGATGGCCGATGGACAACCGATCCGGCCAACACCTATGTCGAATCGAACCAGTTTGGCGAGTTGAACAACATCGTCGAAGTCGATTGATTCGCGATCCGCTTCGCTCTTGTCCACGGATGGTGCTCCGCCATGACTCCATCGCATTCCACATCCCAGTCGCTCAGCGAGATCGGCCATCTGTTTCTCTCGGACTTGCGACAGAAGCAGGGCGGCCCGCGACCGGTGCGAACGCCGCCGCCGTCCAATTCCAACGTCAACCTGACCCACGAGGAATTCGAGCGTGCCTGCCAGGTCGAGGACGCGACGGCAGCCGCCGACAAGCCGAGGTCTTCCGTCACCGCACTTCTGTCCGGCCATTTGGGTGACCGCGAGGCGCACTGGATCCAATCCTACGCCCGACAGGCGGCCCTGACCGACGGCCGGGTCGGGCTGATTGAGATCGACGCCGCCGAACTGAAGATCGCCTGCTTCGATCGGTCGCCGGTCTTTGACGCACGGGCGGTGCAGGACACCGCCGCGGAAACGGCCGTCGAACCGCTCGACCAGCGCCGCATGGCCCAGGCCCTGGAGGAACTGGCCTGGGATGTCGATCGATGGCTCTTGTACGTTCACGCGCCGCGCGGCGATCAGGGCCGCGAGATGGTGCGTCTTGTCGATCATTGGTCGCTGCTGGCGACGGCCGACCACGAGGGCGTGGTTGCCGCTTATCGAACAGTGAAGGGGCTGCTAAGCAGCGGCCGGCCGGATATTTCGCTGGTGGTTCTGGACGCCGCCGACGCCTCGCACGCCGCGGGTGTGCATCAGAAGCTGTCCGGGGTATGCCAGAAATTCCTGGGTTGCCCGGTTCGCGCCGAGACGCCGCTGCGAGTTGTCGCCGATGTTCGCCAGACCATCGTGTTGCATTGCCGCGGCGCTGCCGAGAAGAACGAGATCGCCTCCAGCGCCCATTGGAAGGTCATCACCGATTTCCTCTCGGCCATGAAACGCCCGTCGCAGCGATCGGCCGATGGGCAGGGCGAATCCTCGGCCGCATCGGTTGCTCAGGCGCCCGACATCGCCATCGAAGCGGCCGCACCGGATTCACCGGCCTCGGCAACGCCTCGAATTCGCGCCCAGGCCCCGGTCATCGAACAACCCGGCTTGATCGCCGCCGGCGCCGAATCGCTGTCGAATGTCCCGGATGGATCACCCAGCGAGACCTGCCCGCCGGTCAATGACCCAATCGCGTCGGACAGCCCTCCGTTGTCGATCGGGGCGCCGCCACAGGCGCGACCGGCGTTTCCCGCCATGACCGTGCCGCGCCCGGCCGATCCGCGGGCCGTATCCGATTGCGATGTGCTGGACCTGCCCGATGGCGAATCCCCGGAAATGGCGATTCTGGCGGCGGTGCTTGGCTCGGCGGGCGAACTGATTCGCTGCCCGATATCGCCGCCGGAATGCCCGGCCGCGATTGTCGCCGTCTCACGGGAAAAACGCCTGACGCTTTTGGCCGTTGCCGGTCGCGGGCTTGCCGATCTGCGCCGCATCTCGGCCGCGTTTCAGTGGATGCGGCAGAATCGCAACCTGATTGTCATGGCGCTGCCGCAGTTCTGCATCAGCGACGCGGAACCGGCCCTGCGCCTGCTGGTCGATCAAGCCGATCTTTCCGCCGGCGTGCTCCACCCCTTCCTCGATGGCGGCGGTGTCACGGTTCAGCCCTACCGCAAGCTCCGCTGGGGCCGCAAGACCGGCCTGCTCCTGGAAGCGGCATAGGTCTGAGAGAATCCTCACCGCAGACCCGGTTCCCTGCAACAACTCACCGCCGCGGCGCGTATAGTGTCTTGTGAGACTCACACTCTACCTTCAAGGAACAAACTCACCATGCCTTGGCTGAAATCCATTGCCTCCGCCGTCGCGACATGGCCGATTCTCATTGTCGGGTTTGCACTGGCTGGCGGCTGTGCGTCAACCGTGAAACCCGACTCCGCTCTTGACGTGGTCTATCCCGTCGACACCGTCGCCGACCGTCATCTGCAAACCATGGATATCTATTCCCCACCGACGGGCAAAGACCATCCCGTCGTCCTGATGATTCACGGCGGCGGTTGGACCAGCGGCGATAAGGCCGATCCCGATGTCGTCAACAACAAGATGCCCTGGTTCGTCAGCCAGGGATACGTCTTCATCAGCATGAATTACCGCCTGCGCCCGGCCGCTCTGGTTCGCGACCAGGTGTTGGATGTGGCCATGGCCATGCAATATATTTACCGCAACATCCTGCGTTACCGCGGCGATCCGACGCATATTCTGCTGATGGGCCACGGTTCGGGGGCGTATCTGGCGGCCATCGTCGCCACCGACAAGGACTTCATGCAGAGCCGGGGCATGGACCCCAAGGAAATCCCCGGCGTTGTGCTGCTCGATCCGCAGGCCATGGATTTGCCCTCGGAATTGCCCATGTTGCAGGAATCCGATCTGCCGCTCTACCGCACCTATCTTTCCGTTTTCGGACAGGATGCCGACCCGACCAACAGCGGCACGCAAAATTGGACCGGCCTTTCGCCTCTGCATTATCTGCAAGAGTCCGGCGTCGAGATTCCTTACCTGATTGCGGTTTCAAGCGACGACGACCAGGGGCCCGATTACATCGCCAGTCAACTTTTTGTAAAATCGCTGATCGACGCCAAGATTCCCGTCAGCTTCAAACACCTCGAATACCTCACTCACGCGACCATCAGTTCCAATATCGGCAGTGCCGAAGACGCCCGCACCACCAAGGAAACGCTCAGCAGCGATGTAGCCGCGTTCCTGGCCAATCCGGCCGGTTTTGCTTCCGGCGCGGGATTGCCACAGGCTACGTATTAGGCTCGGTTGCGCCCCCGCGTCACAGAATAAACCGGCCCAGATCCTCGTCCCTGACCACATCGGCCAGTCTCTGGCGCACGTACGCCGCGTCGATGGTCACGGTCTTTTCGGCCATGTCCGGCGCGTCAAAGCTGATCGCTTCGAGCACGCGCTCCATGATCGTATACAACCTTCGTGCCCCGATGTTCTGCTGACGGCGGTTCACCTCGTGCGCCGTCTTGGCCATGGCGTCGATCGCATCGTCGCTGATCGTCAGCGACACTCCCTCGGTCGCCAGCAACTCCGTCGCCTGACGCACCAGCGAATGGCTCGGCTCACGAAGGATGCGACCGAAATCCGCCTCGGTCAAATCGGCCAGTTCCACGCGGATCGGAAACCGGCCCTGCAATTCCGGCATCAAATCGCTCGGTTTTGTCGAATGAAACGCACCGGCCGCGATGAACAAAATGTGGTCCGTCTTCACCGGCCCGTATTTGCTCATCACCGTCGATCCCTCCACCAGCGGAAGCAGATCGCGCTGCACGCCCTGGCGGCTGACATCCGGACCGTGCTCGCTGGGCGGGCCGGCGATCTTGTCGATCTCGTCCAGAAATACGATACCCATCTGCTCGACGCTCTCGATGGCCGTCTGGTGCATGCGGTCCTTGTCCACCAGCTTGTCCGCTTCCTGCATCTGCAAAACCCGCCGCGCCTCGGTGACCCGCATCCGCCGGGTCTCGCGACGGCTGGGCATCATCTTCTCCAGCATCGACTGAAGCTCCCCCTCGATCTCCATTCCCACCACCCCCAGCATCGCCGCCGGTTTCTGCTCGACGGACAATTCAACCTCGCGATCCTCCCATTCCCCGGCCGCGATCTGGTCGCGCAATTTGTCCCGCGTTCGCTGCCGGCGGCTGCGGGCTTCATCGTCCTCGTGCCCGCCCCGATCCGGCGAGGGCAGCAGCAGATCAATGAGCCGTTCGTTGGCCGCCTTTTCGGCCGATTCGCGAACCTTCTCGTGCATCTCCGACCGCGCCATCGAAATTGCGATGTCCAGCAGATCGCGGATCATCGAATCGACATCCCGGCCGTGATATCCCACCTCGGTGAACTTGGTCGCCTCCACCTTGATGAACGGCGCCCCGGTGAGCCCGGCCAGCCGCCGGGCGATTTCCGTCTTGCCCACGCCGGTCGGCCCCATCATGAGGATATTTTTGGGCGAGACATCCTTCCGCAGCACCTCTCCGATCTGCTGCCGTCGCCACCGATTCCGCATCGCCACCGCCACGGCCCGCTTGGCATCGGTCTGGCCGATGACATATTGATCCAATGCCGCCACAATTTCCCGGGGAGTCAGATTTCGCATAACGGTGCATTGTAGCCAGTCACTCACGCCGCCCATACCGTCTTGACGTTCGTGAATTCCCGCACCCCCTCGGCCGAGAGTTCCCTTCCCCAGCCGCTGTGCTTGATCCCGCCGAACGGCAGGCGCGGGTCGGATTTCACGATGCCGTTGATGAACACGCTGCCGCATTCCAATTCCCCGGCCATCGCTTCGGCCGCGGCCGTGTCTTTGGTCCAAATGCTGGCGCCCAGGCCGTATTCGCTTTGATTGGCCAATTCAATCGCGTGCCGGCGATCTTGGGCCGCCATCACTGCCGCCAGCGGACCGAATGTCTCCTCGCACACCACAGGCATTTTCGCCGTCACGCGCGACAACAGCGTCGGCTCGAAATAGAACCCCGGCCGCTTGAGGCGGTGGCCTCCGCACAGCAGTTCCGCGCCGGCGGCGATGCTTTCACTGCATTGCCGCTCGATATTTTCCAGCAAATCCTCTCGCGCCAGCGGTCCGATCTCGGTCGCCCAGTCCATCGGATCGCCGATTTTCAATCCATTCATCGCGTCAACCATCGCGCGGCAGAAATCGTCGAACACTGGCCGCTCCACGATAAACCGCTTGGCCGCGATGCAGCTTTGGCCGGAATTGATGCACCGCGCCATCGCCGCGTGCTTTGCGGCCGATTCGACATCGGCGTCCGCCAGTACGATAAACGCATCCGACCCGCCCAGTTCGAGCACCGTCCGCTTAAGTTTCATTGCGGCCGCAGACGCCACCGCGATCCCCGCCCGCGTGCTTCCTGTCAGCGTCACTGCCCGCACGCGTTGGTCTTCGACGAGCCGCTCCGCCTGCGAGTTGTCCGCGATGCGAATCGAGACCATCACGCCCTCGCCGAATCCGGCCTCCGCAAATAGTTGCTCGATCGCGTCGGCGCATCCCGGAACATTGGGGGCATGTTTGAGAATCGCGGTATTTCCAGCCACCAGCGCCCCGACGGCAAATCGATACACCTGCCAGAATGGGAAATTCCACGGCATGATCGCCAGGATCGGGCCGATCGGATCGTAGCGAACCATACTCTTCGTCGCGTCCGATGAAACGATCCGCGGTTCAATGAATTTCGCGCCGTTTTCGGCCGCCCATTGGCACGCGGCGGCGCACTTTTCGATCTCGGCCAGGGCGGCGGTGATCGGCTTGCCCATCTCTCGCGTCATCAGCGCCGCCAGAGTTTCCCGCCGGCTCCGCAACAGCGCCGCCATCTTTGCAAAACATCCGCATCGCACGTCGACGTTGCGACGTCGCCACCGATGAAAACCCGCTTCCGCGCGGTGCAGCAGTTGGTCTATCGCGTCAGGCGCGTGTTCCGCCCATTCCCGTTCGACCTTGCCTGTTGCTGGATTGACCACGTTCATCATGTGCCTGCCTTCCGCGCCAATCACTTTCGCGCCGCCGTAATGCCGTTACAATCACTGACCATGCCGCCGCGTGCGCGACTCGATCCCGAATCATTGCTCAGCGCCTATTCCCAGGGCGCGTTTCCGATGGCCGACCACGACGGGGCCATCAAATGGTACACCGCCGACCCGCGCGGAATCCTGCCGCTGGAATCTTTTCATCTCCCCAAGACGCTCCGCGCCACCGTCCGCCAGCGCCGATTCGATATCCACATCAACCGCGATTTCCGCGCCACCATGACCGCCTGCATGGAATGCCACACCGAAGGAAAATGGATCAATGCCGCCCTGATCGATGCCTACACGCGCCTGCACGAGCTTGGCTTCGCCCACAGCGTTGAAGCCTGGCAGGATGACGAACTGGCCGGCGGGCTTTACGGCGTCAGCCTCGGCGCCGCATTCTTCGGCGAGAGCATGTTCTTCCGAAAGACTGACGCCAGCAAGGTCGCACTGGCACACCTCGTCCAGCGCCTGCGAGACCGCAATTTTGAACTGCTCGATACGCAGGCCGTCACCACTCACCTGCGCCGATTCGGGTGCATCAACATTCCCGCTGCGCAATATTTGGAGCGACTGCGCGCCGCCATCGCCAAGCCTCGGAATTTCGTGTGATGCGACGGCTACTCGGCCGGTTCGATGGTGACGGTCAGGCTCTTGGATTGAAATTGATCGCGATAAAGTTCGGCGCGTTCCTTGTGGGTGGTCAGGAGCAGGGCGACGCCGGTCTTATGGGCCTCGATCGTGCGCTCGATCGCCGCCGTTTCTTCCAGCGGCGTCAGTTCGACGATCGTGCGAATCACAAACCCGAATTCGTTCTTGTCGTCGTTGTGCAGAAGCACCTTCCATGGCGGCAGCAGCGCTGGCAACCTGGGCTTGGTCCCCGGCAGTTGTTTCGGCTCGGCTGTCGCAGTGCCGCCCGAATCCTCGGATGTCTTTTCCTTCGTCGCCATGTGCCTCTTCCTCACGAAAATCAATGCATCGCAACCCGCGATGATTCTCACCGACGACGATTATAGACAATTTCCCGGATTTTCTCACCCACAAATATTCCGCACGAGATACATTGCCGTATATGTTGGCGGACGAACGACTCTTTATCGGCGCCATGACCGGCACCAGTGCCGACGGGATCGATGCCGCTCTTGTCGCCATCGACGGCCGCGGGGCGATGGTCAGGGCGCGATTGATCGGCCACGTCGGGCGGCCGCTGAGCCGTGATTTGCGCCATGTGATTCTCACGGCGCGGAACCAAGGTCATGTGACCCTGCCTGAACTGGCCGGGCTGACACGCGATCTGACGATGGTCTATGCCGATGCCATCAGCGCTTTGCTCGCCGCGTCCGCGGTTGCCGCGCGCGACATCACGGCCATCGGCGCGCACGGCCAGACGCTCTACCACGATCCGCCCCTAACGATACAGTGCCTGGACCCGTCGCTCCTGGCGGCGCGGGTGGATGCGGTCGTCATCAGCGATTTCCGCCGCGCCGATTGTGCCGCCGGCGGGCAGGGCGCGCCGCTTGTGCCCTGGGCCGATTGGGTTGTCTTTCGACACGCGACCCTCTCCCGCGCGATCGTGAATATCGGCGGCATCGCCAATATCACGTATCTGCCGGCCGGCGGAGATATTCACGCAATCGCCGCCTTCGACACCGGACCGGGGAATTGCATCAGCGATGATCTGGTGAGCCGATCCAATCCGGCCGGTCCCGGCTACGATCAAGGCGGCCAACGCGCCTTACGCGGCCGGGTCAGCATCCCCCTGGCCCAACAGATCCTCCGCCATACCTGGTTCGCTCGCCGTCCGCCCAAATCGACCGACGGCCCGGCCATGATTCGCATCTTCCGCGACGCGGTCGATCAATCTCCGGCCACCATTTCCGATGACGAACTTCTGGCGACGGCCGCGTTTGTCACAGGCCGATCCATCACCAGTGCCCTGCGGGATTTCGCCGGCCCGGTCGATCAATTGATCGTCGCCGGCGGCGGCGTGGCCAACGCGGCCGTGATGCAGGCGATTGCCGAGTCGGCCGATAATGCGACTGTCCTTTCGAGCGATTCCCTCGGCGTTCCCACTCAGGCGCGCGAGGCGATGGCCTTCGCGATTCTCGCTGCCGCCACCATTGACGGCATCCCCGCTAATGTCCCGGCCGCCACTGGAGCCCAACGCGGCGTCATCTGCGGATCGATCACGCCTCGGCTGTGAATAACCGGGCTGGGTTTTTCGATCGTTCAATTCCGCGTATGATCCGCACCCGATGACTCAATCCAACGCTCATATACCGACGCCAGCAAGTTGCCGGCGCGAGCCTGTTGCCGGATTGGTGCGGCGGCTGCTTTTTGAAGCGGCCGAGGCCGTGTCCGCGCCGGGGGCGGCTTTGTGGCTGATCAGCGAGGACGGCCAGCGCATGGACGGGGCCGTCAGCAGCGGGGCGGCCAGGGACGTGATCGAATCGGCCTCGGTGCCCATAGACCAAAGCGTGATCGGCACCGTGGCCAGCAACGGCCTGGCCACCAGCATCGGGCCGGACGATTTTCACAATCCGTCGATCGACGAACTCACCGGCCTGCACACGCGGGCAATGGTCGCCGCGCCGGTGCTGATGCGCGGCAAAATCGTCGGTGTCGTCTCGGCAATCAATCCTGCCGCCGGCGGCCTCTTTTCAGCCGGCGATCTCGAACGCATCGCCTGGAAAGCGTATCTCATCGGCCTGGTCTTGCTGGATTCCCATGAACACTAGCGATATCGCTCAGGACATCGGCGAATGGCAACAAGCCACCGGACGCGGCGTGCGTGTGCTGGTGGTCGATTCCGGCGTGGATGCATCGCATCCCATCTTCGCCGGCAAGCCCATCCCCACATTCGTCACCCAAATGGACCAGCGCGGATTCCGTCACGTCGTCGCCGAGCGCCCGGTCGATCCCTCCGGCCATGGCACGGCCGTCGCCGGGATCATCAGGTCATTTGCCCCCGACGCCGAACTGGCCAGCGTGCGCGTCATGTCGGAAATCGGCGGCTCATCGCTTCTGGTCATCGCGGCTCTGCACTGGGCGATCGATCAGGGCTATCAGATCGTCAACTGCAGCTTCACGTCGGCCGATTCCCAGTTTCTTCCCGATTACAAATCGGTGGTCGATCGCGCATTTTGCCGCAATGTGTTGATCGTCGCCGCGTGCAACAACCGCAATTACGGCGCGGTGGAATATCCGGGATCGTTTCCGACGGTGATCTCAACCGATTTCAGCAAACTCAACGGCCTGTCGCTGCGCCGCCGCGAAGGCCAACTGGTCGAGTTCATCGCCGCCGGGGAACTTGTCGCCGTCGCTTACAAAGCCGGCCAATCGCGCATCATGACCGGCAGCAGCGTTGCCGCGGGGCACGTATCGGCGCTGGTCGCGCGGATACGGCAGTTGCGGCCGGAGTGGAATGCGTGTCAGATCAAGTCCGCTTTGTACGCGCTGGCGGCGAAGGATAGGATCGCCTGACAGATGTCGGTCCGGCCGGTTTGTCCGGCGCGTTTACGGAGGCCCGATGGCGGCGCGGAAAGTTCTGCTGGTCGTTGCGGATTACAGCGACATGCGCCAGGTTGTTTTCGAGGAATGCTTTTCGCCCCGCAACCGCCAATACGCCGCGTATCACGGATACGAGTATATCGTCAGCAGGGGCGACGATTTCCGCCAGCACAAGACCTGGTGCAAGGTCGGGATCATTGACCGCATGATCCGCCAGCGTGAGCTTGTCGATGGCGACAGCGTCGTTGTTCTTGACGCCGACATGATCATCGTCAATGGAACCAGAAACTTCGCCACCGATAAGTCATTTTGCTACGCGATCGACAATTGCAACACGCACTGCCTGGGTTATTTCGCCTTGAACATCAACCCCTGGTCGCGGTCCATGTTGCCCTGCCTCCTCGACGAATCGCTTTATCTCCGCCATCGCCATGAAGAGCGATGGCGCGCCTGGTGCGAACAGGCCGCCTGGTATGCCATCTGCGGCATCGGTGATCCCCAGGGGCGATGCTTTCTCGATGTGCCAGATTATGGGTGGCATTTGCAGCTTACGGCCGACACATCCCTGTCGCTGGCGGAACTGCGGCAGCATGTCGAGGTGCGCGGGCCGGAATGGAATACCACGCTGCTCGATGATGAATTCGACAGCCCCGGCGCGATGAGCCTTCGCCCGTATTACACGAATCGCAGTCGCGGCCAGGACACCATTATCCGCCACTTTTCCGGAGCGCAGAGCTGGCGATATTATTATGCATGCCGGCCGCTGTTCCCCTCGGCGCAGAACCCAGGCGTCTCGGCCACTCCGGATTTCGAGCCGCCGCCGTTCTCGATCGTTGCTTTCAAACAAAAGTGGGGCTGTTGAGTGTGCGTGACTCAACCGGCGGCCGACGACTTCAGGAATTCGCGACGGGTCATTCAACATCCCTTGCGGTTGCGGCCGTGTGATGCATGACTTGTACAACCGACGGGTATGCCAGCGCGACGGCCCGATCACGATGTCCGGCCTTACGGCTCAAATTTCGCCGGCACGGACAGATCGAAACCTGTTTTGGTTAACTGGTCGGTGCTCTGGATCACGTCGCCGTTCATCTTGACGTTCTTGAACGTGATCGGATCGACGTGCTGTCCGGTGATCAGCCCGGGCTTGCCCGGCTTGGAAAACGTGCAGTTCTGGAACACGAAATTCGTCAGCGGCTGGTCGCCGCCATCGATGTAAATCTGCCCGCCATCGCTCTCGAACGTGCAGTTGTCAAACACGAAATCGTTCAAGGGAGCGTTGCGGCTGCCTTTGGAGGGATAACCCCGGCCGGTGAAATACGCGGGCGTCATCTGAATCCAGATGGCGAACTTGTTGTGGTTGGTGACGAAGTTCGCGTTTTGGATTCGCAGATGGTTGATGGCCGCCGCGCCGCCGTAACCGATGGCCAGGGAGCAGGTGTAGGAATAATTGACAAATCCATTAACGACAAAGTCGTTGACGCCGGTTCCGCCGCCGTACATCGCCCAAGTATCGTCCATGGTCATGGCGAATCCGTTTTCGATCAGGATGTGGGTGGTGTTGCTGAAGTCGTAGGCATCGTCGTGATATTGCTGCTTGCGGTTGACGATCTTGATATTGCGGGTGTGGAAATTCGTGCAGCCACTGACCGTCGTGGTCCAATAGGCCGTGCGCAGCAGCAGCAGGTCAGAGAACGTGATGTTGCGGCTGTTGCTGACGACGTAGCCGCGGATTCCGGTGCCGTGCGGATCATTCACCTTACCATCGGCGTCGCGGGCTTTTCCATCGCCGGTGTCGGGTTGGAAATCATGCCACAGGGCCGGATAGCCGTTCATGTCGATCGCTCCTCGACCGGCCAGGCCGGCGTTGTCGACATTGTCGAAGACCACCTGGGCCTTGCCGGCTTTCGCCCCGGCCGGCAGGGTGTAATCCGCGGCCTTGCCGGTGCCGCGGATTACGGCCCCGGCATCGACATAGAGCGTGACGTTGCTCTTCATGTAAATCAGGCCGCACTGGTAAACGCCCGGCGGGAAAAAGAGCGTTCCACCGCCGGTCTTGGCGGACACTTCGCTGATGGCCTGGTTGATCTTCGCGGTGTTGGCGGTCTTGCCCGTGTTGTCGACCTGGTAGTCCATGATGTTGACGACGCCGGCGTCGCCAAGTTTAACGGGTTTGGCTTCCGGCGGCTCGGCAAACAGCATGAGGCCGGTATTATTGAACGCCGGCTCATCGTTGAAGAACAGAACCAGATACCGCGGCTGGTCCAGGTCGAAACTGACCTTGTTGCCGCTGATCGTCGGCTGAATGTTGTAGGCGAGCGGCCGGATATTGCAGGTGATGAGCTTCCGCTCGCTGATCAGCACTTCGATCTCAACGTGGACCTTGCCGGTCATCGAAAAACTGGCGTAGTCCATCCAGTTGAACTGATCGTAAGTGAAGTAATTATGCACAAAGACGCTCTGGCCGTTTACCGTCACTTTGTACGCCAGGCTGGCCTTGTCGCCCGGCGCCGGCGGATAGGGCGTGACATCCGCAAAGGCCGCAACCGGCAGGACCACGAGCAACAGACCAAAGAGCCGCGCCGACAGATTTGATTTCATGCCAAAGCTCCTCATTCCCGCATCCCATCCCCCGCGGTGGCAACTATACAGCCAACGACGCGCTTTTTGGAAGCCATCGGCGCAGATTTTCGATCTGCCGGCCGCGACGCCGAGGCGGCTCTTGAATTTGCGACCGCTTCGGCGATCATAGCCGCCAGCGGATTCCTGTCTTTGCGGCTTCGAGGAACTTTACGATGAGGTTGAACACTATGCGATTCACAGCTTCCCTGGTTGCGGCGGGCGCCGCCCTGGTTTTGGGCGCGTGGGTGTCGTCGGCGCAGGCGCAGCCGGCCGGTGCGGCCAACGCGGATTTGAGCTCGTACATTCTCACGCCGGCACCGGCGCATACCCCTCGGCTCACCGGGCCGCAGATTTATGGTGAGCGTCCGGGCCGTCCGTTTCTTTTCACCTTGACCGCGACCGGCGACAGGCCGATGACATTTTCCGCCGACGGTCTGCCTGACGGATTGAAGCTGGATGCCAGCACCGGCCAGATCACCGGAACCGTTGCCAAAGAGGGTACGTTCACAATCAAGGCCGGCGCCAAGAATACGCTCGGCAGTGCCTCTCGCGATTTGAAAATCGTCATCGGCGATGTGATCGCGCTGACCCCGCCAATGGGCTGGAATAGCTGGAACAGTTGGGCCGGCCAGGTGGATCAGGACAAGGTGATGAGTTCGGCGAAGATTCTCGCCTCCTCCGGCCTGATCAATCACGGCTGGACGTATGTGAACATCGACGACACCTGGCAGGGCAAGCGCACCGGACCCGACCATGCGCTGCAGGGCAACGAGAAATTCCCCGATCTCAAGGGCCTGTGCGACGATCTGCATAAGATGGGGCTCAAGGCCGGAACCTACTCCACGCCGTGGATCACTTCGTACGCGAGCTATCCCGGCGGGTCGAGCGATTCGCCCGATGGCGCATGGGACAAGGCCACACTGGGCAACAACACCGGCCATAAGGTCGGCAAATATCACTTTGACGTGGCCGATGCCAGGCAACTGGCGGCGTGGGGATTTGATTACCTGAAGTACGACTGGGATCCAATCGACGTCAACAACACCAAGGAGATGAGCGATGCCCTGCACGAAAGCGGGCGCGACCTTGTCTACAGCCTTTCAAACACAGCTCCGATTGCCGGCGGCCAGAACTGGGCGCAACTGTCCAACGCCTGGCGCACGGCCGGGGACATCGTGGACAATTGGGGCCGGGGCAACCAGAGCTGGCAGCATGGCATGGCCGAGATCGGATTCGGCGAGGATCGCTGGATTCTGTTCGCCGGGCCGGGACATTGGAACGATCCGGACATGCTGGTCGTCGGCACCGTCAGTCTCTCCCAGGCCATGCACCGCACGCACCTGACCCCCGACGAGCAATTCACGCACATCAGCCTCTGGTGCCTGCTGGATGCTCCGCTGCTCATCGGCTGCGATATGACCAAGCTCGATCCTTTCACCCTGAGCCTGCTCAGCAACGATGAAGTGCTCGACCTCGATCAGGACTCGCTGGGCAAACAGGCGAAGCGCGTGTCCGGCCCCGCGTTCGTTCCGCAGGGCGGCGCACGCGGACGCGGTGCGGCAGCGGCCGCCCCGGCCCCGGCCGACAACCCGGGCGGCAACTCCCTGGTCTACGCCAAGCCGATGGCGGATGGCTCGATTGCCGTTGGTCTCTTCAACATCGGTCCCAGCGAAGGCAAAGTGACCGCGACATGGAATGACATCGGCGCCACCGGCAAGAACGTCGTGCGCGATCTCTGGCGTCAGAAAGACCTGGGTACGTTCGAGAATGAATTCTCGGCAACCGTGCCCTCGCATGGCGTGGTGCTGGTGAAGATCAAGCCGGCGATGTGAAAACGATCGCATTGCATATCTTGACGATATTATTCCGGAGATTGATATTTCATTGGAGGCACTATGAAGCGGGCTTTCGGATTTGCGATTTTGCTGACGGCCGCAGCGGGCGCGGGATTTTCGCCGGCACACGCACAGGTGCTTACGACGGACGGCGGCAATGTGGTTTTCGGTATCGCCGCACCGGCGACGCAGCCGGGACCGGGTTCCGATGACCTGCGCGCCCAGCGCGAGAAGCTGATGCGGGAGCAGAAGGAAGTGCACGACGCCAGAGCGATGCTTCAATCGCAAATGGAGCAATTGGCTCAGCGCGAGAAGGCGGTTCAAGCGGAGGCGGCGCAGCTCCAGGATCCGGCGGGCCGGGCGGGAGGCCCGCCGCCCGCTCCGGGCCGGGCCGGAGGACCGCCGGCGCAGGGCCAGGTCCGGTTCTTTGTGACGGGTGTCGCGGGGGATCAGGATGATGCAGGTGCGCGGGGTGCTCCCGGCCCGCGCGGCCAGGCGAATGGTCGTGGCGCAAGAGGCGCTCCAGGCGCGCCGGCTGCACCCGACAGGGCGGGCGGCCCACCGGCGCCGGAGCAATTCAGAATGTTCTTCACTGGTAGTGCCGCAGAGCCCGGCGGTTTGGCCATGCCGGACGGCGGCATTGTCACCATCCGTCGCGGACCCAATGGTGAAATCGTCCAAGCCAGCGGCGCGGCGATGGGTCTTCCCGAGCCAATGGCCATCGGTGCTGCGCCGATAGCGGGCGCTGGGCAGGGCGTGCTGGTCACAGGCGATGCCACTACTTCGGCGCTGCAGGCGATCGCCAGCGCCCGCGAGATTCTCAAATCGGACCCGCAGCGGGCAATCGCTTTTTTCAGGAACCTGCTCGGGCAGACGAAGAACGAAACGGTGCAGCGAGCGATCGCCATGCAACTGATTGACCTGTACAAGCAGACTGGCGACACCGGCGACGCACTCAACGAGATTTCCCACGTCATCATCGACGCGCCGCCCCAGACTCCGTCGGGACCAGGCCAGTTCTTTCTCTTCAGGAGCGCCGACGAATCCGGAGTGAATGTCCCTGGCCCCACTCAGATCGCACCGCCGCCCGGCGCACCACCCGCGCCGCCTCCAGCGCCGTGAGCGGCCGGATTAGTGCCCGTGAATGGGCTGGCCGAGGATGGCTTGCAACTCGGCCAGTTTCTGTTTCAACATCGCGGGACTGGACGTTTCCAGGTTGAGCCGCAGCAGCGGTTCGGTATTGCTCTGGCGCACGTTGAACCACCAATCGCCCAAATCGACGGTGATGCCGTCGAGATAGTCGATCTTGGCGGATTTGTATTTCTCGGCCAGATCCTTGATCTTCGCTTCCTTTTCGGGAACCTGGAAATTGATCTCCCCGCTCTGCGAATACCTGTGCAGCGGTTTCATGATCTCGCTGAGGGATTTCTTTTGGCCCGAGAGAATTGACAAGACACGGGCAAACGCGATGGCGCCGCTGTCAGCGTAGAAATTGTCCCGGAAATAGAAATGCCCGGACAGCTCGCCGCCGAAGACCGCCTTGGTATCCGCTAGCGTCTTCTTGAGGAATGCGTGCCCGACGCGATCACGGCGGGGGACACCGCCGGCCGCCGTCACTTCATCGGGAACCACATGGCTGGATCGCAGGTCGTATACAATTGTCGCGCCCTTGTTCTGCGGCATGCTCAGGAAATCGCGGGCCACAAGTGCCGTGATCAGATCGCAGCCGAGAATCTGCGCGTTCTCGTCCAGGAACATGCAGCGGTCGGCGTCGCCATCGAAGCACACGCCCAGATCGCATTCAATCGAGCGCATCTTGGCCTTGAGCAGGTCGAGGTTTTTTTCCACCAGCGGGTTCGGATCGTGCGTGAACGAGCCGGTGATCTCGAACAACACCGGCACGATCTTGAGGTTCAGGGCATCAGCGAATATCGCCGGAACCATTTTCCCTCCCATGCCGTTGCTGGCGTCGATGACCACTTTCAGCGGGCGCTTCAGATCGAGGAACTGCCGCACATGCTTCTTGTAATCGGGCCAGAGGTTCTGCTCCTCGTATTTTCCCACGGCCGGCGATTTCGCACCAACCGCCACCGCCAGTCGCTTGATATCGTCCAGCCCGCTGTTTTGCCCGACGGGTTTGGCCTTGGGTCCGCTGATCTTGAAGCCGTTGTACTGGATGGGATTGTGGCTGGCGGTGGTCTGGATACCGCCCAGCGCATCCAGATGATTGATGGCGAAATAGATGAACGACGTGTCAATCATCCCCACGTCGATCACGCCGATGCCAGCGGCCCGGATTCCGTCGCAAAGGCTCCCGGCCAGTTCCGGGCTGCTCGGCCGCATGTCTCGTCCGACAACCAGCGCATCGCCCCGCTTAACGCTTTGGGCCTGGGATTTGAGAAACTGCGCGGTGGCAAACCCGATGGCGTAGGCCGCCTCGGCATTGATCATATCGGGATAGGTCGCGCGCACGTCGTAGGCTTTGAATATTCTTGGATCCAACATGGCGGCGGAGTTTAAGAAATGGGGCGGCGAATGGGAAGTGAGTGCATTTCCGAAAGTCTAGTGGATCAGGTCGTTCTTGCCCCGATTTTTTGGGTAGCCGCATCGGATTCGTTCCGCCGAGAGCGTGCGATCGACGCGTCCTGTCCGAGATATTATCCTCCGCCGCATGAGGACCAGGCTTACCAGCAACGGCCGGATTACATTGCCGGCGGAGATCCGGCGGATGGACGACATCAGGCCGGGCGAGTTTTTCGATCTTCAGCGAATCGATGGCAGGCATTATTGCCTCGTCAGGCAAACACGCCCTGCGAAACAGGGCCTGGTTGACTGGCTTGTGACCTGTCCGGCGAAAGGGTATTTCGTGCCGATCCAATCGGAATCCACACGGGCACTCTGAGAAACCTCACGCCGCCAGCGTCTGGAGGTTCGGGTTCCTTTGCAATCCAAGGTCGATTCCTGCCGAATTGATCGCAAAACTCATCGCTGTTGCGGCAAGTCAACGTGGTTTGTTGCCCGGCGGCAACGGACGCTCCTAGACGGACCGACGTTTGAACCTTTTTCCGCCGCGGCACGGGGTTTGTTACTAGACGGGCATGAAATGGATGGGAATCTGCATCATGGCACTTTTGGCCGGTGGGTGTGCAACGCAACAGGCCCCTGTGACACCGGCGGCGCCCGTGGCCGTGGCACGTCCGGCGACGGCGCTGGCGTTTGACCCGCCGATTCTCATGGGCCAGCCGCGGGCTGATCTCTCCCGCGAGGCCCGGCAGCCAACGGCGTTTGTGGGCTATGACTCCGTCAGCACCAGTTCGTTCGACATCAGCACCGATAACCGCCAGAGCACGACACCGGGCGACAGCTATTACGACCGCGAGGCGGTGACCGAAAAAGTCGGCGTGAGCACCCGTTGAGGGTAGACTCTCCTTCGTGCCGCAAACCAAAAACGAAATCCGGGATCTGCTGGGCGGGATTCAGGCGTCGCCGCAACATCGCCTCGGTCAGAATTTCATGATCGACGGCAATCTCGTCCGCGTGGTTGCCGCCGCCGGCGAACTTTCACAAAACGATGCCGTCATTGAAGTGGGCCCCGGCACCGGCACGCTGACCGGCGAACTGCTGGCCGCGGCCCGGCGCGTGCTGGCCGTCGAGATCGATCGCAAACTGGCCGAGATGCTCATCGCCCGCTACGCCGATGATGCTCGCATCGAAATTCTGAACGCGGATGCATTGGCGGGCAAGCACCAGTTGAATTCGCGGGTTATCCAGTGGATCGATCACGCGCGGCGCGAGGGCCTTGCGGTCAAGCTGGTGTCGAACCTGCCGTACGCCATTGCTTCGCCGCTGGTGGTCGAGTTGCTGATCGCCGGCGTCGATCTGCTGGCGTTTACCGTTCAGAAGGAAGTTGCCCAGCGGCTGCGCTCGGCGGCGGATGGTGAACTGTACGGCCCGCTGTCGATCATGGTGCAGTTGCTGGCTGATGTCGAACAGTTGCGCACCATGCCGCCGCAGGCGTTCTGGCCAATGCCGAAGGTCGATTCGGCCCTGGTGCGGATGCGTCGGCGCGACCGGCTGGGCATTGAAGCCGAGCGGTTCAGCCGGTTTGTGCATGGGGTGTTTTCCTCGCGGCGCAAGACCTTGAAGAAGGCGATGGAACTGGCAAGCGTAATGGATGTCGAGAGCGCACTGACGGCGGCCGGCTTGGACGGCCAGCTCCGGCCGCAGAATGTGACCGTTGAGCAGTGGTGGGGACTGTTCTTTGCGGCGCAGCGCCAGTGAAACGGGCGACGTCGGGCACTCATGGTCGGCGATCAAGATATCGCGTCAACAAGAAAATAACGGCGACGAGCCAGAGCCCTGCCACAAGGCCGATGAGCTTCCGCGCTGTTTCGCGGCCGATCCTCGCGCCGACGTAGGCGTATGCCATGCACATCGCAATGGCAAACCCGGCGAACCCAACGACCCAGCGCGAGTCGAATGCGGCGACGGGTAAACCCAAGCCCATGAGCACGATTCGGGGCGCGCCGCCCGCCACCAGGACAAGCACCGTCACGCTCAATAGCATTCCTGTCCGAAACGGCGAGACGAATCGAGGATTGGCCGACTCGTTCGGGCCTTCAGCCAGCGCAGAGGCAACAGCATCGTCCACCGAAGCGCCCGGCGGCGCGTCGACGAGCCTGGCAACGAGCGTGCGTAGTTGCCCATTCATCAGATAATGCGAGACCAGCACCGCGCGTGGTACGCTGCGCCCCCGCATTGCCAGTTCTCGCTCGGCCGCATAGACGGCGAACGGGTCCACCTTTGCCATGAGCATAGAGAGAATTGTCATCGTATGCCTCGATGTTGCATCTCGTCCGACTTGGCTCTGCTACCGGCGAGGTTGGACGCAAAAGCCATCATACGATGGCCCTCCATTTGACGACAATCCCTGTGAGGCTCAGCCGCGGAGGGAAGCGGAATTGAGGCTCACGGCGATTGCGAACCGCCCCGGAATCGGCCTACAATCAGGGGCTGCGTGGACGGCGATTGGGTGTAACTTTCGCCGGGGCGGCGCGTGATGAGAATTGAGAAGAGACAAATGCCGCTGGTCGGACAGTCAACCGAGGAGTTGTTCCAAAAAGCGGTGCGCGATCAGACGCGCCGGCTCTTGTCGATAGCGCGCGCCATCGTCGGGAACAGCGCCACCGCCGAAGATGTCGTCCAGCAGGCGTTCGCGAATCTTTATCAGCATCGCAACCGCTACGACTGGCGCGATCCCGGCGGATTGCTGCGGCGAACCGTGGTCAACGAATCGCTGCGCATCCTGAGACAGCCCCGACCGGCCGTATTGTCGGACGAAACCGCCGATGCCGACAGCTTTGCGGTGCGGTCGCGGGTGAACGGCCGGGGAGCGGGGCCGCTGGAAGGGATGATCGACAGCGAGACGACCCAGACGGTGCGGCGGGCGATCGAGCGTCTGCCCGATCACTTCCGGGCTGCATTGGTCTTATGCGAATATGAACAGATGAGCTATGTTCAGATTGCCGATGTTTTGGGTGCGAGCATTCCGCAGGTGAAGACGTGGATTCATCGCGGACGGCGCCAACTGGCACAAACGCTCAAGGAACTGGCCCCGGACCGATGGGATGCGTAGCTGGCAAGGCACAATGGATGCGGGCTGCGTGCATTGAATCGACGATGGAATCAGCAGGTGCAGGTCATGAACGTTTCCGATAGCGATTTTTCGATGCTGGAGTTGATGCTTGATGGCGAGCTTCCCGAGGAAGCGGCCGAGACGCTCCGCGCGTCGATGCAGCACGACAAGGATCTGGCGGCCGCCTGGGAATCGCTGCAAACCCAGCGGGCGGCGCGGCTGACCATGTGGCACGAGGATCAGCCCAGCCAGCAGCGGGCGAACATGGTCGCCAGCCGCGTGATGCGGGAGATTCGCGTCGGCCAGGCATGGAATCGGTGGGGCTGGGTGTCGCGACTGGTTGGGACGGTGGCGGCGTGCGTGGTGCTGGGGTTCGCGCTGGGCTGGTACGGCCGGGGCACTCGATCGGCCGGCCCGGCGCCGATGGCGCAGGATACGGCCGCTGACTACCGGGTTGAGCTGACGGACGAGACCGGCCGGGCGGTGGCAGCGCAGACGTTCCATTCGCTGGACAAGGCCGTGGAGTTTGCCAACGACGTGGATCAGTGGAGAACCGCGCAACGTCGCGGCGGCGGTTCGATGGTGGTTCCGGTCGTCGAGCACACCGACCAGTATTAGCCGGCGCAGGCAGGTCGTCTTCATGCGGGCGAGCAACACGGGTTTGGGCGTGATCGCGGCGGGGCTGGCGGCGATGTGCCTGGTGTGCGGCGCGCGGGGGCAGACCGCGGCGACACAGCCGGTTGGCGGCCGATCCCTTCTGGCGGAATTGAATCAGGAAACAACAGCCCTGTATCAGCAGGCGTCGATATCGATCGTTCGCGTGCAGTTGCCGCATCCGCCGTCGGTGTTCGATGCGCTGGGGCCCATGGACGACCCGCTGAAAAAGTGGCTGGAGCTGATGGATCCGAGCATGCGGCGTCAGTTGTTTCCCGACGTGCCCGCTGGCGAGGCCAACAACGCGGCGCCGAGTCCCGCTCCGGTTCCCAACGCCGTTCAAAAATCCAATCCCGGCACCAGTGCGAACTCCACCAAGGGTGATGCGAACAAATCTCCAGCCATTGGCAAATCCACAGCGCCGCCGACGACTCAAAACTGGTCTGGTTCAGTGGTCATTCGCAGCGGTAGCGGCGCCGCGCCGATACTTGTCCTGCCGGCCCACAATTCGGCCGTGCCGGCGGTGCTGTCGCCCAATGCGCTGGGGATCGTGCTGGATGATCGCGGCGATGTGATGGTCCCGATGTGGGAAGATCACGACCTGGCGACCAGCGAGCCGATCGTGGCGGTGCTGTCCGATGGTCGATCGGTCCGGGCGACATACATCGGAGGCGACCCGCTGACCAATGTGAGCGTGATTCACCTGGATCATTTCGACCAGCGTCCGGCGGTTATCGGCCGGTCGGCGCCGGACGATGGATCGCTGGTGATGCTGGTGGCATTGGACAGCACGCACAGCCGGCTTGCGGTCTGGAACGGACCGGCTTCGCCGCCGTCGGCGGGCGGCGGCGCGACCAGCGCAACGGGGGCGCAGGGACCGGCCGGATCGAGCATCGCCGCGGCATCGAGCGGTCTGGCGGATGACGCGGTGATCGTCAATGTCAACGGATCGGTGGCGGGGCTGACGCTTCACGGCCGGTATCTGCCGATGGCGCCCTACGAGCTGATCGTGCGGCAGATTGTCGATACCGGTGGATTCCATCACCGCGCGATGCTGGGAGTGGAGGTGGGGCTGGTGGACGCAAGCGATCCAGCGCGGATGGGCACGGCGGCGCTGGGGACGCGGCCGGCGGTCCGCGTGCGGCACGTCTTTGCCGGATCGCCCGCCGAGCGCGCGGGGATTCGGGTGGGGGACATGATTCTGACCGTTGCCGGCCAACCGATCGATCTGCCGCAGGCGCTGGTGGCGATCGCCGCAACCCACGAAGGGCCGACGCCGGTGACGCTGATCCGCGACGGCCGCGAGATGGCCGTCGTCGCCACGCTGGAGATCGCGCCGTAGAATCGCATTTCGTATTGATTCATCGCCGGCCGCAACGCATAATCCGCGCATGGCTCTGACATTTGTCCGCGCGACTGTGCGCGCTATGGACGGATACACACCCGGCGAGCAGCCGGCGGCCGGCACGCGGGTCGTCAAGTTGAACACCAACGAGAATCCATTTCCGCCGAGTCCGCGAGTGCTTCAGGCGATCCGCGAGATTGGGCCGGAATCGTTGCGGAGATATCCCAGCCCTCACGCCGACGCGTTCCGGGCTGTTGCGGCCGGCGTGCTGGGACTGGATCGCGACATGATCATCGCCGGAAACGGCAGCGATGATATTCTGACGATCGCGACGCGCACGTTCGTCCCGGCCGGTGGATTGCTGGCGTTTCCCGATCCCACCTATTCGCTCTATCCGGTGCTGGCGCGATTGCAGGATGCGCGGACCAAAGCCGTGCCGTGGGAGGCGGATTGGCAACTGCCGATCGAGAGATTGCTCGCCAGCGGAGCGGATGCAATCTACCTGGCCAATCCCAACGCGCCCAGCGGCACGTTCGTCGCGCCGGCAAAGGTGGCGGAACTGGCCGGGGCCTTTGGCGGCATCTTGCTTATCGATGAAGCTTATGCGGATTTCGCGCGGGACAACTGCCTGCGGCTGCTCGGCCAGTACCCCAACGTGCTGGTGTGTCGGACGCTGAGCAAAGCCTACGGCCTGGCGGGATTGCGGTTTGGGTTTGCGGCTGGGCGAGCGGACGTGATCGCGGAAATGATGAAGGTGAAGGACAGTTACAACTGCGATGCAATCGCGATCGCGGCGGCATCGGCGGCGCTGGAGGATCAACAATACGCGCGGCGGGTGTGGGCGGAAATTGTCTCCGAGCGGCGGCGGCTGGGCGAGGAGCTGGAGAAGGTCGGCTGGCCGGTGCTGCCCAGCGAGGCAAATTTCGTTCTGGCGAGCGTTCCCGGCGGTGACGGGAAGCGGGCGTATCTGGGCCTCAAGGAGCAGGGAATTCTGGTGCGCTATTTCGATCTGCCGGGCCTGACCGACCGGCTGCGGATCACCGTCGGAACCAGCCAGGAGACCAACGCGCTGATTGGCGGGATCAAAGCCCTTTCATTTGCGGACAGGGCGGCGTAGTCGACCCAGACCATGACCGCTCCGGGATGGATTGAATGCCAACTCAGGTATTGATACTCACGGCGTCGGTCGGGGCGGGACATCTCCGCGCCGCCGAGGCCGTGGAAGAGGCCATGCGCCGCATCGCACCCGAGGCGACGGTGCTGAACGTGGATATTCTCACGCTGACCAACGCCGCGTTCCGCCGCGTCTACGGAAAGGGGTATCTCGACCTGGTCAACAAGGCGCCGCACGTGCTGGGGTATTTCTACGATTTTCTCGATCGCCCGCGGGAACGCGGCACGCCCGATCGCCTGGTGACGGCGGTGCAGAAGCTCAACCTGCGCAAGGCCACGGCGCTGCTGGAATCACGGCCGTGGGACGTCATCGTCAACACCCATTTCCTGCCCGCGGAAATCGTTGCGGGGCTGCGTCGCAAGGGCCGGCTGAGCGTGCCGCAGATCACGGTGACGACCGATTTTGAAACCCATCGCCTGTGGGTTCACCAGCCGTGCGATCGTTATTGCACGGCCACGGCGGAGGGTGCGGCGTATCTTCAGTCGTTCGGCGTGCCGGACACGGATGTTGTGGTCACGGGGATTCCGATTCACCCGGATTTTTCCGTTCCGCGATCCCGGACCGCGATGCTCAAGGCCCACGACCTCGGCGGCGAGACTCCGATCGTCCTGCAACTGGCCGGCGGGTTCGGCGTGGGGCCGATCGAAAAACTGTTCCGGGCGCTGCTGGACGTAAGGCGGCCGCTGGAAATCGTGACGGTCTGCGGGCGCAATGAAGACGTCGCCGCGGAATTGCGGGCGATCGAGCCGCCGGGGCGGCACCGCGTGCATGTGCTGGGATTTACGCGGAAGATCGATGAACTGATGTCGGTGGCGGATCTGCTGGTGAGCAAGCCGGGCGGGCTGAGCAGTTCCGAATCGCTGGCACGGGGAACGCCGATGGCGATCGTGAACCCGATTCCGGGACAGGAAAGCCGTAACAGCGATTACCTGATGGAGTGCGGCGCGGCGATCAAGATCAACAACGTGGCGACAATGGCGATGAAAATTGAAAAGTTGCTGGCGGATGAACGACGGATGGCGCAGTTGAAATGCAATGCCCTGGCGGCCGGCCGGCCCAAGGCGGCATTCGATGTGGCAAAGCTGGCGCTTTCGCTGATTGGGCATGGCAACGGCTGAGGAGGGGCCGGCTCGAATCAGAATGCGGGGGCCGCAGCGTGTTCAATTTGCCGAGGCCGCGGGAGCGGTCGCGGGCTCGGTTGTGGGCAACGGCCTGGGCGCGGGAAGATATCTCAAGCGGGCGGTGGCTCGTTCGATATCCACTTCGCGCCCGACGCGCTCGGTGTTGTGCTGATCGTAGGCCCGCGAGAAGTAATCGGCGTTGTACTTGCGGAGCAACACCATGAGATCGTTGACTCGCGACAGGGGCACTTTCTGGTCGACGTCCTGGTTGATGACCCCCGGCGGCACATCGGCGGGATAGAGCTTTGCACCTTCATCGAACGTCTGGCGCAGGGGCTCATCGTCGGCGTAGAACTTGAGAATCGTCTGGCCGCTCAGAGCGATGGCGCGGGCGTAATTGTCGGCCGCGTCCTGCAGCAGGGCCGGTCGATGGTCGGCGTCGGCGGCGCCGGCCAAAAGGTAATCGAGATCGGCCTGGCACATCGCCTGCTGGTCGCGCAGCTCGAAGATGTGGTTGTTGAAGTTGTTGAAGCTCTGTTTGTAGTTCAGCACGTGCCGCTCGTAATCGTGCAGGGAATTGGTGCAGAGCCGCAGCGCCATCGAATAGTCGAAGATGGCCTCGTCGCGGGCGATGGTGGCCGTCACGGGCGTCTTCCAGTCGGCATCGCGGGTGGCCAGGGCTTCCTCGCTGGCCTCGAATTCCGGGGCGCTGCGGCTGTCCATGCGCATCTCGGCCTGGCGGGCCTGGCTCTGGGCGTCGGCGGCCCAGAGCTTCAGCGACAGGCCGGTGCGGCTGTCCAAAATGTTGTCAGAGGTGTACAGGTGTTTCTGGCCCAGATCCTTGAGCAGGCGGGCGCGTTTGTAATAATTGTAAGCGATTGCAAATGCCGGAACGCCGTACGGATAAGGCGCGTAGTCGGGCAGGAACTGCTCGTCGGCGCCGTTGTAAATGCCGTCGAGAGTCTGGTAGGGCGTTTCCGTGTGGGGTTCCAGGAACTTTGGGAGAATCTGCCCGTTGAAATCGGCCAGTCGCTCCTGTTCGGTGGGCCGCCAGCCGGGATCGCCCAACTGCTGCACCGCCGACACCGGCACCGGCTCGTAGCTCAGTGGGTGGACGGACCGCATAAGAACGTCGCCGTACGGCTTGCAGGTGATGGCCGTGGCGATTCGGGATTTGTCATCGACATCCAGGCGGACCATTTCCGGATCGGCGCCCTGCGTGGCCATGGCCTGGCGGAACGCGGTTTCGTCGGCGGCGGGAAACGTGAGTCGCATCTGCTGCAGCGTTTCGGTCTGCACGCGATGGCGGTAATAGGCGTGTTCCGTGCTGTTGCCCAGCTTGTCGAAATAGACGCTGCCGATCTCGTAGAGGATGTTGATGTCGTTGGGCCGCACCGCATCGACCCTCCGGGCGTAATTGAGGGCGTCGAGGATGTCGCTGTATTTGCTGGAGAGGCTGGCGCGCATCACGGAGATGTTGTACGCCTTGTTCCAGATCTCAAAAACGTGGACGGAATCGAACTCCGGCTGAAGCAGGCGGATCCATTCGACCTTGGTGTCAAAATCCTCCAGGTCGTGCTGTGTCTTCTGGCTTTCGCTGCTGGTCCACAGCGCCATGACCAGCGGCCCGCGCATTCCGCCCAGCATCAGCGCCAGCGCGTAACTGTCCATCGACGCCAGCGAACTTTGGCTCGGCGTGTCCAATCGCTCCGTCGTGCGCAGCGCCTGTTGGCGCAGGGACAGTGCCCACCATCGCGTGAAGCCGGTGCAGATCACCGAAATGATCAAGCAAACCACAACCGCATGGCGGACGCACAGCGCCCACCCGGACCTTGCAGCGGCACGCGATTCCGATGCGATGCGGCGGACAAGAATGGCAGCCCGTTCGCGTGTCATGGCGCCACCTCCTTGATCCTCAGCAGCAGATAGGCCAACACCGCCAGCGGCGCGCCAAACTCGACCAGCACACAGGCTCCGTCTGCCATCGTCGATATCGCAACGATCTGGCCCTTTTCCAATTCGCCCGTGGCGTCGAATTGCGCGACATCGGGCAGCACCGACGCCAGCGCGTTGATCATCGTCGTCAGCCGCTCCACCGAAATATCGACAAATTGAACCTGCGCGCCGGTGGCGCTGGCGAAGAAATCCCGCGTGATCGACCGGCCCAGGGCCACCGAATTCTGTTCGCCCAGCGTGATCACCACCCAATGTCCCAGCAGAATCACGGCCGTCAACACCACGGCGATCGGCCAGGAGACGAACGTGCTGCTGAAGATGGAAATCGTGACCACCAGGAGGCCGAGCATCCAGAGGATCAGCAGGCTCTTGAACAGGTTCCAGGTGAATCCCTGGCGATCGGTGACAAGGCGGAGCGAATCGTCGAGAAGGCCGAGAAAATGTCCAGCGGTCCGGTCGCGAAACACGACCTGGAAATTGCCGGATGCGACGACATTGGCCGGCACGTCAAAGAACGCGGTCCGGCGGTTTTCCACCAGCAGCGGCGAAATGGTGAACTGGAGTTCGGGGTGATCGCTGTCGCGGACGATGACGTCGACCCGCGTCGGATCGTCCTGTTCGGACACCTTGGCATCGACGCGGTCGATCGGCGAGGTCAGTTCCATCGAAACCCGGCCGTTCTCGTCGGCGCGTCCCATTGCGTGGTGGAATGTGTAGATGGCCAGAGGCAGTTTTGCCTCTTCGTCGGCGTTTCCACCGGGAATCTGCTGGCCAAACAGAGCGGTCTGGCCGCGGTAAACAATGATCGGCTGTCCATCGGCGTCCAGATCGGGAGGGACGGTGATGAGCTGGTTGGTGGTCGGGCGGTCGTCGTTGGGGCGATTGGCGGGGATGGTCAGGGTAATGGGATGGCTCGCGTCAACCGCATAGCGAAACCCCTCGCTCTGGCCGCCGATCTTGGCGTAGAAATACGGATGTTTGAGCAGTTCCCCCACGCCGCCGGGCGGCATATAGGCGGTGACCGTCGCCGCCTGGGCGCCGTCATCGGACAGCGGTATCTCGCTGGCGACCCTGGCTTCCTTGGTATTGACCGGCAGGGGAGCCACAAAGAGCGACACGCCGGTCATGCTCAGCAGATTTTCATCCAGCAACTCCAGGAGAACGGTTGGCGGATGCAGCCCGGCATCGGCAAACGGCGCATGGCCATTGGACGGCGTCAGCGAGAAGCCGCTGGAAGAGGCTCGAATCTCCGGCGGCGCGACATCCTTGTATTTCTGCCACTTGACGGCGGCGGAGACATAAATCCCTCGCTGTGACGCGGCCCACTGCTGCGCCGCGTCCAGATTATATCGCACCACGCACTGCTGATTCTGGGCGCCGAAGATCCAGCGGTCGTTGCCGCTTAATGCCGGATCGACGGCAAAAATCGCCACCGACTGCGGCGACACCAGCGATCTTGCTCCCAGCAGGCCGGTGGCCTGGTTGTGTTCCAGCAGCGCCCGGTCCGAAGGCGGAATCGCCAGCGGGCCGCTGAGCCGCTGGGAGATGAATCCCTCCATCCGCCAGGCGCGGAATTCCACATAGCTCCAGGTGAACAGCCCCATGATCGCCAGGACCGTCGCCGAAACGCGGGCGAATCCGACGATCTTGCCAAGCACGATCTCCAGCCGCGACGTCGGTTTGGTCACGATCGTGAAGATGACTTTGGTCTCGATTTCCCTGGGGATATTGGTGCAGGCAAGAATGATTGTCGTCAGCACCAGCACCAGGCCGGTGGCGAACAGGCAGAACTTCAGCGTCTGGCGAACGGCGTCCTGCTCGTCCATGGAATTCTGGAATTGGGTGACGATGATCACGCCGAGAATCGCCAGTGGCGTCACCAGCAGGATTCGGCGGCGGATGCTCTCGGCGAAACAGACGCCGCCAATCGCCCAGATGCGCGTGAAGCTCAGCCGCCGCAGATCGCGCCAACCCAGAGCGACCAGGCCGATCAGCACAATTGCGGCGACGATCAACCATCCCGTCGCGCCGTGGGTCGGCTCGGGCGTGGCGGCCACCTGCGATAGGATGGGCAAGAAAGCGTGCATAGAGGCAATACGCCGCCGCAATGTCCGGCCGGCGGCCCTATCTAACCGGCTCCGATCCGACCGACGAATGCCCGGCCGGCGTAACTTCCAGCACCACGCGAACGAACAGTTCCTCCAGCGTTGTGGTGGGGTGCGTGATGCGCGTTTCCCCGGCGTTCATTTTTTCCAGGAACGCACGCAGTTCGCCAATCTGTGCCTCGGTCAATCCTCGCGTCTCAATCTGCGTGATGTCCTTCACCTGAAGCAGATCGCGAACCTGCCCGATCGTCTGCATCTTTCCCTTGAACAGAATCGTGATCCGATCGCACACATCCTGCACATCCGCCAAAAGGTGGCTGCACAGCAAGACCGTTTTCCCCTTCTGCTTGAGCGACAGGATCAGATCCTTCATCTCGCGCGTGCCGATCGGGTCAAGTCCCGTGGTCGGCTCATCAAGCAGAATCAAGTCCGGATCGTTGATCAGCGCCTGCGCCAGTCCGATGCGCCGGGCCATCCCCTTGGAATATTCGCGCAGCTTGCGCTTGCGGCTCTTGGCGTCAAGGCCCACCGTATCCAGCAGGGCCGGCACCCGGCGGTTGAGTTCCCGCCGCGGTATCTTGAAAAGCTGGCCGTAAAAACGCAGCGTCTCTTCGCCGTTGAGGAACCGGTAGAGATACGATTCCTCGGGAAGGAATCCGATTCTTGCGTTGATGGCGGGGCTGCCGGCCGGATGTCCCAGTACGAACGCCTTGCCGCGCGTGGGGAAGATCAGGCCCAGCAGGAGTTTGATGGTGGTGCTCTTGCCCGACCCGTTGGGCCCGAGCAGTCCGAACACCTCACCGCGCTCGATGGTCAGATGGAGATTGTCCAGGGCTCGCACTTTGTCGCGGCCCCAGAAATCCCGGTAGACTTTGGTCAGATATTCGGTGTGAACCGCCGCGTCAATCATGAGGGAGTTCAATCCGCCGCGGCCGCAAGCCCGCCATCCGACAAGTCCCTCGGCCGCATCAGGGACCAGGCACGGGGAGGATCAATTCAATGCACCACGCGAGGCCGCTTGCCCGTTCGCTGGCGACGGCGGCGTTTTTCGCTGGGCTTTTCGTAATAGGCCCCGCGTTTCATGTCTTTGGTAACGCCCTCTTTTTCGCACATCTTCTTAAACCGCCGCAGCATCATTTCCACCGGCTCGTTGCCGCGCGCCTTGATCTTTATCATTCCAACGATCCTTTCCCTCGGTTCCCTCACACTAAACGACAACAATGCCGCCCCGGTTATTCCCCAAGGCGGCTGGAAAGAGCAGTATAGCCACATCGGCCGCTCTGGCAAGCGTCGCGGCCGATGCTGGCGGACCGCGTGGCTCCCATGCGTAGCTTGAGCGCCGGCAACGACTTGCCTCTCCCGGAGGTATAAGATATCGCGGCATCTCCAATCAAGGAGGCGTGATGAAGCGGATTGCACTACTCGGTATGGCGGTCATGGCGTGGTTTTGCGTCGTCTCAGCGCCAGCAAGGGCGTCCGTCACGACAGACGATCTCGGCCCCGTGCCGGATGCCAAGCAGATCGCGTACGTGGCGATGTCGCCGAATTGCTCCCACTTTGCGATGGTTTCGAAGCTCCGGGGCAAGGCTGAACTGTATATCGACGGCAAGGCGACGGCCGCCGCTGATGAGATACCATTTGTGCTTTACGCACCTGACTCAAAGACGATGGCCTACATCGCCGTGACTAGCGGGCACGTTTCCGTTGTCAGGGACGGCGCGGCGGGACAATCCTATGACGAGGTGCCCCATGACTCGCTCCGTTTTAGCTCGGACGGGCAGCACCTGTACTACGCCGGGCGCAGGGGAGCCAAGTGGTACGCCGCTCTGGACGGAAAGGAGTATGCGGCGAACTCTGAGCAGCCGGAGCAGGTGATGTTCAGCGGCGACAGTCAGCATCTTCTCTATGTGATCGCAGACGACGACGGCAGGAGGGTCGTCACCGACGGAGTGCAAGGCGATCTTCAATGGGACATCAAGAACCTGACGGCCAGCCGCGATGGCTTTCACGTCGTATATGCGGTGCAGGGTGATTCTTTCGGGTGGACGGCCGTGTTCGACGGCAAGCCGAGCGGTAGGGAGTTTGCAGGCATCGAACATATCTGCTTGTCCCCCGATGGAACGCACCTGGCTTACGTCGGAATTGTCACAGTCGTGCCGACCGCGGAAGCGCGGCAGGAGGTAGTGATAGACGACAACGCCGGCCCGGCCTATTACGAAATCCTCGCTGGTCCGATCTATAGCCCCGACTCGCGCCACATCGCATACGGCGCCCGGCGCGTTCAAGGGGCCGATGGACTCGGCATGTATGCCCGCCCGCTTTTCAGAGATTCTGAGGAGTTGCAGATTGTCGATGGCACGCCAACGCCTAGCTACCCGATCGTGAAGCTCCTTTACAGCACAGGCGGTGTTCGCGTGGCCGGAACGTATTTGGCGTACCCCGGAGCGCCGTCACCTTTCATAGTCTATCGAGAGACTCGCGAGATCGACCTCGACGGATCTTCCCATGAGGACTGCTGGAGCCTGACACTCAGCCCGGATGGAAAGCAACTGGCATGCGCGGCGCAGCATTCCGACGACGACGAATATGACGTTTGGATGAACGGCCGTGCGCTGGGCAACCCTGGCGCGAGACTGGGTCCACCGATCTTTAGTCTGGACGGCCGCCACTTGGCGTATGCCACCCAATTGGCGTCCGCCTGGCGCATCGTTCTGGACAACGCGGCCAGGTCGGCCAGTGGGCTGGTCGTCCCGACGAGCGATTTGGACCGCACCGGCCAATGGAATGGCCTCACGCGTTTCGAGGATCAGGACAGCGTCGATAACGGTCACGCATATGCTGGCGCGTATCCTTACCACTTCGACCCCGACGGGACGCTGGTTTATTTCCGGATCGCGGACGGCCATCTTTACCGCGTCCACTGGAAGCCGGATGATGCGACCACGC
>CAYQTE010000033.1:0-50767 GCA_964420285.1 uncultured Tepidisphaeraceae bacterium
TTGCGGCCGATCGCTATTGATCCACCGTTCCGGGCGCGGTGGTGTCCTTGAGATCCCAGGGGTCCAGGGCGCCGAAGGCGTCGGCGGGGAGCATGGTTTGGACGTGCATGTCCAGCATCAGGTAGTTTGAGCCGTAATTCATGCCATGACGGTACTTTTCGACCAGGCGGTCGAAGTCGCCGGGTTCCATGTAGTAGTCTTTTTCCGTGCTCACCTTTTCGCCCATGATGATGACCTGGTCGGGGGTCAGGCCGTGCAGGGAGTACATCGTGGACCAGTATTTGATCTGATGATCGCGCAAGTGATCGTTCAGGATGTAGGAATGCTGAAACCAGGGCTCCGGGTCGTTGGGGCAGAGGAGGATGGGAGGAGAATCCTGCTGGAAGACGATGAACGGCCAGACGTCGTGGTATTTGGGGGCCAAGTCGGTGGCGGAGGCGCCCATGTCAGGCGGAAAGAGGAAGCCGTTCCATTCATTGGAATAACCCAGCAGCGCCATGCCCACCTGACGCTGGTTGGACATGCATTGCACCTGCATGGCCTGACCCCGGGCCCGCCCCAGCGCGGGCAGCAACAGCCCCATCAGCAGCGTGATGATTCCCATCACGACGATCAGCTCGACCAGCGTAAAGCCCCGAGAGCGAAATGCGATCTGTCCACGCATGTGTACCCCTGACCTTCCTCGGCCGTAACCCGCCGATTGCGACTCCAACGCCGCAAACCGAACAATCGCTAATTGCCCGGCGTGGCCGGCGCGGCGGGTTTAGCCGGCGTCGCGGGCTTGGCGGGAGTGGCCGGTTTGGCCGGGGTCGTGGGCTTGGGCGTCGCGGGCTTGCCGGCCGGTTCAATCGACGCCAGCCACGCATTGGAGCGAGCCAGCGTGCCATCCTCGGTCCGCAGCGCCTTGGCGATGCCTTCAGCGCCGATCACGTAATCCTCGTTGGTTGTCGCCGACAGAAAGATCTCGCGGAACACGGCCTCGGCCTCCTTGCCTTTGTCGGCCGCCAAAAGAATGTTGGCATAGCCGCCCCGATCGGCCAGTTTTGTGGTCTTAGTGGACCAGGTCTGGATCAGGGTATCCCAGACCTTGGTGTCGATGGTGACACTCTTGAGAATGGGATCGGCGACATTGGCTGGGGCGATCGACCCGGCCGGGTCCGCCGGCGCGCTGGCGGCCGACTGTTCGTTCCTGAACTTACGCGCGATATCCGGATCGGTTGAGCGTACTTTGGCCAGGCATTGGGCCAGCAGATCGACTGCCTTGGTGGTATCGTGGTAGGCGCAGGCGTTGTAATAGCTCTTGGCGGCGGCCAGGGCTTCGTCGGGCTTGTTCTGCGACAGCAGCGTTTGCGCCCGGATTTCAAGGAGCGGCGTGATGGCGGTGGTTTCGGGTCGGTTTTCGATTCCGAGCATCGACAGGTCCATCACATCGTCGTAGCGCTTGGCCTTTTGCAGATCGGGAAGCCAGGTCTGCCACAGGTTGGCCGACACCCAACCACTCTTGATCCCGGCGCGCAGGTTTGCGGTTCCCTCATCGATTCCCGCGGGATTGGAACCGGAAAGATCGGCTGAGATTTGAGAAATTTCCGCGTTGGACGGCGTGGCGGCACGAACGGCCGTGGCGGAAACAAGCAGTGCCAGCGCGACGGATGCCGTGCAGAGGCCCGATATTTTGCGATGATGATTGTTCATGGTTCGTTCCATTTTTCACTGATCTTCAGTGAGTGATTCCTCAACAAGTTGGCACCGGGCTTCAGGGTTGCCCGGCGGCTGCGGGGGTTGAGCCGTTTATCAAGAGCGGAGCGGGCAGAGCCACCGCTTTGCCGTTGGCCGCGGCCGGTGGTGGCAGTGCGATTGCGACGCGCCTCAGCGGTACGATCGGCAGGGTATCGCCTGTGGGGTCGGGGATTTGAGCCAGGGCGCGTTGGCGGAGGGTTGCGGTGGCGGGGTCAACGACCGTGCGATTCGATCCTGACGCCGCCGGCTTGGGCGTGGCGGGCTTGGGTGTGGCGGGTTTGGGTGCGGCAGTGGCGACGGTGGAGTTGCTCAGGACGACAGGAGTGGGGATGGCGGTGGGCTTGCCATTGGCGGCGGCGGGCGGCGGCAGTGCGATGGCGACGCGCCGCAGAGGCGCCAGAGCCTGCGTGTCGCCGGCGGGATCGGGGATCTGCGCCAGAGCCCGCTGTCGAGCGGCCTTGGCCGCGTCGTCCAGAACAAAGCCAGTGGGCTTGCGTGCCGCGGGGGCGGGCTTGGGAGCGGCGGGCACCAGCATGTCGTATCTTTCCACTGGGCCCGAGGCGCCGCTCTTGGCAGGCAGCTTGACAACCGTCGTTGTGGTGTATCTGGCGATCATCCAGACGATGGCGCCGAAAAGGATAAGCACGATAGTCCCGCCGACGACAAGCGCGCCGACGGAATGTGGCGTACGGCCAACAACCGTGGACGCATCACTGCGTTTGTATTCCATGAAGTCTCCCGCCAGACTCCGCCAGAACAGGCCGGAATATATTGTTTATTGAGACCGGCCAATGATTCTACGAAACAACTGGTATCTTGCAAGCTTAATCTGCCGATGCGACAAGATTTATTGCGGCGCTAACCAACGCAGTGTCCCCGGCACGCGAAGAGGGTCGGGCTGAGTGGGAATTTGAACGCCAGGATCATCTTTCGCCGGCCCCTTGCATCGCCGTTTGCGCGCGCCAATGATGCCTGCATGACACAGTCCATGACCGATTGGCGCCGTCTGCACGGCGATTCCTTCCGCGGTCGTCGCGTTCTGGTGACCGGCGGCGCGGGGTTCATCGGCTCGCACCTGGCCATGGCCCTGAACGAACTGGGGGCGACGGTTATCGTGATCGACGACCTGTCCGGCGGCGGCGATCCGGCCGATCTGCCTGCGGCGGTCACGTTCGTCCGCGGGTCGATTCTCGACACCGAGCTTCTGGCGAAGCTGACAGCCGGATGCGATCTGGTCTTTCACCAGGCGGCGTTGGGATCGGTGCCGCTGAGCGTGCAGCAGCCGCGGCGGTTTCACGAAGTGAACATCACCGGGACGTTCAACGTGCTGGAAGCCGCGAACAACAACCGCGTGCATCGGGTGATGTTCGCCGCCAGCAGCAGTGCGTACGGCGACAGCGAGACGGTGCCCAAGATCGAAACGATGCCGCCGCGAGCCCGCAGCCCGTACGCCGCGACCAAGGCGGCCGGGGAGGCGCTTCTGTCGGCGTTTGCGGCGTGTTACCCGGTGGACACGGTGTCGCTGCGCTATTTCAACATTTTCGGGCCGAGGCAGAATGCCAACAGTGCCTACGCCGCCGTTATTGCCGCCTTTGCCAGCGCCATGCTGGCCGGCAAGGCGCCGGTCATTTATGGCGACGGCGAGCAATCCCGCGATTTTACATATGTGGATAACGCCGTTCACGCCAATCTGCTGGCCGGGGCGTATCCCGGCCGGCTCGACGGCGTGGTCTTGAACGTGGCGATCGGGCAGCGCACCAGCGTGAACGAACTGGCCCGCGATGCGGCGGACATTTTGCACCGGCCGGATTTGAAGCCCGTTTATCAGCCTCCGCGAGCCGGCGATGTGCGTCATTCGCTGGCGGACCTGTCGCTGACGCAGAAAACACTGGGCTACAAACCGCTGGTGGAATTCCGGCCGGGTCTGGAGCGGACGCTGGCGTGGTACGGCGCTGCGCGAGAGACTGGATCAGTAGAGAGTAGAAAGTAGAGTGCAGAGGAGGCCAAGTATCGCGAGCAGACGTCTACCGACTGGGTGGGGGCCGGTGCTGGTCATGGGCGGCGTGTCGCTGCTCTTGGCGGCGCTTATTGTTGCCTGCGGGCCGCCGGATGCGATCTGGTCATTTGTCGGCGGATTCATCTTGTTGGTTCCGTTGGCGGTGGCGGTGGTCGCCTCGGCCATTGCGGCGGCATGGCCGATCGTGCGTCGCATCGTACCGGATGAGCCGCTGTCACTGCGGATAGCCACCAGCGGAGCGTTGGGACTTGGGTTACAGGGGTTTCTGGTTCTGGGTGTCGGCCTGGCGGGGTGGATCAATCACGCGACGGCCGTTGCTATTGTCTTGATACCCGGCACGATCGGGGCGATTGATCTGCTGATTGCACATCGGCGGCGGTGTCGTGCGGATGGGTCGGCATGGCAATCTGCTGATGCGCGGAAGCCATCGCAGGCGGCGTGGATTCTTCTGGCGGTATCGCCCATAGCGGCCGTGTGCATTTGCGGCAGTGCGATGTTTCCCGGAATACTGTGGACTCCCGATCCGCTGCCGTACGATGTGACCAGCTATCACCTGCAAGTTCCGCGACAATGGTTTGACGCCGGGCGGATCACGCCGCTGAAGGAAAATATTTTCAGCTACTTTCCGCACGGCGGCGAGACGCTGGATCTGCTGACGATGGAGATCGCCGGCGATCCGTGGGTCGGCATGTACGGCGCGCAGTTTCTGTCGCTGTTCGAGACGGCGCTGATGCTGGCAGCGATCTGGGGCGGGGTGATGGCGATTGCCAAGACGCACGGCGCAATGGATCCGCACCGGGCCACTCTGGCGGCGGCTCTTGCGACGCTTACGGCGGCAAGCGTGCCGTGGATCGCCATGCTTTCCTGCGTGGCGTATATCGAAAGCCTGATGCTGCTGCACACGGCGGCGGCGACGGTGTGGGCGCTGCTGGCCGCGACGCCGGGAAAAGGGCGGTGGCGATACGCTGTGTTGGCGGGGGCATGTGCCGGACTGGCGTGCGGTACGAAATACACGGCCGTGGCGATGACGTTGATTCCGCTGGCGGCGGCCGTGGCGGCGGCGATGTGGCGCGGCCGGGCGTTGCGGCTGGATGTTTGTTACAGGCGGATGGTCAGAGTGCCGGCCGTACTGTTGCTCAGCGGGGCCGTGGTGTTCTCGCCGTGGCTGATCCGCAACCTCGTCTGGGCCGGCAATCCGATTTTTCCGGTGGCGCTGCACAAACTGGGCAGCCACAATCTCACGGCCGCACAGGTGGAGCGATTCGAGGTTGCACACGCGCCGCGGGGTGATCAGGCGACGCTGGCGGGGCGGGGAAGGTCGCTGGCCGACCAGGTTCTCTTTTGGTGGCAATACGGCTACCTGCTGGTGCCGCTGGGATTTGCGGCGGCATTTGCGCGCATTCGGCATCCCACCGGCGCGTTTTTCGGCGTGGTCACGATCTCAATCGCGGTCGTCTGGCTTTTCTTCACGCATCTGGAAGGGCGGTTCTTCGTCCCGATGATTCCAACCGCCGCATTGGCAGGCGGGGCATGGATGGTCCAATCGCCGTTGCGCGGCCGGGTGATCGTGGCGATCGCCGCGATCGCGACGGCAGTGTCGTTCGCAATCGGATTGTCGATTCTGTTGACGCAATTTGTCCGCCAAGCCCAGCCGGGTCGGCAATCGCTCTATTTTGTGGTTATGCAGGATCACTCCAGGCAGTTGACCGAAGTGAATCTCGAGCTTGAGCCGGTGGCCGAACGGGTCGCCCAGGGCGATTTCAAGCTCGCCCTGATCGGCAACGCCGCGGCATTCCGCTATCCGATGCCGTCGAGCCATCTCCTTTACCGCGACGTGTTTGACGTGAACATTCCGGCGGGCGTCAGTCTCATCGACGGCTGGCTGGGTCAAAGCGTCCAGTCGCTTCGCCGAGAAGGGTATTGGGTGGACATCGATCTGGGAGAACTGGGCCGGCTCTCGGAGCACTATCGCAATCTGCCGGCGCCGGACGTTAACCAAATCGAAACATTGGCTCGCGAGGACGTGGCGCACCGGTCCGGGTATGTGCTGCTGCCGCCGCTGGCACCCAATTGATTGCCGGGTGACAAATAATTTATTTTTCCCGTTGACATTTCACTTGAAGCAGAAAGTGGGAAGTATTAACTTGTGCGCGCCATCGTTTTGTGACGGTGACAATGGACGGCGGCGGAAAAGAACAGCGGTCATTCCCCATGCAGGGCAATCGGAACGGCTTCCCCCTTGGGTTTTCAGCGGGCAGCGACAATCTGACGGTGCGCGCCAATTTCGCGCACGGCAACTCGTCTGATAACCCAGCCTCAAGCCAATCGTCGGCGTCACCGGACGGTCGTACGGTTCCGATTGCGGCCTCTTCCGGCGACACCACACTCCATGGCCGGTAGGACGTGGAGCGGCTGTCGCTGTCGGCGACCGGATGCCGATAAGGGCGACGGATTGCTGCGCCACCAGTCCTACAACACACACAGGCTAGAGGATTATTCCCATGCCAGTTCCCGCAAGCTTGGTCAATCAGCTCGTTGTGATTTTCATTTTGGCATCCGGAGCGGCCCGCATAGATGACTATGGGCCGTTCAACGTGTTCGCGCCGCCGTCTACGCCTCCGCCGGCCCAGACTGTGCAGAACAGCCCGACGGGCGTTCAGGTCACGCAATCCGGCACCATGGCCCCGGCGGCCGTTCACGTCGCATGGAGCGGTACGAATAATCCGCCGGCTACTGTCGATCAGCTCCCCCGCGTTACCTGGGATTTCGGCGACCCCGGATCGGCCCACAACACGGCCACTGGATTCAACGCCGCCCATCTCTATCTGAATGCCGGGACTTATACGATCACTGAAAACATCACCGCCGCCGGCGCCGGACCCGGCGGCAATATCACTGTCCAGACCACCAGCGTCACCATTGCCGCTGACACCCGGCCGGCAGTTTATGTCTCCAGCAGCACTGGTTCGGACACCAATCCCGGCACCGCTGATGCGCCGCTCAACACCATCGCCATGGCCGTGAGCAAATTCAACAGCGGGTCGGAGATGTTTCTCAAGGCCGGCGACACGTTCCCGCTGGCCACGTCCGTCAACCTGAGCGCGACGAATCAAGTTGTCCAGGTATACGGGGGCGGCGGGCACGCCACGGTTCAGTGGAGCGGGGCAGCCAATGGAATGATTTTTGGAACCCAATCCACAACCGTTAACACCGTTGTACGCGATATCGACTTCACCGAGCCCAGTGGCGTGTCGCTTGCGCCATACTGCTTCGGCGGCTGCGGCAATAATCTCACTCTGGATGAATGCACGGCCACCGGTTCGGGCATCGGGTATCTCTCGACGTTCTCCGATGCCAAGGGCGCTGCAGGCGCCCTGATTCAGGATTGCAGCACCAACGGCATCGGCGCCTATTCCGTCTTCCTTGAGGGCTCCGATATCGCGATCCAGGGCTGCAATTTCGCCAACTCGACGGCCGAACATCTTCTTCGCGGCACTGGCGATCGCGTTGCCATCACCGGCAACATCCTGGCGAATCTGCAGGGCGGCGATGTCACCACCAGCAAGGACGCCATCAGCCCGCAGGGCGGCAGCTTCTGGACCATCGCCGAAAATGATATCGGCGACGGCGGACCGGTCACCTTCGGCCCCATCGCCACCGCCCAGGCCTGGGCCAGCGGAAATCTCCCGACCATCAGTTGGTGCGTCTATGAAGCCAACACCTGTTCCGTCCCGCTCAACATCGCGCCCGGAACACTCCATCTCCTGGCTCGCAACAACACCATCACGCAGAATGGCAACAACTGCGTTAACTTCGAGGCGCCCGCCAACGGCACTTATCCCAACGGGCAGCAGGTAACGCTCAACGCCCAGGACATCCAGATACTCTTCAACACTCTCAGCAATACCGGCAACAATGCCGCCACAGGTGCGGCCCTCAAGTCGTTCAGCGGATTCGGCACCGGAGCCGTCTTCTATGGCAATACCTTTTCCGCCCCCAGCCTGTCCATCGGGGACTATTTCGCGGCCGAAATGAAGATCCTCGATTCCGACCTCAGCGGATTCGCCACGATCGGCGGCAACGTCTGGTCGCAGCCGGCGGCCACCGATTACCATCTTGGCAATGGCGCGCTGTTCTATGTCGGAAACACCGACGGCGTCTGGACCAGTTTTCTCACGCTCGCTCAGTGGAACGCCCAGGCGAAGGCCACCGTTCCCGATGTTGTGGGTCAGGCCAATCCGGTTCCGGTTCCCGCCGGCGTGTTTGTGGACGATTCGGGCACCGCCCGAACGGCCACAAGCAGTCCGGGAGCGTCGCAGTAACTGACGATCGAAATCAGCGAGCCACCAGCGGCCGCAACGCGATCTCCACGCCCAGCGTATGCCGCTGGTCGGGGTCGAGTTGGATGGCGTTGGGCCCGACGTTGGCGCTTTCGACGCAGAGCATGTTCGGCCACTCGTCGTTGCCGAAATCGGGCATGGCTTTTGCCTTGTCGATCCAGGGATTCCAGACCACCGTCGATTGCGAACCGGTTTTGGCCACGCTGACCGAGCGCTGCCAGCCGGGATCATGGACCGTGCAGGTGGCGGGGGTGTTGAGGTAGACGCGATCGGTTTCGGCCGTGATGCGGATCGGATCGGGCGAGCCGGGCATGTCGCGCGTGCCGCCGACTTTGTCGATGTAGGGCGTCTTTTGCAGGCCGTCGATGGAAATCTGCCGCACGTCGCTGACGGCCAGATAAGTGTGCAGGGCTTCCTCAAATGTAAATGGTTCGCGGCCAGCGTTGTGGACGGTGAGCTCCATCGTCAGCGACGCCGAGGCCTTGATGCGGAAGGCCAGGTCGAACGGGTGCGGCCAGATGGCCAGCGTGAGGGCGTCGCTGGTGATGGTCAGCGTGATCTCCGATTCGCCGGCCGGGTCGCAGTGGAACTCCTTTACGGTCCAGGGCATGGTGCGGACGAAGCCATGTTGGCCAAGTGTTGACTTGCCGAACCAGGGGAAGATGACCGGCACTCCGCCGCGGATGGGTTTGTCGGCCTCGAAGGCGCTCTTGGCGCTCACGAACAAAAGCGGATGGCCGCCCGTGGGATCGAACCTCGTGACGTGAGCGCCGTGCAGGAAAACGTCCGCCAGGGCGCCCGAGGGCGTGAGGCGATGGAAAGGAAGAGTGCCGTGCCAGAGCGGAGCTGGCGATTTTGACGGTTGCGATGTGGGGTTCATGGCGGATCACTTCCTTTTTTTAAGGTCCGGCGCCGATCGTTGGCGAGCCAATGCCGTGCGTATACACCGTTCCGCGCCACTCGACACGGCGGGTCACGCACATCCAGGCCGAACGGGCGAGAATATACACGACGAAGGCCCCGGCGACAGGGAAGAGCAAAACCGGCCAGACCGGGTTGCGGACGAATTGGTAGATGATGGTCACGACGGCCGTCAACAGGATGAAATGGATGCTCGCCGCACCGAGCCACAACAAGGCGCCCGGGGCGGAATGGGATACGCCGATCAGCCCCCAGGCGGCGGCGGCGTACACGGGAAGGCACGCCAGCAGGATCGACGCGATTCCGATCAGTGGTCGTTTGGCGGATCCAAAGCCGGCGGCGAAATAAATTCGGGCGAAGCCGCGCAGGATGCTCGCCAGCGAATCGTACATGCGAACCTCGCCCAGATCGGCTCCGAAGGCGATGCGCGGCCGGTCGCCGATATCCTTTACAAGACGCGCCAGCGCGATATCTTCGCAGTACTGTTCGCGGACCGCTCTGTGTCCGCCGATCAGGTCGTAGGTGGTGCGGCGAATCAGCAGAAACTGCCCGTTGCCGAAGGCGACATTCGACCATTCGGCGTTGGTCAGACTGATCGTGAAGAAGGCTGCCAGGGCCCCTGACGCCAGAGGCAGAACAATCCGCTCGGCCAGCGTGTGCGTTTCCAGTTTCAACAGAAGCGAGAGCATGCCCAGTCGTTTCACTTCGGCCGTTGCGATGGTTGTGCGCAGTGCATGGGGCGCGACGATCACATCGGAATCAACCAGCAACAGCCACTGGCCATCGGCGGTTTGGATGCCTTTGTGCAGGGCGTGGTTCTTGCCGGTCCAGCCGTCGGGGAGCTCGCCGGGTTTGATATGCACGATACGCAGTCGCGGGTCGGCCGCGGCCAGTTGGTCCATGACGGCGCCGGTCTGATCCGTGCTGCGGTCATCGACGGCGATGACGTTGAAATCCGGATAATCCTGGGCCAGCAGGGAGCGCAGGCAATCGGCAATGCGCCGTCCCTCGTCCTTAGCAGGGACGAGTATTGTGGCTTTCGGCGGAGGCGATGGCAGCGGGGGGGCCGGCCGGTGAATTACGCTCATCCGCCGTACCGAACTCAACATCAGCAGCGTAACCGCGATCCAAAACCCCGGCCCCGCCAGCAGGTAGCTGATGAAGATGACCCGCTGCAATTCGCTCACGATCGTCCCGTGTTGTTCCACCACCGTTCGAGGTCGACGATTTCGCACCGCCGCCACACCTGCCGGTGCAGCTTGAAATATCCGGCGACGATATTGCGGGCAATCGGATCGTTGATCACGTCATGGATCGAGAATCCCGTGAACGCCAGCACCCGGTGCAGAGGCCCATGCCGCACGACGTGCGTCGGCCCCGCCGGATCAGCCGCCGGGCGGAATGGTCGATGCAGGCCAAGGGAATGAAAGGGCTCCATTGCGAGCCATCTTATACCAGATCGTATAGAGTGAAATGCCAATAAACCGCAAAGTCGCCAAGACGCCAAGGTGAAAACATGCCAAGGCCGAGTCGAGACGATCGGGTGCGTTTCAACGGCGGGAACCGCTCGGCAAACATTATATGGAGATTCATTTGTGTATTGTGCGTTTTCGCGTCATGGGGGCTTTGCGGTTTATCATTCCTCCTGTTTGGATTTCGTTTAGAACTTCTTGTAATACCGACGCGGCAAGCTATACTTGCCGATTCGCGAGTTTTACTGGAGCCTGGAGCCATACATGTCGGTGAAGCTGAGACTGAAACGAATGGGCCGGAGCCACGCGGCGTTTTTCCGGTTGAATGCGATGGATTCCCGATCGCCGCGTGACGGCCGGGTCATTGAAGAGCTCGGATTCTACGACCCGCTGGTCAAGGACAAGAGCAAACGGTTCGTGGCCAAGCTCGATCGGTGCAAGCATTGGTTGGATTTGGGCGCGGTTCCGTCGGAGACGGTGTCGTCGCTGCTGAAGCGCAGCGGACTGGAGCACAAGATGCTCCGCCTCCCCAAACCGGGCAAGCCCAAGCCGGTCGTCGCCGCCCCGGCCAAGAAGGAGGAGGCCGCCAAGCCAGCATAGGCATCGCTGGATCGTGCGCGGGCTGACGCCAATTGGACCATCGGGGCTGGCATGTCGCTGCGAATAGACATCCTGACCCTATTCCCGGAGTTGTTTGGCCCGTTCCTGGGAACCAGCATTCCCAAGCGGGCGGCCCAGAAGGGATTGGTTGAATATCACCTGACGAATATCCGCGATTTTGCCACGGATGCCCACCGCTCGGTTGACGATAAACCCTTTGGCGGCGGGCCGGGAATGGTGATGATCTGCTCGACGGTCATCGAGGCCGTCGAAGCCGTTGAGAAGCTGGACGCCCGGCCGGCTCGACGGATTCTCCTGACACCGCAAGGACGCGTGTTCGATCAGCCGACGGCCGATGCGCTGGCGGCGGCCGGTCGCTTGATGCTGGTGGCCGGGCATTATGAAGGTTTCGATCAGCGGATCATCGAGGCGCTGGATCCGCTGGAGTTGAGCATCGGCGATTACGTGCTCAGCGGCGGTGAACTGGCGGCGATGGTCGTGATCGACGCGGTGGTTCGCCTGCTGCCCGGAGCCCTGGGCGCCGACGACGGCGCGGCGGACGAGTCGTTCGCCGGCGGATTGCTGGAGCATCCGCAATACACGCGCCCGCGGGAATTTCGCGGCATGCCCGTGCCGGGCGTGCTGCTCAGCGGCGACCACGCCGAGATTGAGAAGTGGAAACAGCAGCAGAGGTTGCAGCGAACCCAGGAACGTCGGCCCGATCTGTGGCGCAACTACCTGGAAAAACGCGACGAGAAGAAGCAGGACTGACCAACAGGAATACACCGCGGCAAGATAGCCGCACCAACGCCCATGGGGCGGACTCATTTGAGCGCAACGATCGGAGCAGCATCATGATCAACAAATATCTCACCATAGTCGAACAGCCGCATCTGCGAAAAGATCCGCATCAGTTCCAGGTCGGCGACACCGTCGACGTCGCCACGCGAATCATCGAGGGCGAAAAGGAACGCACCCAGGTCTTCAGCGGCACGGTCATCATGCGAAAAGGGTCCGGCATCAACGAGACCTTTACCGTCCGCCGCATCGTCAACAACGAAGGCGTCGAACGCATTTTCCCCTGCCACAGCCCGTTCATCTCGAAGGTGATCGTGCGCCGCAGCGGCCAGAACCGCCGCGCCAAGCTCTTCTATCTGCGCCAACGCGTCGGCAAGTCCGTCCGACTCACCGAGAAGCGCAAGATCAACAAGAAGGACGAGGCAACGGAATCCGAAGCCGCCACCAACGCCGCCGCCGGCGCCGAGTTGGCCGGCTCACCGGCCAGCGCCTGACGCGACACGCCAATCAAACCATCAGATGTTCCCGGCGCCCTGTGCAGGCGCAGGGGATGCATTGTCAAACAAAAAGGGCAACTCGCCGGTCAATCCGGGAGTCGCCCTTTTCGCGACGGCAGAAATTCGGAAAGTCTGCCCGGCTTCTATTTCTCTGAGGCGATCGTCACAAACATCTGTCCGCCGCCGTTGGCCTTGGTCACATACAATCGAATGCCCTTGGTCAGGTCGCCGGCATTGATCAGGCGAACCGCGTCAGCCTGATTGGCCACGCGCGTGCTGGCCACCTGGGTAATAAGATCGCCTTCTTCAAGGCCGGCCGTCGCGGCCAGGCTGTTCTTGGTCACCGCGGTCACGATCGCGCCGCCGCCATTGCCGCGACGCGGAACCGCCTGCCCGTATTTTGTGGCCAGTTGCGGCGTCATCGTCTGAACGGTGATCCCGATCGACGCCACGCTGGCGCCCGGATTCGCCGGAGCGGGCGCGGGATTCTCATTCTGGCCGGCGGCGGCCAGCACGTCTTCCGGCTGCGTGCCGAGCGTCAGCTTCACATCCTGCGATTTGCCGTCACGGAATACCGTCAGCGTCACCTCGGTCCCCGGCGCGATCTTGGCGATCGTGTTGCGAAGGTCCAGCGATGTATCCAGCGTCTTGCCGTTCAGAGCGGTAATGATGTCCCCTTCCTTGAGCTTGTCCGAAGCGGGCGTGTTGCTGAAAATCTGCTGCACCAGCACGCCCGTCGAACCGGTATAGCCGAAGGTCTTTGCGGTCTTGAGATTCTCCGGCACGGCCACATCGCCAATGCCGACGCCCAGCCAGCCGCGGGTGACTTTGCCGTTGGCCTTGAGTTCCGTGTAGACCCACTTGGCGGCGTTGCTGGGGATGGCGAAACCGATTCCCTGGAATCCGCCGTCCTGGCTGGCGATGGCTGTATTGATGCCGACCACTTCACCGTGCAGATTGACAAGCGGTCCGCCGCTGTTGCCCGGATTGATCGGCGCGTCGACCTGGATGAAATCCTCATAGCCCTGCTTACCGAGCAGCCCCACATCGTTGCGGTCCAGGGCGGAGACAATTCCATGCGTCATCGAGCCCACGTATCCAAACGGGCTGCCGAACGCCAGGATCCAGTCACCTTTTTCCAGTTGGCCGCTGTCGCCCCATTTGGCGGCGATCAGACCGTCGGCCTCGATTTTCACCACCGCCAGATCGCTCTTGGCGTCGGCGCCCAGAAGCTTGCCGTTCTTGATCTGCCGGCCGTCTGCCAGCGTGATTTCGATCGAATCGGCATCGCCGGCCACGTGGTTGTTCGTAAGTATGTATGCGGTGCTGCCGTCCACTTCCATCACCACGCCGCTGCCGGTGCCTTCCTCTTCGAGATTGCCATTGCCGTCGGGAGCGCCACCGGGTCCGTCCGGCGGCATGCCCGGAATTCCCTGAAAGAACCGCCGCAGGTCGTCCGGCGGGGCGGCGTTCTTGATGGTCTTATGCACGTTGATGCTCACCACCGACGGGCCCACAACCTTCCCCACGTGCCGAAACACGCTGGACAGGTCTTCCGCCTGCTGCAAGTCGGCGCGATTGGTCTCCACGTCCTGGGCGGCCCGCGCGTATTCCATCTTCTGGAACAAGCTCGACCCGCCGAAAAAACCCCCCGCAAGCGCCATCACGCTGCACGCCGCCACCACTACCGACAACCGAAACGACTTCATAATCTGACTCCTCTTGTCGCACTCGAATCCGCTCGCGGACTTCGATCCTGTGTCTTATACACCGCCCGACGTCCGCTTGTGGCCAACAAATAATGCTCTTTCATCGGTCGGCATCTCGTATTCATGTTCAGCCGCGGGATACGCCCGATCGGTTATCAGCCGTACGTAGCGTTCAAACGCCTCTTTCGCCGGGGCCGACAAATCACCCAAGTCCGGCACAAATCGGGGTTTGCGCGCTGTCAGGCGCAAGGCGTCGTGCGTGACGAACACATGCCCATGACACGCCGGACCTGCTCCGCACCCGATCACCGGGACATCCACTTCAGCCACCACCGCCGCCGAGACTTCCGGCGGAACTGCTTCCAGGAGAATCGCCGCCGCTCCCGCTTCGGCAAACCGTTGCGATAGCTCCACAACCTTCATCGCATCCGTCGCGCTGCGCCCCTGCGTCTTATATTCACCGAGCCTACCGATAAACTGCGGCCGCAATCCCAGATGCGCCACCACCGCCACGCCCGCGTCCGCCAGTCGTTTCACCAGCGGAATTTGAGTGGCGGCCGACTCTATCTTCACCGCATCCGCCCCCGAAAGTTGCACCATCCGACAGACATTCCGCACGCCCTGAGCGGTGGATCGCTGATACGACCCGAACGGCATATCGGCCCAAACCATCGCCAGCGGTGCCCCGCGTCGCACCGCCGCCGTCAGTTCGATCATGAACCCCAATTTCGCCGGCAGCGTGTTGGCATGGCCGAGGATCACGCTCGCCGCCGAATCCCCCACGAGCAACCCCGGCACCCCCGACTCCTGCATCAGCCGTGCCGTCGTGAAGTCATAACACGTGAGCATGGCGAACTTGCGCCCCGCCGACCGGGCTGCCCGAAGGTCCGCCATCGTGATCCTGCGTTCCAGTGCCGCCATAGACTCCCATTCTATGTCCCGCCGTACAACCGATCAAAGACGGATTTCTCGTCGGCGTCCCTGAGCTTCCACGCCAGTTCGCGGGCCAGCGGGAAATATTTCTCGGCCAATTCGGTCTTCCCGGCCACACGATACGCCAAGGCCGCACATCCGTACGCCACCGCACGATCGAAATCCGTCTGCCGATCGCCCGCCTCCAGGCTCAGCTCGACGCACGTTTCCGCATGATAGACCGCCCGTTCGCCCAAGCCAGCCTTTGCATACGCCGTTGCCAGCAGATTCTGAGCCCGAAGGTGATTGAGCACATCCCCGGCCTCAAGCCAGAAATAGCACGCCGCATGCGCCGCATGGATCATCCGTTGTGCCTGTGCCTCGCTCAGCGTCGTCGCCTCGACAAGATCCCAGGCCAGGTTATTCAGCTCAACGGCAAACCATCGCTGGGCAACGGCCAGATCAAAAGGTGGAGTGTTCATGGTTTCTGTATCAACTTGGACCCGGTACTACCCCTGTCGCCCGATTGTACTCATCGTCGCGCCCGCAATTCCAGGCTTGCGATCCGGTCCGAACCCTGCGTTGCCGTCGCCCCTTGCGTTGCCGCTGCCGTGGTGCGATACCGCGTGCGTTGGTATGATGGGCTTGGGCGAACGGATGAGTTTTGCGGCCGGAATGGTCAGGAATTGCCCTCGTGGAAAATGTCATTGAATTGAAGGACTTGAGCGTGACACTCGGCCGGCGGCGGGTGTTGTCGAACCTGAGCGTTCAGTTGCACGGGCAGGTGATCGGGCTGCTGGGGCCCAATGGGGCGGGGAAATCGACGCTGATTCAGACGCTGCTGGGGTTCTGCCCAAACGTGACCGGGACGGCCAGCGTACTGGGGCGTGATATCCGCACCGATATTCGCGGTGTGCGCGGGCTGATCGGGTATATGCCGGAGAACGACGCCTTTGTCGCCGGCATGACGGCGGTAACGTTCGTGCGGATGATGGGGGAGTTGTCCGGCCTGCCGGCCGAGGCGGCGCTGGAGCGGGCGCACGAGGTGCTTTTTTACGTGGGTTTGGGCGAGGCGCGGTATCGGAAGCTGGGGACGTATTCGCTGGGGATGAAGCAACTGGCCAAGCTGGCGCAGGCAATCGTGCATGGGCCGAAAATGCTCATTCTCGACGAACCGACCAATGGGCTGGACCCGCCCGCGCGGCAGCGGATGCTGCGGCTGATCGACGACGTCAAGGCGTCAGGGGCGACGCGGCTGATTATCTGCTCGCATTTGCTTCGCGATGTCGAGGCCGTGTGCGATGAGGTTCTAATCCTCAAGCAGGGCCGGATCGCTCATCATTGCGATCTCAACAGCGAGCGTGCCGCCAACAAGCACTTTCTGGAAGTGGAAGCGGCGGGGGAGTTGGATGGATTCGCCGCAGCGCTGGCGGCGGCGGGTTGCGAGGTATCGCCGGGCGGGCCGGGACGGTTTCGCATGGAATTGCCCGAGGGATTTGACCTGAAGACAGTCTTTAGCATGGCGGCACAGCGCGAGGTTCGGCTGCACCGGGTGAGTTACCGGCGGGATACGCTGGAGGATATTTTTCTGTCGGCGATGGAGAACTGATGGCGGTCTACAAGCAGACCTATCGGGGGTACGACGGGCGGACCACGCCGGCATGGTCGCGCTGGCTGATCACCGGCCGCTATGCGCTGGCGCCGCTGCTGTCCAGCCGCCTGCTTCCGTTTTGCATGGCGGGGTGTCTTTTCTGGCCGCTGTTTTGCGTCATCCTGGTGTATATCTTTCACCAGCCGGCGCTGATGGATCTCTTGCCGCCAGGATTGAGCGCCCTGGTGGGTGTCGGCGGTGGATTCTTTTATCTCTTTTGTGTTATTCAGGGTGTGCTGGCGTTTCTGCTGACGGCTCTGGTCGCGCCGGGGCTTATCAGCCCGGACCTGGTCAATGGCGGAATGCCGCTGTTTCTGGCCCGGCCGTTCACGCGATTTGAATATGTCGCCGGGAAAATGGCCGTGCTAGCGGGCATTCTGTCGGCCATCACATGGATTCCGGGTCTGCTGGTTCTGGCCTTGCAATCGAGCATGGAACCGTGGAAATGGACATGGGACAACCTGTGGATCGCCGGGGCGCTGATCGAGGGCCTCGGTGTGTGGATCGTGGTACTCTCGCTGATAGGTCTGGCGGTGTCGGCGTGGGTGCGGTGGCGGCTGCTGGCAGGGGCCTCGGTGCTGGGAGTGTTCTTTGTCGGCGCGGGCCTTGCCGACCTCATCGACAGCGTCCTGCACACGACCAACGGGATGAAGTTCAATCTGCTGGAGGTCGTCCGCACGATCTGGGTGGACCTTCTCCGGACTACGCCGATCGGCGAGTCGCCCATCGTCCTGTCAACATCGGAGGCCTGGACCGTTCTGGCGATCGCCGCCGGTTTGTGCCTCGCGTTGCTGGCCGTTCGTATCCGGCCGTTTGAGGTGGTGCGTTGAGCGATTCGACGATCAAACTTCAGAACGTTTCCCGCTTTTATGGCGAGGTTCTGGGCGTCAATCGCGTCACGCTGTCGATCCCGCCGGGGATCACCAGCCTGGTCGGACCCAACGGATCGGGCAAGACGACGCTGATGAACCTGATAGCGGGATTGATCCGGCCGAGCAAGGGAACGATCCGGGTGCGCGGCGTCAGCCCGTCGCGGCCGCAGGAGTTATTGCGCATTGTCGGCTACGCGACGCAGTTCGATTCCTTTCCCAAGGGGCTGACCGGGTTTGAGTTCATTTACTATTACCTGCGGCTGTTCGGATTCGATTCGCGCAAGGCCCGGTCGATGGCCGATATTGCCATCGACCGCGTGAAGATGTCCGATGCGGCCGGGCGGAAGGTCGCGGCTTATAGCAAGGGGATGCGTCAGCGCATCAAGTTGGCGCAGGCAATCGCGCACGATCCGGTGGTGCTGGTTCTGGATGAACCGCTCAACGGCCTTGATCCGCTGGTGCGGGCGCAGACGATCGAATTGTTTCGCGAATTTGCCCGCGACGGCCGGCACGTGCTGGTGTCCAGCCACGTGCTCCACGAGGTCGATCTCATCAGCGATCAAGTGGTGATGCTCTCCAACGGCTATGTCGTTGCCGAGGGGCAGATCCGCGACGTGCGCGGCGAAATTCGCGATGAGCCGATGCGGATCGTGGTTCGCTGCGACCGGCCGGGCGAACTGGCCAGCCGGATTTTTCTGCTGGAGGGTGTCGTCGAGGCGAGGATGCTGGATCGCGATGCGGTGCTGGTCAAGACGCACGATCCGGATCGGTTTTATCTGGCGATCAACCGCATCGCGCTGGACGGCATCCGCGTTGAAGGCGTCTGGCCGGCGGATGACGATGTGAATTCCGTCTACGAATATCTCATTGGCAACGAGGGGGCTTCGCGATGATGCCGATGTACGTGCGACAGATTCTGGCTGTCTTGCGACTGGAATTGAAGAAGACGTTCTTCGCCCGGCGAGGTTTGTGGGTGTATCTGGTGGCGCTGGCGCCGGCGCTGTTGTACGTCGGGCAGGATATCGAGGGACCGCGTCATCAAAAGCAACTCGAGCAGATCAACCGGCAGCACCCGCTGGAGCCGTATAAGCTTGCAAACGTTACAAAAGGCCAGACCAAACAGCAGGTCATCGCGCTCCTGGGCAGGCCGTACAGTCAACGCGGGCCGTTTGGGCGGCCGGGGCGCATCCAGCGCGAGATTGACTGGTATACCGACGGCAAGCGTGAGATCATGGTCGAGATCACGGACGGTTTGGTAACGAACGTCGATCCGAGTGGCCCGCCGACCATCGAAGGGCAGACCATCGTTTTTGCTACACTGTTCCAGAACGTCTACCTGCGGCTGGGAGTCTTCTTCGGATGCATCGGGATCTTCGCCAACCTCTTCCGGGGGGAGATGCTGGATAAGAGTCTGCATTACTATCTTCTGACGCCCATGCCGCGGGAAGTTCTGGTGGCCGGGAAATTCCTCGCCGGCCTGCTGGTGATGTGCGCCATCTTCTGCTCGGGGACGACGTTGCAGTTTGCGGCCATGCTGGGTCAGTTCGACCGGTCGGTGGCGCTGAATTTTCTGCACACCGGCGGATCGGCAATGCTGTGGTCGTACGTGGGCGTGACGCTGCTGGCGTGCGTGGCGTACGGGAGTTTGTTCGTAGCGTTGGGGTTGCTGTTCCGCAATCCGGTTGTGCCGGCCGCGTTCGTACTGATGTGGGAGAGCATCGTGATGTTCATGCCGGTGTCGCTCAAGGAATTGAGCATCATTTACTATCTGCAATGCATCTGTCCGGTGGCGGCCACGGTCGACAAGTCGATGCCGGCGGTCCTGAAGATGCTTGTCACTAGCGACAGTGATCCGGTCACGCGCCGCGCGGCGATCGTCATGCTGCTGGCCGTTTCGACGGTCTGCCTGGGAATCGCGGCCTTCCGCGGCCGCCGGCTGGAAATCAACTACGCGGTGGAATAATTCGCAGGCGAGCCTCTTTCCCGCTCTCACGATACAATCTCCCCCATGCCAAGACACACATACAAAGGCGTGACGGCCGCCATTCTGCTGGCACTGTTCCTTTTCGCCCGCAGCCAGCTCACCTCGCCGCTCTTTGCGCCGGGGCCAGCGGCCAGCGAAGACGGCCTGAGCGTCTGGTTCAGCCCGCACGGCGGTTGCGAGGCGGCCATTGTCAGCGAAATCAACGGCGCGAAGATCACCATCGATATCCAGGCGTATTCCTTCACCTCAATCCCGATCGAACATGCCCTGGCCGATGCCCAGGCTCGCGGCGTGCGCGTCCGCGCCGTTCTGGACAAGATCGCCGCCGGCGAGCATTACTCCGGGGCCGATTATCTCTTCACCCACAACATCCCCGTCTGGCTCGATGGCCAGCAGCCGATCGCGCATAACAAGGTCATCATTCTCGACGGCCAGACGGTGATCACCGGCAGTTTCAACTTCACCAAGCAAGCCGAAACCGAGAACGCGGAGAACGTCCTTGTCATCCACGGCAAGCCCGCAATCGCCGACGCCTATGTCCGGAATTTTCAATCGCACCTGGATCGAAGCGACAAATACGCCGGCATCCCCGGCCGCGGCGGCTCATCGGCGGATGCCGTGGGCGAACGTGGGTGAGGCGAGCGGCAATGCTGGTATAATGCAGGCGACTTAAGGTGCCCGGCGCCAGGCCTTTTGTCCCCTCGCCCTGTACTCAGGGAGAGGGATAGGGTGAGGGTTAGAATCGACTCGGATCGATGGGCCGGTGCGTTCGACAACGGCCAAAAGACCCTCACCCCAACCCTCTCCCAGGGTACAGGGAGAGGGGGAAGAAAGCCGCGGCCGACGGAGGTCATAATGGACGAATCAACACCAATTCCGCCGCCGCCGCCAAATGTCCCGCGCATTGTGCCACTGGACTACGCGCCCCGGCAGGCACGTCAGTTCAGGTATGTCATTTACTGGACTGCCAACGCCGTAGTTCTCGCCGGCGTTTTTGCCGTCTTTTGGTCTCTCGCCGAGGATGCTTGGTCGCTCGGCCGGCAATACTATTGGGAATGCCAGTGCATGAATTTTAGTCCTCCGCCAGGAGTCGTAGTATATGCGAGACTGCCTTGCCGGCTCGCCAGCGCCGGCTCTGTTTGCGTCATACGCGGACAGCGCATCCGCGGAGGTAGTCGCGCTGAAAGGCGACTATGCATTGCAGCAACTGGGCACTTATCCTTCGATTATTGAATACGGCCGCGTGCCGCGCCTTTGGATCCGCTTCTTGCAGGAATCGAAGACAACGGTGGATTCGCGAGTTGCCTTTCCCACGCCGGCGGCCCCGACAACAGTCGTGTTCTGTCACGAGCGAATCAGCCCGGGCGGGCATGCGCGGCTTGTTGCTGTGCTCTTTCTGGGAAATGGAGGCTTTGGCGACAGGCTGGACAAGGAACCGGTCGCGCAAGTGTACGCCGCGACGGCTTGGAACGGAATCAAGCGGCTCAGAAACTGCGGCGTTTTGCCAGCAGCTCCCGACCCGTCCAGAGCAAAATACCTGCCGATGCCGCAGCGCATATACGCGGGCCAGGTGGATCCGGCCGACAGCAGCCGCTTCACCGTTGAATTCGAGCAGCCCGGCGGCGACCATGGTCTGGTCATGGGGCGGTTGAACGACGATGATTCCGTCGAAGTCACTTTTCGGGCCGGGTCGGGCGCTACCAAATAGCAGGTCGAAGCGTATTTCGCCCTCCTTTGAAGACGCGGGACGCTTACAAGGTTGCATCATGGCCTTGCGTGAAATTGTCATCGTGAAAGACGCAACGTCGCTGGCCCGTGAGGCAGCCGATCGCATTGAAGCCGGGTCGGCCGGCACGATCGCTGGCGCGGGGCGATTCTCGATCGCGCTGTCGGGCGGAAATACGCCTCGCGCCGTTTACGAACTACTGGCGGCCGCGCCGGCGAGGGATCGGATCGACTGGACCCGCTGGGAAGTCTATTTCGGCGATGAACGGACCGTGCCGCCGGATCATGTTGACAGCAATTATCGTATGGCCAATCAGTCGCTGCTGAGCAAAGTTCCGCTGCCGGCGGAATGCGTGCATCGCATGATGGGCGAGAACCCGCCACAGCAGGCGGCCGTGGATTATGGGCGATTGCTCAAGGACCGCTTCGGCGACGGCGGCCCGGACCTGGTCATGCTCGGAATGGGCGATGACGGGCACACGGCCAGTTTGTTTCCGTACACGGCCGCGCTGGCCGAGGCGAAACATCGGTGCGTCGCCAATTGGGTGGAGAAGTTACAGTCGTGGCGGCTGACGATGACGGCGCCGTTCATCAATCGGGCAGCGATGGTGATGATTCTGGTGTCCGGGGCGGGCAAGGCCGATCGCGTGGCTGAGGTGATCGAAGGTCCGCGCGATCCTCAACGGCTGCCGATTCAATCGATCAACCCGAACGGCGCCGGCGCGAAGCTGCTCTGGCTGCTGGACGAACCGGCGGCCGTGAAGCTGAGGTCGCGGGCGATCTGAGTGTATGACGGCATGATGACCACGGGCCGGGCTCAAGTCTGATAATTCCGGATAATTCCTGGCGATTGATGAATATACTATTGGCAAAGCATGTCGGTCCGATTAGTGTGTAGGCTACTGTCTCCATGCGGCCGGCCGGAATGTCCACCGGTGACGGCGATGATGCGGAAGGAAGCACGCTGTGATCAAGATGCAGGAAGAGTCGACGCGTACGCTGTATGACAACCAGTCGAAGATCTACGACATCACGTTTGGCGGGCTGGTGCTGAACCGGCTGGACCGGGCGATATCGGAGCACATGCACCTGCGGCCAACGGATCGCGTGCTCGATCTGGGTGTCGGGACGGGCAATTCGCTGCGGTATTATCCGGACGGCGTGCGTGTGATCGGGGTGGATTTGTCGTCTGGCATGCTGTCCAAATGCTGCCAGAAGATCAAAGAGAGCGGCGTGACCACGCACCACATCTGCCAGGCCGATGCGCTGCATCTGCCGTTCGCGGACAACAGTTTCGATCACGTGTTCATCAGCCACGTCATCAGCGTGGTGAGCGATCCGGTACGTTTGGTGAGCGAGGCGCAGCGCGTGGCGAAGCTGGCGGGGCGCGTGGTGGTGGTGAATCATTTTCAATCGACCAACCGGGCGTTGGCGCTGCTCGAAAAGGTGCTCTGCCCGCTCTGTACAAAACTCGGCTGGCGCAGCGACCTGGCGCTGGCCGACCTGATCCGCCGCACAGGCGTTGAGGTGGACTACCGCTACAAGCACAATTCGATTGACTTCTGGGAAACGGTCGTGATGACCAACAACAAGAGCCTTCTGGCGGTTTAGGGATCAATCAACCGCAAAGCCGCAAAAACGCCAAGGTCAGAACGCGCCAAAATCAGTTCGCGCGAATAATGGGATTCGGCACTCTTGTCGACAACACCCGGCCTCCATAGTCACCAGCGAGCCAAGGAACTCCCCTTCATATCCGCAGGTCCCTTCCATCTCAGCGTTTTGGCGTCTTTAGCGGTTTATTCGCATTTCCAGCCGAAAAAATGGCGACGGTGGAGAAGATCCGTTCGCTTCGAGCCGCGATCATAGCCCGCAACGATCGCTGGGGAGCGAGACTCTCCTCCACCGTGCCGCCTGTTGTGCGCCGTGGGATTCGTCCACGCTGGCCGCCGTGAAACCCCGTCCTGCCGGACGGGCTCAGGCCACTTCTTCCTTCATGTGGTCAGATGCAAAGACCGAATCGGCCAATGCTTCATCTAACCGCCTCTCGGCATTGCGAATGTCGAAGGAGGCGACTCCATTGCGGCGGTGAGCCAGCAAGCGGTCCAAGCCGCCCGGCCGCGATACCAGATCTTGCAGTTTGGCATCGATAAGATTTTCGATGGCCTTGCGAAGGATTTCGGGGTGCCTTTCCATGGCGCAATCTCCCGGTGTACGAAATTCGGCCCGGCATTCCAGCCACACGCGCGGCAAGAGAAGGCCGTGGCCAATACAACTCGGAGAAGGATCCAAACGCCCTGCGGCGCGTTGATCCCTTTCACATGCCTACGGAGTTAGCTGACGGGCTGGGAGTTGAAAGTCTCCCTCGGGTTGGCGTCTAGAGCGCCCGATAAGCCCCTGCCGGGAAATCCTCTTTTTGAGGCTCCAGCTCCCGTGAGGCTATTGCCTTCGCGGGTGGTTTCTCCGCGCCCCTCACGGTTGGGTGAGAAGCTTCGGCGGTCAAAGCCGACCCGCATTCTAAACGAGCACGCCGCCGTGTCAACCGCAAAATAAAAAAGTATTGCGCGCAAACAGGGCAGCGGCATGCAGGATTGCAGCGGGGAAAAGGCAGGGCCGCAAATGCAAACGCCGTGGCTTGGTCTACTTTCTACTCGCCTTCTTCCGTCCTCCGGCCCGAAGGGCGCTGCGGACATTGATCATGTTGCCCGCCGCGATGGCGCCGATCAGCAGGCCCAGCAGGATCAGGATGTACGGGCAGGCGGCGAACGGGGCTGCCAGCGGATTTTCCGGCTCGACGATCCATTCGAGCAGTCCGGTCAGTATGAGCAGCATCGCGCCGGTCAGCAGCAGCGGTATCAACGTGCGAATCCGAGAGTGCGGATCGGGTTCAGCCAGGCCGGGAAAGTGAAGGGGCGGTGCGTGATCGGCGGTGGCGGAGGCCAGGGCTGCCAGTGGATCGATTGGGTCCGATATAGATTGCGACGCGGAATCCACGGCGGCGTCTTGCGCTGGGACGGCGTCGCTTGGGGCAAACGGGTCTGGCGGCGGAGACGCTGGTTCGGGCGGGCGGGACGTGGGAAACGGTTCGCGCTGGCGGCGAGGTTCGCTCGGTGGCGGAGTCGGGTTGTCGCTGGTTGAGGATATAAGATGGTCCTTTGCAGCCGCTCATTATAATACAGCGCATGGTTGGGCCAACGGGTGTTTCTGTGCGGGCGCCGGCCGTCGCGGGGAGTTTTTATCCTCAGGCGGCGGCGGAATGCCGATCCACGGCCATCGGTCTGCTCAATGCCGCCGTCATCGCAAACCGGGGACTGGGACTGGGGCAGAGCGATTTTCCGCCGGCTTATGCCGGAGGAATCGTGCCGCACGCGGGCTGGATTTGCAGCGGCGTCGTCGCGGGCCAGACGATCGCGGCGATCGCGGCGGGCCGGCCGGATGTACAGGTCATCGTCGTTTTCGGTGCGATTCATGTACCGATGGCGGTCGATCGGGCGATGCTCGACACATTTGATCGATGGTCCGAGCCGATTGGTGATGCGATTCCGCCCGGCGAACTGAGACGGAAATTGTCGGGGACGGCGGCGTCGTTTGCGACGGATGACCGGTTTCATCAGCGCGAACACGCGGTGGAAGTGGAATTGCCGCTGCTGCAACTCGCCTGGCCGGGCGTGCCCATTCTGGCCGTGCAGACTCCGCCGATCGAAAGCGCGGTTGAAATTGGACATCAGACCGCGCGGGCGGTGAAGGCGATGGGATTGCGGGCGGTGTATCTGGCCAGCAGCGACCTGACGCATTACGGCCCGCAATACCGGTTCAGTCCGTGGGGCGTCGGCATCGCCGCGCTGGAGCGGGCGAAGGAGAACGATCGTCACGTCTTGCAGGCCGTGACGGATATGCGGCCTGAAGCGGTTGTGCCGATTGTGCGGGCCGAGTTCAGCGCCTGCGGCGCAGGAGCGATAGCGGCGATGATGGCGGCATGCCAGGAGTGTGGGGCGACGCATGCGAGATTGTTGAGGCATACTAACAGCTTTGAGACGTTGGCCGGCCTGGTCGATCACGGGTCCGATAACGCGGTTGGCTACGCGGCGGTGGTCGTCGGTTGATTTTGGGCACGGCCGGTGCGTCCACTAATCAGGCGGACTGCCGCGTGGAAGTCGCGGGAGCGTGTGGATCGGACGCGACAACGCAACGGCGGATGATGACTTGCGGCATCATTCACTATAAAGCGACCGACCCGCGCAGACGGAATTTGGTCGTGCGAGCTTGATTTTGCGGTGTTTTTTTTCACTCGCCGCCTCGCGGACCCGCCGCCGCTGCCGTGGAATGCCGTTTGTTATCGTCATCCACAATATGCAGGAGCGCTCAATGAACGAAAGTGAATTTCAGACCAAGCTCGCCGAAATCATGGGCGAGATCAGCACTCTTCCGCCGACCGAACGGCAGAAGCTGGAGAAGCTGGCCGACGACACGCGCCAGCGCCACGAGCGCCTGCGCCAGACGGTCAGCAGCCTGCAGGAGTCTCTGGATTACCTGCGGCTGAGTATCAAATACCTGGTCTTCGACCTGGAAGCGACGCGGCGCGAAAACAGCTACCTGCGCAAGATGCTCGAAGACGTCGGCAACAACGAGTAACATACACCGAGAATCAGCGGAGCGTTAGAAACGTCCCGGGCCGCTCGCCAGAACGGCCTGGGAATTTTTTGCGCTGCTGCATTTTGCACGCGTTTACCAAATTATCGGCAGCCCGCAGGCGCCAAACTGGCGAACGGAGGTCACGATCGTCGGGGGTCCATTGTTGATTTCCCTGTCGATCTGGGCCGGACCTCGGCGGCACGGCCTCAGCGTCCGACTCTCTCGACCGCAGGCCGGCCCAGCAGGTACGAACTGGTCCGCAGCCGCTTGCCCGCGATGGTTTCGATGTGCTCGATGAGGATGCGGTTGATCGGATCGGTCTGATGGCGAGTGACCTGTGGCAGACGGCTTCGCCGGCCGGCCTGGCGCGGAAGTTGGACGATGCCGCGAACGAGGCGCAGGAGCCGGCCGTCCAGAGGCATGCGGTCGGGGAAGGCTGATTCGCAATCGCCGCACAACACGCCGCCTCGGTGCGTTGTGACGGATATTCGCTGGCCGTCGTTCACTGGTTTTCCGCAGGAGACGCACTCGGTGAGTTGTGGCAGATATCCAGCGGCCTCCAGCAAGTCGAGCACGAAGGCCAGATACGCCTGTTCAACCCGGCCGGCCCCCAGTTCGTCCAGGCAAATTGCCAACAGGTCGAAGACCTCCGGATGCGGATCATGTTCCTCGATCAGCGTGGCGGCGATCTCGCAGGCTGAGAGTCCAAGATAAATCGCCCGCAGCGATTCCCGCAATTCGCGGCGGCCGTCGGCGAGCTTCCATTCCGTCAGCGTTCCCAGGTCGCGGGCGGGATCGATGGACATGACGGCCTGTCCCAGGTCCATGAGATCGACACCGCCGTCGAATTTGCTGGCGCCCGCCTTGGTCCGCCGGTGTGCGCCCTTGGCGATGACGCGGACGAGTCCCTGATCGCGGCCCAGCAGCGTGAGAATCTGCGAGGTCTCGCTGTATTCAAACCGCCGCAGACAGATGCACCGATCGGATTCCAGGGGCATGGAGGGATTATAGTGGATAACGGGGCCGCTACTTCGTTACCTGCAACGTCGCCTTCTTCAGTTGGGCCGATGACGGTCCGACCATCATCTCAACATCGCCCGGCTCGACTGTGTCCTTCATGTTGATGTCGTGAAACGCGAGGGTTTGCTTATCGACATTGAACGTGACGGTCTGACTGGCGCCGGCGGCCAGGGTGATTCGCTGGAAACCGCGAAGCTCCTCAACTGGGCGGGTTACGGAACCGACGACTTGGTGGATATAGAACTGCACGATTTCGTCGCCGGCCATTGGGCCGGTGTTGGTGACCGTCACGCTCACCGTGACACGGCCGTCTTTGCTCATCGTCGGCGAGCTGAGGATCGGGTCGGAATAGCTGAAGGTTGTATAGCTCAGTCCGAAGCCGAAGGGGAACAGCGGCTGGTTCGATTCATCGACGTAGTTGTACTGCCTCGCGCTGGGCTTGGCGTCGTAATACATCGGGATTTGCCCGGTGGACCGCGGGACCGTGATGGTGAGCTTGCCGGAGGGATTCACATCGCCGAAGAGCACATCGGCCACAGCATTGCCGGTCTCCTGGCCCATGTACCAGCCTTCGAAAACGGCGTCCGCCCTCTGGACGATGCGCGGGATCGCCAGCGGCCGGCCGTTCATCAGATACACGATCACCGGCTTGCCCAGCGCGAACATGGCATCGGCCAGATCGTTCTGCGCGCCGGGGAGATCGAGCGACGATCGATCACCCAAATGGTCTTGGCCCCAGGCTTCACGGGAAATGACTTCGTTTTCCCCAAGGACCAGCACGATGAGGTCAGCCAGTTTCGCGGTATCAACGGCCGCGGCGATGGAGGTGCGGTTTTGTTCGTCGGTGGGCTGATCAGAGGGGATCGCCTGCCGCCATGCCTGCATCGAACTCTCGGGGAGATTGGTGATGATCTTGCAACCTTCAGAATAGACGACGGCGCCGGCGCCGACCTTGTTCTTTATGCCATCGAGGATCGAGACCTTGTAAAGCGGATCGCCGCTGTAGCTGCCCAGCCGGGCCGATGCGGCGTTGGGGCCGATAACCGCGATCGTCTTGTATTTGTCCTTGGCCAGCGGAAGTATCGGGCCGTCGTTTTTCAGAAGTACGATCGATTCCTTCGCGCTCTTTAGCGCCAATGCCTTGGAAGAATCCAACCCGGCCAGTTGCATGGCTTTGTCCACATCGCCATACGGATTCTCAAACAGCCCCAGCTCGAACTTGAGGCGCAGCACATGGCGCACGGCCTGATCCAGGACACCTTCCGATAGCCGGCCCTGCCTCACGAGGTCCGGGAGATTCAGGTAGGCCTCGCCGCCGGAGTTATCGATATCGACGCCGGCCGTCATGGCTTCGGCGGCCGCGTCGGCCATATCGGCGGCGACATGATGCACCTGGAACAGTTGTTCGATGCCTCCATAATCGGAAGCCACGACACCATCGAACCCCCATTCATTGCGCAGCACCTCCCGCAAAAGCCATTGATTATCGTGTGCGGGAATGCCATTGACCTCGGTGTACGCGGGCATGACGGCCGCCGGGTGCGCATCGTTGATGGCGACGCGGAACGGAACCAGCACGGCATCGTACATCTCGCGCAGCGGCACATCGTTGGGCGCGCGGTTGATTCCGCCCTCGGGCTCTCCGTGCCCGGCGAAGTGCTTCAACGTCGCCGCGACGTGTCCCGCGGCGATGACGCCGGTCGCGCTTCCCTGCAGGCCGCGAACCATCGCGGCGCCGAGCTTGCCGTTGAGGTAAGGGTCTTCGCCCATGGTTTCATCGGTGCGACCCCAGCGCGGGTCACGGCAGATATCGACGATGGGGCACAGGGCATGACTAACACCGCGCGCCCGCATCTCGCCGGCCACGACGCCGTAAATTGCCTCGACAAGCTGTGGGTCCCACGAACAGGCGATGCCGATGGGTACCGGAAACGAAGTGGCGCCGATGGTGCGGAAGCCGTGACAGCCCTCGTCGTGCAGGATCGCCGGGATGCCCAGGCGAGTCTGCTCGACAAGGTATTTCTGAATGCCGTTGTGCAGTGCAACCTCCGTTGCCGCGTCGTAATCCATCGGCGCCAGCGTGCCGACGCCATTGGAAAGCAGCACGGCGGTCTTGGTCGGATCAAGGTCGCCATTCGTTTGAATCCGATCGGGGTTTATCGAAAGGCATCGCAGTTGCTGAGCCTTCTCATCGAGGGTCATGCGGGCCAGCAAGTCATCAATCCGCTGATCCACGGGCGCCTTCGCGCTTTTGTAGAGAGCGGAAGCATCGGGACGTGATGTAATAGAGCTGGCATTTGCCGGGCCGGCCTGCGGCGCGCACGCTGCGAGGAATGCCAAACCCGGCAGACCGATTGCCCAGGCCGCGAACTGGATGTAACGCATGGTGTGCTCCCGTCGAAGATAGTCATGCAATTCAATCGAAGCCGCTGATCACGCGACAATCACGGCACATTTACGGCCGGTTGCGTAGCAGGGCGCGCCGGTCCCTTGAGATACCGGTCGGCGAAAGTGAAAAACGTCGGCCAGTTGGGCGCATCCGTGTGACCCTGACTGTGCTCGCGGAACGCCACATCGCCGTCGATCAGCGCGGTTTCGATCGGCGGAAATACCGCCGTGCCCAGGTCCTTCTTGCCCAGGAGCTTGTATACCGGTCCGGCTCCGACGGCCGCCATGAACATCCCCTGCGGATCGGCCCACGCGTCGTTGGCGCTGCCGGTGATCCGGCCGCCGCCCACAAATACCGGCCGTGGCGCGCACAATGCAATCAGTTCGTGACCGTCCACGGGCATGTCACCCGCGTGGCCGGCGAATTGGATGAAGTTGCCGGCGAACCAGTAATATTCCTTGGTCGCGGCCAGATTCTCGATCGTTTCGCCGAAGTTGCGTCGATTGATATGCGCGCCGCCGGCGCCGGATGAGCTGACATAGGCAATCGCGAACCGCTGATCCAGCGCCATCGCCAGCACGGTGGCCTTGCCCCATCGCGAGTGGCCCTCGATGCCGACCTGTTTGGCGTCAACCGCCGGGTCGGTTGCGAAGTAATCCAACGCGCGGCTTGCGCCCCAGGCCCAGGCGGACAACATTCCCCAATCGTCCAGACCGCGAGGCTGGCCCTTGTTGACCAGGCCGATGATGCCCGCCGTCAGACCCGCGCCGTTATCGGCTTGGATGCTGTAGGTGCCGAGCGTCGCATATCCCCAACCGCGTGACAGCGCCAACTGCTGCCAGCTTCCCGGCGGCGGGCCAGCGCCGCGGCCGGGACCGCCCGTGCTGCCGGCAAGCTGCATGATGACTGGAACCGGCCCACTGGTTTTGGTGGGCGTTGTCAGCGTCAATTGAATATCCAAGCTGATCAGCGGATACGCCGAATTATCCACGTGGCCGGCAAGCTGCCTGGTCGTGGTTGTGCTGTCATTGCTGGTGCGCGTGACTTCCCACGTCACTTTCGGCGTGACCTTGGGCGTTCGGCCGTAGATGTCGCGCTCAAAGTCCTCCAGGATTTCCGGCCGGCGCTGTTGCCACCACTGCTGGGCGGTCGTCACCTTCTGGCCGTTCTTCAATGTCAGCGGGTCGGGGAGATTGGGAAACGGATTGGCTTTGGATTCGTCGTTGTTGCCTGGATTGTTCGGACCGGGCGCAATGGAGGCCAGGTGGAGAACGTCCATGATCCTCTGATGATCCTGCTCGGCCGTCAGAGCCGCCGGCAGGGCGGGTTTGCTTGTTGCCGCTGGCGATGGCGGGTCGGCTGCTTGCGCCAGCGCTGCCGTCAGCAGCACCAAGGCGATCACCCCAGGCGTACATTGAACCACACGCATCAAAGCCCAATGCATACGATCCTCCTCGTTCCAGCCCCACCGGAAATGGACAAAAGTGAGCATAACACAATGCAATTCGCTTCAATAGTGCTACAATGAAGGGTACAAGCAAGGAACGCGGCTGCAGGCACGATGGACGCTCTGATGTCGGAGGTTGAAAATGGGCGCCAGCGGGTGTGATGTTGTCATCGCGGCTGGGCTGGTGCAGATGCGCCGGCCTGAACGGGAGGCTGGCTTGAAATTCATCGGCGAACCCCTGATGGCTCGCGACGCGGACGGGAACCTCCGCAACGGCGTGGCCACCATCTTTCCCTATTCTCATACCGTGGTCACCGTGCCGGGCGCCCATATCAATCAACGCATCGCGTTTATCGATTCGCTCAACACCGAGCGAGCGGCTTCCGACCTGCCTCGCCTTTCCGAGGAACAGGAAGAGGCCGAAATGGAACTTTCGGTCGACCTGTTTGTCACCGACCAGGGCGTGATCATCCGCCCGGACCCGTCGCAGATGGACCTGGCGATTGCGGCCGACGAGCTCCTCCAGACTTTGCTGCCCAAGCGACATATCAAATACACGTTCCTGAGCGACGGCCGGGTGCGCGACGTGCTGAAGCGGCGAGGCGAATGCTGGCGCATATTCCTGCCTCCCACGGCGGAACTGGAGATCCGCCGTGTGATCGCCGCCGCGCACACGGCGATTCGCGGCCGGGCGATCTATTACTACAGCCCCGTCAGCGGAACCCGGCTGCTGACATATGAGAATCTTCATCTTCTGTCGCAACTGGACGACGCCGAATTGCGGGTCCATCTGGCGGAAATCGCCGACTACATGCCCCGTCGCAACCGCAACGGGTCTTTCGAGATTGAACTCTTCATGGCCGATCCGGCGACGCCATCGGCGGAATTCGCGTCGGCGGCCCATTGTCCGGGCGATGAACTGCGCCCCCGGTTTGATTCGCTGTGCCGGCAACTGCACGGCAACGTGCCCGTCGAATACCAGCACGACGATCCCAACGAGCCAAAGTGGCGAAATCGCATGTTCGCCCGCCTGATGACCCAGCGCGACGATGTCCTGGGCGATGAAGAATCCCTGGGACTCGATCCGGAATTCTCGATGCGCGTGCAATGGCTGCCCGGCGGCCGGATCGAGGAGGGCGAGCTGATCATCGATCCGGCCACGGAGGATCGCTACGACCTGGCCCGTGACAAATCCGCCGCCGCCCTGGTACGCGGGCTCATCTTCAATCTGGTGCGTGAATACGGCGATCTGGAATACGTCAACGTGGGAAGCGTGCTGCCGTCGCCGCGCCGCGATGAACGCCGCGGCGGGCGGCGCGACGTATTCGTGGCGCAGATCAAGCAGCGCCGCGCCGCCGGTGAAGTGCTCAAGATCATCCGCATGCAGAAGTGGGGCATTCGTGAGCGGCTGGATAAGGGCGCCAGCCTGCAGGACGCGATGACCGCCACCGAGGAATACACCGAGTATGTTCTGGACCGCCGGCTGGCCTGCCGGCAGTTGGGTATGAACCTTCCCCTTCTGCAATCCGCCCACCGGGTCAGCGAGATCTACAACGGCACCAATGTCCGCTATCGCGGCACGCGAATCTGGTCGCCGTATTTCCAGCGCGATTACATTCCCGGCTACGGCACCGATCAGATTTCCACCCGTAAACTGGCCAATCCCGCCTATGCCATGGCCTTTGCGATGCTGTTCGGGCAGGCCGCCGCCTCCAACATGATCGTCGGCCGCGCCGAATTGACCGGCGAGCCCGTTTTCGACGCCGGCGATGAAATCGTCGTCGAGAATTCCGCCGGCCTGCCAAAGTGGATTATCGTGGCCGACCACGTCGGCACGTTCGTCGATTGGACGGGCCCGATCGAAACCCACGCCCAGGGTTATGCCCGGGCGGTCAAACGTCACTTGAAGGGCGTGGCCGATCCCGAGCGATTCATCCAGGCGTTTCTCTCCGGCTTCACCGAACGCTTCCTTCACATCCAGAACGAATACGCCAAGCATCGCGGGGCCTTCGATACCCTGTTCAACCATCGCCCCTGGGATCCGGCCGGCTCCATGGCCTGCCGCTGGTATCACGTCCTGGACCGCCTCCACCGCGCCGAGCCGCGCAAACTCAGCCAGGGCCTCGCCAGCCACTTGCGCGATTGAGTTCACGCTTATGATACCCGGGTCGAACTGCATTTCAGGAGCATTCTTATGCACAATCGGACGCCGCTCATCTCCCTGATTGTCGTGTTGTCTTTGAGTCTTTCGCCGGCTTTTGCCCAGACCGCGCCGTCACAATCCAACGGCAAGCCGCTTTATCTCGATCCAACGCAGCCCGCCGATGCTCGCACAAACGACTTGATTTCCCGCCTGACGCTGGAAGAGAAGGCCACGCTTCTGAACCACGTCGGGCCGGATGTGACTCGCTTCAATATCGCATCCGATAAATGGAACCAATGCCTCCACGGCGTCGTGTGGGAAAAGCCCACCACCATGTTTCCCGTTTCCATTGCCGCCGCCGCGACGTGGGATCCGGCCCTTGTCCACACGGAAGCCACGGCCATTTCGGATGAAGCCCGCGCCATCTACAACTCATGGCACACCGATCCCAACTACACGGGCACAAAAAAGGGCCTCATGTACCGCAGCCCGGTCATCAATATCAGCCGCAATCCCTATTGGGGCCGCATCAACGAATGCTACGGTGAAGACCCCTTCCTGACCGGCCGACTTGGCGTCGCCTATGTCGAAGGGCTTCAGGGCGACGATCCCAAATATCTCAAACTTGTCGCCACGCTCAAGCACTATGCCGTCAATAACGTGGAGAACAACCGCAAGAACCTCTCCGCCACCGTCAGCGAACGCATGTTGTACGAATACTACCTTCCGCATTTCCGCGATTGCATCGTCGAGGGCCACGCCCAGTCGATCATGGCGTCGTACAACGCCATCAACGGCGTACACAACAACATGAACAAGCTGCTGCTCACCGACATCCTCAGGGATCAGTGGGGTTTCCAGGGATTTGTCGTCTCCGATCTCGGCGGCGTCGGCAGCATGGTGCAGGGCCAGCGAGGCCAGTTGACCGTGCAGGATGCCGTCGCCAGATCGCTGATGGCTGGCTGCGACTTCTCGGATAAAGAGTTCGAGCAGAACATCCCTGCCGCCGTGAGGCAGGGCACGCTGACCGAATCTCGCCTGGATGATGCCGTCTTCCGTGTGATGCACGAGCGTTTCCGCCTGGGCGATTTTGATCCGCCGGCCCTGGTTCCCTTCAGCAAGATCACGACCGATGTCATTTGCAGCCCCGAACATCGGGCTTTGTCGCTCAAGATGGCCCGCGAATCGATCGTCCTGCTGACCAACAAGGACAATTTCCTCCCTCTGGATCGAACCAAACTCAAATCGATTGCCGTCATCGGCCCGCACGCCGATATCTTCACGGCCGGGGGATACAGCGGGCGAGCCCAGAACCCCGTGACTCCTCTGCAGGGTATCAGGAACCGCGCGGGTGCCGGAATTGATATCCAATACACGCAAGGCGGCACAATCGCGGCCGGCGGAGGCGGCGCTCGCGCCGGACGAGCCGGCCGTGGCGCGGCCGCGCCGGCGACCGACGCCACCGCCGAATTGAATCACGCCGTCGATCTGGCCAAAAAGGCCGACGTGGTCATCCTTTATGTCGGCACCGATCTAAACGTCGAAGGCGAAGGGCACGATCGCCCGTCGCTGGGCCTCCCCGGCAATCAGCAACAACTCGTCGATGCCGTCATCGCCGCCAATCCCAAGACGGTCGTCGTGGAGATGAACGCCGGCCCGCTGGCCATTCCCGCCATCGCCCAGAATGCGGCCGCCATGGTTGAAGCCTGGTGGGACGGTGAGGAAGGCGGCAACGCCATCGCCGACGTTCTTTTCGGCGATGTCAATCCCAGCGGCCACATGCCGCTGACCGTCTACGCCACGGCGCAGCAGGTTCCGCCTCAGGATCAATACGACATCACCAAGGGCTACACCTACATGTACCTCAAGGATAAGCCGCTCTTCGCCTTCGGCCACGGCCTCAGCTACACGCAGTTCAAATACGACAACCTGCAACTGGCATCCAAGACCATCAAGGACGACGGCAGGGTGCAGGTCAGCGTGGACATCACCAACACAGGCTCACGCGCTGGCGATGAGGTGGCTCAGTTGTACGTGCATCAGGTCAAGAGCAGCGTCGTCCGCGCCGCCAAGGAATTGCGCGGCTTCCAGCGCGTCTCACTGAAGGCGGGTGAAAAGAAGACCATCACGCTCGAAGTTCCGGCCGAGAAGCTGGCCTTCTACGACGAAACGGTCCATAAGTTCGTCGTTGAGCCCGGCGCTTTCGACATCATGATCGGCAGCGCCTCGGACGATATTCGTCTGGCCGATCAGATTCAGGTCACGAAATAGCGACGTTTCTGCCCCAATATGGCGAATTTTGACGCATTGAGCTCGGTGGGACTTGAACCCACGACCCACGGATTAAAAGTCCGTTGCTCTACCAACTGAGCTACGAGCTCGCACGACAGCCCGTGGCTGCCAGGGCGGAGACTATAGACCATCCGCCGTGATGACTCAAATCGGGCGGTGCCGCCCGCGAATCATCCTCGCCGCCGTGCGACTTCGATATCCGCCTGCCGCGTCGGTTCGGGGATGCGATATCGCGTGCAACACGCCATTGTCAATGCCGCGGCCGATGGCAGATCGACGCGATGGCCAATGCTCACGAAAATCGGCTTCACGTTGCTCCGCGTGCGGAGAACCACTCCGATCGTCTCGTCCGCATCACGCAGCGGCGTCATCGCTCCGGCGGTCATCGGTGGCGGATCGAACTCTCCGATAAACCGGCTCTTGGCCACGCCGATGCCCGGCCGGTCCAGCAGGATCGACATGTGCGTCGCCAGCCCGCAGCGTCGTGGATGGGCAAGACCCTGGCCATCGAAGCAGATCACTCCCCAATGGCATTTCAATTTCCCCACCGCCTCCAACACGGCCGGCCCCTCGCGAAAGCTGAGAAACCCCGGCACATAAGGAAATTCAAGCCGTCGCCGGGCGTGCCGGATTTCCACGATGCGCCCTTCGACCCGATCGTAAACCACCGCCGCCGCCACGATCGACGTGCGATCGCGCGATAGCGCGCAGTCCACGCCGGCGACCAGAACCGGCAACGGATCGAGCGCCTTCACAATCAATCGCAAGCGCAATTCCTCCTGCGCTTGCTTCCACCGCTGAATGATCTCGGGCCAATCGGGGTCCAATTTGCCATGCATGCTGCAAACACCATGTAATGCGATGCGGCAAGACCACAACCGCAGCGACCACTCCTTCCCTTTCTGATGCAATAGTCATGCTGCATGAGCCGGACGTTTCGCCGGCAACAGGAACGCGCCGGCATCCACGCGAAACCGCGCACACAACCTGGCGATCTGCGCCTTGCTCGGTTCCTTGCGTTTGCCGCTGAGCAATTCCGAGGCCGCACCTTTGCTGCCCAGGAGTTTGCCCAATTCGGTGATGCTCATGCTGGCCTGTTTGACGAGCACGCGCAAAGCTTGTGTCGGAGTCAGCCCGCCGGCGCTAATGGGATAATGCTCCCTGTCGTAACGCTCGATCAGTCCCTCCAGAACCTCAAGGTAGGCCTCTTCGCCGGCATCAAGATCGCCCTCGCGCAGAGCTAGCCGGCCGACAATCTTCGCCGCCCGCTCGTATTCCGAGCTGTTCCTGATCGGACACAGCGGGAGTTCCCCCAGCAGCGACAGGTACGATTTGCCCATCGCGGAAAGTGAGCGCGGAACGTTGATGGCGGGTTTCTTCATAAGTCGTCCTTCCATCGCTGATTGCCCCTGTCATATTCCTTGTGCGACATCACCCGCAGGATATAGACCTTGCCTTTGGCGTAGCTGACAAACGCGACGAGGCGGAACTTATTGCCGCCGATATCGAATACGCACACCGTCTGCCCGCTGCGCACCCTCACGCGGTCCGTCTGGCCGAACGTCGCCTTCACGTCGGCGAAGTTGCGCCATGTCGCCAGCGAGGTCAGGTCGAACCAGTCCCGCAAGGGGCCCGCGGCCGCCGGAAACCAGTCCCCGAACTCCCGCAATGGCCGCCACGAAATAACCCGCACGTGTTCCAATTATAGGAACAGCCGGCCTCTTGTCAAGACTGAAGTTCCATTTTCTGGAACGCCGCCCTCACGAAATATTCAACTCCGGCGGCGGGGCTTCCAGGTTCTTGATGCTCACCTGCCCGGCCAGAGCCTCCACCACCTGCATCAGCGCCGCGCCCAGGCGCGGGTTCTTGTCGAAATTGTCGTGCGGCTTTCCGGCATCGCTGTTGGCCCGCAAATCCGCGAACATCGGAATCGCGCCCAGGAATGGAACGCCCAACCGCCCGGCCGCCTTCTCCGTGCCGCCCTTGCCGAACATGTCCAGTTCCCCGCCGTCGGGAAGGGGGATGTAGCTCATGTTCTCGATCAGGCCCAGGATCGTCACGTCCAGTTGCTGGAACATCCGCACCGCCCGCACCGCATCGTCCAATGCCACTTGCTGCGGCGTCGCCACGATCACCGCTCCCGTCAGCGGCACAAGCTGGCACAGCGTCAGCGGCACATCACCTGTCCCCGGCGGCAGGTCGATGATCATGTAGTCCAGTTCCGGCCACTCCGTCTTGTCGATCAGCAGATTGCGGAACGCCCCCGTCGCCATCGGCCCGCGCCAAATCAGCGGCTGCTCGTCCCCGGCGATCGTGCCGATCGACACCGCGTGAATTCCATGCACGAAGAACGGCACCATCTTCCCCCCGCGCGCCGCGATCGTCGCGCCCTTCAGGCCCATCATGGTGGGCATCGACGGCCCGTAGATGTCGCCGTCCATCAAGCCCACGCTCGCCCCAGCCCGCGACAAGCCCACCGCCAGATTCAGCGCCAGCGTCGATTTCCCCACTCCGCCCTTGCCCGCGCCCACCGCCACGATGTTCTTCACCTGCGGCAGAATGTCTTTCTTCGGCCCGGCCGCCCCGCGCGTATTAGCGGTCAGTTCCAGCTTCACATCGCTGGCCCCCGCGGCCAATAGCGCCGCCTTCACTTCGCGTTCGATCACTTCCTTCAGCGGACAAGCCGGCGTGGTCAGTTCGACAGTCACCTGAACGGCCGTCCCGTCGATCGCGACATTCTTGACCATATTGAGTGTCACGATGTCTTTGCCGAGTTCGGGGTCGATCACCCGCCGCAGCGCTGCCATAACCAGTTCACGGTCCAAAGCCATATCCGCTCCGAAAAAAGAAACCGAACGTCCAAGCGAGAGTATAGCCGCCCGCCGGGTCCGATGCGTACGCGCCAACCGCCCCGAGTCCTTGTCCCGCCTCGCCCCGCGCCGTAGGATCGACGCCATCAAAGATGATTGTCTTTCCGTGCCAGGTTTGCCGGACTCCATTGTCCGCGGAAGAAGCTCAGGCGGGGAAGCTCGTGCGATGTCCCACCTGCCTGTCCAGCTTGCGCGTACCGTCCGGTGCGGGCGACCCGTCGCCCGGGCCGCCGCCCTTGTCGCCCGCCACAGGCCTTTTGATGTCCGGCGCCGGCGGGCGGACAGGGCGGCGCTACGGCTTTAATTGCGGTTACTGCTCCAGCCGGCTGGAAGCCACCGAGTCCATGGCCGCCCAGGACGGGCAATGTCCCACCTGCGGCAACCAGATCACCATCCCCATTCTCGATCGGTACAACCGCCTGATCGACCCCAAAACCCGGCAGATCATCAAGCAGGATCCGCATCCCGTTCACGCCTATGCCGCCGCCGGTGAACGCGCGCCGGGCATCCGCCGCAACCGCGACGGCAAGCAGGTGATCGTCTGCTCGCGATGCTCGGCGGTCAGTCCCATCACGGCCAACAATTGCAAGCAATGCGGCATGCCGTTCACGATGGAGGGCACAACGCTGGAAGCCTCCGGCGCCAACAACGGGTTCTGCGTCGCGTCGCTGGTGCTGGGAATCCTGGGCCTGATCACCTTCTGCACCTACATCGTCCCCATTCTGGCGGTCATCTTTGGAGTCGTGGGGCTTATGCAAACCAGCCGCGAGGACGCGGTGATCGGCCGCGGCCGAAATCTCGCCATCTGGGGCCTGATCCTGGGCCTGATCGGCTGCGGCCTGGCGACATTCAAATACTTCTCGCCCTGACGCCGCTGTCCGCAGTGGTCTTGTTGCTCCGGTTACGCCCAATGCGCGTGCGTCACGGCATGGTCGCCGGAATCTGCCTGGGGTTCAGGTTCGCCGCGAAATCCGCCGGGTCCATCCCTTTGACATCCAACACCACCGCCGCCGGACGGGCATCCGCTTTGGCCAGACTCATCTGCACGTTCTTGAAACTCACTCCATCCACGTGCCGCAAGTACATTCCATAGGCCGGCATGACTTTGCCGAACGTTGAAACTTCGGGATACGCCGACTCCTTCTCCGCCAACTGCACCTTGGCATCCGCCGCCGATCCGCCGCCGGCCAACTCGATATTGATATTCTCGAAACTCAGGGACTGGACCGCGTGGCCCGGGATTCCGTTGATGAGCATCCCGATCTGCTTCACCCCAACGGCGTTCACGTTCTTGATCGTCACATCGCGGATGGCCCCGACCGGCTTGGCGGTGTCGCCCGGCCGGAACGTCTTGAGCCGCGAGCCCAATCGCACGCTGATCGGGACCGCAACGCCGTCCATCGTCAGGTCGCTGATTGTCACGTCGTGCAGTATGGACCCATCCACCGAATACACCGCGACGCCGGCCATTCCCGTCTGGCGGATCTGGCACTGGCTCACGCGGATGTGCTCGAAATCGCCGATCGACTCGGTTCCCATTTTGATCGCATTGCAGTTTGTCTTGAGTTTGCAATCGCCGGCCGTGACGTCGCGGCACGGCTGGGTGCTGGTGGTCTTGAGGCACAGGGCATCGTCGCCGCTGTCGATGTCGCAGCCACCGATCGACACGTTTTGACACGAATCGATATCGATTCCGTCGTTGTTGGCCAGATCGGAGCGGTTGCGGATGGTCAGCCCGCCGGCCGTCACGTTCATGCATTGAAAGAAGTTCATCCCCCACGCCCCCGAATTCAGCAACGTCGCGTCCTTCACGGTGACATCCGTGCAGCGCACCCACCGCACCAGGAACGGCCGGATCGTGTACGTCGATTGCGCCTGCGACAGCGCCTTGCCCTGGCCGTCGATGGTTCCCGGTCCGTCGATGCCGACATTTTTGGCTCCGACGGCAGCCACCAGGGCATAGCCCATCTCGTGGCCGGAGCCGTCGATGAATGGATCGACGTTGCGATAGTCGCCAGCTTTGGTGCTGCCCAGCAGGACGGCCTTTTCATCCAGGTGCAGCGTGACGTTGTCCCCGAGCTGGATCGTCCCCGTCAGAAAGCGACCCGCCGCAAGCCGCACGATCCCGCCGCCCTGGGCACTGCATTTGTCGATGATCCGCTGAAGCGAGGCTGTGTTCAGCGTCACACCATCGCCCACCGCGCCGAATTGCATGGCATCGACAGGCGATACCATCGCCGGTTCGCTGGTCGCCGACGCGCAACCTGTTACGCAGGCCGCCAGGCCCGCCATCAAGGCCACCATCCAGAACATGTTCTTTCGCTGCACGCGTTCTCCGTTCTCCGCCCGTACGCCATCATCCGTCACGTTGCTGTCCCCTTCGCGAATTCATGAAGTTCTTCAAATCGTGGTCCAGCGTCTCCCACGTGATGCCCCCGGCCACTTTCGCGTAAATCCAATGCGTCACCGGATTGCTGTTGCGGCAGTAATTCGTCAGCGGCACAAGCTGGTGGCCCAGATCGAGCTTGGCGCGGTAGCCGGTCTGGCCGCTCTGCAATTCGCTGGCCCCCGATTGCGAAGCCCATTCCACGGCCTCTCGCCACAAGCGGAAATACAAATACCAATCGCCCTGCAGTGTTCCGTCCAGCCCGATGAATTTGTTGATCGCCCGCTTGCCCAGCAGAAAGCACAGCATGAACGCCGCCAGCCGGTTGTCGCTCGCGTGCCGCAGCAACACCCAATGCGCCCCGTCGAATTTGGCGATCTCCTGGAAGAACCGGCGGTTCAGTTTCTCGAACTTCGTCTCGCCTTTTTCGTACGTCTGCCAGAACAGGCCGAAGATCTCCTCGCGCGTGGCCGGATCGGGATTCTGAATCACCGACGCCGTCAATGCCCCCAATGCCTCGCCGCGCTTGAGTTTCTTTTTCAGGTTGTGCCGATGGGAAGAAGTCATGGCCGCCAGATATCCCGCGAACCCGCCCGACGGCAGCGCCACCCGCGTTCCCGGAAAACTCGCCACCGCGAACAGGCCCGCTTTTTGCGCCAAAGCCCTGAGATCCGCCTCGTTTTCCGGCGGGAAATCCTTCCACACCACCATCGGCGCCCGCGCGGTTTTCGCCCGCTCGGCCGCCGCCTCCTGCACCACCATCGCCACATCCCCCAGCGACACGCCGGCCCGCAAACCCACCGTCCCCTCATCCGAACACGGCGAGCCAATGAACAGCGTCCGCTGATAGTTCACGCTCGGTATCACCCGGCCCACCTGGCGCAGCATCCACGCCACCGCCGGCGGCGCGACCAGGTCCATCGGCACATCCATCAGGAAACATGGCGCAATCCCCACATCTTTTCCGGCATCCGATATGATCGCATACGAAAAATCGAACTGATCCTGCAGTTCGCTTCTTTCCAGGGTCTCGTACCACCACTGGCCCTCCAGCGGCGGGGCGAAGCATTCCATCCACAGCGCGGCGTCGATCTCCCCGGCCGTCTTTACCCAGCGGATGGTTAATTGGCGATCCATTGCATCACGCTCCGACCAGTACCGTGCCCGCCAAAATCAGCCCGATCGCCATCCACCGCCGGGAACTGATCCGCTCGCCCAGGAATATCCTGGCGACGATGGCGATCGCGACCAGCCCCAGGCTTTGCAGCGGAAACGCTTCGCTCACCGGCAGCCGCTGCAATGCCAGCGTCCAGAAGCCTGCGTCTACGATAAAGAGCGCAAACCCCGCCGCCGACCACATCCATCCCGTCCGTGCGATCCGCCGTACGCTGGTCCACACGGAATCCATGTCAGCCGATTTGCCGGCTCCGCGCTTTAGCGACGCCTGCGCAAACGCCTCGGCACACGCGGCCGCCACGATGAAAATGAATCCGATTGTCTGTGAGCTCATGGCGGCGGCCTGGCCTCCGTCCGGCTCATCTGCCAGACACCGATAACGATCAGCGCGATCCCGACCGCACGCATCGGGCCGATCCGCTCATGCAGCGAAGAAAACCGCCCAACCGCCGCCACCGTGACATAGCTGAGCGCCGTGATCGGCTGGGCGAAACTCAAATCCGCCTTGGCCAGCACGAGCATCCAGTTGAAGAATTGCGCAATCGCCAGCGCGATGGTCAAATGACACATCGGCTCGCGGATGACCGTCGCCAGCGTCGCCATCGCCCCGGCCGATTCCGGCACGCCCACCGTCGCCTGTTTCCATGTGAATTGCACGACGGTATCGAGGAAAATCGCCAGCCCAATTCCCGCCGGCACATAAAAACTCCGCCGCTTCCGAGTCCCAACTTGATCCAATGCCATGTCGATCCTTCTCGCTACGATGAGGGCAATTTAGGGCCGAAACGAGAAACATTCCAGTGGAAGTGACGACCCACGGCGGCCGAGCGCGCATTGCGCTATCCGCGAGAGAAAGAACTGAACCGCCGAGAACACCAAGAAGAAAATTGCCGCCGAGGCGGCGAACTTTACCGCGCGCACTGCGTCCATCGGCAACAAATCGCCTATTTCGGCGCTTCACGCGCAGCCAATTCCGCCGCCGCACGCGCATCGGCTTTTTCTTCTGCTTCCGGCGGGCGGATGTAGAGCGGAGATAATGTCATCGCGTCAGCCCATTGCCCGGCCGCGGCCATTTGCGTGCCCAATTCACCCACCGCCGCCGCGCGGGCTCGCCAGAGCGATTGGTCGGTGACAATGACATCGCTGGCGACGGGAATCTCCGGCCGGTGATAGTCGAGCCCTTCCCCCAGCAGCCATACCGGCCGGGGGGAACGAGCGAGCATTGCACTGAGGGTGTCCAGATGGGCCGCCTCGACTATTTCCATAGACCCGACTTGTCCCCTCCCCTTGTATCCGGGGGGAGGGTTAGGGTGGGGGTCGAGAGGCGTGGCTGCTAATGGGATTGAAGGATCAACCAGCACCGAAGAACCCCCACCCCGATCCTCCCCCTGAGTACAAGGGGAGGGGGAGATTGGGGTCACGCAGATTGGCCCGCCATGACTCTCAAACCTCGCCGTGAAGACTTGCCCGCGCTTGGCATCCAGCACCACGATCAGGTTCGTCGCCTCGGGCGGGGCGTTGCATGCCAGAACGCGGACGCTCGGCACCGCTACGATGCGCACTCCCGTCGCCAGCCACATGGTCTTGGCCACCGTCACCGCCAGACGCAAACCCGTAAACGAACCCGGCCCGATCGAGATGTACAACTCATTCACATCCCCCGGCCGCCAACCCTGCTGGCGGCAGAGCGCGTCCATCGTCACCACCAGCCGCGCCGCGTTGGCCAGCCCATGCTCGAACGTTTCTTCGGCCAGCAGCCGCCCATCAAGAAAGGCCGCCACCGACCCGACCCGCCCGCTGGTCTCTATCGCCAATCCTTTGCCCATCCATTTATCTTACTCGTAATCCTGATCTTCATCTTGCTCCGTCTTTGCGTTACGCCAGCCGCAGCACTTTCCTGCCTCCCACCAGCACCATCACATACGCCACGACATACACCCACACCCACCCGACATCCATTTCCGCCAGCCGCGACGACATCGGCAGCCACTTCCAACCGCCGACAAACCGCAACGGCGTCCAGAATGCCGCATAGCCCGGCTTCATCGGCGGAATGACGCGCACCTTCGTTATCGGCGCTGTCCCATTCACAACCAGCGCCGCCGGCGCAACCTTCTCGCCCAGCACGATCGTCGCCGACGTCGGTTCATGTCCCGCCGGCGTTACGTTCACGACGTACCTCCCGCTGGTTCCCGGCGGCGAATGAATCACCCATGTCAATTCCTGCGCCGGCACGCCGCGGTCCAGATACGCCTGCAGATCGTTCACCGTCGCCTGCCGCGACAGATCGGGGGCCAGTTGCAATTGCCACGGCGCCTGCGGGTCAGGCTGCTGCTGCCGATAGAGAACCAGCAGGTTCTCCAGCGTTTGGCGCACCGGCGGGGGGGTTATGGCCAGCGGCGTCGTATCGTCCAGGACCAGCGGCGACGGGGTGTCGATCTTCACCGGCCGCTCGAAATCGCTGGCGACGGTTGCGACGATGCGCACCGACGCCCCGGCCGGCGGGCTGGCCGCCGCCGGATCGACCCGCGCCTTGAACCACATCACGCTGAGCACAACGGGCCCCAGGAGAATCCCCACCGGCACCATCGACGCCGCCATCAACCGCATCGGCACGCCGCCGGCCAAACGCGCCAAGATCGCCCGGCGCGCCGACCCGGCCGGCAGTTTGTTCGCCTGTCGATTCAATTCCGCCGCACGTTTCTTCACCTCGACCAGCCGTGCCGAATCGGTCAGCCATTTCTCGCAGAGGAGCATCGCCACGCCCAACACGCAAGCCACGATTGCCACGGCCGCCGGTTTTCCCATCCAGCGAACCACCGGCCAGATCACCAGGTCCATCGCGTGCAGCGACGGCTCGGCAACGTCTGCCTGCGGCATCAGGAAATACGCCAGCAGATAGATGCCCCACGCGGCCGCAAAGACATTCCGCCATCGCGCCGCGGTCCGGTCCTTGCAGCCCGGTGGCGGCGGAATCAGTCTCGGTTCGACATGCGTGTCCGCCGGATCAACCGGTTTTGTCGCTGCATTCTCAGTCGCCGCGACATCGGCTGCCCGTTCGACACGGCCGTGATCACCGTCCACGCGAACGATTTCCCCATCGTGAAAGGTCCGCGTCGCCTCCGGCACCACGACGGCCGGCAATCCCATCTCCCGCGCCACCACCGCTCCGTGCGAGAGCGATCCGCCTCGTTCCAGGACCAGCGCGGCTGCGTTTACGAACAGCGGCGTCCACGATGGATCGGTGCTCGGGCACACCAGCACATATCCGCGCGCCGCCGGGCCGCCTTCGGTTGGTGAATGACGAACGAGCACCGGCCCCGAAGCGATTCCGGCCGAAATCGCCAGCCCCGCTGTGCCGCCAGATCCGTTTGCCAGATGTGCCGCCGCGGGCTCGCCGAGGCCGGCAATCGCCGCATCGTCGATAAACCGCGGCAATTGGAGCTTCTCCTCGGCCCGGCGCTGGCGTTTGCGCTGCTCGATCAAGGCCAGTGGCGCGTAGCCGGTTCGCAACACATCCAGCAATTCCTCTCGCGTCAGAAAGAAAATATCCTCGCCGATCGCCAATTTCCGCCCGGCCTCCAGTGCGACATCACGCAGAAGCTGGTATCCGAGCATGAGGTAATTCTTGCCGTCCTCGCGAAAGGCGATGCAGCGGCGCGACAGCTCGACATGCTCATCGAACCGCGTGCGCAGAGCCGCCGGTAGCGCCAGCCGCATCGACCGCATGCGATCGTCCACCGCCTGCGCGTGCAGTTGATGCCGCTGCATCGGGCCGGCGCCTTCGCTCATGCGGCCGGCCAGTTCACGCACATCGCCCGGCCGTTCGCGCCAACGCGGCGACGCCAGATCAAATTCACCGGCCGCCCGATGCCCGTGCTTCGCGAGCCACGCGTCCAGCGAGGCATTATCACGGCCGGCCTCGAACAATTCTGCATCGGCCATGAGCGTCTCGTTGGGCGGCCCGCCGCTGGAAAGCAATTGCGACAGTGCCTCTGGATCGTCGTGCCAGAAATTCTCCGCCAGGAAATCCCGGAGGTGCGACATCGCCATTCCCGCGATCAGGCTGGGCAAAAGCGTCTGCGGCGCCAGCTCATCCATCACGCGTTTCTCACGGCCGGTCCACAGATCGATCAACTCCCGGTTGCTCAGTCGCGACAAATCCATCGCCCGGCTGGATTCGGCATATTGCGCGATGGCGGGAAACACCTCATTCCGCAGGCGCTTGTCGAAATCGGCGGATAACTTGACAAGGTTCGCCTCGACCTGCCGCAATTTCCGGCCGGCGGCCCAGCGAGCCCTGGCCGATCCGACTGGAATCGTCGGCGGCGCCTCGCCCGCGCCGGGGTTGCTCTTAAGTTGTCCCGCGTCGTAGGCGAACGGGAAATCCGCGAAGAGCATCTCCGGTGCCCGCGAGGCATCCATGTAGATGCGCCCGGCGATGAGTTCGAGGAACCCGTCCCGATCCGCCGCCGGCGACGGCTCGAATCCCGCAACGCGGTACATCGCTCCATAGCCGCCGCTCCCGGTCATGAACCGCCCGACCACGCTCCAGGTCAGCGGTGTGGGATGCGCGATCGTCTCGCCGAGATTGTGCAGTACCCACGGCCCGCGACCGGCCGACCGCTCGGATCGCAATCTCGCGATTGTGGCGGCGGTCAATTCGCACGCAGCCTGCATCTCCGGCCATGTGGTGATCGGGCGCGATTGCAGCAAATACAACTGATCTCCCGCGATGGCCCATTCGATATCCCGCGGCGAGCCGAAATGCTCTTCGACCTGCCGGCCCAATCGCCACAGAGTGTCCGCGTCGCGGGCGCTCAGGCACGGCCGGCGGCGGCGCTGATCGTCAACTGCTGTCGCCTGTTCATGCCCGGCGACGCGCTCGATCTTCTTGTCCGCAATGATTGCCGATAGAACCCGGCCGGTTTGTCGATCGACGCGCAATTCGTCCGGCTGCACATCGCCCGAGACGACGGTTTCGCCCAGCCCCCAACTGGCCTCGATCAGCATTTCGCCCGGCGAGCCATTGGGGTTGACCGTGAACAACACGCCGGCCGCCCGCGACGGAATCATCCGCTGCACGACAACGGCCATAGCGACGGCCGATATGTCGATCTTGTGCTCCGACAAATACGCCACGATTCGCGGCGATTTCAGGCTTGACCAGCAATTGGCGATGGCCCGCAGCAACGCTTCGTCCCCTTCGATATCAAGGAACGTCTCGCACTGGCCGGCCATCGAAGCGCCCGCCGCGTCCTCGGCCGTGGCGCTTGAGCGCACCGCAACGAGCCCGCCTCCAATTTGCACGTAGGCGCGGCGAATCTCCTGGACAACTTCCAGCGGCAGATCGAGCGGTGCGTCAGAACCCTCACCCCGACCCTCTCCCTGTGTACAGGGCGAGGGGGAAGAAGCGCGCGATGTTGCCAGTCGATACGCGGCCGTTGTCAGTACGAATCCATCCGGCACGAGGAATCCGGCCCGGCACAATGCGCCGAGGCTCGCGCCTTTGCCGCCGACCAGGGCCACGTCGCGGCAATCGGAAAGCGGCAGAATGATCGGCCATGCGTCGATCATGGCGCCTCCGTGCCGCTGAGGCATCGCAGGCCGCCGGATTGGCTGCCCACGATGACATGGCCATTGAGCACCTGTGGCGCCGACAGCGACAGCCCCGATGCCGCCGCGCCGGCGTCGTTGAGCATCGTGCGTTCAAGGACTGTGCCGGTTTTCGGGTCGAGTATGGCCAGGCATCCGTCGTTGGCGACAGCGTACAGTTGCGACCCGGTGAGGGCGCAGCCGGCCAAAACCGGGGCATTGCCGCTGATGTGCGTGGTCCAAATCGGTTTGCCGTCACTAAGTGACAGGGCCGTCACCACGCCGGTGCGGGCTGGGCAATAGAGCATGCCGTCTCCCGAGGCGATCTCGCCGAGCACGGCATCGTCGAACGATTGTTGCCAACGGATCTTGCCGGTGTGTTTGTCCAGAGCCATCACTACGCCGACCGCGTCCGGCCGCGAGCGAACGAAATCGCCGTTGCCCCCGGCCGCGATGACCGTGTCGCCCGCCAGCGTGACAGCGCACAGGATCGGCTGTGAGACCGGCGTGCGCCAGGCGACGCGATTGAGGTGCCTGGCGGCCAATTCGTCGTCGGATTCGCTTCGGATGGCGACGATGGCACAGCCGTTGAATCCGGACCCGATGTAGACCACGCCGTCATCATCGATCGCCGGCGAGCTTTCCGGATCGTTGACCGGGACGCGGAAAATCTCGTGGCCGTCGCTGATGCGCACGCCGATGACGTGGCCGGGGTCACCGATGGCTTTGCCGTCGGTGCCTTCAATGGCGCCACAGCCGACGGCGACGAAATCGCCGCGAATGGCGGGCGATGATTCGACGTGCAGCGAGGTCTTGTCCGACCAGAGCAAATGGCCGCTGGCGGCGTCGAAGCAGAGCAGGGCACAGTTGCGATCTTCGTGCAGGCCCTGGCCGATCAGGAGGAATTTGCCATCGTGCGTGATGGCGGGGGAACTGAAAAACGGTTTGAGCGGATCGTCGCCGTTGTCGGTGACCTGCCACAGCGGCTTGCCGGTTTGCGAATCCAGGCACGTCAGCAGTCCGGTGTAGCCGCCCAGGTCGTTCTGGCATCCGGCGGCATAAACTCGCGTCGGCGTGACGGCGGCGGTCGAGAGGAACATGGTGTCCTCGGGATGAAAGGTCCACATCGGTTTGAGCTTCATTGGCGATGCTCCGCCGCCGTACGATGTGCGGGCGAAATCGTGACCGAGGACCAGTGCCGCACCAAGATCGGCCGGGGCCGCGGGCGTGGTGGCAGCTACGGCAGATTGCTGGCGGGCGATGATATCCATTGCGATTTTCGACCAGTCGATGCGCGGTAAACCCGGCGCATCGGCGTGCGCGGCAGCTCGTCCGGCCGGCGCGTCCAGCAGCCAACACGCGACGCACGCCACGAGTGCAATGCCGGCGGTCCATGCCGCGGCCGCCACCGGCCGGCGCAGCACCAGCGCGACAAGCTGCCGCGGTCGCAGCACGATGGCCGCGACGCTGGTGATGGCGGCCAGAATGGTCGGCCACATTGCCGCGCCGGCCCCAACGAAAATCGGCACCACCGCCAAGGCGCCGCCGAACGAACTGTCAGTCGTTGCTGTCACGGCGACATTCTAAGCAGGAGGCACATTAAGGTAACGTTAAGTGCGCGACGTTTGCGATCACGTCCGATAGGTGACCTGCTCCGACTTCGGCGACTTTCGCGAATTTCAGCCATCCTTCATGGCCGATAGGCGGTCACTGCGGTATTGTCAGCCAGGGGATGGCCCGTTTTGCGTAAAGGACACATGGCATGATGCATGGAAAGAAACACGAGCGGCGTCGAATGATCGATCTTTTGTCTCGTTTGGCGAGTGTGCGCTCCCCGCGATCCAACGGCGCATCGGCCGCCAGGCAGTTTGAAACACTCGAAGCCCGGCGGCTGCTTTCCTATGCCACGATCGTCGATCTGGGCACGTTGGCCGGCGGATCGACCAGCTTTGCCGAAGCCATCAACGATTCCGGACAGGTGGCCGGATATTCCGATAACGGCAACGGCGACAATCACGCCTTTCTCTATAGCAACGGCGCGATGACCGATCTGGGCACGCTGGGCGGTTATGCCAACAGCTATGGCTTCGCCATCAACGCCTCCGGTGAGGTGGCCGGCGACTCGGACAACGGCATCGGCACGGGTGACATCGATGGCCTTGGGTTCACGAGCGCCAACGGCCACATGACCCAGCTCAATCCGCTGGGCGGCGGCGGGACATTTGTTGATGCCAACGCCATCAATTCCAGCGGCCAGGTGGCCGGAAGTTCGGGCGTGAATTACGACGAGGAAACGCACGCCGTGATCTTCAGCGGCGGCTCGCCCAGCGATCTGGGCACGCTTGGCACTCTCTACAGCAGCAGCTACGCGCACGGCATCAACGACTCGGGCACGGCTGTCGGGTGGGTCGAGGTTGCGGTATCCGGCCAGGCCGCCAACCAGGATCGCGCCTTTGTCTACTCAGGTGGTGGAATGAGTTCTCTTGGCACGCTCGGCGGACTCCAGAGCTACGCCTACGCCATCAACAATTCCGGGCAGATCGTGGGCTATTCCGACACGTCGACCTCCGGCGTCGAAAACGCGTTCCTCTATTCCAATGGCACGATGACCGATCTGGACACCGTCAACTCGGGCTACAGCAAGGCGCTGGCGATCAACGCCTCCGGCGAGGCCGTCGGATATGCCGAGCCCTGGGCCTCCGACGCGGCCGGCGGCGGCTATGCCAGCGGCAACACGCTCAACATCGACGCCGTCTCCTTCTACAGCGGGACGATGACCGATTTGAACAGCCTGATCGATCCGTCGCTTGGCTGGACGCTGGAATCGGCGCAGGGAGTCAACGCCAGCGGCCAGATCGTCGGCTACGGCGTCATCAACGGGAATACGCACGCATTCTTGCTGACTCCCGCAAGTCAAAGCGGAGCCGGCTTTGCCACGCTCACCAGCGGCAACCTCCTGGTCGAGGGAACCAGCGGCGACGATGTGATCACCTTGCAAACCGACGGCAGCGGCAATCTGACGGCCACGCTCAACGGCGTGACCTCGCAGAATTTCACCGTTTCGCAAATCACCTCCGTCGATGTCGAAGCCGGCGCCGGCAACGACTCGGTCACCATCGAATCCAGCATGCCCGCAACCCTCGGCGTCAGCGTCCAGGGCGGACCTGGCGATGACACTGTCGTGGGCGGACCCGGCAACGACACCATCGGCGGCGGAGCCGGCAATGACAGCCTCTCCGGCGGACCCGGCGACGATTCGATCAAGGGCGGGGCGGGAGATGACACGCTCGCCGGTGGAAAAGGCAATGACACCCTCTTCGGCAGCCTCGGCAATGACCTGCTGCGCGGCGGACTGGGTGACGATTCCCTCAATGGCGGCGCCGGCACCAACCAGCTCTACGGCGGCCAGGGCAACAACACGTTCTACTGCGTCAACGGAACCGACGACCAGATCTTCGCCGGCGCCGCGACGAACGACAGTCTCATTTACGGCACCAACGACAATTACATCATCGAAAGCGGCGCCATCGCGCCGGGGAATATCACGCTGGCCTAGCGGCCATCCGTCAACGGCGGCAAGTACGC
>CAYQTE010000034.1:0-27339 GCA_964420285.1 uncultured Tepidisphaeraceae bacterium
TTTTCTGCGCCGATTCAACTGAATTATGCGAAAATCACGCTTGATTCAGGCCTAGGTGGGGCTTGGTTCTCGACTCCTCCGGCGACCTTTTCGGAGATAGCGGAGGAGGTGGAGAGGCCGACGGCGGAACCGTCTTTGAGATACCCAGCAGAAGCGGAACCGTGGTCACGCTGGCGTCTCTGGACGCAGCCAGCGGAGAGGGTCCAGACGGCATCGTTGCCATGGATTCCTCGGGCGATTTCTTCGGCACTGCCGGATCCGACGGCACTAACAGGCTCGGCACAGTCTTCGAGGTGCCCGAGCTGAAGGCAACAGCGACTGCCGTCACATCCAATAACACGTCGACGGCCTACGGCCAGCCGGTCACATTCACCGCAAACGTGACTCCCATCGGCGCAAGCGGCGAAACCGGAACCGTGCAGTTCCAGATTGACGGCAGCAATGCGGGCAGCCCTATGGCCCTTACCGGCAATACGGCCAGCTACACTACCTCGACGCTGAACGCCGGTACGCATTCGGTCGTGGCCGTCTACAGCGGCGATAACTATTTCGCTGCCAGCACCAGCCCGACTCTGATACAGAACGTCGGCCAGGCGGTGCTGTCGCTTTCTGCCGGCGCCGCATACATCAAGCTCGACGCCGCTGGACAGAACATGGATGTCTGGACCAATGCGAACGGAACTGGCACGCCCAACCAATGCTGTCCGTGCGGCGACTATTGCGGCGTGACCTACGCCGGACCTCCTGGCGGCGATATCTTCGTTTTCGACTATTCCAACGGCGATCCCCTGCCGGCCGGTGGGATCTCACTGACCGGCGGGGCGGGGCAGAATACGTTGGAAATCATCGGCGATCCTTCGGGCAATAACGACGCGGTAGCCATTGATGGCGGGGCATTCACAATTCCGGCCGGCACGCTGGGGGCGGGGACGGCGAACTACTCGCTGGGCACGGTCTCGATTGCGGCCGGGGCGAGTTTGGCGCTGGGGCAGTCGGATTCGCAGGCGGATCAGACAGTTTTTACCGTCAATGACCTCTCTGTGGCTGGGACGTTGGATATTGGCAATAACACGCTGTTGGCAAATGAGACCAATGTGCCTTTGTCACAGGTTGCGGCGTGGGTGCAGAACGGCGGCATCATGAGCTCGCTGGTGAGCGGTCTTCACGCTATTGCCAGCCGGGCTGTCGGTTACGGGGACTCGATCCACATCCCGCTGACCGTTCCGGCCGGGGATGTGGAAGTGAAATATGTGCCGACCGGCGACGCGAACCTGGACGGCGTCGTCGATATTACGGACATCACGCGGGCCATCAACGACCTTGGCCAGGCGGTGGGATATTCCGGCGGGGATATCCTCAATCAGGGGAGCGTGAATATCAACGACATCAACGGCATTATCAACGATCTGGGTGCCAACCTGAACGCCAGCGGCGATGGCGCGAGTGTGGCGGCGGTGCAGGCATCGGCGGGGGCTGTGACTCCGGCGGCTTTGGCGCATGCGGCCGTGAGGCCTCCGGCGGCGGGCGGGTTGGTCGGGTCGCTCTTCTCGGATACGCGGATTGCGGGCGATTGGCTGGAATCGGCGGGGTCGGTGCTGGGAGAATAGAGCAGTGGAGCAGTGGAGCAGTAGAACAGTAGAGTAGAGGAGTAGGAACCCACACCCCGATGCTCCCGAAAAGAGCAGTAGATCAGGTGAGCAGGTGAGAGAACAACTGGGCTTCTGCACGAAAATCAGGCGATCTGCCAGGTTCCATTGCGATAAAAACGTTTGATTGTTTGGGCACGACTTTCTATCCTATGGGCGAGCCAACCTTCCCAGATGGGCCGGGGCCTTTGGTGAAACGGGTCCGACGGCCGGGCGTCAATTTGAAATGCCATCGTGTCCGGGAGACCGGACGGTGGGTCGTGTCCTGAATCCGGACACGACCAGAGCAGTAGAGCAGGAGAACAGGCGAGCAGGTGATGCGTTTGAGTTGGAGAGAAGTGTTTTTCGCGCAATCCGCGTCGTCTTCGCTGTATTCTTCTGTTCACCTGTTCCTTTTGAATCGGGACGCTGAGCGGCGTCGGGTTTTCGACGCGGGATTTGAGATTCTTAATCAAAACGGCTATATAGAAAGCCTGTAACGAGAGCCTCTGTTGCGGAAGCATTGCGCATGTCCGCCGGACCTTTTTCCGATGAGCCAGATGGAATATCCAACGCCTGCGGGGGGTTTGTACGACCCGGATCGTGAATACGATGCGTGCGGGGTGGGTTTTTTGTGCCATTTCAAGGGGCAGGCGTCGAATCGTATCGTCTTGCAGGCACTGGAGATGCTGGAAAACATGGGCCACCGCGGCGCGTGCGGGTGCGAGCCGGATTCCGGCGATGGCGCGGGCATCCTCGTCCGCATGCCCGATGCGTTCCTGCGCAAACGCTGTTCGCAGCTTGGGATCAATCTCCCGCCGCTGGGGCAATATGCGGCGGCGAGCGTGTTTCTGCCTCAGGAAGGGGCGGCCCGGCAGGAATGCCAGCGCATCTTCGAGAAGACCGCCCGCGATTATGGCATGGTGACGCTCGGCTGGCGCGATGTGCCCGTCGATAACCGGCACGTCGGCCCGACGCCCCGAAAGATCGAACCGCGAATCCGACAGGTCTTCGTCAGCCCCGGCGAGACATTCTACAACCGCCAGGACTTTGACCGCCGGCTGTATCTGGTCCGCCAGCGCGTCGAGAACGCCATCGAATTCGGCAACCTCCCGCCGGCCGCCCGGAAGATATTTTACATCTGCGCCCTTTCGGCCAATCGGCTGATCTACAAGGGCATGCTCATGGCCGAGCAGGTTCGCAATTATTTCCCCGACCTGTCGGAGCCGGATTTTGAAAGCTGCATGGCGGTGGTGCATTCGCGGTTCTCAACCAACACCACACCGTCGTGGGATCGGGCGCATCCGTATCGCTACGTGGCGCACAACGGCGAGATCAACACTTTGCGCGGCAACCGCAACTGGATGCGCGCCCGCGCGGGTTCGCTGCGATCCGAGGTCTTCGGCAGCGAATTGCCCAAGCTGTTCCCCATCGTCACCGAATCCGGCAGCGATAGCGCCACGTTCGACAACGCCCTGCAATTCCTCACGATCAACGGCCGGTCGCTGGCGCATTCGGTGCTCATGCTCATCCCCGAAGCCTGGCAGAACAATCCGCAGATGGACCCGGACTTGCGGGCGTTTTATGAATACCACGCCTGCCTGATGGAACCGTGGGATGGCCCGGCGAGCATCGTGTTTACCAACGGCAATCAGATCGGAGCGGTGCTCGATCGCAACGGCCTGCGACCCAGCCGGTATTACGTCACCAAGGACGATCTGGTTGTCATGGCCAGCGAAGTGGGGGTTCTGCCGATCGATCCGGCCAACATCGTTCGCAAGTGGCGGCTTCAGCCGGGCAAGATTTTCCTGGTCGATCTCAAGGAAGGCCGCATCATCGACGATGCGGAAATCAAGCAGGAGCTGGTCGATAAGCGGCCGTGGCGGCGCTGGCTCGATGAGAACATGATCGAGCTGGACACGCTGCCGGCGGGCGGGCAGTTGCATCAGCCGGATGAAAAGACACTGCTGACGCGACAGCATGCGTTTGGGTATACGGTCGAGGAGATCAAGCTGGTGGTGCTGCCGATGGCGACGACCGGGCAGGAAGCCACCGGATCGATGGGCACCGACACGCCGCTGGCGTGTCTGAACGATCGGCCGCAGCTTCTCTATGGCTATTTCCGGCAGTTGTTTGCGCAGGTGACCAATCCGCCGCTGGATGCCATTCGCGAGGAGACGGTCACAAGTCTGTACACGTATCTCGGCCGAGAGGGAAATCTCCTGGACGAGACGCCCAAGCACGCGCATCTGATCAAGCTGAAGCAGCCGATCCTGTCGAATGCGGATTTGGAGAAGCTTCGGCAGGTGGCGGTGGGGGACTTGCGAGCGGTGACGCTGCCGATGCTGTTCAAGGTGCAGGAGGGCGAGGCCGGTCTGGCCAAGGCGGTGGACGAGTTGTGTGCCGCGGCGGCCAAGGCCGTGCGCGACGGGGCGTCGATCGTGGTGTTGTCGGATCGTGGCGTGGATGCGCAGACGGCGCCGATTCCCAGCCTGCTGGCGACGGCGGCGGTGCATCACCACCTGATCCGCGAGGGCACGCGAACGCAATGCGGCCTGGTCATCGAAACCGGCGAGGCCCGCGAATCGCACCACTTCTGCCTGCTCATCGGCTATGGGGCCGGCGCGGTCAATCCGTATCTGGTCTTCGAGACTCTGCACGACCTGCATCATTCCGGCGTGCTGCCGCCCGATCTTTCGTATGAGACGGCCAAGAAGAACTACATCAAGGCCGCCAACAAGGGCATCCTTAAGGTCGCCAGCAAGATGGGCATCTCAACGGTGCAGAGCTATCGCGGCGCCCAAATCTTCGAGGCGATCGGCCTGGCCGATGAAGTGATCGACAAATACTTCACCAACACCGCCAGCCGGATCAAGGGGATCGGCCTGGACATCATCGCCCGCGAATGCCTGCTACGACATCGCCGCGGATATCCGCCCATTCCGGTGGACGGCGAGGTGCTCGATAACGGCGGCATGTACCAATGGCGGCGTGACGGCGATTATCACATGTGGAATCCCGACACCGTGGCCAGGATACAGAACGCCGTTCGCATCGGCGTCGAGCGGCCCATCGACGGGTTCAAGGCGTTTCAGGAATATTCGGCCCTGGCCAATGACGAATCGCGACATCGCTGCACCCTGCGCGGGTTGCTGAATATCAAGAAAGTCAGTCCGATTCCCCTGGATCAGGTCGAGCCGGCCAGCGAAATCGTCAAGCGTTTCGTCACCGGCGCAATGAGCTTCGGCAGCATCTCCAAGGAAGCCCACGAAAGTCTCGCCATTGCCATGAACCGCATCGGCGGCAAGAGCAACACCGGCGAAGGCGGCGAAGACCCCGAACGCTTCAAACGCGACTCCAACGGTGATTGGCGACGATCCGCCATCAAGCAGGTTGCCAGCGCGCGGTTCGGCGTCACGGCCGAATATCTCGCCAATGCCGATGAAATCCAGATCAAGATGGCCCAGGGCGCCAAGCCCGGCGAGGGCGGCGCTCTGGCCGGAACCAAGGTCGATGCCTACATCGGCAAGATTCGCCACAGCACTCCGGGCGTCGGACTGATCTCGCCGCCGCCGCATCACGATATCTATTCCATCGAGGATCTGGCCCAGCTCATCCACGATCTGAAGAATTCCAATCCATCGGCGCGCATCAGCGTCAAACTGGTCAGCGAAGTCGGCGTCGGAACCGTCGCCGCCGGCGTTGCCAAGGCCAAGGCCGATCACATTCTCATCTCCGGCGATTCCGGCGGCACGGGCAACAGCCCGCTCACCAGCATCAAATACGCCGGTCTCCCCTGGGAACTGGGTCTGGCCGAAACCCAGCAAACCCTTATCGCCAACGATCTCCGCGGCCGGATCATTCTCCAGACCGACGGCCAGCTCAAGACCGGCCGCGACGTCGTCATCGCCGCACTGCTTGGCGCCGAGGAATTCGGGTTCAGCACCGGCCCGCTGATCGCCTCCGGCTGCATCATGATGCGCGTGTGCCATCTCAACACCTGCCCGGTCGGCATCGCCACGCAGGATCCCGAACTGCGCAAGAAATTCACCGGCACGCCCGAACATGTCATCAATTTCATGTTCTTTGTTGCCGAGGAAGTCCGCCGCTATATGGCCGACATGGGCTTCCGCACCTTCGCCGACATGGTCGGCCAGACGCAGATGCTCGAACTGGCCGATGTGTCCAGTCACTGGAAAGCCAGTTGCCTGGATCTGTCCGTCTTGCTCTATCGCCCCGAGGTTCCCGCCAGCGTCGCCATTCGCCATACGCAGGCGCAGGATCACGGCCTGGCCGCCGCGCTGGACAACAAGCTCATCGAGCTGGCCCGGCCGGCGATTGAATCCGGCCACACCGTCCGCGAAGAGATGCCGATCCAGAACACCAACCGGACCGTCGGCACGATGCTCTCCCATCGCATCGCCAGCCGTTACGGGCACGCCGGGCTGGCCGACGACTCGATCCATTTCAAATTCACCGGATCGGCCGGTCAGAGCTTCGGATGTTTCCTGGCCAAAGGCGTCACGCTTGAACTGGAAGGCGATGCCAACGACTACCTGGGCAAGGGATTGTCCGGCGGTCGCATCATCGTCTATCCGCCGGCGACCGCGACGTTCCGGCCGGAGGAGAACATCATCGCCGGTAACGTGATCGCCTACGGCGCCATCGCCGGCGAGGTCTATCTCCGCGGCGTGGTCGGCGAGCGGTTCTGCGTCCGCAACAGCGGCGCCAGCGCCGTCGTCGAAGGCGTCGGCGACCACGCCTGCGAATACATGACCGGCGGGCGCGTCGTGGTGCTCGGGCCCACCGGCCGGAATTTCGCCGCCGGCATGAGCGGTGGAATCGCTTACGTGTACATTACTCCTAAGCTCCATCCCGACCGCCGCAATCCCGATGACGGGCGGAAACTCTTCTCGCTCCGGTGCAATCCCGACATGGTTGAGTTGGAGAAGGCTGATAAGGCTGACGACAAGCGCACCATCACCCGGCTTCTGGAAAGCCACTTCCGCTATACCGGAAGCACCGTCGCCAAGTCGATCCTGGACGATCTTGAGACGGAACTCCGCTGGTTTGTCAAAGTGATGCCGACCGATTACCGCCGGGTCATGGAAAACCAGAAGCAGATCGAGGAACAGGCTCGGATGCTTTCCCAGCGACAGACTGTCCGATAGCGAGCGATCCCATGTTCAATTTCTTCGCGAAAGGCCGCTGATTTCACCATGGGCAAACCGACCGGTTTCAAGGAAATCCCCCGCGAGACGCCAAAGCGGCGTCCGGTGGAATTGCGCATCCTCGACTGGAACGAAATCTATCTCGATTTCCCCGGCGATCACCTTCAGAAGCAGGGCGCCCGCTGCATGGATTGCGGAATCCCCTTCTGCCACAGCGGCTGCCCGCTGGGAAACATCATCCCGGAATGGAACGACCGCATCTACCGCAAACGCGGCCACGATGCCTTCGACATGCTGGCCAAGACCAACAACTTCCCGGAATTCACCGGCCGGGTCTGCCCCGCGCCCTGCGAGGAAGCCTGCGTCCTGGGCATCAACGAAAAACCCGTCACCATCAAGCTCATCGAGCAGAACATCATCGATCAGGCCTTCAAGGAAGGTTGGCTCAGTCCCCAGCCGCCGCCGCGACGCACCGGCCGAAAGGTGGCCGTCGTCGGTTCCGGACCGGCCGGCCTGGCCGCCGCCGCTCAGCTCAATCGCGCCGGGCATCTTGTCACAGTCTATGAGCGCGCCGACCGCCCCGGCGGATTGCTCATGTACGGCATCCCCAACTTCAAACTCGAAAAATCCGTCGTCATGCGCCGCATTAAGCTCATGCAGGATGAAGGCATCACCTTCATCACCGGCGCCAACGTCGGCTTCAACGTCAAGATCGACGACCTGCGCCGCGATTTTGACGCCATTGTCCTGTGCGGCGGCGCCACCAAGCCGCGCGATCTGGCCGTCCCCGGCCGCGATCTGGCAGGCATCCATTTCGCCATGGATTATCTCCCCCAACAAAACCGCCTGAACCTTGGCGACAAGCTCACCGGGCCGTCGGTTATTTCCGCCCGCGACAAGCACGTGGTCATCCTCGGCGGCGGCGACACCGGCGCTGACTGCCTCGGCACCGCCCAGCGCCAGGGCTGCAAAACCGTCCGTCAGTTCGAGCTTCTGCCCCGGCCGCCGGAAACGCGCACCGCCGATGTCGCCCCCTGGCCTTATTGGCCGGTTATCTTCCGATCCAGCAGCGCCCACGAGGAATCCAACGCCATCGCCGGCCACGAAATCCGCGACTTCTCCATCAACACCAAGAGCTTCAGCGGCGAAAACGGCCACGTCACCAAACTCAACGGCGTCCGCCTCGATTGGACCCGCGACAACGGCCGGCCGGTCATGAAGGAAATTCCCGGCTCCGAATTCACCATCGACTGCGATCTCTGCCTGCTGGCCCTGGGTTTTGTCAGCCCCGAACACAATGGCCCGATCGATCAGCTCGGCCTGGCCAAGGACGCCAGAGGCAACGTCAAGGTCGATGATAACTACATGACCAGCGTCGAAGGCGTCTTCGCCGCCGGCGACATGCGGCGGGGGCAGTCGCTGGTCGTCTGGGCCATCAGCGAAGGCCGTCAGGCCGCCCGCGCCGTCGATGCATTCCTCATGGGAACCAGCGACCTCGGTCCGGCACTGAAGCTGTTCTAATGCACATCACCGTCAACGGCCAACCCCGCGAACTGCCCGATGGCACGACTGTGTCGGCACTCATCCAATTGTTCAATCTCACGCCCGACAAGGTCGCCGTCGAACACAACCGCCGTTTGCTGAAGACCGAGCGCTACGATACGCCCCTGTCTGAAGGAGACACCGTCGAGCTCGTCACCTTTGTCGGCGGCGGGTGATCGCCCATGCCCTTTCGCCTCTCCGTCTTTCACGCGAGTGTCTGATTCGCCGCGACGCCGCAGCGCTGGTCGTGCAGCGCGATGATCTGTTGAATCTCCGGCAGCACCATCGTCGTGCCCAGGTGGGAGATGAATCGGCAGACGGAGAATTTCTGTATCATCATTTCATACCGCAATTGCCAGTCCCGGAACCGTTGCTCCTGACCGGGATCGAGCCACGGGAATCCGGGCGGCGCCTTCTCGATCGGCCGGTTTTTGCTTCGCCCGATTCGCAGGAGTTTGGCCCATGCGGATTGCGGCGGCGCTTCTTCCGCTGACAACCGCCACGGCTTGGGCGTGAGCCGGGCGCGAAAGCATGCCTGGGCTTTGCATAACCGCACATACAGCGGATCGCTGCCAATGCTGCCAAGCAGCTCAATGGATTCGGGGCTGGTTGGATCGCAGGTCTTATTGGTGACCAGGCATCGCAATCCCGCGCAGGTGCGATAGACGCGCAGGCCGATGCCGGATCGCGCCGCCGACCATTCGTGGACCTTCTTGAGCGCGACCTCTTCCGCCGCGTCCGGCTTGTGCCGCTGCGGAAAATCGACATCGATGAACATGGCGCGCGAAGTGTTCAGGACCAGCGCCCCATAAAGATTGCGGGTGATGACGGCCGCCATCTCGCCCGATGGGCCGGGGAGGCTCTGCACGATCTCCTCGCGCAGCGGCCGGTCGCTGTAGCCATAGTGGTTCAGCGGCATTCCCGCCTGAAACTTCCGCGTCAATTCAATAGCCCGCTCATCCGCCAGACGCTGGGCCGCCTGGGCGCTTTCGTTCGACCAATGCCAACACGAAACAATGAACGGCGCCTTACCTGCCCCCCTCGGCAACGGTGCGCTCCTCGCCCAATATTTCGGGATGTTCATGGGCGTCATTGTACCGATTGCTCGGCATATCAAATACGCCTATCAGCAGTGCAGTCGGCCGCAGTAAAGCGTCGGCGTTTCCTCCCGTTCAACTGTTCACCTGTTCCACTGCTCTATTCGGCGAAAAATCGGGGCGAGAGGATTTGAACCTCCGGCCTCTTGGTCCCAAACCAAGCGCTCTAGCCAAGCTGAGCTACGCCCCGGTGAAGCCGATTCTACTCTGGTGGGACGCACGGCTCAAATCGGATTCCATCCTCAACGGGATCTCAGGTCTTTCACATACGCCAGCTTTGCGGCGATTCGTTGCAGGCCGTGCGTGTAGTAGAGCTTCAAGGCGGGAGTGTTTCTGGAATCGACGGCCAGTGTCAGGCGGCGATTCTTGGCGGCCTGCGTCGCGTGCATGGCAAGTTCGAGAAGGAAATGGCCCAGGCCGCGGCCGCGGGCGGTGGGGGCAAGGCCGATGTAGACCAGTTCGGTCGTGTCGTGGCCGGTGACCGTCGAGAGCAGCAGCACACCGGCGGGGATCGTGTTCTCCGTCAGGACAAACCACGTGTCGGGATCGAAGTCACCGGCGGCTTTATGGCCGAGAATGATGTCCTCGATCTCGCGCATCCCGGCCAGGCCGGGGCAATCGAGGCTGTCGCGATACGATTCGAGAATGGCCGCCGCGAAGAGCGCGTGCGTCGACTGGGAATATCGTTGCAGCGCGAAATTGTCGGGAATGGCCGGCATCGCGACGGGACGATGGGGGATGATCTGAAGATAGATCAACTCGGCCAGACTGATGAAGCCGTTGCGCTTCAACAACTCGCGGTTGGGAATATCGGACGGATCGAGCAGAACCTGGGCGAGATGGATGCCTTCGGCGCGGGCATCGGCAAATGCGGCATCCAGCAGGAGATCGGCGGCCGGTGACGATTCCGACGGCGGCCCGGCGCCGGGGAGCATGAACATGGTGGTGCGGCCGGGGCTGGGGATGGGCAGGATGTACCAGACGAGCCGATTTCCAACCTGCGCGACGAGCATGCGATCGAGGCGAAGCGATCGAAGCGTGACGAACTGGCGGAACTGGCGGACCAGGCGGACCATGTCATCGGGCGCCGGGCGGTTGTTGCCGCTGATGAGATAGGGAATGCACGCGTCGATTTCCGATGTGCGTGCCGGCCGGACCGTAACCTCCGGCGGCGGGCCAGCCGGGCCGTGTGTGTGACTCAATCGGCGGCCCTCTCTTTCCCCCTCGCCCTGTGCTTAGGGAGAGGGTTGGGGTGAGGGTTCTTCGCCACCGGATCTGGAAGGCTAAGTCCCTGAGCAGCGCCGCAGCGGCCGGCCCCCATCCCTCCCCTCCCCCTGAGTACAAGGGGAGGGGGTAAGAGATTGCTCCGCATCGAGTTACTCTTGCCCAGAATTTCGGGCACACTCGGGGGTATGCGATCGGGCGATTGATTTGACAGGTTTGGCACGCACCGTAAGAATAGACGATTACGGCCCGCGGGGGAACCGGGCCGGCGTGAATCTGGAGTAAACGACGATGTTCAGACGGATGGCGACGGCGTTGGTGATGTTCGTGCTGGCGATAACCGCGGCGGCACGGGGTGAATATCCCAAGCCCAGTCCTTATCCGGTGGCGTGGGAGCTGAAGTTCACGCACGGGACGCCGACGCGGGTGGTCGTTCGCGTGCCGGGATCGGATGTGCCCAAGGCATTCTGGTACATGACTTACTCCCTGACCAATCCCATCACCAACGAGCTGACCAAGGATAAGGAACGGGATTTCTATCCGGTGTTCGAAATGCTCACCGACGACGGCAACGTCACCCGCAGCGACGATAACATCCTCCCGGCCGTGTTCGACGCCATCAAGGCCCGCGAGGGCGATCGGTTTCTGGAGAACGCCAACCACATGTATGGGCAGATCAAGCTGGGTGCCGACGAAAGCCGCGACGGCGTGGCGATCTGGCCGGAACCGGCCGTGCATATGGGCACGTTCACGATCTTTGTGTCGGGCATCTACGGCGAAACGGCCCAGGTAAAGGGCGCCGACGGCAAGGCGGTGACGCTGTTCAAGACGGTCGAACTGGATTTTCACATCAACGGCGACGACTCGTTTGCTCCCGGGGCGGTCGTGGATTTGGCGGGCACGGAATCGATCATGCGGTAGGCCGGCCTGCATAGCGGACGGCCCGAACTGGTGGCGAAGCCGCAAAAGTCGCGGGTCTCGCTGCTCCGAGCGCCATTATTGGGGTTGCACCCGCCGGCTTTTTCTGCCAGGAACCTGCCCTTTGCAGCCCTAGAATCTCGTCAACGGCCCGCCTTATTGGTATCGTCTAAGGTTGCGGGCGGGGGTTGGATGTCGGCGGAGTTTTGCATCCATGACGGCACAACGAGGGCAAAACATCGTCTGTCCGACGTGTGGCAAGCGCTGGTCGCTGCCGCCCGGTCCAGCGCCGGTGGATTGGACGATCTGCCCGGCCTGCGGATCGCGCGTGCCGATAGTGGCGAACCTGCGTTCTGGTGCGGTGGCCAAGCCGGCCGATCCCGCGACGCCACCGGTTGTGCCGCCAGCCCCGCCACCGATCGCCGTGCCGGCGGCAGTGCCGACCTTGCCGCTGAGCTCGCCGCCGGCATTTGCCGGTCCGTCGCCGTTCATTGTGTCGTCGCCGCCGGTGCGTCCGCCGGGCATTTCACCGGGCGGGCCGCCGCCTGTGCCGGCGCTTCCGCCGGTCCCAGCGCCGCCGCCGTTTCACATTCCCACCGCACCGCCGCCGTATGTCGTTACGACGCAGCCGGTTCCAAATGTTGCGCCGGTTGCCGCTGACCAGAAGGATGATCGCGCCCAACCCGATGTTGATGCTGCGCGTGTGGATGCACTGCCCGCGTCCGGCGGGGCGTTGCTGAAATGGCTGTTGATTTGTTCACTGGCCGCTATTTCCATCGCCGCGATGGTGCTGGTGGTTGTGCTTCTGATTCGCAGCAACCCCGGCTCGGAAGTCAAATGGGAGCGGCTGCACGCAGCGGAGATTCGGCAGGACATTGCCGCCGCCGAGGCCGCCATCGTGCAAAATCACCCCGAGGTGGCCATTGAGCGATACGACGATATCGACCAACTGGTGGGCATGCGCGCGCTGATCGATCCGCGCCTCCTGGCCGAGGTCGAGCGCGCCCGCGCCCGTCGCGAGGCGCTGGTCGAGCAGGGCATCAGTGCCGGCGTCCGCCCGGCCGGCCCGCCCGCCGCCACAGCGCCGGCATCGCGGCCGTCCGAAATCGCCGGCGCATCGCCGTCCCATCCGCGCACTGCCGTCGCGCCGCCGCCACCTCCTCTGAGCGATATCCAGTTGTTCGCTCCGCCTGTGAAATCCGCCCATCACGCGCCGGCCCGCGAAGCTCCCCTGGCCGACGCGAGCGGAATCACCGACGCCAGGATCGGCGAGAGTATTGAAAAAGCCGTCGGCTTTCTGCTCAGCCAGCTCAGCTCGGGGGTGCATGATGACAATGATGAGTACCACGACGGCGAGCAAATCCTGGCGACATACGCACTGCTTCAGGCCGGCCAGTCCGTCTCCGACGATCGCCTCGACGTGCAGGGCCCCACGATGAGCCGCCTGATCACCCAGATGAAGGACATGGATCTGCAGGGCCGGCTCTCGACCTACACGCGCGGCCTGCGGGCGACGGCGCTGGCACTGCTCAACCGGCCGGAAGATCACGCCGCCTTGCAGGCCGACGTCGATTATCTCGTCAGCGCATCGACCGACGGGTCGTTCACCTACGGCAAGCCGAGGCGGCTTGAGGAATCCGGGATTTCCAGTCCCCCGCGCGAATCGCGGGGCGGGCGAAGCGGCGCGGCCTCGGGCTTTGACGCCGGCTCGCCGGCCTACGACAACAGCAATTCGCAATACGGCCTGCTGGGCGTCTGGTCCGGCGCCGAAGCCGGCTGCATCGTCTCCAGCCATTTCTGGGAAGAGGTGCAGGATCACTGGACCACGACGCAGATGCCCGAGGGCCAGTGGGGCTATGACCGCCTTGCCTCCGAGCCGCGGCTGTCGATGACTTTCGCCGGCGTCGCGTCGCTGCTGGTGACCAACGACTATCTGGGCGCGATGCAGGACGGCAACGACGTCGGCCGTCCGCCTTACGATTCAGCGCTGCAAAAGGGCCTTGATTGGCTGGCGACGGGCGACAATTGTCTGCCGACGATGCATGAAATGTACCGCGGCTATACGCTGTACAGCCTGGAGCGCGTGGGCCTGGCATCGGGATACAAATACTTCGGCAACCACGAGTGGTATCCCGAACTGGCCAAAGAGGCCGTCAGCGAGCAATACGCCAACGGATCGTGGGGAACGCTCATTGAAACCTCGTACGAACTGCTGTTTCTCGCCCGCGGCCGCCATCCCATCCTCATGAACAAACTCCTGTTCAGCGGCGCCTGGGACAACCGGCCGCGCGACGTGGCGAATCTCGCCAGGTTCACCTCGGCGGAGATCGAGCTGCCGCTCAACTGGCAGGTGGTGCCTGTCACGCGCCCCTGGCGGGACTGGACCGATTCACCGATACTCTACATCGCCAGTCATAAGGCGCCATCAATCACCAGCGACCAGATCGCCAATATCGCCAGCTTTGTCCGTGCCGGCGGCATGGTGCTCACCCAGGCCGACGGCGGCAGCGCGGAATTCGATAAGTTCGCCACCGCCCTGGGAAAGCAGTTGTTCCCCGAATACGCCTGGCAGAACCTTCCGGCCGATCATCCCCTCTACAACAGTTTCTATCCGCTCAAACCCTCGTCCATCCTCGCCCCGCGCATCATCACCAACGGGTCGCGCATTCTCATGATCCATTTGCCGCAGGATATTTCCAGATTCTGGCAGCTTCGCCAGCAGAGCGAACAGCCCTGGGCGCACCAGTTCGGCGTCAATCTCTACATCTACGCCGCCGGCAAATCCGATCTGCAAAACCGGCTCAGTTCCACCGTCCTGCCCCCGCCTCCGCGCGTGCCCGACGACGTGTTTCATCTTGGACTGATCAACAACGGCCTGGATTCCGACCCGGAGCCGGGGGCATGGGATCGCTTCAGCAACTGGTTTTACGAGCAGACGAGCCTCGGCCTCAAGCCCGAACCCCGGCGAGTTGCGGATCTGAATGTCTCGGAAACTCCCCTGGCCCATCTCACCGGTACGGCCGCTTTTACCATGACCCCCGATGACATCGCGGCCATCGCCAAATACGTCAACGACGGCGGCGTGCTGCTGGTTGATCCGTGCGGTCAGGGCGATGCGTTTGCCGATTCGGCGCACGATATGCTCGCCAGGGCTTTCCCCAATGCCACACTGGGCCCGATGCCCCTGAGTCATCCGGCCCTGTCAAAGACCACTGACAGCGGCATGCTCGATCTGGCCTATCCGCAGTTGCGGCCGTTCGCCCGACAGAAATTCACCCGCGAGACCGCCCGCCCGCAAATCCTTGCCAGCGGAAAGGGCGCGGTCATCTATCTGCCGCTGGACATGACCAGCGGGCTGCTGGGCACTAACACCTGGGGCATCGCCGGGTACGATCCGGATTACGCGCAGCGGCTGGCCAGGAACATTATCCTCTGGGTGTGGGCCGGCGCCCCGCAATCACCGGCATTGGACGGGCCATGAGCCGATCCTGGTTCCAGTCGGACATTACCAGCGTGAGGTACGGCTCCTCGGGTTCGGGCTCGGCGGGGGTCTCCTCCTGGTACATCCGGTAGTTGACATGCTCGAGATTGAAATACTCGCCGGCAGGGGCATCGAACCGCAGACCGCGGCGCGGGTGGCGGCGGGGGGATTGATCGGACGTGAACGTGCCAAAGTGCATGACGCGGCTCCCTTCGCGGAGGCCGCCCGCAGCTTCATCGCCGCGCCACGGCCTCACCCCTACGAACTACAATTCGTTTGCGCCGGCGGCAAATGAATTCGCGTCTTCCTGTCCCCGCCACGCCCGCTTATCACCCCATCGGCGATGCTATCGGACGGCTGGCCCGACGCAGGCGATCGCGCACCGCGCGCCACGGAGCACGATCCGGCGGCATTTCGATCCAGATCCGCACCGGCCGTGATTCGTCCGCCGTGCGTAAGACCGCGTAAAGCTCCCTGGCATAATCGGCCGGGTTATCGGACATGATGTGAGCCGCCAGGCCCGACGCTCTGGCCGCGATGGCCAGTTCTTTCGACATCGCGATCATCACCGCGCCTGCTTCCCGGCCACCCGCCAGGCTCGCCGCGACGACCGGCCGCTCGCAAGTCTCAAACCGAAAACACGCCGACTGCGGCGCGTAATGGATCGCGTGCTGACCGGGACTGGCCGCGGCCGCCGTTGCATCGACCACCGCCGCAATCTCGCATACCGGGCCGATGATCGCCTCGATGCTCGCCCGCTCGATATGGCCCGGCCGAAGGATCGTCGGTACATCGCCGGCCAGGCTGATGACGGTCGATTCGATGCCGATGCGGCACGGCCCGCCGTCCAGGATCAGATCGAGGCTCGACGCCAGTTCGCGGCGCACGTGCTCGGCGGTGGTGGGGCTGATACGGCTGGATCGATTGGCGCTGGGCGCGGCGACCGGGCCGTCGAACTTTCGCAACAGCGCCTGCGCCAGCGGATGATCCGGCGCCCGCAGACCCACCGTGCCCAATCCCGCCGTCACCGCCGGAACAATGCAGGATGCCGCCTTCACCACGATCGTGATCGGCCCGGGCCAGAATCGCCCGGCCAGCTTTGCCGCCGCCGCCGGCCACTGGTCGGCGTATCGCCGCGCCGCCGTTGCATCGGCCACATGGACGATGAGCGGATTTCCCCGCGGCCGGCCCTTGGCGAGGAAGATGCGCTCGACCGCCGCCGCATTGGTCGCATCCGCGCCAAGGCCGTACACCGTCTCGGTCGGGAATGCGACCAGTCCGCCGCGGGCCAGAATCGCGGCCGCGCGATCGATATTTTCCGCCGATTCATTCATCATCCGCCTCAGGCGCCTCGGGCGCCGCGATGCCACTGTCCAGAAGCCATTGCCTTGCTTTGGCCACATCCGTGCAGATGACGAATACTTCCTGCACCGCACCGGCCCCGGCATAAATGCACTTGAGTCCCGCCCCGGTCGGATATTGAATCCGCAACCGGCTGGGCGTCCGCCCCCGCCGCACGCGAATCCGCCCGGGAACCATCCGGCTCACATACGGGCAGTCGTGGTCGATCGTGTCCAGGATCTTATCCAGACCGTCGATTCGCCCGTGTTGTCGCTTGATGCGGCCAAACTTCATGCGATTGATTATACGGGCAGGCGGCTTGCTTGACGCCTATCGGGGCATTTCCCGGGTCGTGCCAGAATCCCGCGGAGGTTAGAAATCCCAGTCCAGGAACCCGAACGTTCCAACCTCTGCGCCTTTGCGCCTCTGCGAGGGATATTCTTCTCCTTGGCCCGTTTGAAGGAAGAACATCCCTCGCAGAGGCGCAAAGGCGCAGAGGCAGATTCCTGTCTGGTCCACAACCTATTTGTGTTCGATCCGCCGACTGAATTCTCGACGTATTCTCCGTGTCGCTCTTGGCGCACCTGGCGATTCAATCGCGTTTGAATTCCGCCAGAACGGCAACGCCTGCTTTTCACTCCCCGCTTTCCACGTTGCCCGCGACTCACTTTCGGCCTACACTCTGAGGCGTCGGAAAACGGCCGGATAAGCCGGCGATCGTTGCGAACACAACACTGGAGGAATCATGGACAACGCCCCGTTGAAAGTTGGTGACCCGGCCCCGGACTTCGAGTTGATGAATCAGGACAAGAACAAGGTCAAGCTCTCCGATCTCCGCGGGAAAAAAGTCGTGCTGCTCTTTTATCCCATGGATTTCAGCCCTGTCTGCACGACCGAGCACTGTGCGTTCACGGCCGGCATGCCCACGATCAAGAAGGATGTCCAGACCGTGGTGTTCGGCGTCAATGCGGATCATCCGTTCGTCCATGATGCCTTCAAGAAACAATATCACCTGTCGTACGATCTGCTGAGCGATCCAACCCGCAAGATGCTCAAGGCCTACGGCATGTGGGCCGGCGAGGAGCCGTACAACTGCTCCAAGCGCGGCGAAGTGGTCATCGGCCCCGATGGGAAGATATTCGCCTGGCAGGAAGTGCCGATGAAAGATCCGCGCACCGCCGACCAGGTCGCCAAAGTCGCCGGCGCCTAAAGCGTTTTGACAATGCCAAATATCGGTCCGATCGCACTGCCCCGGCCGTTTTGCCAGGCCGGTCTGGCTGGATACAGCGACCGCGCCATGCGCCAGGTCGCCCGCGGCCGGGGATGTCCCTACGCCGTCACCGAAGCCCTGCTCGATATCATCCTCCTGCACGGCGGCAAGGGTCTGCGCCGCGGCATCGACATCGATGCACTGGATCATCCCGTCGCCGGCCAGATCATGGGCAGCGATCCGGCGGAAATGGCCCAGGCCGCCGGGATATTGGCGACGGCCGGTTACGACGCGATCGATCTTAATTTCGCCTGCCCGGTGAAGAAGATTCAATCGAAGTTGCGCGGCGGCAATCTCCTGAACGACCCCGACCGCGCCATCGCGATCGTGCAGCGTGTGCGCGATATTCTCCCGCCGGCGATGCCGCTTACGCTGAGCATGCGACGTTCGTATGACGATACGACGGCTGCCGCCGACGCCTTCGATCGGATTATCGACGCGGCGTGGAACGCAGGCTGTGCCGCCGTGCGCGTTCATGCCCGCACCGTCCAGCAGAAATACCAGGGCCGGGCGGTTTGGCCGTTTCTCAAAGCGATCAAGCAGCGATACCCCTATCGCACGATCCTCGGCAGCGGCGACGTTTTCACGGCCGCCGACGCCGTGGCCATGCTGGAGCAAACGGGCGTCGACATCGTCTGGATCGCCCGCGGCGCCATCGGCAACCCGTGGATTTTCCGCGATGCCGCCCGACTGCTGGACAACCCCGCGATCGCACTCGACCCGCCCACCATCGCCGAGCAGCGCCAGGCTCTGGCCGAACATTTCGCCATCGCGATCAAAATCCACGGCGAATCCCTCGCCGGCCGGCGCATGCGCAAGATCGGCATCAAGTACAGCCGGTTTCACCCGCAGCGATCTGTCGTCAAAGAAGCCTTCATCAACGTGCAAACGCTGCGCGACTGGCAGGCCGTTCTGAATCGCTGGTACGCGGAAGATCTCCCTGGCGTCTGGCCCGACCCGCGCGACGCCGATGAAGTGAACGACAATGATACGGCAGACGCCGACTGCGCGCGGGCCGCAGGCGGCACCTGCCTCGAGACCATCCCTTGAGTTGCAGCGCGGGCCGTTGCCACCGACAGGTGATTGCAATCCCGCATTCTGCATTCTCAGAATTCCGTCTTACGATTGCCACGGTCGTAGCGCACCGCTATGATCCCCAATGACTCATTGACGTGGGAGGCCAAATGACCGTCCGGGTGCGCGGCTCACGATGTTGGTTGGCACTGGCTTTGGCGATTCTTGCTGGTTACGGGTCGGTCTTCGCAATCGACGATCCGGGCCAGGACGTCGTGCATGTGACTTTCCCCAAGGGCGACGCATCTGGTGCGACGTTGGCGGCCGGAGCGCAGTTCTATTCCAACCGCACATATCCCATCAGCCGCCTGCCAAAGGAACTGGACGGATTGATGTACACGCGGCGCGCCGGGAATACGGCCGCGCCCCTGATGATCGAGGCGCCGGCGGGCGTGACGGTTTATCTGTTGGTGGTGGACATCCCGGCGTCGGCCAGCGTCGAGACCCAGTTGGCCGCAACGGGCTGGACTCGGCTGGACAACGCGCAATACGCCGTAACGCCGCCGAACAACGGAGTGCTGGCGGTGTACGAGCATGTGTTTGCAACGGCTGCGAATTTCCGAATCCCCAGCGGGCAGATCTTTGTCGCCGCACAGCATCTGGATGTGCGTGCCAGCAACTCCGCGAAGGTGGCTCAGGCGCCGGAGTTGCCGGCCACGACACAACCCGCGCCAGCGCAACCGGCGCCAACCCCGCTGGCGTCCGCCGCCGCTGCCGCGCCGCCGCCGGTTCCGACGACCCGGACCACGCCGACGCCCGCCCGCGGACGCTCGGGCGCGCGCTCGCCGTACCCCTCGCCGATTCGGGGTTCCTCGCTGGGGACGGACGCCACGCCGCTGCCTGGCCCTACCACCCGGGTGGCCAGTCCGCAGGCGACCGTGAATTGCCTTGAAGTGATTCAGACCGATTCCGGCCAGATGCTCGGCCAATCGTCGGAGGTCGTACTCACAGTCACGCGCGGCGACACGTCAACCGCCGTGTCGGCGAAATTCGTCACCAAGGTCGGCGCTGACACAACTTTGGCCCTCGACGACGCGCTGCGATTCATCCATCTGACCTACCCCAACTGGTACGTCGACAAGGCCGAAATCACGTTCGAGGACAAATACTCCACTCACGACGGCGGATCGATTGGCGCGGCCCTTGCAACATTGTTCCGCGCGACCGTCGAGGGCATCACGATCGACCCCGCCGCCGCCATCACCGGCGACATCGCCGCCAACGGCAAGATCCACGCGATCGGCGGAGTCTCGGCCAAACTGCGCGGGGCTGTCGCCGCCAAATGCGCATTGGTCGCCCTGCCCGAGGAAAATTACGACCAGCTTCTCGATGCATTGGTCTACAGCGGACCGTCCGCCATTTCCGATGTGCAGATCATCGGCATTGCGAATCTCGACGAAGCGATCGCCACCGTGCGTTCCGACCGCGATGTCCGGCTCGCCAGCGCGATCAGGGATTTCGCAGCGTTCCGCACGGTCATGGCGGCCGGTCCGGCCGATTATATTCACTCCAAGGCGGCGCAGAATCGCCTTGCGGAGATCGTCAAGCTGTGTTCTCGCCATTTGTCCGCCAAATTGCTGCTGGCGTACGCGCAGGACAAGCAACCCGCGACGCTCTCCACCACGGCATCGTTGTATTACACCTTCCTGGCAACCGAGTGTGCCGCCGGAACGCTTCAGGAACCATCGATGCAACTGGCCTATGGCGCTGCGGGGACCATTCCGAAGAAAAGCGCCCAGGACAGCCTCGTCGATCTTTTCAAATTACGCCCCAAGGTGGATCCCAGCGTGCTGCCCCTTGTTGACGCCTTGAGCAACTATCTCACGGCATTCATCTCATATGACGACGGCCACGCCATCATCGCGGATCTCCAGAAGCGGCGCGACGATGTCCTCTACGCCATGCGCAAACTTGAAACCGATACCGCTCTCATGCAGAAAATGCTCAAGGAAGGCATCTAAGGCCACTTCGAGAGATCGACATGAAGCTTGCGGCACAATTGGCGATCGGATGCTGGCTCGTGATGGTGGCGGCGTTGTTGTTCTGGCCGCCCGCGCCCGCGGCCGACGGCGCGGCCGGCGCGCCCGTCCAGGTCCAATACTCCAGCGGCGGCGCGGAGCGGGCGAAGCTCGCGGTGGCCGAGTCCTTTTCGTCGGGCGCCGCATCGCCGATCAGCGGCGTGCCGGATGGCGCCGACGGTTTGACATTCACGCGCCGCGCCGCCGACGCGGCGGCCGATGTGCTGATCAGCGCGCCCGGCGGATCGACGGTGTTTCTGCTCATCGTCGACAACGGCAAGCAGAAGGCGGCCTTGGCAAACCTCGAAGCGTCGGGCTGGAAACGACAGTCCGATTGCGCTTTCATCCGCGGGGACGATGTGCGTGCATTGGCAATCTACAAACAGACGTTCGGCAAGGAAGGGCGTGTAACCATCACGGGCTTTACCACCCCGGTCTCCGTCGCGGCCAGTGCGATATCCCTTGCCGCCCCGGGTCCATTTCCCATCCTCGCCACTCCCGCCCCCGCAACCAAACCCGGCCCCGCCCGCAATCCCGGCGCCCGAGGCCCGGCGCAAGGCCCCATCGGCGACGATCCGCGCTATCCAGGCCCGGTCCTGATTGGCAATGCCAGCATCGAAATGAACGTCGCCAAAATCAAGGAGGGCGCGTTCTTTCGCCTGGGGAAAGCCTACCCCGCCAACTATCCCATCGAAATCACCAACGCCGACATCGTCGCCGCCCCTCCGGACACTGTCGACGAAATGCTCGTCCACGTGCCGGCCGGTTCGACCGTCTACGTCATCCTCACCGACTCCAACAAGATCATCCCGTGGAAAACCGACCTCGTCGCCGCCGGCTGGAAGAGAATTGGCGATGGACATCTCCTTAGCGGGGCTGCCGTGACCAATCTGCTCATCTTTAAGCAATATTTCCCGACCACGCGGGACGTCACGTTTGTCGGCGCCGGCCTTCTGAGGGGTGATTTCTATGTCGCATCCGGCCAGTTATCGTTGCGTCCCGTCGAACTCCTAAGGGCGCTGGCAAACGCCGCCAGCCCGACAACGCAGCCGGACAACGCTCCGATCCGGATCGGGGCGAGGGAATTCAACCCGACCACGCGCAGCTCCACCGCTTCCGACGCCGTTCGAGTCAATTACGGAACGACGCGCGCGACGCTGGCGCTGTTTCGCAATCCCGTGGTGCTTTGGAACCAGACCAGGGGAAACGTTCCCGATGAATTGATCGGCCTGACGCAAACGATCCCCGCCGATGGCGTCCGGGAGATGCAGATCAACGCGCCGCCCCAATCGACGGTCTACCTGCTGCTGAGCGGCACATCTGCCGCGGCAGCCGCCCTGTCGCAACTGGGGTGGACCAGAATGCCCGAGCCGTCGCTTCCTCCCGCCGAAACGCTGCGCGGCGACCTGGCTGTTTATCGCCATGAGGCATCGGCCGCACTGAACCTGACCATGGCCATGGCGGGCGCCCCCGGCCTGATTGTCGCCGCCAACCACATCAATCTGGTTCCCACCGCCAGTTTCGGCCGCGGGCGCGCTGGCACGACGACCAGGCCCGATCGCGAGCCGACGGCCATCGTCGCACCAGTTCCCGCCTCAACGTCGCCGCCCCAGACCCCGACCGTCCGGATCGGTTGCGAGGACCAATTGACCACTCCGGTTGCGCTCAAAGACGGGATGATACTCAATAGCCAGCGCGGCAACACGGCGTTCGGCATTCCCAATGCCATGTCCGGCTGCATGGGTTCCGTTTTGCGCGGCGCATCATCGCGATTTCTGGTCATCGATGCCGCGGCCGGCGCGACCGTCAACCTTCTCATCGAGCAGACGGACGAAAATGCGGCGATCATCGATCAGTTGCCCCGATTGGGTTGGACCCGGCTGGCCGACGCGCACGTCGTCGATGACGGAATCTTTGTCGGGACACTGGCTGCGCTTCAGCAGACCAGCGCCGTCGAGCAGCAAACGGCCGTGCAACTTGCCGACAAGCCGGGCATATTCGTCATCGGCGCCGGTGACCTGCGATTACTGCCGCCGAGTGCGACCACACCGCCGCCAGCGACAATGCCCGCATCGGATACCTTACAATAGTACGCCAGCCGGATGCCAATACCCTCCAGAAACCGTCTCGCCAAGCCGCTGCCGGATCAGTGGCGGCGGTGGCTCGTTGAGCAGGGCGTGCCGAAACGAAAATACACGGCCGTCTGCCGCGCCACGCTTGCCGGCGGCCGGGTCATCGATGAACTGGTGATCGATCAGGGTTGGATCATCTCGCTGGACAGAAGCGGAGTGTCCGCTCCGGTGACGCAGAGGATTGATTTTGACCCGAGGATGATTGAGAGTCTGGAGCTGATTCAGTTTGTGTAAGAGTGAGGATCACACACGCGGTGGCGGATGACAAGGTGACTTGGTGAAGGAACGATCGACCGGCGACGATTTTGTCACCCTGTCACCTTGTCAGCTTGTCAAATTCCCCCCGCTCTGCGCCTCCACGACGGACAACCCCTTACCCCCCGGTCCGCCTCGGCACACCCGTCCGGCTGGCGTCCGAGCCGATGGTCTGATTGTGTCCCTTCTGATTGCTTCCCGGCCCGGCGAGGGGCAGATGCGACTTCTGCTGTCCCGGCGGGGCCGAGCGGTCCAGAAGGTTCGACACCCCGGCCCCACCGGGTTGAGCGATCGTTTCCTTCAGATGCTTAAACGACGCCGACTCGGCCGCGCGAGCCGGCTCGGCGGTCTTGCCCGCGCCGCGCCCGGCATGCGAGATAAACGCCGCCGCGGCCGCCGCCGCATTATCCATCTCCGGCGAAACCGCCGCCGTCTGAGACTCGGACGCCTTGGGTTTGGACCCTTTTTTCTGTTTTGCCATATCGCCTCTCCCGTCGTTAAGCCGGGGATATCTTAACCGGGATCGCGGCGATTGGACAGGCGGGATGCGAATACCGAGCTCCGGCTTCCTGTCCCTGTTCCCATCCACCATGATCGCCACCATCTGCAAGCGGCTCACCCGACCTCACCATCATACAGCGTCTTCTCCGCGTCCTTGGCGTCTCTGCGCTGAAAAATCTCAATTCAAAGTTCCGCCAGCCGCTGTTGTTTATCAATCTCCACAATCGCCTCAATCAGCGGATCAAGGTGGCCCTGCATGATCTGCTCCAGCGGGAAGTTCTTCTCTCCGCCGCCCTCGCCGCCGAGGCGGTGGTCGGTGCAGCGGTTCTGCGGGAAGTTGTAAGTGCGGATGCGCTGGCTGCGGTCGCCGCTGCCCATCATGTTGCGCCTGGCGGACGACACGGCCGCATCCTGCTTGGCACGCTGCCGCTCGTACAGCGTCGCCCGCAACAGCGCCCAGGCCCGCTCCTTGTTCATCGACTGGCTTTTGAATTCGGTCATCTTGAACTGAATGCCGGTCGGCTTGTGGAGGATGCGCCAGCCCGTCTCGACCTTGTTGACGTTCTGCCCGCCGGGTCCGCCGCCGCGGCAGCCGAATTCCTCGACGTCGGCCGGCTTGATGTCGATGGTGATATCCGGGATTTCCGGCAGCACGGCCACTGTGGCGGCGCTGGTGTGGATGCGGCCCTGGGCCTCGGTGATGGGCACGCGCTGCACGCGATGGCCGCCGCCTTCAAAGCGCAAGCGGCGATACGCTCCGGCCCCGCGGACGTTGACGATCACTTCCTTGAATCCGCCGCGCTCGCCGGGCGAGAAATCGCTGGGCTCGTAGCGCCAGCGATTGCTTTCGGCATACTTGCGATACATCTCGAATAGATCGCCCGCGAACAGCGCCGCCTCCTCGCCGCCGGTCCCGGCGCGAATCTCCAGAAAGAACGAGGCGACCTCCGGCTCCTCGGCGGCCAGGAAATGCTCTTTGAGCGATTCGAGGATCGCATCCACGGCCGCCGTCGCCCCGGCGATTTCCGAAGCGGCCAGATCCGCCATTTCCGCATCGGATGTGTCCGCCGCCAATTCGCGCAGATGACTCAGTTCGCTTTGGGCCTTTTGGAATTCTCGGTATTGCGACACGACGGGTGCAAGCGGGCCCATTTCCTTGCCGGCCGACGCCAGACGCGCACCGTCCTGGCTGTTGGCCGGGTCGTTGAGCACGGCCTCAAGCTGGCCGTAGCGGATCGACTGCTCGTCGAGCTTACGGAGCAATCCGGAGAGATAAGGTTTTTCGGACATGTGACGGATCCTGACAAATGCACGGAGAAGCGAACCGAATCGACGCGAAGACGCGGGGCGAGCTAACGGCGGGTCAGGACATGGGCCGGGGCGAGCTTCATGTCCATACGATATCCGGCGAACGGCGGGTGGTCCATTGACATGGCAGGAGAAGAATTATCAGCCACAGAGCACACAGAGGTCACAGAGAGATGCGTTTGATGCCGTCGACCATGAGGCGCTCGCCGAAATTCAGGAGCAGGGCGCGTTTGAGGTTGGTGGCTTTGAGGTAGGAGAGAACCTGCGATGTTGCCACTTCCGGGAGCTTTGCGACGGATTTGATCTCAACGATCACCTGGCCTTCCACAAGCATGTCAAGGCGCTGACCTTTGATGATGTGGCCCTTGTAATTCACGTCCGCATCGACCTGCCGCCGGACACTCAACCCGCGCATTTGCAATTCGAGACACAAGGCTTCCTCGTAAATCGACTCCAGCAACCCGGGCCCCAACGTGCGATGCACCTCAATCGCGGCGCCGATGATTTTGTCGGTCAACTCGTCCATAGATTCTTCCTCTCTGTGATCTCTGTGTGCTCTGTGGCTACACCGTTTTTTCTTTTTTCTCGATCACGACAGCTTGCCCAATTCGGCTTCGGCGGCGGCGAGTTGGTCTCGGGTTTGTTTGACCAATGCGGCCGGGGCCTTGGCGATATACGCCTCGTTGCTCAGGCGGGCGCGGAGGGTGGCGATTTGTTTGGTCAGGTCTTCGCGCTGCTTGCCGGTGCGTTTTTGATCGGCGGCTTCGTCAATCGCGATGGCCATGACCAGTTCGCAGCCGCGGACGCTGGCGCGCGGGCCGGGGACGCCGCGCAGGGATTCCGGCGTGGCGACGATCGTCAGTTTGCAGGGGGCTAGTGTGTCGATGATCGCCCGGCAGCTTTCGATGATGGCGGCCAGATCCGACGCGGGGGATATCTGCACATCGACAATCCGCTTGGGATCGGCCTTGGCCTCGTTTCGCAGATTGCGAATGGTGGTGACGATTTCCTGAACGGCCGCGAACAGCGACTCGGCGGCGGTGTCGATGACCGATGCGTTCACGGCCGGCCATTGCGAACTGATGAGAAGCGCACCGGTTCTCGGTTCGTACAGGCCGGGGATTGAGCGATCTTGCCGAACCTGGGCGAGGGTTTGCCAAATCGATTCGGTGATGAACGGGATGATGGGATGCAGGAGGCGCAACGAGGCATCCAGCGTGGCGGCGAGAATGCGGGCGGAAGCCTGACGCTGCGCGTCGTGGGGCGCATCGGCAGTCTTGCCCTCGCGCAGCACCGGCTTGACCATTTCGATGTACCAGTCGCACAGATCGTTCCAGAAAAATTCGTAACACGCCCGCGCGTAGGCGTCGAAACGATAGCTCGCCAGCGATGCGGCCGCGTCGTCCAGCGTGCGGGCCAGACGGCTTAGAATCCACCGATCGGCCGGGGAACATTGCGACAGGTCACCGGGCCGATCATCCTGCGGAATCGTCGCCAGACTCGCCATCGCAAAGCGCGAGGCGTTCCAGAGTTTGTTGCAGAAATTCCGGCCGAGGTCGAATTTGTCGCTGGTGTTCCGGCCGGCGGCGTCTTTCTTAACCGGCAGTCGGACATCCTGGGTTTCAGTGGCCATCATGGCCAGTGTGAAGCGGAGGGCGTCGGCGCCGTGGGTTTCGATGACATCGACGGGATCGACGCCGTTGCCGGCCGACTTGCTCATGCGCTGGCCGTGGCCGTCGAGGATGGTGGGATGAATGACAACATCCGCGAACGGGACATCGTGCATGTTGTACAGGCCGGTGATGACCATGCGGGCGACCCAAAGCGTGATGATGTCGCGGCTGGTGACAAGGACGCTGGTGGGGTAGTAGCGTTGCAGATCGGCCGTCTGCTCCGGCCAGCCGAGCGTGCTGTGCGGCCAGAGGGCGCTGCTGAACCAGGTGTCGAGGACGTCGGGGTCTTGGGCAAAACGAATCCCTCTCGAGACCTCGACATACTGCGGAGCAGCTTCCCCGAGCTCCTTCATGACGGACGATGGCGATACGTGCCCGGTTCTCTCTAGCGTCAGCCGCTCCAGGTACCGGAACACCTTTTCGGCTCTTGGATCTGCTGTGCAAAGGTAATGGTAATTGCTGTATTGCGGCTTGATAGCGATATCGCCGCGGAATACCCCTGCGCGCTCCAGCAGTGAGAGCAACGCTTTCGACTTGCTCTCCCATTGCGCCGCGTCTGGGTCGACGCCTTCGTCGGCAACACCGCTAAGGCAACTCCACACTGGAATCCGATGCCCCCACCAAAGCTGTCTCGAAATCGGCCAATCCCGCTTCTCGCCGAGCCAGCTTAGGTATTGCTGGGCATGGCGCTCCGGATGGAATTTCACCC
>CAYQTE010000034.1:27439-38771 GCA_964420285.1 uncultured Tepidisphaeraceae bacterium
TCGCCGAGCCAGCTTAGGTATTGCTGGGCATGGCGCTCCGGATGGAATTTCACCCGGCCGTCTTTGGCGGCCTGGATGGCTTTTTCGGCCAGGTCGGCCATTTTGACGAACCATTGGTCGGAGAGCATCGGCTCGATGGGAGTCTTGCTGCGGTCGCTGTGGCCGACCTGGGTTTCGTAGGGTTCTTCCTTTTCCAGCAATCCGGCGGCCGTCAGGTCTTCGACGATCTTCTTGCGGGCGATGTGGCGTTTCATGCCGGAGTATGGACCGCCGTTTTTGTTGATGGTGCCGTCGGGGTCGAGGATGTTGAGGATGTCGATCTTGTCGGGCGCGTTCAGATGCCGCTGCCACGTCGCATAGTCGTTGGGGTCGTGGGCGGGGGTCACTTTCACCACGCCGGTGCCGAATGTCGGATCGACGAGAATGTCGTCGGCGATAATCGGGATGAGCCGATCGACCAGCGGTAGTCGCACGGTTTTGCCGATCGCCCAATTCCAGCGCGGGTCTTGCGAATGCACGGCCACGGCCGTGTCGCCGAGCATGGTTTCGGGGCGCGTCGTGGCGATAGTCATCACGCGGTCGGAGCCTTCGATGGGGTAGCGAATGTGCCACAGGCTCGTCTTGACGGTTTCGTGATAAATCTCGTCGTCGCTGATGCTGGTCTGGAGTTGGATGTCCCAGTTGACAAGGCGTTTGCCGCGATAGATCAGGCCGTCCTTGAAGAGTTTGAAGAAGGTTTGCCGCACAGCGCGGGCGCAGGTGTCGTCGAGTGTGAAGCGTTCGCGCGTCCAATCGCAGGAGCAGCCCAGACGCCGGAGTTGTTCGAGGATGCGGTTGCCGTATTGCTCTTTCCATTCCCAAATGCGCTTGACGAGGGCTTCACGGCCGATGTCGATGCGGGTCTTGTTTTCCTTTTCCTTGAGTTGTTTTTCGACGACGGCCTGGGTGGCAATGCCGGCGTGGTCGATGCCGGGAACCCAGAGCGTGTTGAAGCCCGCCATGCGGTGCTGGCGGATGAGGATGTCCTGAAGCGTGTTGTTGATGGCGTGGCCGAGATGCAGGGCGCCGGTCACGTTGGGCGGCGGCATGACGATGGTGAACGGTCGACCCGGCCGGGCCGGATCGGCGGCGAAGCTGTTGTTCTCGCGCCAGAGTTTATGCGTGGCCGTTTCGACGGCGGCCGGATCGTAGTTTTTGGGAAGGTCGGTACTCATGGCGGGAATGTACCCGGCGGGCGGGATGTGGGAAACGGGACGATTATTTCACCGTCGGAACCAACTTGATCCCGCGCGGCTGGCGGATGTTCAGGGCGCGGAGATAACGGCGGCGCAGGACGTTGCGCTTGCGCTCGATCTCGGTGGGGGAGCCGGTCTCCAGGGGAATGTAGCCGCCGGCCTTGCAGCGGTGGCCGCCCCCTTCGCCGATGCGCCGCAGCAGCCGTCGGGCCAGGTCGGCGGCGCTGAGCCGCGAGCCGCTGGTCCGCAGGCTCAGCAGCAGGCGGTTCTCATAAACGGCCGTCACCAGAGAATATTGCACCTTTTCGAAGCGCAGCAGGAAATCGGCCATGACGGCGGGCTGTTCGAGGGCCTCGATCTGGTCGATGTGGGACATCAGTGCGGTTTCGTAATAGACCGCATTGGCCAGGGCACTGGCGAAGACGATGAAATAGCTCTGCGGCAGATCGACATACCGCATCTGATACAGCTTGCGCGTGTTGGCCAGCAGCGTGAGCGTCGAGAGGGCGACGTTGTCCAGCTCGCCGGGCGTTCCGGCGGCGCCGGCCAGGTCGGACTCGATCGCGTAAAGCATGATCGCGGCCAGGTCCGGCGAGATCGGCACTTCCAGATCCATGTAGTAGCTGAAGACGATGCTGGTGGCGGCGCCGACGTCGGTGCGAATGTCGCAAAAGGCCGACGCCGGCCGCTTGCCGCGGGCGCGATGGTGATCGATGACGGCCAGAGGGTAGGAATCGGGCGGCAGCGGTGAATAGGTGAACCCCGGCTGACAATCCAGAAGCACGATGGCATCGAACGAGTTCAGGTCGATTTCTTCCCACGGATCGAGCTTGAGATTCGCCAGCCGCAGGAACGCCTCGTTCATGCCGCCGCTGCCGCCATGACCCTGGACGGATGTGGTGACGGCCGCGTCGGGAAGTTTGGCCTCCAGCAGCTTGGACATGGCCAGCACGCTGGCCAGGGCATCCGGGTCGGGATGCCGGTGGGCGGTCACAAGGATTCGATGCTTGTCGGCCAGCAGACGAAGCAAACGGCGGGCCTTGGGCCGGCCCTTGAAACCCTGCTCGACCGCGACAGCCGATCCGGCCACCGTCTGGATGCACGATTCGACGAACCGGGTCATCAACCGGCTGGTGGAGGGCGGCGGCGCGCCGGGGCTTGCGGCGGGCGATTCGGCGGAGGTTTGCGAAGATCGGCTCATGGTGACGGGCTGCCGGCATGATACGGGCAAATGGGTTGGCGTTGCCAGTCGCCGGTCGCCCGTTCGTGACAAGGGAACTCAAGGCCGGTACATTTCACCTACCAGCCCGCGGCAAAAAGACCCGCTGGACTTTTGCCACCGGCTGTCAAGGAGCGATCGATGCGCAATCGGCCGGTATGGGATGGTTGGCTGGTTCGGGCGATGATTATCGCCGCGGCGGCGGGTCTGTCGGCGGGGAAGGCCCTGGCCGGCGATGGATTCGATCCGGCTTTGCACGTCAGCAGCGACAACGCCGCCGCGGTATCGCCGGACAATGCGGCTGATTTTCCAGGCCCGTTCTCGATGGACGCCGCGCCGCCGGAAACCGTTTACGGGCAGCCGGAGATTCCCACCCAGCGCCCGGGCGTCAACGCCGGTGGCACGCACGTGCAGCTCGATTTCGACTACTACAATCACTACGTCTATCGCGGCGTGGATCATAGTGCCGTCGGCGGGCGCGGCGACTCGGCCAATCTGGAAATACAGTCGCAGATCAATTTCGACATCGGCCCGTTCACGCCCTTTGTCGGCGTCTTCTCCAATGTCTTCGATTCCGATCCCGTCTCGCGTTTCCAGGAATTCCGCCCCTATTTCGGCACCAGCCTGAATTTGCGGCCGGTCACGCTGACGGCCGGCGATAACGCCTATCTCTACCCCGATCGCGTCGCTTATGACACGTCGGAAGTCTGGGGCAAGATCGAGCTGGACGACGGATATGTCTTCGGGTTGGACAAGCCGATTCTTTCGCCGTCGATCTACACGGCCTACGACTACAACAAGAACAAGGGCTGGTATTTCGAGGCGGCGGTTCGGCACGATTTTCCGATCGAGCAGACCGGCGTGACAATTTCGCCCTATGCCGACATCGCGTACATCTGGAATTTCCAGGAGCAGTTCGTCTTCATCAACAACAAGGACGACACCGGCTGGCAGCATTACGACGTCGGCGTGCTGGTCACGTTCTCGCTCAACACGCTCATGAATATTCCGGAGCGCTACGGCGAATTCGACCTGACAAGCCGGTTTGTCGATACCGGCAAGATCCGCGGCGTCCTCGATGCCGACAACGTCATCTGGGGCGGTCTGGGCGTCGAATTCAAGTATTGATGACAGAATCGATCGCCAGATCGATCACTTGCCGCGGCCGGCAAGCTCGGCCTTGACGGCCGCTCGGCGCAGTCCGGCCTGGCGCTTCTCAAAGCTGGCCTCATCGGTGATTCGCCGCGCGGAGGCTTCGGCAAATTCCACGCGGGCCGATTCAGGAGTGATATCCTCGGCCGCAATGGCCGATTGCGTAAGAATCGTCAGCATTGATCCCTTCATCTGCGCCACGCCACCCTCGACGAGAAACAGCCGCTGTTTTCCCCCGGCAAAATCGAGCCTGAGCGGCCCCAGTCCCAGCTTCACCAGGATCGGCGCCCGGTGATCCAGAACCCCCATGAGCCCATCGAATGCCGGCACGATCGCCTGCGTGACAGTCTCATCAAGCACCAAGTGCTCCGGCGTGATCAAGATACATTGAAAACTCATGCAACTCTCCACCAAGCCAACCGGGCGGCGAGTCTATGGCCGATTGCATGCGCCGTCAAACGGCGGTTGCGATCAGATGCCGTCCGGCGGGGGCTGCGGATGCAGAAGCACAAGCGTCGGCCTGCCGTTGACGGTGGCGATCGCCCCGGGTTGGCCGATTTCGGAAAGCCGATCGAGCAGTTCGTCATCGCTCAATCGCTGCCACGTCGGCGTTACCGGCGACACGCCCAGTCGCGATGGCCGCAGATATTGCGGATATTGTCGGACAATGATTATCGCGGGTTTTTGAGCGTGGAACTGGAGGATGAGGAATTCAACGGCACGCCCGAGTGCGAAATGGCGGGGCTGATCGCGTCGCGGGACTTTTTGACGGGTGTGTGAACGACGGTCGCGTCGTAGACGGTGCTCCCAAACATGGCCCCAGGCAAGGTGTATTGGCGATCATGTTGACCAGCGCTGATCTCCTCGACCGCCTACTCGACCCGGTCGGGCGAGCGTTATCCCCCGAGGCGGCCCGTAGGCTGGTGGCACTACGGGCCGACGCTGATGCCCAGGCCAAAGATCGACGAACTGGCCGACCGCGCCATTGACGGCAGCCTTACTGCCGAACAGCGTGCCGAATACGAAGCGCTAATTGCGACGGCCAGCGTGATAGCCCTGTTGCAGGCCAAGGCCCGAAACGTACGGGCGGAAAAGCCGGCGGCATAGCGAATTCCGTTGGATGCGGTAATACGCAATTGGTGCGGAATTGAGCCGGCGAGCTGTGATGGCCTTAGGTCGCAACAGATTCAAGCTGTCGAGGGATTCGGTCGGTCCCAAGCAGACACAAAGATACCGTAGAGGCGCCCCTCCGAGAATACCAAGGTTGCATTACTAACCGAAATTCTCAAGCCCGATTGAGAATCAAAAGTCAACGATTCTTCCGGCGAGTACGCGATTTGATTTGCTCGAAGGAAATGTTCCATGTCTGACAGCGAAGTTTGGTCATTTGGGCAATAATCCGAGAACGAAAAAGGCGAGATGAAATTTCCATCGCGGAAATAAAGGGCGATCATATCCACAAGACCGTCGCGAAAAGCGATTTCGAGGTTGCCATATTTCCGTATTTCAGGTTCTCCCACGGAGCGGTCATCGGGGTATCCCAGCAGCTCTGTTAGACTCCGCCACGTCGTTCCGAGACAAACAAGTCCAAGTCGGCCAGTTCTCAGAAAGTTCTCGAGCGACGCCATCATCTTCATACCTGCTCGCCGGCTCTATTGGCGCGAAGCGGCAATCGGGTCGAGGCGGACGAGATTCAGGTGGTCGTCTTCGGTTTCGCCGGAGCGAATCGGGGAGGCCGTATCCAGGAGGGTGACCTTCCAGCGGGATCGGAGATCGGGGATCAGAATGGCGGGAGTGATCGCGTAAAAGGGCGGCCGGTTGAGTGCGGCCAGCTTGGGGAAGAAAGCGAACTCGTCACAGCGCTGCATCGGCTGGCGCAGGTAGAAGGTGTATTGCGCCTCGTGTTCCTCCTCGCGGCGGCCTAGGAGGAAAATCGTCTTGCTGCCGGGAACCTCGGCAGCGGCGCGGAGGGCGAGTTCGGCCTGCGGGCGGTAATCATCCAGCGCGGGAATGACCGTGTATTGAATGGAAATCTCGACGACCAGCACGCACACGACAATGCACGCGATCTGGGCAATGTGCCAGCGGAAGTAGTCGAGCAAGCCCGCCAGAATGCAACCGGCCGCGATGATGCCGACAACGATCGCCATGTCCTTCTGCAAAGCGGCGGTGGGGAGTTTGGGCCAATGGAGTACGAACCTGGCCCCGAGGGCACCGGCCGCGAGACAGACAATCGTCCATGCGATGGTTATCAGAATTCGCGGCGGCATTCGCCGTTGCCAGCGCACGAAATGCACCATCCCGGCGGCGGCGGCGATGATCAGCGGCGGCAGAATCGGGATCGGATAGTGGCCGTGCTTGTGCTTGATGGCCGACAGGAAAATGATGCCGGGGATAAACCAGCAGGCGAGGAACTGGGTGATGGGATCGGCGGGCTTGATCCAGCGCCAGAAGCGGACAAGCAGGTTGGGTTGTGGCGGCGTGTCCGGCCATGCGTATTCCAGAATTGGCAAGGGAGATACGGGCGCTGGCTTGGCAGAGGCGGACGGCGCGGGCGGCGGGAGGCCCCTGCGGACGGGCCGGCGCGGGATTCCCATGAAGAATGCGACGAAGACGAACGGCGTCCAGGGGAGAAGATCGAACAGGACGGAATGGAAATAGAAATACCACGGGTCGGAGCCGAAGGTTCCGGTGGCGGTGCCGATTTGCTCGCTGAACCAGTCGTGAATGATGGCCGGGTCGATGGTGTAGGCGATGGCGGCCCAGCCCAGCGAAGTGCAGAGGACGATCGCGATGCCCTTGAAATTGAGCAGAAATTGCAGGATACGGCGGTCGCGACGCACGAGCCAATAGAACGCGATCGCCAGCAGCATTAAGGCGGGTGCGATCAGGCCCTTGAGCAAGATGCTGGCGGCGATGGCGATATAGAAAAGCGTGCTGGTCCAGCCAGTGGACATCCGCCCGCGTGGCGATTGGACGCAGGCCAGCGCCAGCGCACCGACGGCGACCAGGACGACGGCGCCGAGGGTCGCATCCGCTTCACAGAGCCGGCCTTGAAGCTGCGTAATGAGTATGGTGGCCTGGAAAATACCGGCCAGCGTGGCCACGGCGATATCAAACCAGCGTGCGGCGAAGGCCGTGACCAGGACGGCCGACGCAACGCAGGCCAGTCCGGACGGGAATCGGGCCGCCAGAGCTGATGCCTCGCCGAACGCGGTGATGCTGATGGCGATCAACCACATCATTCCCGGCGGCTTGGCGGTGCGGTAGGCGCCGGCCAGCTTGGGGAGCATGAACATCTGAAACGAGGGGAATTGCGTCATCTCGCGGGCCGGTTCGGCGGCGAGAACTTCATGACGGGTCAGCACTCGCGCGCCGCCAAGGTTGGTAAAGACCGCGAGGGCGGCGACAACCGCGACGAGGATTATGGCGGCGGGAAGCGGCCATTTTCGCGAGGCGACAGGTTGTGCTGGGTCCAGAATCGCGAGATTGGGCGTCGCGGATTGGCTCATGGCTGTGTCGATGCGGATGATACCCGAAAATCAGCCCAGGCAACGGGATGATCGGAAGCATCGTCCAGTCGCAGGCCGGCCCCCGTGCAATCGAGCCCGCGCGAAAAGATCCAGTCGAGATTGCCGGAAGAGAGGTTTGGGCTGTCGAATCGCGTGATGCAATCGACGACGGCGGGGTCGTTGCGCAGGCCGCTCAGAATGGGGTCGAGGGTCGTCGTGTTCAGATCGCCCATGAGAATGGCCGGCGCGGGGGCCTTGCGGAAAAAGTCGATAAGCGACCGCATTTCGTTTTCGCGGTCGGCGTGGCGATCGAGGTGGCTGAGGATGACAGTGATGGTTTGCCCCCGCCAGGTGACGGTGGCGACGACGCGGTTGCGGTTGGTCGTGGAGGCCGGGCCCGAGGCCTGCGTGCGTTGCCAGGACTTGACCGGCAGATCGGTGAGCAGGGCGTTGGCGAAGGAATCGTGCCACCATTGCCGCTCGGTGGGGGCAAAGAGCCAGGGAAGATGAAGCTGCTGGCCGATCAACTCGGCCTGATCAGGCCCGGTGAGAGAGCCGTGAACTTCTTCCAGGGAGATCAGATCGTAACCGCCGAGAACGGCGACAGTTCGGTGGAGATCGGGGGTCTTATCGTCGTAATAGGGGCTGACGCCGCCGGCGATGTTGAAAGCGGCGACGTGCAGAATATCGCCGGCCTTTCGCGTGGCGGGCGGGCCGGTGAGGGATGTGCCGGAGGCGTCGCCGGCGGGGATTCGCAAGCTGCCCCAGGCGAGGATGGCGGCGATGATGAGGAGCAATCCGGCGGCGATCTGCAAACGCGGTCGTTTGGATGGGCGTCGCGGTTTTGGCGGCGGCGCCGCTGATGGTGCGTGAGTTGTCGATGCTGGAGGGGTGGCTGCGGCGTCCGGATTGGAGGGATGTTGCTCGATCTCTTTGGCGATCTGGTAGCCAAGGAGCCTGGTCTTCATCCAGCGAATGGCCAGCAGATCGCGGAAGCTCTTGAAGAGGCGGTTCCATACGCCATATTTGCTTTCGCCGTGCAGACGAGGATTGTTGGTGACGGCGATTTCCGTGACCGTGAAGCCTTCCATCTTCAGCAGCGTGGGGATGAAGCGGTGCAGGCCGCGATAGAGCTTGAGCTTGCCGACGCATTCACGGCGGAAGGCGCGGTAGGTGCAGCCGGCGTCGGAGATTTGTTCATCGGAGAGCTTGTTGCGGACCCAGTTGGCGGTGCGGCTGCTGATGACGCGGATGATGTTGTCGCCCTTGCCGCGGGTGGCGACGCGCGAACCGCAGACGCAATCCCAGCCGTGGCTGAGGGCTTCGAGGAATTTGGGGATGTCGGCCGGATCGTTCTGGAGATCGGCGTCCATGGTCATGACAAAGCGTCCGCGCGCGGCGCGGAGTCCGGCATCGCTGGCGGCGGTTTCACCGCAATTAAAGGCGAATTTCACACCGCGCACACGGGCGTCTTTGGCGACGAGGGATTCGATGGTTGTCCAACTGGCGTCGGTGCTGCCGTCATCGACGAAAATGACTTCGGTGGCGATTTTGTGCGGATCGACGACGCGGACGATGGCCTCCAGCAGAAGCGGGAGGTTCTCGGCCTCGTTGAAGACGGGGACGCAGATGCTGAGAGTTGGCACGGCGGGTGCGGGCGATGCAGAAGATGGATCGGCGGGTGTGTTGGGCGTTTCGTTCACGAGTGGTCGTCCTTGGTCGCGGCCGGGCCCGATGCCAAAGCCGCTTTCGTCTGGCCTTTCTTTCGATAGACGAGGATCAAGTTTCGCGAATAGGGGATGATATTCAAGAGATAACCGGCCACGCCGACGGAATCCTGCTGGCGGAGAAAGTAGGCCAGGCAGAGGAGCGTGCCGATGATGCTTTGCCACCAGAATATGGTGGGGATGCGGCTTTCCTTGTGTTTCTCACTATAGAGCCATTGAATGAGGAAGCGGGTGCCGAAGACTCCGATGCCGGAAAAGCCGATGATTTTCCAGAACCAGTAATTGTCCTGGAGGGGCATGTGGAAATTGGCCGGCGTCGGCAGGACGGACAGGGCGGTGTAGATCAAAAGCAATTCGGACATGGTCTATCCAAGTTATGGAAGAAATTGGAATGATCCTGGAAACACCAATGTTGCCGACCTCTGCGCCATTGCGCCTCTGCGCGGGATACTCTTCTCCCAGGTCCGTACGGGAAGAGAATATCCCTCGCAGAGGCGCAATGGCGCAGAGGCAAGACGAATCTGGGGGGCCGGCCGGTCAGGCCCGGAGGTGGGCCCGGATTTCCGAGGCGACAAGCCGGACCTCCTGATCGGTGAGGGTCGGGAACATCGGCAGGCTGAGGATTCTGCGGACGGCGTCTTCGGTTCGCGGCAGGGCGGGTTGCTTGCCGAAGCGTTCCTCGATGGCCGGCTGGCGATGGTTGGGGACGGGGTAATGCACGCCCGATTCGATGCCCTTTTCCTTGAGATATCGGGCCAGTGTCTCGCGCTGCTCCGGGCCGTTGGGGCCGTCCAGACGGATGACGAACATGTGATAAACGCTTTCGGTGACGCCGGGTTCGTCGGCCGGCGGCAGGGCCAGATTGGGGATACCCGCCAGTTCGCGGCGATAGGCGTCGGCGGCCTTGCGGCGCCCGGCGTTGAGTTCGTCGAGCACCTTGAGTTGTTCACGGCCGACGGCGCCCTGAATCTCGTTGAAGCGAAGATTGAAGCCGACTTTCTCGTGGAGGTATTTATCCTTGCGGCCGTGGTTGCGGAGCATGGTGACTTTGCGGGCGATCTCGGGATCGTCGGTGGCGATGGCGCCGCCGTCGCCATAAACCGTGAGATTCTTGCTGGGATAGAAGCTGAAAGCCGCCAGTTTGGCGATGGAGCCGGCCCGCTTGCCGCGCCAGCGGGCGCCGTGGGCCTGGGCGCAATCCTCGATGACCCAGAGATTGTGATCGGCCGCGAGTTTCATGATGGCGTCAAGGTTGACGGGCCGGCCGTAGAGATGCACCGGAAGGATGCCGACGGTGCGCGCGGTGATTTTGCGGCGTGCGTCTTCGGGGTCGATGGTGTAGTCGGTGCCGATGTCGCAGAAGACGGGTTTGGCGCCGACGTGGATCATGGGCTCGATGCTGGGGAAGGCCGTCAGCGAGGGGACGAGGATTTCATCGCCGTTCTTGAGGCCCTGCACGATATGCAGGAGGTGAACGGCGGCCGTCCATGAACTGGAGAGGACGACGTGCTTGACGCCGAAGTAGGCGGCGAGTTCGGCTTCGAAGGCCTTGCACTCGGGGCCGAGGATGTAATTGCCGCCGCGGACGACATCGAGGATGCGTTTCTCGATCAGGGGGCTTTGATGGACGCGGGACAGGGGGATTTTTTCTGCCAAGGGATTCTCCTGTGAGTCTTGAATTCTCCGGACCAAGCACAGGCTATTAAAAGGCGCTGTCCTTGGGCATGCAAGGCGCAATCAATGCGGCATTGCGGGCGCGGGAGCGGCGGCGGCCGGGGCCGGCGGGAGCTTGAGAACCTGGCCCACCTTGAGCTTGGCCGGATCGGCGCCGATCGCGGTTCGGTTCAGTTCGTAAATCTTGTCGGCCCACTGGCCGTTGTTGAAGAGATGGACGGCGATCTTGTAAAGGCTGTCGCCGGTCTGGACGCGGTATTCGGTCTTGGGATCGATGGGAGCCGGAGCGACGGCCGCGGGAGTGGCGGGCACGACGGGCGGGCTGAAGGCGGGGATGATGAGCGTCATTCCCGGCTTGAGGCTCCTGGGTTCGATTTGCGGATTGGCATCGGCGATACGGCTCCAGTATTTGCTGTTGCCGTAGACGGTCTGGGCGATCGAACTGAAGGTCTCGCCGAAAGCAACGACGTGGGTGTGGGCGCCGGTATTGGCCTGCACGGGTCGCGTTGAGGGACTGGCCAATGCGGACGCCATTGGCGGTTCGGTCGAGTAGCTGGCCGTCGGCAGGGGCGCCGGCGCGCCGATATGTGTGGCGTCGGCTACGATAGGCCCACCGGACATCGACGGTGTCTCGGTGACAATCGGACCACCGGCGGCGGAATCCGGACTCGTGCCCGATCCGTCGGAGGGCGGCGGTTGCGAGGCCATCGGGCCGATATCCTGCGGACCGGCGGCATCAGGGCGGATATCGACGGCGGGCTTGACGGTGTCGAGCATGCCGTAGGTCAGGGCGCTATGCCAGGGATCGTTGGC
>CAYQTE010000034.1:38871-47615 GCA_964420285.1 uncultured Tepidisphaeraceae bacterium
GCGGGAGTGAAATCGGCGGAATGATCGACGACAGCGGGCGCGGGAGCCGGCGGCACAACTGCGACCACATGATCCTCAGCCGCCGGTGCAGGAGCAGTGAGCTTGGGCGCTGGAGCCTTGGGGCCTGCGGTGGCCGGTGCTGGCGCTGGGGGCGTGACGGCGGGAGTTGGCGATGAGCCGCCCGATGTGACTGTTCCACCGGTCGTAACCAGGGCCACATCGTTGCGGCCCTTGTCGCCGGTCTGATTGACGCTGATATAGATGATGAGGACGGCCAGGAACACGCCGCCGATGATCAGAGCGAATTTCACATCCTTGCGCATGATTGGGACTCCTTCCCGTATTGAGTTGTCGCGGCCGCACGACTTGGCGGTCCATTACAGGCTCATCGATCGCGATCAGGCTCCTTGCAGCAGGCCGGGGCGATTTCCCGAATCCGGCACCCGTTCCCGCTCGGCATGGAACAGCAAAATCGGGGCCGCGATGGCGACCGACGAGTATGTGCCGACCAATATGCCAATGAGCAGGACGAAAGTAAAGCCGTGAATCCCCGGTCCGCCAATGAAATACATGAACGCCACGGTGATGGTTGTGGTCCCGCAGGTCAGCAAGGTGCGCGACAAAGTCTGGTTCACGGCGTCGTTGATGACCTGGCGATCCAGGTGTCCGTATTTGCCCCGGTTCTCGCGGATGCGGTCGAACACCACGATCGTGTCGATCATCGAATACCCCATGATCGTCAAAATGCCCGCCACCACCGTCATGTTGATGCGGAACGGCTCAAGCTGGAAGAACCGGCCGATGGCGGTGTCGGCCGGGATGTAGTGGGCAAATCCCAGCGCGGCGATGGTGAAGAGCGTGTCGTGGAACAGGGCGACGACGGTGGCGGTGCCGTATTTCAGGTTGCCGAATCGCACCCAGATGTAGGCCATGATAAACAGGATCGAGAGGATGAGGGCGACGGTCGCATCCTGCTGGGCCTGACCGGCCACCGAGGCGTCAAAGCTGGTGACCTTGCGGAAATCCTCCTGCTTGCCCAGGGCGTCGTTCACCCACTGCCAGGCCGGTTTGGCCACTTCTTCCTTCCAGTTGGCCGGATCCTTCACGTATGGAATGGCGGGATTGTTCAGCAGGACGACGGCCGAATCCGCCTTCTGGGCCGGGTTATCTGTTCCGGCGGACGTGACGACGGTGAAATCGCGGATGGCGGCGACGTTGCGTTCCTCGGCGCTTTGCTGGTCGATGCGGTTGCGGATGTCGTCGGCGGACAATTCGGGGGAAATGTGTTCCAGCACGATGGCGGCGCCGCCGAAGTAGTCCACCTGGGCGCTGCGGGCATAGGCGGGCAGCGTGGGCTTGTCGGTCACGGGGATGATCTGGTGGTCGTCGGCATCCTCGAACTTGGCCCCGAACCCGTCGAACTTCGACGCCAGGTTCAGTTGCAGATTGCCCTTGAGGCGGCGGAGCAGTTCTTCCTTGACGGCCGCGGCGTCGGGGTTGGGGGTGATGATTTCGTAATCGCGGTCCTGTTCGCCGGGGTTGTCGGACACGGCAACAATGGTGGGCGACGGGATCACGGTATTGGTTCTGGTGATCTTGTCGCCCAGCTCACCCTGGGTCATGGGTTGAGTGAGCACAACCTCGACGCTGGTGCCCGACGCGAATTCGATGTCGAGCATCTTGTCGGCGCGGAGTTGAACGAAGAAGCAGACCAGGCCGCCGATGATGGCGACGATGCTGAAGGCGTAGAAGCCCCAGGCCATTCCCATCCAGTCGATGTTGGGCTTGAGGAATTTGTCCCACTTGGGGAAGGTCAGCGGCAGGCTGGAGAGGTTCTTGAGGCCGTAGTGATCGATCAGGATTCCGAAGATGGTCTTGGTGACGAACAAGGCGGTGAACAAGCTGGCGGCGATACCGATCAGCAGAGTCAGTCCGAACCCCTTAACGTCTTCCGAGCCTTTGGCATACAGACATGCCGAGGTGATGACGCTGGTCATGTTGGAGTCGAAGATGGCGCTGAAGGCGCGGGCGTAGCTGTTGCGCAAGGCCATGCGCAGCGGCAGGCCGCGGTGCTGTTCCTCGCGCAGACGTTCGAAAATCAGCACGTTGGCATCGACGGCGGTGCCCACGCTGAGCACGATGCCCGCGATGCTGGGCAGCGTGAACGTCGCTCCAAAGGCCGCCAGTGTGCCCAGGATCAGCACAATGTTCATCACCACGGCGAACGTCGCCACCACGCCGGCCAGGTAGTAATAACTGCACATGAACACGGCCACGACCACCAGGCCGAACGCGCAGGCGAGCATGCCGCTCATCAGGTTGTCGTGTCCGAGAGTCGATTTGACGGTGCGCTGGCTGATGGGTTCGCCGTTGAGCTGGGCCGGTAGACTGCCGGCGTTGAGAACCTTGACCAGGCGATCCAGTTCGCTGGGCGTGAAGCCGCCCCTGCCGCCGCTGATCTGGCCGCGACCGGCGGTGATCGGCTCGTTGATGTTGGGGGCGCTGAGGATCACGTTATCCAGGACGATACCCAGCGGCTCATGGACGTTGGCGCGAGTGAGGGCGCCGAAGGCGGCGGCGCCGCCGTTGTCAAACGTGAATTCGACGATGTTCTGGCCGCTGTTGGTATCGGTGCCGGCATTGGCGCTTTCCAGCGCCCAGCCGGGAATGGCTTTGGTGAGAGCCTTGTCGGCTCTGTTCCAGCAGAGGATGTATTGCTTGTCGTGCCAGGAGCGAAGGGTGGGATTGGTGGCGAATTCGCTGGGATGATTGGGATCGGTCTGAATCCATTCCATTTCGTCCTGGGCCTGGATGGCCGGGCCGGCGCCGTCGGGGCCCAGACGCGCCAGCATCGCCAGTGCGTCGGGCGTGTTGGGGTTCATCACCAGGATATGGAACTCGAGCACGCCCGAGCCCTGGATCAGCCGCTTGAGGCCGGCCGCATCGTCCAGCGAATTGCGAACCGTCTGATATTGCTTGAACGCCGCGGCGAATGTGTCCAGATCCTTATTGCGCTCGGTAAAGCCTGGATCGCGGCTCTTGAATTCGGCGATCACCTTCGCCGGATCGGCCTCGGGCTTTGCCAGTGCCGCCTGCACGTCATCGGCCGTGATGTTCGTCAGATCGATCTTCTTTGTCAGATCGGCGATATCGAGATCGGCCTTGCTGAGAGCTTCGGGATCACCCTGTGCGATGGCATTGGTTTTTCGATTGACGGCGTCGGCCAGTTGCTTGAGGATTTCCAGCCGCGTCGGACTTCCCTTGGACAGCTTCACCAAGTCAAGTTGATTCAGAGGCTGGGTCGCCGGGACAAGGCCGGCGGCCTGCGTTGCCGCGGCGGGCTCGGTGGCGGGGGGCTGGGCTTGGGCCAGGTTGATGGCCGCCAGCGCCTGGCTGGAATAGACGTTCGTGTCCTCGATGGCCCGGCTGGCCTTGGTGAAAGCGTTGCGAATGTCCTGGTTCTTCTCCGAATCGCCGGACAGGGGCATCTGGATTTCGATTTCGGAATTGCCCAGCGGGCGCCAGACGAGATTGCGCACGCCGTTGGGATCGACGCGGCTTCGCAGCGCTGCCAGCGTCCGCTGCGTGAGCTGCGAGAGATCGCCGTGGTAATCCGCCGGCGGCTTGACGGCATAGATGAGATCGACGCCGCCGGAGATGTCGATGCCGGGGCGGATGTTGACCCGTCCGCCGGCGAAGAGGACGAACAGGGCGCCCAGCAGGACGATGAGGATGGTGACGACGCGACCGGTATAAGTGGTTGGCATGGGAATGACGGCCTTGTTTATTTCTTCTGATCTATGTTCTTGTCGGTCTTGTCCTGGTCAACGATAACGCGGGCGATGGCATTGCGCGCAAAGCGGATGCGGGTGTTGGAGCTCTCGTCGACTTTGATGACGACTTCATCGTCGCGCACGTCCGCGACAATGCCCAGCACGCCGCCGATGGTCTGAATGCGATCGCCGCGTTTGAGGTTCTTGAGCAAGTCCTCACCGGGCCGGCCGGCGCGGCTCTTGGTGCGCGACATGAAGACAATCATCAGGAGGATGATCGCGCCGGGGACAATCCAGGGATTGCTCAGCAGATACGGCGCCTCTTGCGAGGCCGGAGCGCTGGTGGCCGCATCCATCAATGTCATAATGAAATTCAAATTCTCGTCCTTTCATGGCGACGATCGCACGGCGGGGCCGGTTATTCGCAAGGCCCCAGCCGCGACCGCGGGTCGTTGGCCGCAAAGTCGGCCATCGCCCCGTTGGCGATCGCCCGGCGGATGTCGCACATCAGCCGTTGGTAGAACCAGACATTATGCAGGGAAACCAGCACCGGGCCAAGCATCTCGTCAGCGAAAAAAAAATGTCGGATGGCGCCCCGGCTGAATTTGCGGCATGCCGGACAGGTGCAATCGGCCTCAATAGGCCCGGAATCGGCCGTAAAACGTGCATTTCGCAGCCGAATCGGCCCGGCCGTCGTGAACGCCAGGGCATTGCGGCCATTGCGGGTCGGAAGCACGCAATCGAACATGTCGATCCCCGCGCACACCGCCGCAACGATGTCCCGCGGATATCCGACGCCCATGAGATACCGCGGCCGATCCGCCGGCAGGGCGGGGGCGAATTCATCCAATACTTGCTTCATGGCCGCAAAACCCTCGCCGACCGCCAGGCCGCCCAGCGCATAGCCCGCAAAATCCATCCCCGTCAGTTCATGCAGGCAATGCTCGCGCAGCGCCGCATCCGTGCCCCCCTGCACGATCGCAAACAGCGCCTGATCGGCCGGCCGGGCGTGCGACTCTTTGCACCGCGCCGCCCAGCGCAACGTCCGCTCGACGGCGGCGGCGGCGCGATCCGGCGGCGCATCGGCAGGCGGGCAGTCATCCAGGCACATGATGATGTCCGCGCCCAGATCGTTCTGCACCTGCATGCTCCGCGCCGGCGTCAGCTCGACCGCCGCGCCGTCGATGTGGCTCTTGAAATGCACACCGTCATCGTCCATCCGCGACAAGTCCGACAGGCTGAACACCTGAAACCCGCCGGAATCCGTCAGGATCGGCCCCGGCCAGGCCATCATCCCGTGAAGATCGCCCAGGGCCGCCACGACTTTTTCGCCCGGCCGCAGCATCAGGTGATACGTATTGGCCAGCACGATCTGCGTGCCGGATGGGGGCAGGATTTCCGGCAGGATTCCCTTGATGGTTCCCTGTGTCCCGACGGGCATGAACGCCGGCGTATCAAACGCACCGTGCCGCGTCGTGACGCGTCCTAGCCGCGCGGAACTATCGCCGCCGCGAGCAGCAATCGAAAACGTCAGCGATGCCCCGCTCACGATTCAGCCGCCGAATTCTTGTTCCATTCCGCCAGCACCATCCCCAGCTCGAACAGCCCGATCATCGGCACGAACAGTGCGACCATCGCCGTGACCACGTCTCCCGGCACCACCACGGCGGCCAGGACGATCAGCCCAAGCCAGACGTGCCGCCGGTAATAGCGCAGTGTCGCCACTTCCACGATCCCAAACCGCACCAGCGCCATCACCACCAGCGGCAATTGAAACGCCAGGCCGAATATCAGCAGCAATTGCATCACCAGATCGATGTACGCCGACAAAGTGAACCACGGCTGAATCTGCCCCTCGGTCGAGAACGGCAGGATGCGAACCTGATCGTGGCCGTCCGCGTCCGTCACGTCGATCTTGATCCGGCCCTGGATCGTGTCGATCCACATGTCGCCCGGTTTCATCGTGGCCGGATCGCCCGCCAGCAGCGGGATGTTCATTGGCAGCGTCGGCCCGATGTACGTGGTCTTGGACATCGACGTCGGATACCCCAGCGTGAACATCAGGAAGAAATTCAGGATCATCGGCAGCACGACGAAATACAGAAACAGCATCCCCACCACCAGCAGGCCCAGGCTCACGGGCACGTATTTCGTGACGTATTTCCGCTCTTTTGGATACAGCCCCGCCGCCACGAACTTCCAGATCTGATACACCATCCACGGCGCCGCGATCGCCCCAGCCGATATCAGGCTGATCTGAATGTAGGTCATGAACCCTTCAGTCAGCTCGGTGGTGTAGATGTTTTCCGGAAGGTTGTGCCGTTGCAGTTCGTGGAGCAGCGGCCGGCAGAAGATCGCCGTCACCTGGCGCCCGAAGAGGAATGTGAACGCACAGGCCAGGGCGAACCCGAACAGCGCGTGGAAGAGTCGCCGGCGAAGGTCCTCAAGGTGCTCGCCGATCGTCATTCGGAAATCTTCCGGATTGGAAGATGGATTGGGGATCTGGCGCGCGGATGCGTCGGTCGCTACGGATGTCATGCCCCCATTGTAGTGGAACTGCCGAAGAAGGGCAGCAGGGGAGGAGGAAGAGCAGGAGAGCAGGTGAGCAGGGAAGAAATGCGATCAATCGGCTCGGGGGAGCTTTCCCTGTCACCTTGTCACCCCCTCACCTTGTCACCTTGTCATCCGGTCACGCCGCCGGCCGGGGATCGAACTGCACATTCAGCCGATAATTCGGCCCGCGCTTATCGCATCGGACCACTCGCCCCAGCGTGTCATACCCATGCGGGCCGACGAAGCCGGGGGAAAAGCTTACCGCCAGCCGCTCGCCGGCCGCCAGGGGACGGTCACTCGTCGCCCACAGGCCCGCCCCAGTGCTCTGTTTCATTTTGACCAGCATCCGACGCTGCCGATGCGCCGCGATGGTGTTGTCCAGGCGGCGAACCTCGATCGGCTGCGACTGCTCCCTCGCTTCTGCCGACTTCCTGAAGCATTCCGGGTCGTTCAGATGAGCTATCATGGCAATGCACTCCTGGCCCTTCCACCGGGCCCGCATTCAACTTTTAACCCTCCCCCATGCCATACGGCCGGTAAAACCGTTACACTCATCGGCCACAATGGCGCAAAAGATTACCCAGCTACCGGAATCGTCCCAGACCCCACAAACCGCATATCCCGGCGGTGGCATCGTCTACCTCGTCGGAGCCGGCCCGGGCGACCCCGGCCTTATCACCGTCCGCGGGGCACAATTATTGGAACAAGCCCAGGTCGTCGTGCATGACGCCCTGGCTAATCCCCAATTGCTTGGTTATTGCCCCCACGCCACACGCATCAATGTGGGTAAGCGCGCCGGCCTCCACGCCGCCACCCAGGAACAGATCAACGCCATCCTCGTCGAACAGGGCAAACTCGGTTTTCGCGTCGTCCGCCTCAAGGGCGGCGATCCGTTCGTCTTCGGTCGCGGCGGCGAAGAATGCCAGGCCCTGGCCGATGCCGGAATCCCCTTTGAAGTCGTCCCCGGCATCACCTCCGGAATCGCCGCCCCCGCCTATGCCGGAATCCCCGTCACCCACCGCGATCTGGCCGGATCGATCACCCTCGTCACCGGCCATGTCCGCGACGATCAAATCGAACCGCCGACCGCGGCATCGGCATCATCCGCCACTGATGAACCGGCCGCCGAAATCGACTTCGCCACGCTCGCCCATCTTCCCAGTCTGGCGTTCTATATGGGCGCCCGGTCGCTGGAGCGCATCTGCTCCAAGCTCATGGAACACGGCATGTCACCAGATACTCCCGCCGCCACCATTCAATGGGGCACGACCCCGCGCCAACGCACCGTCGTCGCCACCGTGCAGACTCTCCCCGATGCCGTTCGCCACGCGGGTATCGGCTCGCCCGCCATCACGATCGTCGGCCGGGTTGCCCAGCTCCGCCGCCATATCAACTGGTTCGAGAAACGCCCGCTGTTCGGTCAGACCATCCTCATCACCCGCACCGGCCAGCAGGCCAGCGAACTTAAGAGCCAACTCGAATCCGCCGGCGCCACCGTCCTGGAAGCCCCGACCATCGAATTGTCCGCACCGGCCGACTGGTCGAAAGTCGACGCCGCCCTCCTCGACGCCGCCGCGATGGACTGGCTCATCTTCACCAGCGTCAATGGCGTGGAATTCACCCGCCAGCGACTTTTGGACATCGGCCGTGATACCCGCCTCTTCGGCAAGGCCAAAATCGCCGCCGTCGGCAATGCCACCGCCAACGCCGTGAAGGATCGCCTCTGCCTCAACGTCGATCTCTGCCCCAGGAGTTTCGTCGCCGAAGCCTTGGGCGAGGCCCTTGCGGCCGCCAACGAAATCACCGGCCGGCGATTCATGCTCCTGCGCGCCGACATCGCCCGGCCGGTGCTGGTCGAGGCACTGCATCAAGGCAATGCCGCCGAGGTCAGCGACATCGCGGTCTACGAATCGCACGCCGCCCGATCGCTCCCGCAGGCCGTGCTCGACGCCCTGACCGCCGGCCAGATCACCTGGATCACGTTTGCCAGCAGCAGCAGCGCCCGCAACCTGGCCGAGCTTCTGGGCCCGCATCGCGATCATTTGAAAACCGTGCGCCTCGCCAGCATCGGCCCGATCACCTCCAAGACCATCGGTGAACTCGGCCTGACCCCGACGGTGCAAGCCGCCCAGCACGATATCCCAGGCCTTGTGGCCGCGATCAAAGCCGCGCAGGCGTCGGGGAAGGATTAGGTCTCACGCAATGGCGCAAAGACGCAAAGAAACCAATTGTTGTAAAACGTCGTCCGCCGTTTTCCTTTGCGAGCCTGGCGCCTTGGCGTGGGCTGTTCTTCCGCTCCGCCGTGCTGCATCACTTGATGTCGTCGGCGGTATACGGAATCCCATCGGGGCCGCAGGAGAACAAATCGAAATCCTGCCCGTTCTTGCCCGGAACGCGATAGATATACGGCGTGCCCCA